>CAIMZI010000134.1 GCA_903845935.1 uncultured beta proteobacterium | reverse complement strand
TGATCGAACATCATCTAACTGATCAAATCTTGGATTCACCGAAAAATCTAGATGCTCCAAAGCATTTCAACCAGTTTGCTTTGAATCGTTATGCGTGATCGCTCAGTCCACTGCCCTTTCGAGCTCTGCAACGGCAGCAAAAATCTTGTCACCAAGATTGGCGGAGACCCAGGGATTCGAACCCTGGAGGGGCTCACACCCCTGACGGTTTTCAAGACCGTTGCAATCGACCACTCTGCCAGGTCTCCATTGGAAGCTATTGTACCAAGTGCCACCGATTGGATCCTTCGACTCCATATGGATGAAGGTTTGACAATTTGCTGGGGTGCAGCCTGCTCACGGATTTGGACGCACACATGTGCAACCAAATGGTAGCAAGGTTTGCCCTGTGGCTGACTCAGTCACATCGTGCCTGTTTGGTCATTTCGGTTCAGATAAAGATTCGAATCCCTAAGCTTCCGCCACCAGCCCCGTTCCAGGGGCTTTTTTACGCCCGCATAAAACGCTGCCCACTCCCGTCCGGCCCCGCATGTGGCACGTCTTTTGCAGCCCCATCTTGGACACAAGATTGGATTACTCAAAATGGTGCAACATCTTCAAAACGGCTTGCCGGCAGATTCCGACGCGGCAGACCAGGCCTGGATCAGCCGCTTCGCGTCCGAGCTTTCCCTTACAGGTAAGGGTCCGTTGAACGGCCTGCGCTTTGCCATCAAGGACAACATCGACGTGCTGGGCTGGCCGACCACGGTGGTCAACCGGCTGCTCAATGCTGGTGCATCGCTGTTCGGAAAACCCAACCTTGACCGGTTCGCCTGCGGCCTGAACGGCACGCGCTCGCCCTATGGCGCGGTACCCAATTCCTTCAACGCGGCCTATGTTTCGGGCGGGTCGAGTGCCGGCTCGGGGCGGGTGCCGGCGGGGCTGAACAACATCGTCGGCCTCAAACCCAGCAAGGGGCTGATCAGTTCCCATGGCGTGCTGCCGGCGGCGCAAAGCGTGGATTACGTGTCGACTTTTGCCCGCAGCGTGGGCATGGCCGTGCGCGTGCTCGAAGCCGCCATGCAGGCCGACCCGGTGGCGCTGAACCGCAATCTGCGGGGCCTATACCAACTTCGTCAATTTGCTGGACTACGCGGCGCTGTCGGTGCCCAGCGAGATACGCGCCGACGGCCTGCTGCAGGGCGCGCTGCAAACGCCGCTGCCCGAGCCGGTGCGCATTGCCGGCCTGGTGGGCGCCCACTTGTCGGGCATGCCGCAGGCAAACTTTGGCTCCTTTGTGGCGCTGCAAGAGGCCACGGATATTTCGGCCTTGGGCGGCTGGCGCAAGTACCTGGCGTCACTGCCAGCCTAAAGGAGCAAAACGCATGAACGATGCAGACGTATTGGCCTATGTACAGGCTGCATCCCGCTTTATCGAGCTGAAGCTGGACGACCGCCGCGCCCACGCGGTAGCCCTGCAGTTAGGGCGCACCCTGCTGCTGGCAAGGCAACTGGAAGCCTTCCCGATGGCGCTGGAGGAGCAACCCTGCGCCATCTACTGCCCGGCGCCCTTCCCCGCAGAAACACAGGGCGCAGCATGAGCGCCCTGCCCGGCGCCGCGCAACTGGCCCGCGCCATTGCCAGCGGAGAGATCAGCGCCGGCGAGGCACTGGATGCCTGCCTGCAGCGCATAGAGAGCAGTGACGCAAAAATCAACGCCTTTATCGGCCGCACTTTTGCAAGAGCGCGCCAAGAGGCCGATGCCGTGGACGCATTGCGAAGCAGCGGCGCGCCGCTGCCGCCGCTGGCCGGTGTGCCCTATGCCGTAAAAAGCCTGTTTGACGTGCAGGGCGAGGTCACATTGGCCGGCTCCAAGGTCAACCAAAGGAACGCACCCGCGCAGGCCGACGCCTTTCTGGTCACGCAGATGCAGCGTGCCGGTGCCGTGCTGGTGGGCACCTTGAACATGGACGAATACGCCTACGGCTTCACCACCGAAAACACCCACTACGGCCCCACGCACAATCCGCACGAGCTGAGCCGCAGCGCAGGCGGCTCCTCCGGTGGCTCGGGCGCTGCCGTGGCAGCCGCGCAGGTGCCCATTGCACTGGCTTCGGACACCAACGGCTCCATCCGCGTGCCCGCCTCGTTTTGCGGCGTGTGGGGCCTCAAGCCCACTTTCGGGCGGCTCTCGCGCCGCGGCAGCTACCCCTTTGTGCACAGCATTGACCACCTGGGCCCGCTGGCCGATTCGGTCGAGGCGCTGGCACTGGCATACGACGCCCTGCAGAGCCCCGACTCACAAGACCCTGCCTGCCACGCCCTGCGCGTGCAAGCCATTGGCAGCGCCTGTGGGCTAGGCACAAATGGCCTGCGCATAGGGCGACTGGGCGGCTATTTTGAGGAATTCGCTACACCGTCCGCCAACGAGGCCGCAGAGACCGCAGCGCGCGTACTAGGTGCCACCGGCATGGCCCTGTGGCCCGACGCTGCCCTGGCCCGCGCTGCGGCCTTTATCACCACCGCCAGCGAGGGCGGGCGCCTGCACCTGGCCGATCTAAAAACGCAGATGGACGACTTCGAACCGCTCTCGGTGGACCGCTTTATTGCCGGTGCGCTGCAGCCAGCCTCCTGGTATTTGCGCGCCCAGCAGTTCCGCCGCGCTTATCGTGCGCGGGTCAACGCCCTGTTTCAGGATTGGGACGTTCTGATTGCACCGGCCACCCCCTTAAGTGCTCCCCTGCTGGGTGCGGAGTGGCTGGACATCAACGGCCAGAGGCTGCCCTGCAGCGCGTCGATCGGCCTGCTCACGCAGCCGATTTCCTTCTCGGGTTGCCCAGTAGTGAGCGCACCGCTGTGGCCCAGTGGCACCGGCGCCATGCCCATAGGCGTGCAGCTGATTGCCGCGCCCTGGCGCGAAGACCTGGCGCTGCGCGCCGCCCTGGTGCTGCAGCAATCCGGCGCGGCCCATCTGAAACCCGTGAGGCTTTGACATGGACATCAATATTCCCGAGGTGCTGCGGCAGGTGCAGGCCGTGAGCGACCTTTACGAGCAGGCTCTGGTCGGCAACCATGTGGCCGTGCTGGACGAACTGTTCTGGAACAGCCCGCACACCCTGCGCTACGGCGTGGGGGAAAACCTGCACGGCTATGCCGCCATCCAGGCCTTTCGCGCAGCGCGCCCCGCCACGGGCCTGGCACGCACTGTTTTGCGCACCGACATCACCACATACGGGCACGACTTCGCTACCGTCAACATTTTGTTTCAGCGCACCGGTGCCAGCCGCAGTGGCCGCCAGAGCCAGACCTGGCTGCGCACGACTGAGGGCTGGAAGGTGGTGAGCGCCCATGTCAGCCTGCTGGAACTGCCAGCTTAAGACCATTGCCGCGCTGGGCGCTGCCAGCACGCTGGCCTCCTGGAGCAGCCTGGCCCTGGAACGCAGACCTGCGGTCCGACAACACGGCGCTGATCGTGATCGACATGCATACCGACTTCTGCGGCGCGGGCAGCTATGTCGACAAAATGGACTACGGCATCAGCCTCACACGCGCGAAGGCCACCGGCCAGATCTGCCGGACCTGCCGGACCTGCCGGCCAACAAGCGCTGGCGCTCACGCCAGACTAGCACCGACGGCGTGGGCATTGGCGAGGTCGGCCCCTGCGGGCGCATTCTGGTGCGCGGCGAGCCGGGCTGGGAGCTCATTCCCCAGCTGGCCCCACCGCACGGCGCGCAATTGCTAGCTGCGCTGGCCTGATTTTTGGACGCTGCCGGAGTGTTAGAGTTTGTGGCAATGACTACAGAAAAAAGCAAGACCTCGCCAAAAAAAACGCGCGGGACAAGGGTATCCGTGGCGGACGAGGTGTATGAAAAAGTCAAACAGGACATTGCCGAATTCCGCCTGATTCCGGGCGACCGCTTTACCGAAAATGAGCTGAGCCTGCGCCTGCACGTGTCGCGCACGCCGGTGCGCCAATCGCTCTACAGGTTGCAACAGGAAGGCTATGTGGAGGTGCTGTTTCGCAGCGGCTGGCGCGTACTGCCCTTTGACTTTGAAAAGTTCGAGCAGCTGTACGACCTGCGCATCCTGCTGGAATCGGCGGCGGTTGCCAAGCTCTGCGACGCCACCGTGGTGCGCACGCCCCAAGGGCAGGCGCTGGTCGACGCACTGGCCGCGATCTGGCTGGTGGCGCCGGACCAGCGCAGTGCCGACACCGCGCAGGTCAGCCAGTGGGACGAGCAGTTTCACTGCGCGCTGGTCCAGGCCTGCGGCAACATGGAAATCGCCCGCGTGCACAAGGAGGTGACCGACCGCATCCGCATCATCCGCCGGCTGGACTTCACCAAGCAGGCACGCATAGACGCCACCTACGACGAGCACGCCAAGATTCTCAAGGCCATCCAGAAAAAGCGCGCCGACCAGGCCATCCTGCTGCTGCGCGCCCATATAGCGACCAGCCAGGCCGAGGTCCGCAAGATCACGCTGCACCAGGTGTTCATGGCCAGGCAGGGCCAGTGATCCGGCTCTCTTGCCGAATCGCTTGAATCAGGCCAATAGCAAGCCGCTGTGCGCCGCCGCGTGGCGCAGCCAGGCACCATCCTGCGCAAGGGCCAGGCCGGCCTCGAGCGCGCGCGACGGCCTGGCCTGGGCGTGGGAGATAAAACCGATGCGCGTCTTTACCTCCGGGCCGGTCAGGGGCGAGGCCTCCAGTTCCCGGTAACCGCGCAGTGTGCCCAGCAGTGCGCCGGGCAGCACGCTGCAGACATTACCATCGACCACGCTGAGCATCACGGTCATGATGGAATTGGTTTCTATGGACGGCGTCACCCGCACACCGGCAGTGGTAAAGGCCGCATCCACAATCGTGCGGTTGTGCATCTCGGGGGTCAGCAGGCACAGCGGCAGCCCGGCCGCTTCTTTCCAAGACATAGACTTGGCAATTTGCAATCCCTTGTCGTTTGGCTCGGCAGAACGGCGCAGCAAAAAATAGTGTTCGGTGTATTGCGGCCAGACCCTTAGGCGGCGCTCCTGCACCCGCATGCGGTCGCTGTAACCCAGCGCCAGATCCAACGTCAGTTCTTCCAGTCCGCGCTCCAGTTCGGATGAACTGAGCGACAACACCACCGGCTGTATACCGCTGTTGCGTGCCTGCAGCATGGCGGCAAAGCGCGCTGCAATCGGCACCGCCGTCGGCACGGCGCCAATGCGGATGGGGCCGCGCGGAGCCAGCGTCTCGCTCTGCAGTTCCTGCTGCAAATTGGCGTGTTCATGCAGCATCAGTTTGGCCGAGGCCAGCACCCGCTCGCCCTGGGGTGTGAGACCGGCAAAGTTGCGGTCGCGCTTGACAATCACCACGTCAAACTCGCGCTCCAGCGCGCGAATGGCGTTGGAAAGCGCAGGTTGTGTGATGTGACAGGCCTGGGCCGCGCGCCCAAAGTGCTTGTGCTCCTGCAGCGCCACCAGGTAGCGCAATGATGGCAAGAGGTTCATGGCGCGACCAGGACTTTCAAAACAACAGCCTCAGGTGTTCTTGCTGATGGTGATGCTGGGGAACTTGCTGGAAAAGTCCTTGTTCTTGGCGGCAATCGCCAGCGCCACCTTGCGCGCCACGGCCTTGTAGAGGCCGGCCAGTTCGCCCTCGGGCTCGGCCACCACGGTGGGTTTACCGCCATCGGCCTGCACGCGAATCTGCATCGCCAGGGGCAAGGCGCCCAGGTAGTCCATGCCATATTGCGCGGCCATGTTCTTGCCGCCATCCACACCAAAAATGTGTTCGACGTGGCCGCAGTTGCTGCACACGTGCACCGCCATGTTTTCCACAATGCCCAAAATCGGCACTCCGACCTTCTCGAACATCTTGATACCCTTTTTGGCATCCAGCAGGGCGATGTCCTGCGGCGTGGTCACCACCACGGCGCCAGTCAGGGGCACGCGCTGGCTTAAGGTGAGCTGGATGTCGCCGGTGCCGGGGGGCATGTCCACAATCAGATAGTCCAGGTCCTTCCAGGCGGTCTGGCGCAACAGTTGCTCCAGCGCCTGGGTGGCCATGGGGCCGCGCCAGATCATGGCTTCGTCCTGCGCTACCAAAAAGCCGATCGACATCACCTGGATGCCGTAGTTCTCCATCGGCTCCATGGTCTTGCCGTCCGCGGAATCGGGGCGACCTTCGATACCCATCATCATGGGTTGGCTGGGACCGTAGATATCGGCGTCCAACAGGCCCACGCGGGCGCCTTCGGCAGCCAGGGCCAGTGCCAGATTGGCGGCGGTGGTGCTTTTGCCGACGCCGCCCTTACCAGAGGCCACGGCCACGATATTCTTCACGCCCGGCAGCAGTTGCACGCCGCGCTGCACGGCGTGCGCTGTGATGTTGAGGCTGGGCGTGACTTGCACGTCCTGCACGCCGTCTAGCGTCTTGGCGGCGGCGGCCAGAGCATCGGCAAAGGCCTGGTGCTGGCTTTTAGCCGGATAGCCCAATTCGAGAGTGAAGACGACCCGTCCGCCCTCCACTGTGAGGCCCTTGATGCACTTGCTGGAAACGAAATCGCGTCCGGTGTTGGGGTCGATGACGCTTTGCAAAGCGCCCATGATTGCTTGTTCGGTCACTGCCATTGCTAACTCCTGAATTGTGCGTAGTCTAGCGAAGCGCGCCATCCCCTTGGCGGCAAGGGTGCATCTTGCCGCTGTTCGGCCATGGGCCTGCGGGTTTACCCGGCCTCATTCATGCCGTGGAGCACAAGGCGGCGTTTCATAATGTGATCCATGGGAAGTCCACCAGACACATTCACCGCAACTATGTCCGCTGCGCGCGGCCCCGCCGGGCTGATGCTGTCCGGCGGCGGTGCCCGCGCCGCCTACCAGGTGGGCGTGCTCGAGGCCATTGCCGATATTCGCCTGGCCTGTGGCGCTGGCGACCAGCCCAATCCCTTTGCCATCATCACCGGCACCTCGGCCGGCGCCATCAATGCCGCGGCCCTGGCCTGCGGCAGCGACGATTTTGACGCCGTGGTGCGCCTGATTGCCAGCACTTGGCGTCACCTCCACGCCAACGATGTGTACCTGGCCGACCACCTCAGCATGCTGCGCTCAGGCGCCAAATGGATGACCCTGCTGTCGGCCGGCTGGTTGCTGGCCAAGTGGCGACGCATCAAACCGCGCTCCCTGCTGGACAACGCGCCCCTGAGCGGCTTGCTGGAGCGGCTGGTGCCGCTGGAACGCCTGCCCGAGCTGATACGCCTGGGCCATATCCAGGCGCTGGCCGTCACCGCGTCCAGCTACGGTTCTGGCGAACACGTCACCTTTTTTGAGGGCGATAAGCGCCTCATGCCCTGGGTGCGCTCCCAGCGCCTGTCGGTGCGTGACCGCATCACCCATGCACATCTGCTGGCGTCCAGCGCCATCCCGTTTGTGTTTCCGGCCACCGAGCTGCACATCAACGGCCACACCGAATACTTTGGCGATGGCTCCATGCGCCAGAGCGCGCCGGTGGCGCCCGCCATCCACCTGGGTGCCGAGCGTCTGCTGGTGGTGGGGGCCGGGCGCATGAGCGAGCCCAAGGGCGCCGCGCCCTGGACCAATGGCAATAGCTACCCCAGCATTGCGCAGATAGCAGGTCACGCCCTGTCCAATATTTTTTTGGACGCCTTGGCGGTGGATGTGGAGCGGGTGCGCCGCATCAACCACACGCTGCAGTTGGTGCCACCTGAGCTGCGCCAGCAAAGCGCGCTGCGCCCCATAGACCTGCTGGTCATTGCGCCCAGCCAGCGCCTGGATGTGATTGCGTCTCGCCATATCGGCGACCTGCCGCACGCCGTGCGCGTCATGCTGGGCGGCGTGGGCATCTCTTCTGCCAAGGCCGACGTCAAGGGTTCGGCCTTGGCCAGCTACCTGCTGTTCGAAGCCAATTACACGCAGGAGCTGATGAGCCTAGGTTATGCCGACGCGCAAAAGCAGCGCACTGAGGTCTGCACCTTTTTCGGCTGGACCGATCCGCAAGCCGCCGCGCCAGTCAAACCCTTTGTGGAGCGTCGCTCCGACCCCTTGCGGGTGCGCAGCAGGGCCTAGGTCAAGCGGGACCGCAGGCTCACAGATAGCGTGGCATGGAGACGGATGGCCTAAATACGATGGCGCCCGCAGGGTCTACTGCTATGCCAAGGTAGGGTGTGATCACAGCATCTACATCCACGCTGGCCGGCAGCCCACCCGGCTCAACCCATACCTTTACTTGCGCAAGCCCGGGCGCCACCTCGGTGTCAAAGGCGGCAGCACGCGAAATCCGCAGATCGGTGCGCAGACTGGACTGCTGGTAGACCGTCAGCGCGCCAACGGCAATGCTGACGGTCTGACCGTGGAAACCTTCTTCCAAGGTGATGTGCAATGTGGTCACGTAGCCTCCGGGCATAGCTTAAGGGAAGAACCCCGATGGCACCGCCGTAGCAAAGTAAGTGGGCATGTTGCGATCGGGGTTCGACGCTCTTTCACTTACTTGGCAGCCCGCAGGGCAGCGATGTCCTGTGCCAGTTTCAGGCTGGACTTGGCGGACTTCTCGTCGCCTTTTTCATGGTGCAGCGCTGCCAACTTGTTCAGGCCCCGCATTCGGGTCAGGTCGTCAATGGTGCCCTTGCCCGTGGCCGCTGCCATCATCAGGCTGTGGGCCTCGCTCAAATTGGCGGCTCGCACCCGCATGCCGCCGGGCTGCTCTTTGTGGATGGTCTTGAAGCTGCGCGCCGCATTCACGCCCTTGGCAAACCGCACGTAGTCGGCCAGGCGGTGGCTGCCGTGCTTTTCGAGCAGGGTGTCAAAGGCGTCATTGCCCGCGCGCAGGGCCTCCGAGTCCGAGCCCTGCAGGTAAAACAGGGCGCCTTGCTCTTCGCCCAACAACAAATGCGCCAGCTCGTCGTTCTCGGCCGTCGCCGGATTGCGCACGCGCAGCTTGAGCACGTTGGACAAGACCCGTGAGCCATCCAGCGCGTGGTACACCGCACGCAGGGTGTAGCTGCCGGGCTGCTCGAAGTACAAGCCCCCCTTACCAAAGCCGATATAGGCGACGTCCTCGATCGATTGCCCCGCAGCCAGGAACTCGGTCTTGCCCGACATCAGATGATCGATATAGGGTTCATAGACCACCACCTGCCCATTGGGTTTGGCAATCACCACGCTCACCATGGCCTGGCTGGGATGTACATGCGGGTACACCGTCTTGCCACGCAGATCGCTGGGCGAGAGCGAGAGATGGATGGACACCGGTTCGCCCAGTGCAAAATTGTCATGCGCTCCTGCAATCCGGAATTGCAGGCCCGACCGGTCGCTGACAGGGTCGGCCATGATTTCCGGGTTGCTCATCGATGAGCCTGTCGCAAACGGGCTGCCGCCCATGATGATGTTGTTGCGAAAGGCATGGCGCAGGTGGATCAACTCCGGATCATCAAAGACAAAGCCAAAGGCGGCCCAGAACGCCGCTTCGCCGCCCGGATAGCGCCAGGGGTAGTTCATATAGGACCTGGCCGATGGCCGGTCCACACCCGGCGGGTTGCCCAGGGACTTTTGCCAGGAGTGCAAGAGATTGAAGCAATGGCCCAACTCGTGAACATAGCAATACAGTTGTTCGCGCAGCTGCGTGGGGCCCGTGCCGCCCATGCCCGCATGGAACACGGCACAGCCTTGGCGCTGCAGGCCCTGCTGATCAAACATGATGCCCAGCAGGCCATCGCCCAGCTCGTGGTGTTGGCAGACCACCTGCCAGACCGCCCATTGCGGAGCCTCATGCCAGACACTGAAGTGGTGCACCATGGAGGCGTGCAGCTCTGCATCTGACCATTTGGCGTTGCTTCCCGCCTCGCTGATATTGATCACGTCCGACCCAGAGGTGACCAGCATCTGGATGCTGGCTTCCGCATAGGCCGCTACCACCGACAGGGTGCGTGCCGCGCCGCCCGATGGCAGAGTGCCGGTGTTGTAGCTAGTAAAAACCGGCGTGGTCACATCCGACACACGGTCGGTCTCGATCTGGACGGTACGCAAATAGCGCGAACCAAACGGACAGACATAGCTGGCGCCGGGCGCGCCACCGGTGCTGAAGAAGCTCACCGTGGCCGCAGCCGCCGGTTGGAAAATGGTGCGCTTGGGGATGGTCACCTGCACCACGGAGGCACCGGCGCTCCAGGTAAAGCGCCCCGGTCCCCGAATGACAATGGCGCTGCTGGTGGTGGTAATCACCGGGCTATCCACGACAAAGGAGCCAAAGTAACTCAAGGTCGCCCCCGACAAGGAAAAGAAGTCGGCACTGAGCTTGCGCAAAGGGTGCGCGCCGTCCACGTCCACCCGTAGTTCGAGCTGAAATCCGGGGGTATTGGGGCTGCGGTAGCTGCCACTGAATGTTCGCAAGAGCACCGGGGTCGGAATGGGCGTGGGCAAGGGCGGCACGGTCGTGGCGCCTCCTTGCAGGCTGGTAGGTTCGGCGGCGGGACTCAGATCGGTGTCAACCGGGTATGCAGCCACCTCCTGCATGCCCGACACGGACTCATCACGGCTCTCATCCATCGCGGTGTCGGACGCCAGGTTGGTGGGATCTTCAAAGGCCATTCAGTACTCCTTCATCAACAGATTGCTAACGACTGGCACAGGCGCAGGGCCTGAACGCTCAGCCAAGGGCGCACTGTGTAGCGGAGTCAGTACGCCCACACAGCACGGGCAAATGATCCAAGGCGTGGCCCTATCCCGGCTTGCGAATCCGCAAGCTCCACCCCCAGACTAAAATCGCCGTCTGTCTCCGAAAGCCAAAGCCCCTCATGTCCGCACACCGTCAGCTCTTCGTCACCACCGCCCTGCCCTACGCCAACGGCAACTTCCACATCGGCCACATCATGGAATACATCCAGGCCGATATCTGGGTGCGCTTCCAGCGCATGCAGGGCCATGCGGTGAACTTCGTAGGCGCGGACGACACCCATGGCGCGCCCATCATGATTGCCGCCGAGAAGGCCGGCAAGACGCCGCAGCAGTTTGTGGCCGACATTGCAGCCGGGCGCAAGCAGTACCTGGACGGCTTCCACATCGGCTTTGACAACTGGCACAGCACCGACGCCCCGGAGAACCACGAGCTGGCGCGCCAGATCTACCGCGACCTGCGCGACCTGCCGGAGGAAGCAGGCGGCACGCTTATAGAGCGCAAGACCATCGAGCAGTTCTTCGACCCCGAAAAGAACATGTTCCTGCCCGACCGCTACATCAAGGGCGAATGCCCCAAGTGCCACGCGAAAGACCAGTACGGCGACAACTGCGAAGTCTGCGGCAGCGTCTACGCGCCGACCGACCTGATCAACCCGTTCTCGGTGCTCTCGGGTGCCCGACCCCAGCTCAAGCATTCCGAGCATTTCTTCTTCAAGCTGTCGGATCCGCGCTGTGTCGCCTACCTGGAAAAATGGACGCAGGACGGCCGGCTGCAACCCGAGGTGGCGAACAAGATCAAGGAATGGTTTTCGGTGCGCACCAACCCGGATGGCTCCAAGAGCGAAGGCCTGGGCGACTGGGACATCAGCCGGGACGCGCCCTACTTCGGCATCGAGATTCCGGACGCGCCGGGCAAGTACTTCTATGTCTGGCTGGACGCGCCCATCGGCTACCTGGCCTCTTTGAAGAACCTGCTGGACAAGCGCGGCCAGGATTACGCCGCCTATATGGCGAACCCGAAGCTGGAGCAGTACCACTTCATCGGCAAGGACATCGTCACCTTCCACACCCTGTTCTGGCCGGCCATCCTGCATTTCAGCGGCCGCAAGGCGCCGGACAACGTGTTTGTGCACGGTTTCCTGACCGTGAACAACGGCGAGAAAATGAGCAAGAGCCGCGGCACGGGCCTGGACCCGCTCAAGTACCTGAACCTGGGCATGAACCCGGAGTGGCTGCGCTACTACCTGGCGGCCAAGCTCTCAAGCAGGAACGAGGACATTGACTTCAATGCCGACGACTTCATGGCCCGCGTCAACAGCGACCTGATCGGCAAGTTCGTCAACATCGCCAGCCGCGCCGCCGGTTTTTTAAGCAAGCGCTTTGACGGCCAACTGACCACCGAGTTTGGCGCCCTGGGCGCGGCCATGCTGGCCGACATCCGCTCCGAGTCGGACGCGATTGCCAAGCTCTACGACACACGTGAAATGGCTAAGGCCACGCGCGAAATCATGCTGCTGGCCGACCGCGTCAATTCCTATGTGGATCAGAACAAGCCCTGGGACCTGGCCAAAGACCCGGCCAACAACGAGGCGCTGCACCAGGTCTGCTCGGTGCTGATCAACTGCTTTGCGGTGCTGACGCGTTATCTGGCGCCGATCCTGCCGTCGCTGGCCGAATCGGTGCAGGGCTTTATCGGCCTGGACATGACGAAGTGGAATGTGGACACCAATGTGGCGGCCATCCAGCCCTACCAACATTTGATGCAACGCGTGGACGTGAAGCAACTCGACGCCCTATTCGAAGTGCCAGATGTGGCCCCCACGCTCCCGGCTGCGCCTGGTTCGCTGCCCCCCAAGGGGGCCGACCTCGCCTTGGGGCGGCCCGGCGGCGAGGTCATCGCCCCCACCATCACCATCGACGACTTTGCCAAGATCGACCTGCGCATCGCCAAAATCGTCGCCTGCGCCGCTGTCGAAGGCTCGACCAAGCTCTTGCGCCTGACGCTGGACGCCGGTGAGCAGGACGCCAGCGGCGCACCGCGCCTGCGCAATGTCTTCAGCGGCATTGCCAGCATGTACCAGCCCGAACAACTCACCGGCCAACTCACCGTGTTGGTGGCAAACCTGGCACCGCGCAAGATGAAGTTCGGCATCAGCGAAGGCATGGTCATGGCCGCCAGCCATGGCGATGAGAAGGCCAACCCCGGCATCTACATCCTGAACCCCTGGCCCGGTGCTGCGCCCGGCATGCGCATTCACTAGCGCGGCCATGTCCGACGTAAAATAAAGCAAAGAGGTTCCAATGAACATATTCCGCCGCCCCGATTACACATCCGAAGCTACCCAGTTTCTGGATCAGCTCAAAACGCAGAAGCCCATGCTCGAAGCCGAGCAACTCAAGGGGCGCTCCCTGCTATGGGACAAGGTCATTGATCGCCTGGCCCTAAAGGGCTTTCGCAGTGCGAAGGTGAAGCAGCAGGCCTACGTCTACCAGACCCAGCACGAATAAACCGCGTTGGCTGACATGCCCGAGGTGGTGGACCAGGTAGCGCTGGCCCGCTTGTATGGTGAGCCGCTGTTTGCGCTGCCAACCGACCTCTACATACCGCCCGATGCGCTGGAAGTCTTTCTGGAGGCCTTTGAGGGGCCGCTGGATCTGCTGCTGTACCTGATTCGCAAGCAGAACTTCAACATCCTCGACATCCCCATGCTGAGCGTGACCAAGCAATACCTGGTCTACGTGGAGCAGATCCGCAAGCGCAATCTGGAACTGGCGGCCGAGTACCTGTTGATGGCTGCCATGCTGATCGAGATCAAGTCGCGCATGCTGCTGCCGCCCAAAAAGGTGGCCGAAGGCGAAGAGGCCGAAGATCCGCGCGCAGAGCTGGTGCGCCGCCTGCTGGAATACGAGCAGATGAAGCTGGCCGCCGCCGGCTTGAATGCGATCCCGCAATACGGGCGCGACTATCTCAAGGCCAGCATCTTTATCGAGCAAAGCCTGGTACCGCGCTTTCCGGATGTGCAGCTGGTCGACCTGCAAGAGGCCTGGCGCGACATCTTGAAGCGCGCCAAGTTGGTGCAGCACCACAAGATTAGCCGCGCCGAGCTGTCGGTACGCGAGCACATGAGCATTGTCTTGCGCAAGCTGCAGGGCAAGCGCTTTGTTGGTTTTGAAGACCTGTTTGATGCCGAACTGGGAACGCCGGTGCTGGTGGTGACCTTTATCGCCATGCTGGAGCTGGCCAAGGAAACCCTGATCGAAATTACCCAGGCCGAGGCCTTTGCGCCCATCTATGTGCGTCTGGCCTACTCGCTCACCTGAAGCAGCCGCTTTAAGGTTTAGTATTCGCCCCAATTCGATTGCATCCTGAAGCCCATGCTCAGTCCACATTCAGCCCACGCCATGACCGAAGTCACGCTAGACCAAGTAGCCGCCCTGCATGCCACGCCCTACGGCACCCTGCCACCGGCCTCTCCCATGCCCAGCCGCAGGCCCATGAGCCTGCCGCGCCTGCAAGAGATGCGAACCCGCGGTGAAAAAATCACCATGCTCACCGCCTACGACGCCACCTTTGCCGCCGTTGCCGATGCCGCCGGCGTGGAAAGTATTCTGATTGGCGACTCGCTGGGCATGGTCTGCCAGGGCTTGTCCAGCACCGTGGGCGTGAGCCTGGAAACCATGCGTTACCACACCGAATCGGTGACGCGTGGCCTCAACCGATCCCAGGCCACGGCCTGGGTGATTGCCGACCTGCCCTTTGGCAGCTACCACGAGTCCAAGGAACAGGCGATCCGCAGCGCGTCCGTCTTGATGCAGGCCGGCGCCCACATGGTCAAGCTCGAAGGCGGCGGCTGGACCACCGAGACCGTGCACTTTCTGGTGGAGCGCGGCATTCCGGTCTGCGCCCATTTGGGCCTCACCCCCCAAACCGTGCACGCCCTAGGCGGCTACCGGGTGCAGGGCAAGACCGAGGCCAGCGCCGAACTGTTGCGCCGCCATTCGCACGAGCTGCAGGACGCCGGTGCCAGCATGCTGGTGCTGGAAATGGTGCCGCAGCAAATTGCCACCGAGCTGACCAACGAACTGCTGCACTGCGCCACCATCGGCATAGGTGCGGGCAATGGCACGGCCGGTCAGGTGCTGGTCTTGCACGACATGTTAGGGCTTAACCTGGGCAAGATGCCCAAGTTTGTGCGCAACTTCATGACCGATGCGGGCTCGGTGCGCGGCGCCATCGAGGCCTATGTGGCAGCCGTCAAAAACGGCAACTTTCCTGACAACACGGTGCATGCCTGGTAATGAAAATCGTCCACACGCTCGCTGAACTGCGCTCCGCCTTAAGCGCCTACCGCCACCCTGCGGTGGTGCCCACCATGGGCAATCTGCATGCCGGCCATATCGCGCTAATCAAGGCGGCCAAGCCGCTGGGCGATGTGACTGTAGCCACCATCTTTGTGAACCGCCTGCAGTTCGGCCCCAAGGAAGACTTCTCCACCTACCCGCGCACGCTGGAGGCCGACTGTGCCCAGCTCGAAGCGGCCGGTTGTGACATCGTTTTCGCCCCGTCAGAAGCCGAGCTGTACCCCGAGCCACAAAGCTTTTTGATCCAGCCGCCACCTGATTTGGCCAACATTCTCGAAGGTGAATTCCGCCCCGGCTTTTTCACCGGCGTGGCCACCATCGTGATGAAGCTATTGAGCTGCACCCAGGCGCGCAGCGCGGTGTTTGGCAAGAAGGACTACCAGCAGCTGATGGTGGTGCGCCGCATGGTGCAGCAGTTCAATATGCCGATCGACATCGTCGGCGTGGACACCTTGCGCGCCGACGACGGCCTGGCCATGTCCTCGCGCAACGGCTACCTGAGCGCCACAGAGCGCCAGGAAGCCGTGCTCTTGTCGCAAACCCTCAAGGCCCTGGCCGATGCCATGCGTGGCGGGCGCTGTGACTATGCCGCGCTGGAAGCCCAGGCCATGTCGTCTTTAAGCGCCGCCGGCTGGAAGCCCGACTATGTCGTCGCGCGCCGTCGTGTCGATCTGCAAGCGCCACAGCCCGGTGATGCGCTGGTGGTGCTGGCCGCAGCCAAGCTGGGGACGACGCGGCTGATTGACAACCTGGAAGTTTGAAGTCCATTTAGCACGCAGGCCTCTCGAACGCACCTTAGGTTGGTTTTACAGGCCTTTGCCACTTCCAAAGTGCACGCAGATTCATGGTGAAAAAAACCGCATTTGCCAAGACCATGGCCAGACTCTGTGTCAACACGCCAATGCTGATCCAGCAAAGATTGCCGCCCATCATGATCACAAAACCAATCTTGTTCTTGTTGCCAATGTGCCAGAGCGCAAAGAACGTCAGCACCATGGCCAGCCAGTCAATTCCGTAATACTTCAGTGCGAACATAGACACCTTCATCCAAGTTGGTAAACAAATCTACCACTTCAGGCAGGCGGATCGGGTGTACCTTCGCAGGCCCCCATTCGCGGTTGCCACAGAGCCAGCGCGCCAACCATGGCGTTGACAAAACGGTGTATGCGAACCAAAGGCAGACGTCCGCGAGCAGGGCTGGAGAAGGGATACCCGGTTCGCCTGCCCCACCACAAAAGCAGACGAGAAGGGTCTTTACAAGAACCGGTCCAGAATCTTCTTGCTGGCCGTGTTCAAAGCAAACTGATCCCGCACTAGGTACTGAATGCCATGGGTGTCGGCAATCAAGAGCGCGTTGTCCTTGCCGATGCGGCGTATGTCCTCGTCGCCGCGCAAGACAAATTCCGTGCGACCCCGGTCGGTGTCCACCGTCCAGGTGCAGGGCGTGGAAAAGCTGCTGACCGACACGATTTGCACAATCACCGGAATGAACTCGCGCGCCTCCAGCTCCTGGCGAATCAGGCTTTGCGCGGGCTCGGGGTAATCGGCCAGCCGGTCGATCCAGCCCACCTCTTCGCTGTCGGTATTCACCATCGAAATTCCGACCTCGGGCGACTGGATCGGGAAGGCCCGCACCGGCACCACGGCCTCAAAACGCACACCGCTTGGGGTGGTCAGGATCAACTTGCCAAAGGCATTGCGCTCCAGCATGAACTGCTGGTGCTCAGGGGTCATGGGACTGCTCATCATGCGCCCTCCGCGTTATCGGAGCCGCGCGCGGCGTCCATGTCCACATCCACATTGCGCGCCTGCGCCTGGTAGAGGTTGTAGTAAGCACCTTGCTGCGCCATCAGCACATCGTGCGTGCCCTCCTCCACGACGCGCCCCCGATCCAGCACCACCAGACGGTCGGCCCGGTGCAGGGTGGACAGGCGGTGGGCGATG
Organism: uncultured beta proteobacterium; assembly: GCA_903845935.1. Taxonomy (GTDB): domain Bacteria; phylum Pseudomonadota; class Gammaproteobacteria; order Burkholderiales; family Burkholderiaceae_C; genus Allorhodoferax. Next base: position 49,350 of record CAIMZI010000134.1, on the reverse strand, counting down.
GCAATGGTGGTGCGGCCCTTTACCAGGTTCTCCAGCGCCTTCTGGATTTCTTTTTCGGTCTCGGAGTCCACCGACGAGGTGGCTTCATCCAGGATCAGAATGCGCGGGTCGATCAGCAGTGCGCGCGCAATCGAGATGCGCTGGCGCTCGCCGCCCGACAGGCCCTGGCCGCGCTCGCCGACCATGGAGTCGTAGCCCTGGGGCAGACGCAGGATGAACTCATGGGCGTGGGCGGCGCGGGCCGAGGCGATGATTTCCTCGCGCGTGGCATCCGGCTTGCCATAGGCAATGTTCTCGGCAATCGTGCCGAAGAACAAAAAGGGTTCCTGCAGCACCAGACCGATGTTCTGGCGGAAGTCGGCAATCGCATACGACCGAATGTCCACGCCGTCCACCAAAATCGCGCCCTCGGACACGTCGTAGAAGCGGCAGATCAGATTCACCAGCGTGCTTTTGCCCGAGCCGCTGTGGCCCACCAGGCCGATCATCTCGCCCGGCGCGATGTTGAGCGTGATGCCCTTGTTGACCTCGCGGTTGCCGTAGCGGAAGCCCACGTCGCGCACCGCTATGCGCCCTTCCATCTTGCCCACATGCACCGGGTTGGCGGGCTCGGGCACGCTGGAGACATGGTCCAGAATGTCGAAGATGCGCTTGGCCGCCGAGGCCGACTTCTGCGTCACCGACACGATTCGGCTCATGGAATCGAGCCGACCGTAAAAGCGGCCGATGTAGGCAATCGCCGCCAGCAGCATACCCACGGTGATCTCCCCCTTCGACACCTGCCAGATGCCAGAGCCCCAGACCACCAGCAGGCCGATTTCGGTCATCAGCGAGACGCTGGGCGAGAACAGCGACCAGATGCGGTTGATGCGGTCGTTGACGATCAGGTTGTGGCGATTCGCCTCACGAAAGCGTTTGGCCTCGCGCTGCTCCTGGGCAAAGGCCTTGACCACGCGGATGCCGGGAATGGTATCGGCCAGCACATTGGTCACCTCGCCCCAGACCCGGTCGATTTTCTCGAAACCGGTGCGCAGGCGGTAGCGCACAAAGTGGATCATCCAGCCGATAAAGGGCAGCGGCACCAGGGTGATCAGCGCCAGGTACGGATTCATGGAAAACAGGATGACAGCGGTCATCACGATCATGATGACGTCGCTGGCAAAGTCGGTCAGGTGCAGCGACAGGTAAACGGCGATGCGGTCGCTCTCGCTGCCCACGCGCGACAGCAGGTCGCCGGTGCGTTTGCCGCCAAAATATTCCAAGGAGAGGCGCAGTAAATGCTCGTAGGTGGTGGTGCGCAGGTCGGCGGCAATCCGCTCGGAAGCCAGTGCCAGGATATAGGTCTTGGCCCAGCTTAAGGCCCAGGCCAAAATGCCGGAACCCAAGAGGCCGGACAGATACCAGGCGATGGTGCTGGGTGCGATGTGCTGGCCGTTCTGAAACGGAATCAGCACCTTGTCCACCAGCGGAATGGTCAGATAGGGCGGCACCTGACTGGCGGCCGTTCCCATGAGCATCAGAAAAAAGCCCAAGAACAACTGGCCGCGATACGGCTTGGCGAAGCGCCAAAGCCGAAACAGGGTCCAGGTGGAGGGCGGGGTATGGACCACCTTGGTGCAGATCGGACACTCCTCCTGGTCCGGCTCCAGGGGCGCCTTGCAGCTCGGGCAGATGTTTTTGAGCGCCTGTTGCAGGGGCTTGCCGGAAATCACGCTTTCACGCTGCGCGGCGAATTGGTCCACCAGGCGGATAGCATGCAGGTTCTGGCCCAGGGTAAAGCGCCAGCTGGCCAAGAGGCCGCTGGCGTCCAACAACTCCAGATGGCCGACGCCGGCGTGGTCATGGTGCTGCAAGCTAAGGCCCGCAGAATAGCCCCACTCTTGCCAGCCGGAGGCTCCACCCTCGCGGCTCAGAATGCGTTGATTGGTGACGAGCAGCAAGGCCTTGACGAAGTGCAGGCGCGCATCCAGGTCAACCTCCAGGGCGGCCAGAACGTTTTCTTCTGAGTGCAGAGCTGCCTGAACAACAGATCGCCATGGGGCGGCAAGCTCGCCGGGCGCGGAGTGTACAAGGGAAATTTCAGTGGTCATTACGAGCAGGATTCATGTTTTATTCGGTTCCGCCAACAAGCCAAAAGCAGTCCCCACGCGGGGCATGCTTGACGATACCACCCCACAGGGTATGGCCTCAGTGCGCCTAGCACCACAGTGAGCGAGAATACACAACGCGGACAGCGCCATGTTGGTGGACTGCCCAAGCCACAAAGCCCCATGCAAGACAAGATCAATATAGAGATTCTTCGCGTTACCCATTTGCGCGGCCCCAATATTTGGACCTATAGGCCGGTGATAGAGGCCTGGGTCGACATTGGCGATCTGGAGAACCACCCCTCCAACACCATCCCCGGCTTTTATGAACGGCTGACCACTCTGCTGCCCGGCCTGATCGAGCATGAATGCAGCCCCGGCGTGCGCGGCGGCTTTCTGCAGCGACTGCAGGAAGGCACCTGGGCCGCGCATATTCTGGAGCATGTCTGTCTGGAGATGCAAAACCTGGCGGGCATGCGCACCGGCTTTGGCAAGGCGCGCAGCACCTCCACGCCGGGCATTTACAAGATTGCCTTTCGCACCCGCCACGAAAAGGTAGGCCGCGCCGCGCTGCAAGCCGGTCGGGCCCTGCTGCTGTCGGCCATCATGGACACGCCGTTTGACATGGCCCAGACGGTGGAAGACCTGACCGAGATGGTGGATGATCTTTGCCTGGGACCGAGCACGGCGCACATTGTGGATGCCGCCACAGCACGCCGCATACCCAATATACGCCTGACCAGTGGCAATCTGGTGCAGCTCGGCTATGGCAAGGCGCAGCGCCGCATCTGGACGGCCGAGACCGACCAGACCAGCGCGATTGCCGAAGAAATCGCCAGCGACAAGGACCTGACCAAGGCCCTGCTCAAGTCCTGCGGTGTACCGGTGCCCGAGGGCGAACTGGTGCGCAGCGCCGAGGCCGCCTGGGAGGCGGCTCAGGAAATTGGCGTGCCCGTGGTGCTCAAGCCCTATGACGGCAACCACGGCCGTGGCGTGTCGCTGGACCTGCGCACCGAGGCCGATGTCAATGCGGCCTTTGAGCTGGCCTTCCGCAAGGGCGAGGGCAGCGCCGTCATTGTGGAAAAGTACATCCCCGGCAACGAGCACCGCTTGTTGATTGTGGGCAAAAAAATGGTGGCAGCCGCTGCCGGCGAATCGCTCTGGGTGACCGGTGACGGCAAGCACAACATCGACGAGCTGACCGACCTGCAGATCAACACCGACCCGCGCCGTGGTTCGGGGGAAGACTCGCCACTCAACGCGCTGATGCCCAGCAAGAGCGGCGAAATCATTCTGGAGCTCGAACGCGCCGGCTTCAAGCCCGGGTCGGTGCCCGAGGACGGCCGCAAGGTGCTGATCCAGCGCAATGGCAACGTCAAATTCGACATCACCGACAAGGTGCACCCCACGATTGCCGCCGCCGCCGCCCTGGCCGCCCGCGTGGTCGGCCTGGACATTGCCGGTGTGGATATGGTGCTGGAAGACTACACCCAGCCACTGCAAAGCCAGCAGGGCTGTGTCATCGAGGTCAATGCCAGCCCCGGCCTGCTGGCCCACATCAAACCCGTCAACGGCAGCGGGCAGCCGGTGGGGCGCGCCATCATCGACCACCTGTTTGGCGAAGGACAAGACGGCCGCATCCCGATTGTCGGCATCACCGGCACCCAGCACAACGGCCGCATTGCGCGGCTGGTGGCCTGGCTGGTGCATATCAGCGGCAAGCAGGTCGGTCTGGCCTGCAGCGAAGGCCTGTACCTGGATGGCCGCCAAATCGACGCGTCCAACTGCGCCCATTGGGAGGCCGGTCAGCGCGTATTGATCAACCGTTCGGTACAGGCAGCGGTATTTGAAAACCCCGGCACCATGATCCTGGGCGAGGGCCTGGCCTATGACAAATGCACGGTCGGCGTGGTCACCGATGTGGCCTGGCACGAGGGTCTGAAACACTACGACATCCAGGATGCCGAGCAAACCTACAAGGTAGCGCGCACCCAGGTCGACGTGGTGCTGCCCAGCGGCACCGCCGTGCTCAATGCAGACGACCACCAGGCCGTGGAGATGGCCGAGCTGTGTGATGGCAAGGTCATTTTCTACAGCCTCAACGCCGACAGCCCGGCACTGGCAGCGCACCGCGAGGGTGGCGAACGCGTGGTGTTTTTACAGGGCAAGGTGATCGTGCTGGCGCAGGGCGCGCAGATTGCCGCCAGCCTGCCGCTGGCCCACCTGACGCCGGCCAAATCCTCCAAGCCGGAAATGGTGATGGCCGCTGTGGCCGCCGCCTGGGCGCTGAACATTCCAGTCGAACTGATTGGTGCCGGACTGCGCACCTTTGAGTCCGCACCCAAAAAGACCCCTTACTGAGCACGCCATGGAAGTTACCCGCATTCGCGCCCTGCGCGGCCCCAATCTTTGGAGCCACCACACCGCCATTCAATCCATCGTGTCCTGTGCAGCGCATGAAAACGCGATTGCCGGTCTGCCCGGCTTTGAAGCCCGGTTGCGCGAGCGTTTCCCCGAACTAGGGTCACTGCAGCCTACCGGCCACAACGACACCATTTCCATGGCCCATGTGCTGGAGATGGTGGCCTTGGGGCTGCAGGCGCAAGCCGGTTGCCCGGTCACCTTTAGCTGCACCACCGCTACGCTGGACTCCCATGTCTACCAGGTGGTAGTGGAATACAGCGAAGAGGCGGTAGGCCGCAAGGCGCTGGAAATGGCGCAGGCCCTGTGTGAGGCAGCGCAAACCGATAATGCGTTTGACCTGGCTGCGGCATTGACCGAACTGCGCGACCTAGACGAAGAGGTGCGTCTGGGGCCTAGCACCGGTTGCATCGTGGACGCGGCCGTGGCCCGTGGCATCCCGTTTTCCCGCATGACAGAGGGCAGCATGGTGCGCTTTGGCTGGGGCAGCCAGCAGCGCCGTATCCAGGCCGCCGAGATCGACTCCACCAGCGCCATTTCCGAGGCCATTGCGCAGGACAAGCAGCTCACCAAAAAGCTCTTGTCTGCCGCTGGCGTGCCGGTGCCCGCCGGGCGCGAGGTGCTTGATGCCGACGACGCCTGGAAGGCGGCCTGCGAAATCGGCCTGCCGGTGGTGATCAAGCCGCTGGACGGCAACCAGGGCAAGGGCGTTACGGTCAACATCAACAGTGAGGAGTCCTTGCGCAAGGCCTATGACGTAGCAGCCACCTTCAGCGACTCCATCCTGGTGGAACGCTTCATGCCCGGCAATGATTTCCGCCTGCTGGTGGTGGGCGACAAGCTGGTGGCTGCGGCCAGGCGCGAGCCGCCCAAGGTCGTGGGCGACGGCGTGAGCAGCGTGGCGCAGCTGGTGGAGCAGGTCAACCGGGACCCGAGGCGCGGCTCCGGCCACTCCACGTCTCTGACCAAGATCCGTTTTGATGACATCGCCAAAGAATGCCTGGCAATCCAGGGCTTTAGCGCCGAATCGGTGCCACTCAAGGGCCAGCGCGTCAATCTGCGCAACAATGCCAACCTCTCCACCGGCGGCTCGGCCACCGATGTGACCGACGATGTTCATCCGGATGTGGCGGCACGCGCCGTGGCCGCAGCCCACATGGTCGGACTGGACATCTGCGGTGTGGACGTGGTCTGCGACAGCATTCTGCGCCCGCTCGAAGAGCAAGGCGGCGGCATGGTGGAAGTGAACGCCGCACCGGGCCTGCGCATGCACCTGGCGCCCTCCTTTGGCAAGGGCCGTCCGGTGGGCGAGGCGATTATTTCCACCCTATTCAAGGGCGGCGAAACCGGTCGCATCCCGCTGGTGGCCGTTACAGGAACCAATGGCAAGACCACCACCGTGCGTCTGATTTCGCACCTGCTCAAGGCCCGCGGCCTGCGCGTGGGTATGACCAATACCGATGGAGTCTATGTCGACGGCCAATGCATTGACACGGGCGACTGCAGCGGCCCAAAAAGTGCGCGCAGCGTGCTCTTGCACCCGGACGTGGACGCTGCCGTGCTGGAGACGGCGCGTGGCGGCGTGCTGCGCGAAGGCCTGGCCTTTGACCGCTGCGATGTGGCTGTGGTTACCAATGTGGGAACGGGCGACCACCTGGGTCTGAACTACATCACCACGGTGCAGGACCTGGCGGTGCTCAAGCGTGTCATCGTGCAAAACGTGTCTGCCAAGGGCGTGGCGGTATTGAATGCCGCTGACGCTAATGTGGCCTCCATGGCCAAAAAGACCAAGGGCGCGGTCACCTTCTTTGCCCAGGACCGTCACCATCCCGTCATGGCCACCCACCGCGCCCAGGGCCATGCCGTGGTCTATGTGGAAGAAGGTAATCTGGTGGCGGCACAAGGCGACTTCAAACACCATATTCCCTTGAGCAAAATCCCAGTCACGCTGGGCGGCGCCATCGGCTTTCAGGTGGAGAACGTCATGGCCTCAGTGGCCGCCGTTTGGGCTCTGAAGGTGGAATGGGCGACGATCGAGGCCGGTCTGGCCAGCTTTTCCAACGACAACGACAACGCCGCCGGGCGCTTTAACCTGTTCCACTACCGAGGCGCCACCGTGATCGCCGACTATGGCCACAACCCGGACGCCATGGCGGCCCTGGTACAGGCGGTGGAGGCCATGCCAGCCACAAGACGCAGCGTAGTCATCAGCGGCGCCGGCGACCGGCGCGACCAGGATATACGCCAACAGACCGAAATTCTGGGTGCTGCCTTTGACGAGGTGGTGCTGTTCGAAGACCAGTGCCAGCGCGGCCGCAAGGACGGCGAGGTGATCGCCCTGCTGCGTGAAGGCCTCAAGGGCGCCACGCGCACCACCGAATCCTCGGAAATCTACGGCGAATTTTTGGCCATCGACAACGCGATGGACAAGCTCAAGGACGGCGAGCTGTGCCTGATTTTGGTGGACCAGGTGGAAGCCGCTCTGGCGCATATTGCGGCCCGCGTAGCTGCAGGCTAGGCCAATTCGCTGCCCGGCTCACGGCCCATCAGGCGCGAAACGGCCTGCTCGGGCCGTATGCGGCCGTCCAACAGATCCACCACGCACTCGGTAATCGGCATTTCAATGTCGAGGCTGCGCGAGCGCTGCAGCACGGTGCGGGCGCAGTACACGCCCTCGGCCACATGGCCCAGTTCCTCTACCGCCTGCTGCAGGCTCTTGCCTTGCGCCAGCGCCAGGCCGACGCGACGGTTGCGCGACAGGTCACCGGTGGCGGTGAGCACCAGGTCACCCAGACCGCTCAGTCCCATAAAGGTTTCGGCCTTGGCGTCCAGCGCCAAGCCCAGCCTTGTGATTTCGGAAAGGCCACGCGTGATCAAGGCGGCGCGGGCATTCAGACCCAGTTGCAGGCCATCGCACAGACCGGTGGCAATGGCCAGCACGTTTTTCACGGCGCCGCCCACCTCCACGCCGATCACATCGTCATTGGCATAGACGCGCAGGCTGCTGCTGTGAAAGGCCTCTACCATGGCCTCGCGCACATGCTCAAAAGCGCTGGCAGCCACCAGGGCCGTCGGTTTGCCCTGCGCCACTTCCTGCGCAAAGCTGGGGCCGCTCAGCACGCCGGCCTGCAAGGCCGGTGCCACCTGGGCCTGCACCTCATGGCCCAGCAGGCCGAAGTTGTCGTCGCGCTCGGCCTCAAAACCCTTGCACAACCAGACCACGGGCATTTGCGCGGCGCGCAACTGAGTCAGCATGCCGCGCAGGCCAGCCATCGGTGATGCAATCACCAGCAGGTCCTGCTGCGCAATCTGCCCCTCCAGCGACGCCAGGCTGCCGCCTAGGAGCTGCAAACCGGCAGGCAGCACGACCCCGGGCAAGTAACGCGCATTGCTGCGGCTACTGCGCATGTCCGCCGCCTGTTCCGCAGCGCGCGCCCACAGCGTGACCTGGTGGCGCCATTGCTGTGCGGCGCTTAGGGCCAGCGCCGTGCCCCAGGCACCGGCACCCAGCACAAGAATTTTCATGGCTTAAGGTCCAAGGCATGCAGGCGTTGCCCGCACACAGGCTTACTGCGTCAGAGTGCCGGCCGGTGCGGCCGAGGCTTCGCTGCGCTGCTGGTCGTACATGGCCTGGAAGTTGATTTCCGACAGGTGTACGGGCGGGAAACCGGCGCGTTGGATCAGGTCGGCCACATTGCCGCGCAGATAGGGGTAGACAATTTGCGGGCAGGCAATACCCATGATCTGCCCCAGTTGCTCTTAGCCCAGGTTGCGGATTTCAAAGATGCCGGCCTGCTTGGCTTCCACCAAAAATACGGTCTTGTCCTTGATCTTGGTGTGCACGGTAGCGGTCACTGCGACCTCGTACACACCTTCGGCCACCGGGTTGGCTTCCACGCCCAGTTGAATGTCAACGGAAGGTTGTTCCTGTTCCAGCAGAATGGCCGGCGAATTGGGTTGCTCCAGCGAAGCCTCCTTGAGGTATACGCGCTGAATCTGGAATACGGGATCTTGGTCTGCCATGGGAAAACTCTTTCAAAGGTAAGCAATGTCCGCGGTCATGCGGGCTGAAGAATAGGAACGCCGCTGATTATCTCAGGCTATCTCAGGCATTTAGTAAGGGCAACAGACCACCCTTGGCGTCCAGCGCCATCAGGTCGTCGCAGCCGCCCACATGGGTCTCGCCAATAAAGATTTGTGGCACGGTACGCCTTCCGGTGCTCTCCATCATCTTCATGCGCTCCTGCGGATGGGCGTCCACCCTAACTTCTTCAATCTGCGCTACGCCCCTGGCCTGCAACAGGCGCTTGGCCTGAACGCAGTAAGGGCAAACGGCGGTGGTGTACATCTTGACGGCTTGCATGTCTTGGTCCTTGTTGGTTCAGGCTTTTTCGACCGGCAGGTTGGCGGCCTTCCAGGCTGTCAGACCGCCACCCAGGCTTTGTGCCTGGTCATAACCCAGCTTTTTGGCAATCGCCACAGCGCGGCCGGAGCGCGCGCCGGTCTGGCAGACCAAAATCAGGGGCAGGGTCTTGTTCTTCACGGCAGCGCCCAACTTGGCTTCGAGCTCACCCAGGGGAATATTTTTGGCACCGACTATATGGCCAGAGGCAAATTCGCTGGTTTCACAGACATCCACCAACACCGCTTTTTCACGATTGATCAACTGCACAGCACCGGCCGGGGCCAGACCGGCGATGGCCGCACCCTGGATCACCGGCCATAACAGCAGGCCACCAGACACCAGAGCAATGGAGATCAGCATCCAATTATTGACAATAAAGTTCATTTGTTCCTTGTTCGTACCCTCGCACCTGCGAAAGACTTAAGGGCTTATTTTAGAATGGCGGGCCGGGCCTTGTTAAACACCGGCTAATCATTCCCTGAACAAAGTCCCCAACCATGCACAAACTCGTACTGGTTCGCCACGGCGAATCCACCTGGAACCTTGAAAACCGCTTTACCGGCTGGACCGACGTGGACCTGACGCCCGCCGGCGTGGAGCAGGCCAAGAACGCCGGGCGCCTGCTCAAGGCCGAGGGCTACGAGTTCGATGTGGCCTACACCAGCGTGCTCAAGCGCGCCACCCGCACGCTGTGGCACTGCCTGGACGAGATGGATCGCACCTGGCTGCCCGTGGTGCATTCCTGGCGCCTCAATGAACGCCATTACGGCGCACTGCAGGGGCTCAACAAGGGCGACATGGCCAAGCAATACGGCGAAGCCCAGGTGCTGCAATGGCGCCGAAGCTACGATACGCCGCCACCTGCGCTGGAAGCATCCGACCCGCGCTGCGAGCGCTCCGATCTGCGCTACGCCAAGCTGCAGCCAGACCAGGTTCCGCTGACCGAATGCCTGAAGGACACCGTGGCGCGCGTGCTGCCCTATTGGAACGAATCGGTGGCTCCTGCCATCAAGTCCGGCAAACGGGTGATGATCGCCGCCCACGGCAATTCCATCCGTGCGCTGGTGAAGTACCTGGACAACATCGCCGATGACGCCATTGTTGGCGTCAACATCCCCAACGGTATTCCGCTGGTCTACGAACTCGATGATGAGCTCAAGCCGATTCGCAACTATTACCTGGGCGACGCCGAAGCGGCTGCCAAGGCCGCAGCAGCGGTGGCATCCCAAGGCAAAGCTTAGGTAAAAATGACCCTATCAAGCACGGGCGACTGGATCGGCTGCGGCCAAATGCGTCGCCCGCGTGTATATTGAGACGAGACAGGAACATCTATGGGTCAAAAATTGAAAATTACCGGTTGGGTTGCACTGGGCGTGATCGCCGGGGCACTGACCACGGTCTCGCTACAAACCGTGGCGCGCAGTGCGCTGGCGCCCCTGCCACTGGAAGAACTCCAGCAGCTGGCTGCGGTCTTCGGCATGATCAAGAGCGATTATGTGGAGCCGGTGGACGAGAAAAAGCTGATTACCGATGCCATCTCCGGCATGGTCTCCAGCCTGGACCCCCACTCGCAGTATTTTGACAAGAAGTCCTTCAAGGAATTCAAGGAAGGCACCTCGGGCAAGTTTGTCGGCGTGGGCATAGAGATTACACAGGAAGACGGCCTGGTCAAGGTGGTGTCTCCCATCGAAGACTCTCCGGCCTTTAGAGCCGGCCTCAAGCCCAATGACCTGATCACCAAAATTGATGACACGGCAGTCAAAGGCTTGACACTGAACGAGGCGGTCAAGCGCATGCGCGGCGAGCCGGCCACCAAGGTCATGCTGACGATTTACCGCAAGGACGAGAACCGCACCTTTCCGGTCAGCATCACCCGCGAGGAGATCAAGCAGAAGTCGGTGCGTGGCAAGCTGGTGGAGCCGGGCTATGCCTGGGTGCGCCTGAACCAGTTCCAGGAGCGCACGGTCGATGACTTTGTAAAAATGGTCAACGACATGTATCGCCAGGACCCGAAGATCAAGGGCTTTGTGCTGGACCTGCGCAATGACCCCGGTGGCCTATTGAATGCAGCCGTCGCCATTTCCTCAGCCTTTCTGCCCGACAACGTGACCGTGGTGTCGACCAACGGCCAGACCGCTGAGAGCAAGCAGACCCTCAAGGCCAGCCTGGAAGACTACCGCGGTATTCCGGGTGCAGAAACCATCGCCAGCCTGCCCAAGGAGCTCAAAAAAGTGCCGCTGATTGTGCTGGTGAACGAAGGCTCGGCCTCGGCCAGCGAGATCGTCGCCGGTGCTCTCCAGGACAACAAGCGCGCCACGCTGATGGGCAGCCAGACCTTTGGCAAGGGCTCGGTGCAGACCTTTCGCGCCCTGGGGCCAGATACCGGTCTGAAGATCACCACCTCGCGCTACTACACGCCTAGTGGACGCTCAATCCAGGCCAAGGGCATAGTCCCCGACGTGCTGGTGGATGACACCGAGGAAGGCAGTCCCTATGCCGTGCTGCGCATGCGCGAAGCCGACTATGCCCAGCACCTGAGCAGCGGCCAGGGCGAGGAAAAGAAAAACCCGGAACTCGAAAAGGCCAGGGACGAGGCGCTCAAGCACCTGGAAGAAGAGTCTCGCAAACCCCCTTCGGAACGTAAGCCGCCCGAATATGGCTCAGACAAGGACTTCCAGCTGCTGCAGGCCATCAACCAGCTCAAGGGCAAACCGGTGCAAATCAGCAAGACCCAGGTAGAGCGCAAGGAAGTGCAAAAGGAAGAGTAGTCCGCCATGCATGATGAGGCGCTGCTGCGCTACTCGCGACACATCCTTCTCGATGACATTGGCATAACGGGCCAGGAACGCATTCTGGCGGGCCACGCGCTGGTGATTGGCGCCGGCGGCCTGGGCTCGCCGGTGGCCATGTATTTGGCGGCGGCCGGGCTTGGCACGATCACGGTGACCGACCACGACACGGTGGATCTGACCAATTTGCAACGCCAGATTGCACACCGCACGGCATCGGTGGGCAGCCCCAAGGTGGAGTCCCTCAAGCACACCCTGCACGAGCTAAATCCACTGATTCGGGTGAACGCCCTGCAGATCCGTGCCGATGCCCAATCCCTGGATGCCTTGGTGCAGGCTGCCGATGTGGTGCTGGACTGCAGCGACAACTTCAAAACCCGCCATGCCGTCAACGCCGCCTGTGTGCGCCATGGCAAACCGCTGGTATCGGGAGCTGCCATTCAGTTCGACGGGCAGATCAGCGTCTATGACACGCGGGACGCCCAGGCACCCTGTTACGCCTGCACCTTCCCGCCGGATGCCGACTTTGAAGAGGCTCGCTGCGCCACGATGGGCGTATTTGCACCGCTGGTGGGCATCATTGGCGCCATGCAGGCGGCGGAGGCCTTAAAGCTGGTGACCGGCGTCGGACGCGGTTTGAACGGACGCCTGCTGATGCTCGACGGCCGCGCCATGGAGTGGAATGAAATCCGCCTGCCGCGCAATCCGGACTGCCCGGTCTGCGCTGCGCGTGCGGCAAGGCCTTAAAAAGCAATGGTTTTTGGGCGTTAAATTTCCATTAGATTCAGGGCTTGCTGTTAGACTTTCCACCGAACTTCATAAATTCCATCAGTGGCATCACCAACTCCTGCATCCCTTGTTGCGATAGAGCAATTGCGTCTAGACGATGCAAGAGCGCTGCTCGACAGGGATGTGTCGCTGGCACCCACCGGTCGAGCCGAGACGGCGCTTGAATATTTGCAGCGGGTGATTGACGGCTTGTGTGAGTTGTCGCTCAAGGACCCTCTGACGGGCCTGGCAAACCGGCGTCATTTTCGCGCGGTGCTGGACCGAACCATCGACATGGTGGCGCGCTCGGGTGAGCCGGCCTTGCTGCTGATGGTGGATATCGACCATTTCAAGCATGTCAACGACACCCATGGCCATCCCGCGGGTGACCTGGTGCTGCTGGCGGTGGCACAAACCCTGGCCAAATGCGTGCGCCCTATGGATACGGTGGCGCGCTATGGCGGCGAGGAATTTGCCGTGGTGCTGCCCAATTGCCACACCTTCTTTGGTGTGACGGTGGCCGAGCGGATTCGACAGAGCATCCATAACATGGCCGTGCCGATTGCGTCGGGCCAGACCATCAACGTCACGGTCAGCATTGGTGGCGCCTACGCACCGGAGTGGGTTCGCTCCACGGAGGCGCTCTGGACAGAGCGTGCCGATGTACAACTTTATCGTGCCAAACACGAAGGCCGAAACCGGGTCATTTTGGACACACAACAGGAGATATTTGTCAGCGCAGAAGAAAAAAACATGCTGTTCGGGCATTTGGCTCAAGGCGAACCAGCCTGGATCGAGGCGGTGTCGGGTGATGCCGCAGCGCTTGCCGCTGGCCAGAGGGTTAATTGATGTCTGATGCAGTGAATCCACCGGCAGTTGATGCCAAAGTACCCGATGTTCCCTTAAAGCCCCTGGGCAAGGTGGTAGCAGTCACCAGCGGCAAGGGCGGTGTGGGCAAAACTTTTGTGTCCGCCAATCTGGCTGCGGCCCTGGCCAAGCGCGGCCTGCGCGTGCTGGTGCTGGATGCCGACCTGGGCCTGGCCAATCTGGACGTGGTGCTCAACCTCTACCCGAAGGTAACCCTGCACGACGTGTTCCAGGGCAAGGCCAAGCTGGAAGACGCCATCGTCAAGGCGCCCGGCGGCTTCTCGGTGCTGCTGGCCGGCTCGGGCATGGTCGAGTACTCGCGCCTGACGCCCGAGGTCCGCAACGAATTTCTCAACATCATGAGTGGCCTGGTGCCGCACTACGACATCGTGCTGCTCGACACCGGTGCCGGCATTTCGGATGTGGTGCTGTTTGCCGTGTCGCTGGCCTCGGAAGTGATTGTGGTGGCCACGCCGGAACCAACCTCGCTGACCGACGCCTATGCCACCATCAAGGTGCTGGTGGGCCAGCAAAAGCGCCAGGTGATCCGCATGGTCATCAACCAGACCGCCCGTCTGGGCGACGGCCGGGCCATCACCGTGCAATTGCAGCAGGTGCTGGACCGTTTTGTGGTCACCGAGCCGGGCCGCGCGATCCGGTTGATACACATGGGGGACATTCCGAGCGACCCCTCGGTGCGCCAGGCCATCATGCGCCGTCAGTTGTTGATCCAGAATGCGCCCGGTTGCCCCGCTGCACTTGCCATCACGCAACTGGCACAGAAGATCCAGGAAGTCGTCGTTCCGCGCTAAGGGAATAAGAGCCCCCACGCTTGCCACTGCGTGTGCTTCAAGCGCTAATAATCCAGCCTTCTAGGCAGTCCATGGTGGGGGGCAAGCCATAGAGTGGCGCGCCGGCTGCGTGCTGCTTTTGCGCCCAGGCCGCCTGCATCAGGCACAGCGTGGCGTCCAGGCTGTCACCGCTGGCGTCAGCCACCAGGGCATCGTGCTGGGCATGGCTGAGTTTCAGACGCAAACCCAGGCGTGTCTGACCCAGTTCCAGCGCATGAAGCAAGTCCTTGCGGGCGATCAGACGCTCCGGCGTTTGCTTGGCCCGGTCGTCGCTCTTGTAGCTGCGCGAGCCCACTATTTCGCGTGCCAGCAGGCCCGGATAGGCTTCCAGCGCCACCTTGCCCGGTGCCATGGGTGCAGGCAGCAGTCCGGGCAGATATACGCCGGCCTCCAGCAGGCGCGGCACACCCGCGTGCAGCATATAGGCCACCGGCGGATTGACCCATTTCATGGACGAACTGCTGCCGGCCGGCTTGTCGGTGGCGCGGTGGGCAAATTTTCCGCCCACCGGGCGAGCGTCACAGAAAGCGGCAAAGCAGTCACGGATTTCGGCGCGACTAAGACCCGCGTAATGGCGCATGCAGGCCTCCCATTCCATGGGCCAGCCCAGGCTCTCAAGCAGTTCCCGCGGCAGGCCAAAGGGCAGATCAAATCCACCCAGCCAGTCTCCCTCGCTTGCCAGGAGGGCGCTGAAGGCGTCCAGGGTTTCTACGCGTTCGAGCCGCTGCAATTGCACCCGGCCCAGTACCACCCTGCCCCAGGCCAGCACAATCGGTTTGCGCCGGGTCGGAGCGCTGGAAAAATCGCACCCCAGAAGCTGGGTCATGACCTGACCCGCTCCGCAAGCTCCCGAAGCAGCATTCGGCGCTTAAGCCCGACCCATGATGGACGCGGTGGCCATCAGTTCCTCGAGCAAGGCCAGGGACACACGCCCCGACACCGAGTACGGATCCAACTCGGCCTTCTCGGCGTACTTCAGCAGAATGCTGGCGTTGACCTTGGACATATTGACCTGTCCCATGGTCCAGCCACCAAAACGGCGCTCATCAATTTCTTCGTATTGCAGCAGCACCACATCCTTGTGGCGCACGTCTTTCTGGATGTGAGCATAGAGTTCGCTGACCGCCATGCGCCCACCTTCAATGGCCTGCAAAAAGATGCCGCCGCCGTAACACAGGATGCCGGTGATTCCGCTCATGGGGTTGAAGTGACGGCACTCGGCGAGTATGTCGTCCACTGCGCTGCAGGAGGGATCGACCGCGCGGCTGGCGTAGAGCAAACGTACCAACATGGGATCAGCCTTTCCGGGGAATCAGGGACAAAAACTCGCGGCGCAGATCCGGATTTTTCAGGAAAGCACCGCGCATGACCGAGTTGATCATCTTGCTGTCCATATCCTTCACGCCGCGCCAGGACATGCAAAAGTGGCTGGCTTCCATGACGATGGCCAGACCGTCGGGCTGGGTTTTTTCCTGAATCAGATCGGCCAGTTGCACCACGGCCTCTTCCTGAATCTGCGGCCGTCCCATGATCCACTCGGCCAGGCGCGCGTACTTGGAGAGGCCAATCACATTGGTGTGCTCATTGGGCAACACGCCGATCCAGATCTGGCCAATCACCGGGCAGAAGTGGTGGCTGCAAGCGCTGCGCACCGTGATCGGTCCGACAATCATCAGCTCATTCAGATGCTCGGCATTGGGAAATTCGGTGATCGTGGGTGCTGCCACATAGCGGCCCTTGAAGACCTCTTGCAGATACATCTTGGCCACTCGGCGGGCGGTGTTGTCGGTGTTGTGGTCGCGCTCGGTGTCTATCACCAGGCTGCTGAGCACGCCCTTCATTTTTTCTTCCACCTCATCGAGCAACAAGTCCAGTTCACCCGGCTCGATGAACTGCGCAATATTGTCATTGGCGTTAAAGCGCTTGCGCGCAGCGGCAATGCGCTCACGGATTTTGACGGAAACCGGAGTCCCCTCGTCGGCTTCGTTTGGGTTCATTCTGCTCTGCATTTTCATTAACATTGAATGATGGTACCAGCCTTTACGCGGTAGGGTTATAGGGTGGGAAAGCCCCAAAACACGAAGTTTTCAGCTGTCCGTTCAATAGTCGTTGCCGCTCAAAAAAAGAGTCAATCGCATCAAACTGTAGGCCAGTCTATCCTTGAGTCTTTGCCACAGCGGCCGGTGTTCAAAATGGGTCTTGTTGAGCAAGCGGCTGTGCTGCTCCATCGCAGTGCGCAGTGGCACGCTGAGCGATTGCGCAAAGACCTCGTCTTCCACCACCACATTGGCCTCCCGGGCCAAGAGCAGGCTCAAGGGGTCCAGATTGGACGAGCCCACGGTGGCCCAGCGGCCGTCGATCACAGCGACCTTGGCGTGCAAATATCCGGCCTGGTATTCGTAAATTTCCACCCCTGCATCCAGCAGCGCACCGTAAAACGGTTTGGCCGCATGAAACTGCATAAAGAACTCGTACTTGCCCTGCAGCAACAGACGCACCCGCACACCGCGCTGCACCGCGTGGATCAGGGCGCGGCGCAATTTGGCGCCCGGCAAAAAATAGGCGTTGGCAATTAGCACCTCGGTCCTGGCGTGGGCAATCGCTTGCCGATAGGCGCGCTCAATGCGGTTGCGATTTCCCACGTTGTCGCGCAGCAGCAGGGCGGCGCGCACGCCACCGCTCTGCTGCTCGGTGGTTTCGGCAACAGGCAAGGCCACCAGGCGTTCGAGTGCTAGCCTGGCCTCCTGAAACTGCCCTTGCTCGAGTTTGCGCGTCGTTTGCAAGCGGCTCCAGAACTGCTCCATGACGTTCCAGGCATCTGCCACCAGCGGGCCGCGCACCATCACCGCGAAGTCAAAGCGCGGCGTGGTCTGCCGTTCGTGCTGAAGCTCCACAAAGTCATCCAGAATATTGATGCCGCCGCAAAATGCCTGCACGCGGTCCACCACGCAGAGCTTGCGGTGCATTCGGCGCCAGCGCCCGGGAATGAGCAGTCCCAGCGAACCCAATGGCAAAAACTGCTGCCATTGCACCCCGCTGTTTTGCAGCAACTCGGTCCAACGCAGGGGTATGCGGGGGGTACCAATGCCATCAAACACCAGATACACCGCCACCCCGCGCAGGCCGGCACGGGCCAGCGCACCGACCACCGCTTCACCCGCCACGTCGTCATGCAGGATGTAGGTCTCCAGGCGCACCTCCTGTGTGGCAGCGTCCAGCGCTGCAATCAGGGCCGGAAAAAAAGCCTGTCCGTTGCGCAGCAACTGCACGCTATGACCGGCCCGAAAATTGGGCATCAGTGTTCCCCTGGCACCAGCTCACATTCCACAATCAGGGGCAAATGGTCCGACATGCGCCACCAGATGCGGCCCCTAGGCACATGCTGCGACAGCGGCCGCATACCACGCACAAAAATATGGTCAAACTGCAGCAGCGGCATACGGGAGGGAAAGGTAGCCGCCTGCACGTTGGAGCCGCTGCGCAGCCCCACGCTTTCCATCGGCTGCGCCAGCAAGGCGCCCCAGTCATTGAAGTCACCTGCCACCAGCACCGGCGCGTCGGCAGGAATTTCGCGTGCAATGAACTGCGCCAGTTGCGCCATCTGACGCACTCGGCTGGCGCGTATCAGACCCAGGTGCACCACCAACACATGGACCGCGTGTCCGTCCACCAGCACCTCGCAATGCAACAGGCCACGTTGCTCAAAACGGTGATCCGACATGTCTTCGTGCTGGTGCGCAAGCACCGGCCATCGCGTCAACATGGCGTTACCGTGTTCGCCATGGCGGGTGATGGCATTGGTGCGATAAACGACGTTATAGCCCTCCGGCGCCAAATAGTCGGCCTGCGGCTGATCCGGCCAGCGCTTGAAATGGCTGGCCTCCTGGCGGTGCATTTTGCGCACCTCTTGCAGGCAGACGATATCGGCGTCGAACTGCTCCACCGCATGGCCTAGGTTGTGAATTTCCAGCCGCCGGTTGGGCCCCAGACCCTGCACGCCCTTGTGGATGTTGTAGGTGGCCACACGCAACGCAGTCATGGTGCTACTTTCTGCACGGCATTCTTGGCGAAGCGCGGCAGCATCAGAATGGCCTCCGCATTCGAAGGTGAAAAACACAGGGCAGCTGCATCCAGATGGGGCAACCACTGGTAATGGGTGTGTTCGCGCGGGCTCAATGTGACGCGCGTGCCGACTGGCACCTGCAAACCGAACACGCGCTCGGTATTGAGCACGGTGCCGGGAGCGTAGCGGTGCAGCCAGCGGGCATAAATGTCGTACACATTTTCCAGTTGCCAGTCCTGCAGGCAGCCTTCCAACGGCGTGCCCTCTGCGCAGGCGATGCCGGTTTCTTCCTGCACCTCGCGAATGGCAGTCTCGGCAAAGCTATGCGCTTCGTCGTCCTTGCTGCCGGTGACCGACTGCCAGAAATCGGTGTCCTGGGTATCGGCACGGCGGATCAGCAGCACGTCCAGCGCCGGCGTGTAAATCACCACCAGTACCGATTGCGCAATCTTGAAGGGTTTGGTCACAGTGGGTATCCGAAAAAAAAGGGCGCCATAAAGCGCCCTTTCATTGTGCACCAGAGTTCACTTACGCGGGCTTGGCTGCCAGCTCGGTATTGCGCAGGCGAATGTGCAACTCGCGCAATTGCTTTTCGTCGACCAGGCTGGGCGCCTGCGTCAGCAGACACTGGGCGCGCTGGGTCTTGGGGAAGGCAATCACGTCACGGATCGACTCGGCGCCGGTCATCATGGTGACGATGCGATCCAGACCAAAGGCCAGGCCACCGTGCGGAGGTGCGCCATATTGCAAGGCGTCGAGCAGGAAGCCGAACTTGATCTGCGCTTCTTCGGGTGTTATTTTAAGCGCGTCAAACACCTTCTTCTGCACCTCGGCGCGGTGGATACGCACCGAGCCGCCACCCATTTCCCAGCCATTCAAGACCATGTCGTAGCCTTGGGAGATGCACTTCTCGGGGGCCGTGACCATCCAGTCTTCATGGCCTTCCTTGGGCGCGGTAAACGGGTGGTGCACGGCGCTGTAGCGGGCGTTTTCCTCATCGTATTCGAACATCGGAAAATCGACCACCCATAGTGGGCGCCAGGCGGCGGTGAACAGGCCATTCTTCTTGCCGAACTCGCTGTGACCAATCTTGATGCGCAGGGCACCAATGGCGTCGTTCACGATTTTCTCTTTGTCCGCGCCAAAAAAGATCAGGTCGCCGTTTTGCGCGCCACTGCGAGAGAGCACTTCGGCCAAGGCCTTGTCGTGCAGGTTTTTGACGATGGGACTTTGCAAACCGTCCCTACCCTTGGTGATGTCGTTGACGCGGATGTAGGCCAGGCCCTTGGCGCCGTAAATCTTGACGAACTCGGTATAGGCGTCGATCTCGCCACGGCTGATGCCGCCGCCTTCTTTGGAGCCGCCGGGCACGCGCAGTGCCACCACACGGCCGCCCTTCATGGTGGCAGCACCGGCAAAGACCTTGAAGTCCACATCGGCCATGACGTCGGTGACCTCGGTGAATTCCAGATTCACGCGCAGATCGGGCTTGTCGGAACCATACAGGCGCGCGGCGTCTTGGTAGCTCATGACCGGGAAATCGCCCAGGTCCACACCGATGGTGTTCTTAAACACGGTGGTGATCATGCCCTCGAACATTTCGCGGATGTCCTCTTCCGAGAGGAAGGATGTCTCGATATCAATCTGGGTGAATTCGGGCTGGCGATCAGCGCGCAGGTCTTCGTCGCGGAAGCACTTGGTGATCTGGTAGTAGCGATCGAAACCGGCCACCATTAGCAGCTGTTTGAACAACTGGGGCGACTGCGGCAACGCAAAGAAATGGCCGTCATGCACACGGCTGGGCACCAGGTAATCGCGCGCACCTTCGGGTGTGCTCTTGGTCAGCATCGGGGTTTCGATGTCGACAAAGCCGTTGGCATCGAGGAACTTGCGCACTTCCATGGCGACGCGGTAGCGCAACATCAGGTTGTTTTGCATGTAGGGGCGGCGCAGGTCCAGCACGCGGTGCGTCAGGCGGGTGGTTTCCGACAGGTTGTCGTCATCGAGCTGGAATGGCGGCGTGACAGACGGGTTGAGTACGGTGAACTCGTGGCACAACACCTCGATCTTGCCGCTCTTGAGGTTGTCGTTGACCGTGCCCTCGGGGCGCGCACGCACCAGGCCCTTGATCTGCACACAGAACTCGTTGCGCACCTCTTCGGCCACCTTGAACATCTCGGCGCGGTCGGGATCGCAGACCACCTGCACATAACCTTCGCGGTCGCGCAGATCGACAAAGATCACGCCACCGTGGTCGCGGCGGCGGTTGACCCAGCCGCACAAGGTAACGGTTTGGCCCAACAGGGCATCGGTCACAAGACCGCAATAGTGGGAACGCATGGCCATGGCTAGCTTTCTAAACACTGCACTGAGGGCAGCTGGATTGTTAAAGGGTTATTTGGAAACAACAGTGGGCTGTTTCGCGGACTGCGGGTGCTCGGAGGGTGACACCGAGCCCATGGAAATTACATAGGTCAGTGCCTCATCCACACTCATTTCCAGCTCGATGACCTCGGAGCGCGGCAGCATCAGGAAGAAGCCGCTGGTCGGGTTGGGTGTGGTGGGCACGTACACGCTCACCAGGTCCGCGCCAAGATGCTTTTGCACCTCGCCGCCGGGCACACCGGTCTGAAAAGCAATGGTCCAACTGCCGGCATGCGGATACTGCACCAGCATGGCGGTACGAAAGGCATTGCCATTGCTGGAAAACAGCGTGTCCGATACCTTCTTCACGCCGTTGTAAATCGTCTTGACGATGGGGATATTGGTAAACAGGCGGTCCCATTGCTTGAGCCACCAGCGTCCCGCCACATTGGCCACCAGTGCGCCCGTAATCAACAGGGCAGCGACCACCAACAGCACACCCAGACCGGGAATTTGGTGCAGGCGCTCTATCACCGGTACCAGGTCGGTAGGCGTCACCGCCGACAACAGGGACAAAACGCCAAAAAACACGGAATCCAAGGTGCCCACCAGCCACAGCAACACCCACAGGGTGATGGCCAGAGGCAGCCAGACCATCAGACCGGCAAACAGGTATTTTTTAAGGGGCACGGTGGTTCCGATGAAGCGTGGTAGGGATTAGCTGGCGGAAGCAGCGGGCGGTGCTGCCGCGGCAACGGGCGCTGCAGTTTCGGTCTTGCCACCGGATGCTGCATCGGTAGTTGCCGCAGGTGCTGAATCACCGCTAGCAGGTGCCACCGCAGTAGAAGGGGCAGCGCCCGAACCCTTGAAATCGGTGGCATACCAGCCCGAACCCTTGAGCTGAAAACCGGCAGCAGTCACCTGCTTTTGAAAACTGGACTTGCCGCACGACGGGCAATCGGTCAGCAGCGGGTCCGACATCTTTTGCAGGACGTCCTTGGCAAAGCCGCAGGACTCGCACTTGTAAGCGTATATGGGCATGGAGACTCTGACCGGTGGTTGCAAAGCCTTCAATTATAGGGCTGTGGCCAGGCGCAGCCTGGGTTGGGGGCCTTCCACTAGAAATGTCGGAGCCGCATCCACACCAGCATCAGCGCCGCTCCAATGGCGAAACCGATTCCCAGTGCAATCAGCCACTGCAGCATGCGGTTGGTGCGCCTTTGCTCCAGCAGCAACTCCTGCACCAACTTGTCGGAACCGCTCGCATGGTTGCCGCGCTTGAGGTAGTTGTGTACCAGCATGGGCAACTCCGGCAAGAGCTTGGCATAGTGTGGCGCCTGAGCCTTGAGCTGTTGAATAAACTTTTGCGGCCCTACCTGCTCCAGCATCCACTTTTCCAGGAAGGGCTTGGCGGTAGACCAGAGATCCAGCTCGGGGTCCAGCTCGCGGCCCAGGCCTTCGATATTGAGCAGCGTTTTTTGCAAGAGCACCAGCTGCGGCTGGATTTCCACATGGAAGCGGCGCGACATCTGGAACAGCCGCATCAGCAGCAGGCCCAGAGAAATCTCTTTCAGCGGCCGGTCGAAATAGGGCTCGCAAACCGCGCGCACTGCCGCTTCCAGTTCATCCACACGGGTTGAGGGCGGCACCCAACCGGACTCGATGTGCAACTCGGCCACGCGCTTGTAGTCGCGCCGAAAAAAGGCCACAAAATTTTGCGCCAGGTATTCCTTGTCGACCTCGGTCAGCGTGCCCACAATACCAAAGTCCAGCGAGATATAGCGCCCAAAGGTTTCAGGCGCAAGGCTGACCTGAATATTGCCCGGATGCATGTCTGCGTGGAAGAAGCCGTCACGGAACACTTGGGTAAAGAAGATGGTGACGCCGTCACGCGCCAGCTTCGGGATGTCCACGCCGGCCGTACGCAGACGCTCCACCTGGCTGATGGGCACACCATTCATGCGCTCCATCACCAGTACCTCGGTTGTGCAAAAGTCCCACAGCATCTCGGGGATCAGCACCATGTGCAGACCCTCCATATTGCGGCGCAATTGCGCGGCACTCGATGCCTCGCGGATCAGGTCTAGCTCGTCATGCAGGTACTTGTCAAACTCGGCCACCACCTCGCGCGGCTTCAGTCGTTTTCCGTCGCCGGACAGACCTTCCACCCAGCCGGCCATCATACGCATCAGGCTCAGGTCCTTGTCAATGGCCGACAACATGCCGGGGCGCAGCACCTTGACCGCTACGTCACGAGTAAGGCCACTGCGATCCCTGATCACGGCAAAGTGCACCTGAGCGATGGACGCGCTGGCCACCGGCTCCTGCTCGAAGGATACAAAAATGTCCTTCAGGGGTCGGCGCAAGGCGCGTTCAATGATGGCGACCGCCTGGGCGGCCGGAAACGGCGGCACCCGGTCCTGCAGGCGCGCCAGTTCATCGGCAATGTCCACCGGCATCAGGTCACGCCGGGTGGACATTACCTGGCCGAACTTGACAAAGATCGGGCCCAGTCGCTCCAGCGCCTCGCGCAGGCGCTGACCGCGCGGTTCATCGCGCCGGCCCACCGACACCACGCGGGCTATCCAGTGCAGCCAGGGCTTTTGAAAACTACTGAGAACCAGTTCGTCCAGGCCGTAGCGCAGGACGATCCAGACAATGTAGGAGCCGCGCAGCAGGCGGCTCATGCCACGCTGCCAGGGCTTGCGTCGGCGCCGGAATTTCCGGCCACTTTTTGCCCCAGGAAATCACGCAGCGCGCCAGACAGCTTGCGGCAGGCCTGCACAGCCATATGGGAAGGCGCGTCGCCGATGATGCGCGACAGATCTTCCTCCACATCCCAGCGCAGATTGTCGGCCAGCCAGTTGACCTCGGCCGCCAGCTGCACGTCACCCTCGATACGCACCGCCGGTTTGCTGCCCTGCAGCAGCTCCTGCGCCAGTGCAAACGGTGATTCTTCCGTGAGCACCAGACTCAGGTCGGGCGTGGCGAGCTCGTCCGCCAGATCCAGCAATCCGGCCGGCGTCACCAGCAACTTGAAACTAAAGCTGCGCCACTGCGCCAGCACGACCCGGCCCGATTGGCGCACCAGGCGCTGCATGGCCTGCGGTTCCTGCATCAGCACATGGTTGAGCACCAAGATGCACTTGCGATGGGCCTCCTCGATGGCCCAAGCGGGAGGGGTGGGAATCGGAAGATTTTTAAAAAAGTCTTCTACAAAAGAAAAAGGGGACTGTGTTGCCATAGTCCCCGATTATTCCCTGAAAGCGCTGCGGATTTGTGTCTATTGCAGCGCTTGCACACCGGCGACTAGCCAGCCACCGCTGCCATTTTTTGGCTTGCTCATGTTCCAGACCTCGCGGAAGGGGCTGGGGCCAGCCGACGAATCTTCGCGAATCATGCCGGAAAACTCCACGCTGGCCAGGTACTCGTCGGCCAACTCTTCAATGCCCAACAGATGCGCTTCGATCATCACCACATCGGTGCTATTGGGCGCCGTACCGGTGTGGGCCTCGCGCTCGGCCAGTTGGTTGCGAATTTCGCCCAGCATGGAGTCGGTCATCATGGCCCGCAGCGCCGCGATATCGGAGCGATCCCAGGCGGCCTGAAGCGTCACGAAATTGGCCTTGGCGGCGCGCAGAAAACCTTCGCTGTCAAAGCCAGCAGGAACACCCCAGTTCTGGGAACCAGTCAGTGCCGAGCCAATCATCGTGCCACCACCACTCTCCAGCGGAATCAGGTTACTGCGCTCAAAGGGCCGTGCCGAAGCATCATTGCCCACGTTCTCGGGGCGGTAGGTCTGGGCCGCGCGCCCCGCGCCCTGAAAGGCAAAGGGACTGGCCTGCGCAGCTGAGGAACTGTCGCTCCTGCGCTTGAAAAATCCGATCAACATCACCACGCCCAAGGCCAGCAGGGCAAACATCAGGATCTGGCCAAAGCCTTCGCCCAGACCCATCGAATGGGCCAGCCAGGCCAGGCCCACACCGGCAGCAAGTCCACCCAGCATGGCACCCCATGGGCGTCGTGCAGGCATGGGTGCAGGCATAGGGGCTGCGGGTGCCGGGGGCCTTGCCGCGTTATTCATGCCTTGACTGGGTGCAGCCGGTAGCGACTGGCGCTGCGCCACATTGCTCGATTGCTTGCCAAATGACATACCGCCACCCAGACGCTTGGCCTCGGCGTTCATGCCACCGAGCGCCATTACCAGCGTTAAAAATACAACGGACCACTTCATGACTGCTCCAAAATAGGCTTGTTCAGCACTTGATTCCAACATGCAAGGCAGCAACGCCACCGGTGAGGTTGTGATAATCCACATGGCCGAAACCACCTTTGTGCATCATGGCCTTTAGCTCCTGCTGGCTCGGGTGCATGCGGATCGACTCGGCCAGGTAGCGGTAGCTGGCGTCGTCGCCCGCCACCAGCTTGCCCAGGCGCGGAAGCACCTTGAAGGAATACCAGTCGTAGACCTTCTCCAGCGGTGCCGCCACCTTGGAGAACTCCAGCACCAGCAACTTGCCGCCGGGCTTTAGCACACGGTTCATTTCGGCCAATGCCAAGTCCTTGTGCGTCATGTTGCGCAGGCCGAAGGCCACGCTGACCAGATCGAAGGTATTGCTAGCAAAGGGCAGTTTTTCGGCATCGCAGACCAGCGTAGGCAAGGCCACACCGGCATCGATCAGGCGGTCGCGCCCGGTGCTGAGCATGGCCTCGTTGATGTCGGTGTGCACCACCTGGCCGCTGGCACCCACTTTCTTGGAAAACGCGAGTGCCAGGTCACCGGTGCCGCCGGCGATATCGAGCGCGCGGTCGCCCTCCTTGAGGTTGGCCACCATCACCGTGTAGGCCTTCCAGGCGCGGTGCAGCCCCATCGACATCAGGTCGTTCATCAGGTCGTATTTAGGGGCGACGGAGTCAAACACGCCGCGCACCTTGCGGGCTTTCTCAGCCTCGTCTACGGATTCAAAGCCGAAATGGGTAGTAGTCATCCCGCCATTTTAGGCGGACTCCTAGTGGCTGGCGCAGCTGTGTCCGGCCTTTTCCGGCATGGCTGCGTCGCGATCCACCCCTGCTGCCTTCAGGCGCAATTCGTAATCGGCCCACAGCTGCTCCTGCTGCGATCCCAGAAAGTACAAATAATCCCAGGAAAACAGACCCGTGTCGTGGCCGTCAGAGAAGCGCGGTTGCACGGCGTAATTGCCCACCGGCTCCAGCCCGGTCAGCTCCACCAGACGCTTGCCGGTCTGCAGCGTTTCCTGGCCCGGTCCGTGGCCCGCCACCTCGGCCGATGGCGAATACACGCGCATCAGCTCGAAGGGGATACGGAACGACGCCCCATCCGAAAATGTAATTTCCAGCACACGCGATTGCGCATGCACCGTCAAGGCCTGTGGAGTGGGCGAACCTGCTTGGAGACCTGCCATATATCAATCGTAAGTGTGAAAATGAAGGAGCTAGACCAGTACCCGCTCAATGCCACCGGCATTGGCCTTTTGTACATATTCGGGTAACCAGTCCTTACCCAGGATCAGGTTTGCCATTTCGACGACCACATAATCGGCCTCAAGCAAGCCGTTGTTCAAGTCGTTACCGTAGCGGGTCAGGCCTTGCAGACAGCTGGGGCAACTGGTCAGAATCTTGAGGTTGCCCTTGGAGGCAGGTGCGCCCTCCACTGCCGTCAATGCCCGCAGCGCCACCTCGTCCTTCTTCAACTCTTCTTCCTTGCGGAAACGGATTTGCGTGGAAATGTCGGGCCGGTTCACGCCCAGGGTGCCGGACTCGCCGCAGCAACGCTCGCTCTTCAACACTGCGTCGCCGACCAGCGCCCGGACGGTCTTCATCGGATCCTGCAGCTTCATGGGGCTATGGCAAGGATCATGGAACAAATATCCCGCACCAGCACCACCCTCAGGCACCAGCGTGATGCCCTTCTCCAGCAGGTACTCATGGATGTCGATGATTCGGCTGCCGGGGAAGATCTTGTCGAACTCATAACCTTGCAGCTGGTCGTAACAGGTGCCGCAACTCACCACCACGGTCTTGATGTCCAGGTAGTTGAGCGTATTGGCCACGCGGTGGAAAAGCACCCGGTTGTCGGTGATGATTTTTTCCGCCTTGTCCGACTGGCCGGAGCCGCGCTGCGGATAGCCGCAGCACAGGTAGCCGGGCGGCAACACGGTTTGCACACCGGCGTGCCAGAGCATGGCTTGCGTGGCCAGCCCCACTTGGCTGAACAGCCGCTCGGAGCCGCAACCGGGGAAGTAAAAAACCGCCTCGGTCTCGGCCGTGGTGGCCACCGGGTTGCGGATGATGGGCACGTAATCGCCATCTTCAATATCCAACAGGGCGCGCGCCGTCTTCTTGGGCAGGCCTCCGGGCATCTTCTTGTTGATGAAGTGAATCACCTGTTCCTTGATGGGCGCGGTGCCCACCGTGGCCGGCGGCTTGTGGGTCTGGGCCTTGGCCGCCAGGCGCAACACCTGATTGGCCAGGCGCTGCAGCTTGAAGCCCACCCCCACCATGGCGCCTCTCATCAGCTTGATGGTCCTCGGGTTGGTGGCGTTGAGAAACAGCATGGCGACAAAACCGCCGGGCCGGAAACTCTTTTTCCCCATCTTGCGCAAAAGGTTGCGCATGTTCATGGTGACGTCGCCAAAGTCGATCTTCACCGGGCAAGGCGATTCGCACTTGTGGCAGACCGTGCAGTGGTCGGCCACGTCCTCAAACTCTTCCCAATGGCGAATGCTGATACCCCGGCGGGTCTGCTCCTCGTATAAAAATGCCTCGACCAACAGCGAGGTGGCCAAAATCTTGTTGCGCGGGCTGTACAGCAGGTTGGCGCGCGGCACATGGGTGGCGCACACCGGTTTGCATTTGCCGCAGCGCAGGCAGTCCTTGACCGAGTCGGCAATCGCGCCGATATCGCTCTGCTGCATGATCAGCGATTCATGTCCCATCAGGCCAAAGGACGGGGTGTAGGCGTTGGTCAGGTCCGCATAGGCGTCCGTTCCCCGCAGCAACTTGCCCTTATTGAAGCGCCCTTCGGGGTCGATCTTGGCCTTGTAGGCGGTGAACGGCGCCAGTTCGGCATCGCTCAAAAATTCCAGCTTGGTGATGCCAATGCCGTGCTCGCCCGAGATCACACCATTCAGTGAGCGCGCCAGCGCCATGATGCGTTTGACCGCGCCGTGGGCCGCTTGCAGCATGTCGTAGTCATCGCTGTTGACGGGGATGTTGGTGTGCACATTGCCGTCACCGGCGTGCATGTGCAGCGCCACCCAGACGCGGCCCTTGAGCACACGCTGGTGAATGGCGGTGCATTCCTTGAGCACCGCTTCAAAGGCGCCGCCGGTAAAGATGTCTTGCAGGGGCTTGCGAATCTGCGTCTTCCAACTGGCGCGCAGGCTGTGGCCCTGCAACTGCGCAAACAGCGGTCCCACGTCGTTGAGCCAGCCCTGCCATTGCGCGCGCACCTCGGCCACCAAGGCAATCGCCTGATCCACACGCTCCTGCAAAAGTTCGGCGGCCGGTACATCGCTGGCGTCGTCCGCCTTGCCCAGCGGCAAATTGCCCTTGACAAAAAACTCGGTCAAGGCGTCGCACAGCGCCAGCTTATTTACCAGGCTGAGTTCGATGTTGATGCGCTCGATGCCGTCGGTGTACTCGGCCATGCGCGGCAAGGGAATCACCACGTCTTCGTTGATCTTGAAGGCGTTGGTGTGGCGGCTAATTGCAGCGGTCTTCTTGCGGTCCAGCCAGAATTTCTTGCGCGCCTCCGGGCTGATGGCAATAAAGCCCTCGCCACTGCGCGAATTGGCAATGCGCACCACTTCCGAGGTGGCACGGGCCACGGCGTCGGCATCGTCACCGGCAATGTCACCAAACAAGGCCATCTTGGGCAGGCCGCCGCGCTTGGACTTGGTGGCATATCCCACCGCCTTCAGGTAACGGTCGTCCAGATGTTCCAGGCCGGCCAACAGCACACCGCTGCGCGCTGCTTCAGCGAACATGAAATCGATGATTTCCACAATGCTGGGCACGGCGTCACGGGCATCGCCAAAAAACTCCAGACACACCGTGCGGGTGTGCTGCGGCATGCGGTGTACCACCCAGCGCGCGCTGGTGATCAGGCCGTCGCAGCCCTCTTTTTGAATGCCAGGCAGGCCACTCAGGAACTTGTCGGTAACGTCCTTGCCCAGGCCTTCCTTGCGAAAACTCTTGCCCGGAATGTCTAGGCGTCCGCTGCGGATCTTGGTCTTGCCGTCGGCCTTGAAATACTGCAGCTCAAAGCTGGCCACCTCCACGTCATGGATCTTGCCCATGTTGTGATTGATGCGGGTGACCTCCAGCCACTCCGCCTGCGGTGTCACCATGCGCCAGCTCGCCAGGTTGTCCAGGGCAGTGCCCCAGAGCACGGCTTTTTTACCGCCGGCATTCATGGCGATGTTGCCGCCTATGCAGCTGGCCTCGGCCGAGGTCGGGTCCACCGCAAACACAAAACCAGCGCGCTCGGCCGCATCGGCCACGCGCTGCGTCACCACACCGGCCTCACTCCAGACGGTAGCTACGTCGCGGTCCATGCCCGGCAGACGCAGCATTTGCACCTCGGTCATGGCCTCTAGTTTTTCGGTGTTGATCACCGCGCTGTTCCAGGTCAAGGGTATCGCGCCACCGGTGTAACCAGTGCCGCCGCCGCGCGGGATGATGGTCAGCCCCAGGTCGATGCAGCCCTTGACCAGTCCGGCCATTTCCTCTTCGGAGTCGGGCGTCAGCACCACAAATGGATATTCCACGCGCCAGTCGGTGGCATCGGTCACATGGCTGACGCGCGACAGGCCGTCAAACTTGATGTTGTCCTTGGCCGTGACCTTGTTGAGTTGACGCTGGGCCTTGCGGCGCAGGGCTGCCACCTCTTCAAAGCTGGCGTCAAAGCGCTCCACCGCGGAACGCGCGGCGCTGAGCAACTGACCGACCATGGCGTCGCGCTCGGCGTCGGCGTCGGGGGTGCGGCGCTTGCCAACCTCGCCCAGGCGGTGATTCAGGGCTGCCACCAACTGCGCACGGCGCTTGGGGTTGTCCAGCAGATCGTCCTGCAAATAGGGGTTGCGCTGCACCACCCAGATGTCGCCCAGCACCTCGTAGAGCATGCGGGCGGAGCGGCCGGTGCGGCGCTCTTCGCGTAACAGGTTCAACTGGTCCCAAGCCGCTGCGCCCAACAACCGAATGACGATTTCGCGGTCGGAGAACGAGGTGTAGTTGTAGGGAATCTCGCGGATGCGCTCGTGCGGATGTCCGCCCGCGGGGTTTGCAGCAGGGTCGGCGTTCGTCAGGTGCGTGAGTAGGGTCGGGGCGTTCATCGGTTCTTAAAGGGGCAACCGAGGGGGCTGAGAGGCCAGTCCACGGGGCTGATTAGGATAGTGGAGATGGTACCGCAGCGCCACAAAGCGACCGGATCTGCCCCGCAAAGGCCACACCACGGGCACAGGCAGTGCAGAGGCACTTCAGCACAATAATGCCAACGGCGGCAGCCTCCCTGCGCCCCAACCCATTCGCTTCTGGATCCATCATGAAACCCCTTCCCGCCTGGCCCTACCCGCGCTGCGTCGCCCACCGGGGTGCCGGCAAGCTGGCGCCGGAAAACACCTTGGCAGCCTTCCGCTTGGGAGCCAGCCACGGCTACCGCATGTTCGAGTGCGATGTCAAGCTAAGCGCCGATGGCATTCCGTTTTTGATGCACGACGCCGAATGGGGCCGCAGCACCAACGCGGCGCAAAAGCTGGGTGCAGGGCGCGACGGTGTCAGCGACATAGCCGGCGAGCACCCCTGGAACACGCTGTCGCAACTGGACGCAGGCAGTTGGCATTCACCTGCCTATGCCGGTGAGCCATTGCCCACTTTAGAGGCGATTGCCCGCTATTGCATCGCCAACGGCTATTTTCTGAACCTAGAAATCAAGCCCACGCCAGGCACCGAGTACCACACCGGCGAGGTGGTGGCCCAACACGCCGCCCGCCTGTGGCGCGACCAGTCCGTGCCGCCGCTGCTCACCTCGTTTGATATCGCGGCCCTCGTTGGCGCTCTGGCAACTCAGCCCGAATTGCCGCGAGGCCTGCTGATTGATGCGCTGGAAGGCAAGCCCTGGTCGCACTGGCTGGACCAGGCCCAAACCCTGCAGTGCCAGGCCCTAGTCTGCAACTACGAAATTTGGAATCTGAAAACAGTGGCGCAGGCTAAGGCCGAAGGTTTTAGAACCCTAAGCTATACCGTGAATGACGCCACAGAAGCCGACCGGCTGATGGCGCTGGGCACTGATGGCGTGATTACCGACCGAGTTGATCTGTTTAATCCGAGCTGAAGAGGCTAGCCGCGCCAGGACCTTGCTCCCAACCACTGGCTGCTGGCACATGCGATCACCAGGGCGGCGTAGGTCGCCATCTTGCCGTCGTGGCCGAAAATCAGCAGTCCGCCCACCAGCACCAGCGCGCCGGCCAGGCTATTCATGGCACTCTGGGTGAGCCAGCTATGATGGGGACGGACTTTCTTGATCAGCATCGGCGCCAGCGTGGCCACCAAAAGGCCCAGCACAACGGCCGGTGCGATGAAATTCAGCAGGTTATCTAGCAGGCCGATAAGGCTCATGGCATGGGGTTGAGGTCGATCAAAAAGTGGACCTCGTAGGAATAGGGATGAATGGGATTTTATAATCCGCTTGAAACGTATGGCAGTCTGGGCATTAGGAATCAACCACACCACCGCACCGCTGGACATGCGCGGGCGGTTTGCGTTCGCCATGGACAAGATCGAGCCGCACCTGCAGGCCCTGCGCCAGGCGATCCACCAGCACCCGGAAGCGGCCATCGTCTCCACCTGCAACCGCACCGAAATCTATTGCGCTGGCGACGAGGCGGCGATGGAACAGACCTTGGCCTGGCTGGCGCAAAGCGGCGGCGTCTCCACCCACGAACTGCGCTCCCACACCTACCACCTCGAAGGCGATGATGTCGCCCGTCACGCTTTTCGCGTGGCCAGCGGTCTGGACTCCATGGTGCTGGGCGAGCCGCAAATTCTGGGCCAAATCAAAGATGCGGTGCGGGCTGCGGAAGCGGCAGGCGCGCTGGGCACCACGCTGTCGCAACTGTTCCAGCGCTCGTTTGCCGTGGCCAAGGATGTGCGCACCTCCACCGAGATCGGCGCCCATTCCATCAGCATGGCCGCTGCCGCCGTGCGCCTCTCGAGCCAATTATTTGAAGACCTGGCCCAGGTCAAGGTGCTGTTTGTCGGCGCGGGCGAAATGATCGAGCTCTGCGCCACCCATTTTGCGGCGAAGAACCCCAAGTCCATCGCCATTGCCAACCGCACCTTCGAGCGCGGCGAAAAACTGGCCCAGCGTTTTGGCGCCGAGGTCATGCGCCTTTCCGACCTGCCCGACCGGTTGCACGAATTTGACGCGGTGATCAGCTGCACCGCCAGCACCCTGCCCATCATTGGCCTGGGTGCGGTGGAACGCGCGTTAAAGAAGCGGCGCCATCGCCCCATGTTCATGGTCGATCTGGCCGTGCCCCGCGACATCGAGCCCGAAGTGAAAGCGCTCGGCGACGTCTACCTGTACACGGTGGACGATCTGGCCAGCGTGGTGCAAACTGCACAGGCCAGCCGCCAGGCCGCCGTGGCCCAGGCCGAGGCGATTGTGGATGCCGGGGTGCAAAGCTTTATGCACTGGGTCGCGCAGCGCAACACGGTGCCCCTGATCCAGCAACTCAATGCCCAGGCCGAGCAGTGGCGCGCAGCCGAGGTGGCAAGGGCACGCAAGCTGATGGCACGCGATGGCGACATCGATGCCGCTCTGGAAGCACTGGCCCGCGGCATGACGCAAAAAATGCTGCACGGCGCCATGGCCGAGCTGCGCAACAGCGACGCCCTGGCGCGCGAGCGCGCCAGCCACGCGATTCAACACTTCTTCTTGCGTAACGAGCGTTAGCGGCCCTGCCCTGCCGCCGCACTGTCCCCATCAAGCGGACAGATTACCCGATCCCTTTGCATCCGTAGTCCCATGAAACCATTTCTGCGCCAACAACTCGCCCGCTTTGCCGACCGTCTGGGGGAGCTGGAATTCCTGCTCTCGCGCGAAGACATCATGCAGGACATGAAGCAGTTTTTGGCGCTGTCGCGCGAGCACACCGAGGTCGGAGCCGTGGCCAGCCGCTGGGCGCGCTACCAACAGCGCGAGGCCGATCTGGCGGCAGGGCAAGAGATGCTGACCACCTCCTCCGGTGACGAAGAAATGTCGGCCATGGCGCAGGAGGAAATCGACAGTGCCACGGCCGAACTGACCCAGCTGGAGCTGGAGCTGCAGCGCATGCTGCTGCCCAAAGACCCGGACGATCAGCGCCCGGCCTTTGTGGAAATCCGCGCCGGCACCGGAGGCGACGAATCGGCCCTGTTTGCCGCCGACCTGGCCCGCATGTATACGCGGTTTTGCGATGCCGCCGGCTTCAAGACCGAAATCATCAGCGCCTCCGAGAGCGAACTGGGTGGCTACAAGGATGTGGTGCTGCGGATCGAGGGCACGACCCAGACGGGCGCCGGTGCCTGTGGCGCCTATGGAATGCTGAAGTTCGAGTCGGGCGGCCACCGCGTGCAACGTGTGCCCGCCACCGAGACCCAGGGCCGCATCCACACCAGCGCTTGCACCGTGGCCGTGCTGGCCGAGCAGGACGAGGCCGAGGCCATCAAGATCAACCCGTCGGACCTGCGCATTGACACCTACCGCGCCAGCGGCGCCGGCGGCCAGCACATCAACAAGACCGACTCGGCGGTGCGCATCACCCACATCCCCACCGGCATCGTGGCCGAGTGCCAGGACGGACGCAGCCAGCACAGCAACAAGGCCCAGGCGCTCAAAGTCTTGACCGCGCGCATCCACGAAAAAGACCGCTCCGAGCGCGCCGCCAAGGACGCCGCCGAGCGCAAGAGCCTGGTCGGCAGCGGCGACCGCAGCGACCGCATCCGCACCTACAACTTCCCGCAGGGCCGCCTCTCGGACCACCGCATCAATCTGACGCTGTACAAGCTCCTGGGCATCATGGAAGGCGATCTGGGCGACGTGATCGAGGCGCTGCAGGCCTATGAAGCGGCGCAGCAGATGGCGGCGCTGGAAATGAACGCGTAAGTCTGAGCGCACAGCGACGCTACTGGCCCAGCCTGTTAATTCCCACCATGACCATTGTCCAAGCGATTCGCTACGCACAGTCCCTGGGGTTGGAGCGCCTGGACGCGCAACTGCTGGTGCTGCATGCGCTGGGCCGTAGCCAGAGCGAGCGTGCCTGGTTGCTGGCCCATGGCGACGATGCCATGCCCGACGCGGCGCAAACGCAGCTGCTGGCATTCGCCAGGCGCCGCGCCGATGCTGAACCGCTGGCTTACATCACCGGCTGCAAGGAGTTTTACGGCTTGACGCTGCAAGTGGACGCCCGTGTGCTGGACCCCCGCGCGGATACCGAGACGCTAGTGGACTGGGCGCTGGAGGCGATGGACGCATGGATATCGGCTGCAACAACGCCGCCTGCGCTTATCGACCTGGGCACCGGCAGCGGCGCCATTGCGCTGGCCCTCAAGCACAGCCGTGCGCAGTGGCAGGTGCATGCGCTGGACTTCAGCTCGGACGCGCTGGCCGTGGCGCGCGCCAATGCAGCGCGGCTGAATCTGGATGTGCAATTTCACCAGGGCAACTGGCTGCAAGGCGTGGAACAACGGTTTTCCATCATCGTCTCCAACCCGCCCTATATCGCCGCTCGGGACGAACACCTGGCAGCCCTGCGCCATGAGCCACTACCGGCACTGACCAGCGGGCCAGAGGGACTGGATGCCCTACGATGCATCATCGGCGCCGCGCGGGCGCAGCTCAAGCCGGGTGGCTGGCTGCTGCTGGAACACGGCTACGACCAGGCGCAGGCGGTGCGCCAGCTGCTGACGGATGCCGGACTGAAACAGGTGCAATCGCGCCGCGATCTGGCGGGCATTGAGCGCTGCTCGGGCGCACAAAACCCGCTGGACTGAGCGCAGCCACTCCATGGGCAGGCACCGTTTTACAGGCCCGCCAAAGTGCGTACGTCAGCGCAGAATGACTTCCACGCGGCGGTTGCGCTTCTCCCTGGTGTTGTCGGGTGTAGCCACTTCCAGGCGATTCTTGCCAAAGGAATCGATGGCCAGGGAATCGGTCTTCAGGCCCAGATTGCGCAGTTGCTGCGCCACAAAGGCGGCTCGCCGTTGGCCCAACAGGTCATTGACCTTCTGAGAACCCGTGGTATCGGTATGCCCGGTCACGCTCACATCCAGGCCGGGATGTGCCGCTGCGTGCTCCACAATTTGGGATAGCAAGGCCTTGGACTCGGCGGTCAACACATTCACACCGCGCCGAAAATGCAACACGAAGCGCTCCGGCACCACGGGCAGGGCCGCCATGGCACCACCAAAATCACGTTTGAGCTGTTCGTCGCTGACGGCAAACGCGCCGCCGCCGCCATCGGCCTTGACGCCTTTTTGCGCCTCGTCCAGCACCTGCTTGCCGCCCTTGCCTTCCACGGTGACCTTGCCCACCACGTTGTTGCGATCGGGCAAAAGCACGACATAGGAACCCAGGGGCTTGGCAGGTCGGCCGAAGTCCAGCCCGGCCAGGATGTGTTGCACCGTATCCACCGCGGTTTCGCTGCCTTCGCACAGCGTGTTGAGCTGCGCACGGTCTTCCTCGGGCGCAGCAGCAGACATGTCCGCCCGGGTCACGCCCAGTGTGCTGACCAGGCGCCCCATGGCTGCGAGTGTGCGGGCCTGCGCAATGGCCTGGTCATGGCGGACATTGCTGTAGGAACGCGAGGCCTCATAAAACTCTGTTTGCGTGTCCAGCAAGTCCAACAAGGTACGTTGACCAATGGCAAACTGCTGGCGATACGCCTCCAGGGCTTTATCGACCGCCAGCCGATGACGGTCTACGTAATCCAGCCTTTCGCTCAGGCTGCGCACATCGCTGTAGGCCACGGAGAGCAGTTCACGCACGTCGTGGCAGGCCTTGACCTGCGCATCTTGCATCTGGTCCGCATTGAAGCCGCTAAACCGGACGTCGGCCTGATCGGCCCCTCCCTTGTACAACTTGTAACGCAGCGCGAGGGCGGCGCCCTGGGACTGGTTGACACCGGCGATCAAATCGTTGTTGTTGCCATTGGCAGAGTAGGCCTGCAGATCCAATCTTGGCAGGAAGGCGGACTTGGCGCTGCCGATGGCGATCTGGCCAGAGCGGGCATTCTGCACAGCGGCCAGCAAGGTGGGGCTGCTTTGAATGCCGTCATGCATCAGGGCGGCCACACTGTCGGGCAGGGTGCCCAGGCTGAACGGTTCGGGCAGTGCGGGCAGACTTGCTGCGGGCTTTTCACCCACCACGTGCAAATAGCGCGCACCGGCGTCATGCAAATGGGTCAATTCGGTCAGCAATTTCGACTCGGCATTGGCGGTTCGTCCATTGGACTGCTCCAGATCGACGCGCCGACCTACACCGCTGTTTACGCGTTCTTCCACCAGCAACGCTGACCGTCTGTGCTCTACATAATTTTGCGTTGCCAGATCCACCAGCTCACGGTAGCGCAGTATGTCGGCATAGGCTTTGAAGGCGTCCAGTGCCACGGTTTCTGCACTCTCCACCAGTTCGTAGTAGCGGGTTTGGACGCCGGCCCCTAAGCGACTGACTTCGTTGAGCGTGAAAAATCCGTCAAACAGGATTTGATTGGCGGAGAGTTGCTCGCTGGTCACCTTGTACGTGGTGTTGGCCGCCGTAGGAATGGTCCGGCTCTCGCTGCCAGCCGATGCAGAAAAATCGAGCTTCGGAAGAAAACTGGCCCGGGCAATGTCACGCAGGCCACCGGCAGAGACCAAGTTATGCATCCTGGATTGCACCTCCGGATTGCTGTTCACTGCCATTTTTACGGCTTGAATCCAGGTATCGGGCAGTTTTTCGGGCTGGGTGGCGGCGGGAGTTGGCGCGTCGCAGGCAAGCAAAATCAGAAATGCAATCAGCGTTCGAATGTTGGTGAAGTGCATGGCACTGTTTTTTCCTTGGATGACGGTGCTGCTCCCCCCATTGGCGCCAGACACTGCTAAGCTAGACCGAATATAGTGGCAGCCCGGGTGCTTGGCAACAAACACACACATGGGCGCCGGATTGCGTGCATGCACCTTGGATGATATGAGCTTACCTACCTGCCCCCAGTGCACACTGGAAAATACCTACCCTGACGCCAGCAACTTTGTCTGCGCCGACTGTGGTTTTGAATGGCCACAAACCGCTGCGGCAGCTACCGATGATGAGCTTGACGCCATCATCAAGGACAGCAACGGCCAGGTGCTGCAGGACGGCGATGCCGTGGTGCTGATCAAGGACCTGAAGGTCAAGGGCAGCTCCACCGTGCTGAAGATGGGCACCAAGGTCAAGAGCATCCGTCTGGTCGGTGGTGACCACGAGGTGGACTGCAAGATGGACGGCGGCAGCTTTATGCTCAAGGCCTGCTTCCTCAAAAAAGCCTGAGCCTGGGCCACCGGGCCGAGCCCGGCGCCGCTCGCTACGCCGCTGCTGCTTCCGGCTCTGCGTGTTTCACTACGAGCTGCAAACCCAGGCGGTTGACGCCGCTGATCAGCGCCTGCAGGGATGCGGTGACGATATTGCTGTCCAGCCCCACACCATAGCGCTCGGCACCCTGGGAAGCGAGCTCCAAAAAGGCGCAGGCCTGGGCGTCGCCAGCCTGCTGGCTGGCCTTGGTGGAACGTTCCTCAAAGCTGCGCACCTGCACTTGGATTCCTGCGCCTTGCAGGGCGTGGACGGCGGCGTCTATCGGGCCATTGCCCCGGCCCTTGAGATGCAGCATCTTGCCAGCCACTTCGAGTTTGAGCTCAATACCCTGCACCTGGGCCTTGCCCTGCATGCCGGCATCAAACAAATGGTGGCCTACATAACGCAGGCTGGCATCGGTCGCGTGTAAATAGCTGTCGTCAAACAGTTTCCAGATGTCCTGCGCCGTCATTTCGCCACCGTGGGAGTCGGTATAGGCCTGCACCTCACCGGAAAACTCCACCTGCAAGCGCCGCGGCATCACCACGCCATATTCCATCTCCATCAAATAGGCGACGCCGCCCTTGCCGCTTTGGCTGTTGACGCGAATCACCGAGTCGTAGCTGCGGCCCAGGTCGGCCGGGTCAATCGGCATGTATGGAACGCTCCAAAGAGTGCCTTGCTGTTGCGCAGCCAGACCCTTCTTGATGGCGTCCTGGTGCGAACCGCTAAAGGCGGTAAACACCAGATCGCCCACGTAAGGGTGGCGCGGGTGAATCGGCAACTGGTTGCAATACTCCACCGTGCGGGCCACGGCGTTGATGTCTGAAAAGTCCAGGCCCGGTGCCACGCCTTGCGTATAGAGGTTCAGCGCCAGCGTCACGATATCTACATTGCCGGTGCGCTCGCCATTGCCAAACAAACAGCCCTCCACCCGGTCGGCACCGGCCAGCAGGCCGAGTTCGGCCGCCGCCACCGCGGTGCCGCGGTCGTTGTGCGGGTGCAGGCTGAGGATGATGCTGTCGCGCCGCGCCAGATTGCGGTGCATCCACTCGATCTGGTCGGCATAGACATTGGGCGTGGAACCTTCCACGGTGGCCGGCAGGTTCAGGATCAGCTTCTTTGCAGGCGTGGCGCACCATTCGGCGCTGACGGCGTCGCAAATTTCCAGGGCGAATTCGGGCTCGGTGCTACTGAAGACTTCGGGGCTGTATTCCAGCGTGAATTCGGTTTCGGGCTGCTCAGAAGCCAACTGCTTGATCAGGCGCACGCTTTGAAGGGCCATCTCCACAATCTCGGCCTTTTGCATGCCAAACACCACCTCACGGAATACCGGAGCGGTGGCGTTGTAGAAGTGGACGATGGCCTGGCGCGCGCCCTTGAGCGATTCCATGGTGCGGCGGATCAGGTGCTCGCGCGACTGCGTCAGCACCTCGATGGTGACATCGGCCGGAATGTGGCCGCCCTCAATCAGGTTGCGCACAAAGTCGAATTCGGTTTGCGAGGCGCTGGGAAAAGCCACTTCGATTTGCTTGAAGCCGACCTGGCACAGGGTGCGGAACATGCGCATCTTGCGCTCGCCGTTCATGGGCTCAAACAGCGACTGGTTGCCATCGCGCAGATCGCTGCTCATCCACAGGGGCGCAACCGTCAGGGTCTTGGAGGGCCACTGGCGATCGGGAAGGGAAATGCCTGAGAAGGCGCGGTATTTGGTGGC
Organism: uncultured beta proteobacterium; assembly: GCA_903845935.1. Lineage (GTDB taxonomy): Bacteria > Pseudomonadota > Gammaproteobacteria > Burkholderiales > Burkholderiaceae_C > Allorhodoferax. The sequence goes on along the minus strand of CAIMZI010000134.1, from coordinate 10,430 downwards.
GGGCTGGGCTAACAAGAGGGGACTCCTTGTGGTTTCATACTTAACCGTACTACAACTGGGTAGAACTATGGTATGCCTTCAAGTCGCGCAGACTATTGCCAATAAGCCTAAAAAAAATCTATTTTTGGCAGAATATGGCTCAAATATAGAAATATGAGCAATCCTAAAACTTGCTACGCCATGCCTGCAGCAGCGTATCTCTGTACGATGCCGCGCAATTGCTCCACATTTAGCGGTTTGCTGATGAAGTCGTTGGCACCTGCCAGCAGCGCATGGTCCCGGGCCTCGTTCATGACATCGGCGGTCACGACCACAATAGGCGTGCGCGCCACGGTGCCCGGCAAGGCGCGAATCAAACGGGTAGCAGTCAGACCGTCCATGACCGGCATGTTGACGTCCATCAGGATCAGATGGAACACCTCCTGCTGCACGCGCTCCACGGCCAGTTGTCCGTTTTCACAAAAGTCGATCTGGCAGTCCATGCGCGCCAGCAACAAGCCCACCAGCTTCTGGTTGATCGGATGGTCTTCCACCACCAGAACACGCATGCCCTGCGTTGCCCCGCTGGTCGGCGCAGGTGGCGCGGGCGCTGCGGCTGCGGCCGGAACTTGCGCCTCGGCCACCATCGGCAGTTGCAGCGTGGCCGTGAAGGTTGAACCCTTGCCCACCACACTCTCGACGGTGATGGCACCGTGCATCAGTTGGGCAATCGACTGCGAAATCTCCAAACCCAGACCGGTACCGCCAAAACGTCGGGTAGCGCTGCCCTCGACCTGGTAAAAACGTTGAAACAAACGCAACTGCGCCTGGGGCTCAATGCCAATACCGGTGTCCCTAACAGCAAACACCACTTCGAGCGTATGCGCGTCCAGCATCCGTTGGCAAAGCGTCAGCACAACCTGACCCGCCGCGGTGAATTTGATCGCATTGCTGATCAGGTTGAACAGAATTTGCTTGAGGCGCGTTTCGTCTACGCTGACCTGCGGCAAGGGGGCATCCGGCAAACGCATGTGAAAGTCCAGGCCCTTGCCTTTTGCCAGCGGCGACATCAGCGCATTCACCTCGGCCAGCAGGCGTGGCAGGTGTGCGGCCATGGGCTTGAGCGCCAGTTTGCCGGTCTCCAGCGCCGACATGTCCAGCACATCATTCAACAAGGTCAGCAGATGGCCGGCCGACTCTTGGGCAGTCTGGATGTATTCGCCCTGCGTGGCTGTGATTTGCGTGCCTTTCAAAAGACCCAGCATTCCCATGAGGCCGTTGAAGGGCGTGCGCAGCTCATGACTCATATTGGCCAGAAACTGACTTTTTCCACGGCTTGCCGCCTCCGCCCGAAATTGTGCTTCGCGCAGCTCATCGGTCAACTGCTCCAGGGCCAGCCGCTCCGCCTCCTGGCGCCGCTGTCGCACCACCAGCGAAGCGGAGGCAATCATCAGCAAGGCCAGCTGCGCCAAGGTCAGCCATACGATCAACCGGTTCTGCTGGCCCATGACGTCGGCCTGTTGCTCCAACAGCCGTGCCTCCTCGGAATTGGCTGCCTGAGTCAAGGCCTGAACATCAGCCCCCAGCCGATTGAGCTCAGCCAGCACATCGGCCAATGCCCTGCGGTTGATAAACTTTGCGCCCAGGGCCTGATCCAACTCGGCGACCATTGGCCTCAGGTCCAGTACGCCCTTGCGATACTCCTCGCGCGACTTTAGCACCGCCACGCTAGGGCTTTCCAGCAACAGCGTCAGACGGCTCTGGAAGATGTCATTGCGCATAGCGAGTGCGCCCATATCGCTTGCATCACCTTTCGCCACCGCCTCGCTCAGGACTTGGCGCAAGCGCAAAAATTCACGCTCAAACTGAAAGGTCAGCGCAGTCAACGAGTCTGAACCAATGGCGCTGCTGCGCTCGATGGCACGCTTTTGCGCCAGCTCAAATACCAACAGGGATGCCATGGCCAAAGCCATGGTGGCCGTACCCACCGCAAGCCACAGCAGGTAGCGCCTGTTATTGGTGCGCCCAGCCATCCGCAACTTACTCTATCGTCATCGACTTGAGTTGCCAGGCTGAGCGTTCGTAATAGACGGTGGAACGCAATTCAGACTTGGTGTCGTAGGGGTAAACAATAAACAGCGGCCCCTTGGTGCGCACCGGAATGTCGGCGTCGTTCATCTTGTAGGCCAGGATGACATCAAATTTTTGGGCATCATCGGCCGGGATGCTGGTCTGGTAATCGTTGAGCGCCATGGCCTTGATCGTTGTGCCGGAAGCCTTTACCGCTGCCAGTACGTCGCGCAAAAAGGGGCCGGTGAACTTGATGGGCTGCTTATCCCAAGGCGTCAGTGTGGTATAGCTGTGCTGCGGCAACTTTTGCAGCATCTCCATGTCGAACAGCGCCGCCGTTGCGCTGTTTTTCTCGCCCACGTTACCGGCAATGGACAGAACGACCTTGCCTGTGGCCGGCTGCAAGGCCGCCGCAGGCAATGACACGCAGGCCGCCATGAATATTCCAACGAAAATGCTACGTATTCCGTAAAACATAGTAAGTCCTATTTTGATAAATGCAGCAATTATCAACCCAAAGCCTGGCTTTTTACTGGGTCAATGCTGATGTCCGTGGGCTCCGTGCACATGGCCATGCGCGATTTCTTCTTCTGAGGCCGAGCGCACTTCCAGCACCTGGAGAGCAAAACGCAGTGTTTTACCCGCCAGTGCATGGTTGCCATCCAGATACACCGTGTCGCCCTTGATCTTGAGCACAGTGAAGACGATGGATTGTCCGGAATCGTCGCGGCCTTCGAGTTGACCGCCGACCTTGACGCCGGGCGGAAACTGCGTTTTGGGGATGGTTTGCAACAACGCCTCGTCGCGCAGCCCGAAGGAATCTTGCGGCGCCAGTTCCAGCGTGGTCTTAAAAAGCGCTTGCTGACCTTCCAGCGCCTCTTCAATCTTGGCAAAGGTGTTGCCATATCCCCCATGTAGGTAACACATCGGCTCCTTGCTTTCCTCCAGCAGCTTGCCAGTGGTGTCGGAGACGGTGTAGCGCAGGGTAACGGCGGTGTTTTTTTCGATTTTCATGGTGAGGATGTGAGCTTGAGCCCCGATTATCGGCAAAAAAACCCCACGGTCGTGGCGGCCAGCATCCGTTCGATCCGGCGGCCGGGCACGAAGGTGAAATAATCGGGGCATTATTCACTTAAGGCCTATGACATGAGCGACGCGCAACAACGTATTGACGAACTGGTGAAATCCAACGAGGTTCTGCTTTTCATGAAGGGCACGGCCAGCTTTCCGCAGTGCGGCTTCTCCGGACGTGCCATCCAGATCCTCAAGGCCTGCGGCGTGGACCCCAAGGCGGTGAAGACCGTCAATGTGCTGGAAGACGACGGCATCCGCCAAGGCATCAAGGAATACAGCCAATGGCCTACCATTCCTCAGCTCTATGTCAAGGGCGAATTCATTGGCGGCTCGGACATCATGATGGAAATGTATGAGTCCGGCGAGCTGGCAAAAGCGCTGGCATAACTTTTACCCACTGAATTCCCAGTTGCGACTGGCGCCCTGCACCGCGTCGGGGTATTGGGGTTTGCCGCGTGAACCGTTGTAACGGCCCAGCGCCAGAAACAGGTCACCCTGCTCCAAGTCCAGGTAGTGGCGCAGGATCACGCAGCCAAAGCGCAGGTTGGTTTGCATGTGAAACAGGGTGGCGGGGTCGCCATCGCCAATTTGGCGAGACCAGAACGGCATGACCTGCATATAGCCTCGTGCCCCCGCGCTGCTCACCGCATATTTGCGGAAATTGCTTTCCACGTGGACCAGACCAAGCACCAGGGAAAGGTCCAATCGAGACAGCTTGCTTTCCCACCACAGGGTCTGCAAAAAATCGTCCCGCTCCTGCACTGTCCGAAGCTCCGATTTGCGCTTACTCAGGCGCTGGCTCATCTCCATTTTCCAGCGGATGAATGCCAGCCGGTCCTCTGTCGTGGCAAAGTCTTCGTAGTCCACCTGGGGCGGTGCATCGGTAGCCACTGCCTGGCGCAACACCCGCTGTACCGATTCGGCAAGCGCCTCCTCCCGCTGTCCGCCAGCCAGCGCCTTGGCGCTAGGCGTCAGCAGCGCGGGCGCAGCCAGCAGGCTCAGAATGCTGCGCCGTTGGACCAGGCCCAATGCGGACGCAGCGTCGCTCATGCTGTCAGGCGCGCCCGGATCAGCGCCGCAATCTCGGCCACAGCCACGCTGGTGGCGGCCTTGTCGCGGCGGTGCTGATACTCGACCATGCCTTCCTTGAGACCGCGGTCGCCCAGGGTGACGCGGTGCGGCACGCCTATGAGTTCCCAGTCGGCAAACATGGCGCCAGGGCGCTCGTTGCGGTCATCCAGAATCACGTCCACGCCGGCTGCCATCAACTCCTCATAAAGCTTGTCGGCAGCGGCCTTCACGTCCGGGAAACGGTCCGGACTGATCGGGCACAGCACCACGGTAAACGGTGCCAGCGAGTCCGGCCAGATGATGCCGCGCTCGTCGTGGTTTTGCTCGATAGCAGCGGCCGGCAGACGCGTGATGCCAATGCCGTAGCAGCCCATTTCCATGAACTGTGGTTTTCCGTTCACATCCAGAAACGTGGCGTTCATGGCGCGGCTGTACTTGGTGCCCAGATAGAACACATGGCCGACCTCGATGCCGCGCTCAATCGCCAGCGGGCCTTTGCCGTCCGGAGACTGGTCGCCCTCGACCACATTGCGCAGATCGGCAACCAGTGCTGGTTCCGGCAGGTCGCGTCCCCAGTTCACGCCGCTGAGGTGGTAGTCCACCACATTGGCGCCGCAAATCCAGTCCGACATCAGCGCCACCTCGCGGTCCACCACCACGCTCAGCGGCTTCTTCAAACCGACCGGGCCCAGGTAACCTGGCTCGCAGCCAAAGTGTTCGTCGATCTCGGACAGGCTGGCAAAACGGAAACCGGCCAGTCCCGGCACCTTGCCGACCTTGACCTCGTTCATGCTGCGGTCACCGCGAATCAAGAGCAGCCAGACCCGGCTCTTGACGATTTCACCCTTGTCGTTGCGCTCGTCGGTTGCCACCACCAGGGACTTGAGCGAGTTCTCGATCGGCAGCTTCAGGTAACTGGCCACGTCCTCACAGGTGCTCATGCCGGGGGTTGAAACTTTCTCCAAGGCGTGTGTGGGTTCGGCACGTGGACCGGCCGGCTCCAGCGCCTCGGCCTTCTCCATATTGGCTGCGTAGTCGCTGTCCGGGCAATAGACGATGGCGTCTTCGCCGGTAGCGGCAATCACCTGAAATTCCTCCGACAGATCGCCGCCGATGGCGCCGCTGTCGGCTGCCACGGCACGGTAGACCAGACCAAAGCGGTCAAAAATTCGGCGGTAGGCCTTTGCCATCACCTGGTAGCTGAGCTTGGCCGCGTCCTGGTCGCGGTCAAAGCTATAGGCATCCTTCATGGTGAACTCGCGGCCGCGCATCAGGCCAAAGCGGGGGCGGCGCTCGTCGCGGAACTTGGTCTGGATCTGGTAGAAGTTCTTGGGCAGCTGCTTGTAGCTCTTGATCTCTTGGCGCGCAATGTCGGTCACCACCTCTTCGCTGGTGGGCTGCACCACGTAGTCGCGCGCATGCCGGTCCTTGATGCGCAAGAGTTCGGGGCCCATGGCCTCAAAGCGGCCGGTCTCCTGCCATAGTTCGGCCGGTTGCACCACCGGCATGGACAGCTCAACGGCGCCGGCCCGGTTCATCTCCTCGCGCACGATAGCTTCGACCTTGCGGATCACGCGCAAGCCCATGGGCATATAGCTGTAGATGCCAGCGCCCAGTTTTTTGATCATCCCCGCGCGCATCATCAGCTTGTGGCTGACCACCTCGGCATCGGCCGGTGCTTCTTTGAGGGTGGAAATAAGGAATTGTGAGGCTTTCATCGGTACTACTTGGTGTTCTTCAATGGCTGCGAGGGCTTCGTTGCCAGATGCACCCAGTTGCTGTGCATAATGAACGAAGTTTAAGAATTGGGATTTGATTATGCTTGACCGGGACGGCTTTCGCCCCAACGTCGGCATCATCCTGCTCAACCAGAAAAATCAGGTATTTTGGGGCAAACGCATACGTACGCACTCCTGGCAGTTTCCGCAGGGTGGCATTGACCGGGGTGAAACCCCCGAGCAGGCCATGTTTCGGGAATTGCATGAAGAGGTGGGCCTCCATCCGGAGCATGTCGGTATTGTTGCCCGTACCCGAGACTGGTTGCGCTATGAGGTGCCAGACAGGTACATACGACGCGATGCGCGTGGCCATTACAAGGGCCAAAAGCAAATTTGGTATTTGCTTCAACTCACCGGCCACGACTGGGATTTGAACCTGCGCGCTACGGACCATCCGGAGTTCGACGCCTGGCGCTGGAACGACTACTGGGTGCCGCTGGAGGCCGTGGTCGAATTCAAACGCGGCGTCTATGAAATGGCGCTGACCGAGCTCGCCCGTTTTTTGCCGCGCAACGAAACACGCAACCGCTATTTGCGCCAGGGCGGTCGTGCGCGCGAATTGGAGCCGACACTACACAGCCACGGCACAGGGCAGCCTGCTCCACCCGACGTCACCACTGCACAAAACCCAAGCGCTGGCAACTCTGACACTTATGAAATTTAAATATGCTGCGATGCTGGCCTTAGCCAGCGCTATGACATTGTCTGGCAACACCGGACTGGCGCAGGTGAACTACCTGCTGGACAGCCCGGAATGGGTGGAAGCAGCCACCCCTGCGCCACCGCAGTTCTCCGTCAACAGCGTGCTGCCACTGGACATGCCCCCCTATGTGAGCGTCAAGGTCGGTGTCGATCCACAAACCATTGCGGTGGGTGAGGACGGCGTGGTGCGCTACGTGGTCGTCATGCGCAACACCAGCGGCAACACCAGCGCTTCCTACGAAGGCATACGCTGCTCCAGCGATGAGGTCAAGACCTATGCGCGATGGAGTGCATCCGGACAATGGAATCTGCTGGCCCATCCGGAATGGAAGGCGGTCAGCGACAACATGCCCTCGCACCACGCCCAAGTGTTTGCCCGGCAGGCTGCCTGTGTCAACCATGCTACGACCAGCAAACAGGAAGTCATAGACGCACTAAAGGCGCGACAAATAACGCCCCCCACTTGGAAGGGCAACTGAGAGCCCTGGTACGCCAGCCGGCTAGTGGCTGATGATCAGGTTGTCGCGGTGCAGCATCTCTGACTCGGCCGCATAGCCTAGCAGGCGTTCGATTTCGCTGGACGGTTTGCGGCAGATCAGGCGCGCCTCGGCACTGGAGTAGTTGGCCAGACCGCGGGCGATCTCCAGCCCCGTGTCATCGCGCACCGCAATCACATCGCCGCGCGAAAAGTCACCGTCCACCTGCAGCATGCCGATGGGCAACAGGCTTTTGCCTTCGTCGCGCAGCTTGGCGACAGCACCAGCGTCTACTACCACGGAACCACGCAGTTGCAGATGATCGGCAATCCACTGCTTGCGCGCCTGGGTCTTTTGCGTCTGCGCCACCAGCAGCGTGCCTATGGCCTCACCAGCGCTCAGGCGGATCAGCGCATCGGGCTCCCGGCCCCAGGCAATCACGGTGGACGCGCCCGATCCGGCAGCGCGTTTGGCGGCCAAAATTTTAGTAATCATGCCGCCGCGCCCAATGCTGGAGCCCGCACCTCCGGCCATGCGCTCCAGTTCCGGGTCGCCGGCATGGGCCTCGGTTACAAATTGCGCTTGCGGGTCTTTGCGCGGATCGGCCGTGTACAGGCCTTTCTGGTCGGTCAGGATGATCAGCGCGTCGGCCTCCACCAGATTGGCCACCAGCGCACCCAGGGTGTCGTTGTCACCAAACTTGATTTCGTCGTTGACCACCGTGTCGTTTTCGTTGATCACCGGCACCACGCCCAGCTTCAACAGCGTCAGCAAGGTGGAGCGGGCGTTCAGATAACGTTCGCGATCGGCCAGGTCGGCGTGCGTCAGCAACACCTGGGCGCTGCCCAATGCGTTGAGGCGCAGCTTGGTCTCATACATCTGGGCCAAGCCCATTTGCCCGACAGCGGCAGCTGCCTGCAGCTCCTGAATCGCCTTGGGCCTGGTCGTCCAACCCAGGCGTTTCATGCCCTCGGCAATCGCGCCGCTGGAGACCATGATGACCTCGCGCCCGTCCTGCATCAGGTGCGCAATCTGGCGACACCATTCGCCGATGGCCTGCTCGTCCAGCCCGCGACCCTCATTGGTCACCAGGCTGGAGCCGACTTTGATCACGACGCGTTTGGCCCTGCGCAGCAAGGAAGGTGTTTCTTGGGTCATCTCACGCAAAAGCTTAGGGAGCGACAGGGTCGGCGGCCTCGCCGGTAAAGCGCGGATCGACTTCCACATGCGGCTGCTCGGCCACCTGCTGGGCCTTCACATGCTTGTAAATGGCCTTGATCAGGGGCTCACAACCTTCGCGCGTCAAGGCCGAGATCTGGAACACCGGACCCTTGAACTTGTAGCGCTTGATGAAGTCCTGAATGATCGCGTCGCGCTCGTCCAAGGGCAGCATGTCCACCTTGTTGAGCACCAACCAGCGCGGCTTGGTGAAGAGATTGGCGTCGTATTTTTTCAACTCATTGACAATGGCCTTGGCCTGCTTGACGGTGTCCACACCCTCGTCAAAGGGCGCAATGTCCACAATATGCAGCAACAAGCGGGTGCGCTGCAAATGGCGCAGAAACTGGTGACCCAGGCCTGCACCTTCAGCGGCGCCTTCGATCAGACCGGGCAAATCCGCCACCACAAAGCTTTGCTCGGGCGCCACGCGCACCACACCCAGATTCGGGTGCAAGGTGGTAAACGGATAGTCGGCAATGCGGGGACGCGCATTCGACACGGCGGTGATGAAGGTGGATTTACCCGCATTGGGCATGCCCAAGAGGCCGACGTCGGCCAAAACTTTCAACTCGAGCTTGAGCTCGCGCTTTTCGCCGGGCCAGCCGGGCGTCTTCTGGCGCGGCGCGCGGTTGATCGCGCTCTTGAAGCGCAGATTACCAAAACCGCCGTCGCCGCCCTTGGCAATGGTGATCACCTCGCCAGGAACCAGCAGTTCAAACAGCACTTCGCCGGTCTCGGCGTCGGTGATGATGGTGCCCACCGGCATCTTCAGGGTGATGTCGTCACCAGCGGCGCCGAACATGTCGGAGCCCATGCCGTGCTCACCGCGCTTGGCCTCATGGCGGCGCGAAAAACGGAAGTCGACCAGGGTATTCAGGTTGGAATCGGCCACTGCAAACACATGACCACCACGGCCACCGTCGCCACCATTGGGCCCGCCAAATTCCTTGTATTTCTCATGCCGGAACGAGACGCAGCCCGCCCCGCCGTCTCCAGCAGAGATGTCGATATAGGCTTCGTCAACGAACTTCATGGTGTGGCCTTTTCATAAGTAAAAAACCCCGCGCTTGGCAAGCGCAGGGTTCTTAGTGGAGCATGCTGCAGATTACGCTGCAGTAACGCTCACCGTGTGCTTGTTCAGAGCACCCTTGACTGCGAAGGACACAATGCCTTCGGTCAGGGCAAACAAGGTGTGATCCTTGCCAATGCCGACATTGGTTCCGGGGTGGAACTTGGTGCCGCGCTGACGAACAATGATCGCGCCTGCGCTGATCAACTGTCCGCCGTACATCTTCACGCCGAGCATTTTGGGCTTGGAATCGCGCCCATTTCGCGTAGAGCCGCCGCCTTTTTTCTGTGCCATGACTCTTGCCCTTTAAGCAACAATAGCGCCGATTTGCAGTTCAGTGAACTGCTGGCGGTGCCCTTGACGTTTCTGATAGTGCTTGCGCCTACGCATCTTGAAGATGCGCACTTTGTCGTGCTTGCCGTGTGCGATTACCGTGACGGTAACCGTTGCGCCGGACACCAAGGGAGTACCAACCTTCAGCTCGGTGCCGTTGCCGACCGCCAGAACCTCGTTGAACACAATCTCTTGGCCTACGTCCGCAGCAATCTGTTCTACTTTAATTTTTTCGCCGGCTGCAACTCGATATTGCTTGCCGCCGGTTTTTATGACCGCGTACATGTTGACCTCTTTATCTAACTCTGAGAACGAATTTTCACAGAGCCTTGGATTATAGCCCAAAGCAGAGATTCACTCAAATTCTCAGCTTGATCGGCATTTTTCCAAGCGCAGGTTTCTATAATCAACGTAATAACCAACCGGTCTAAAGTCTTGCAAGTCAATTCCAGCGGTCCCTCATCAGGGCTTTCCATCATTGATGCCGATATGCGTCAAGTCGACGCCGTCATCGCCGAGCGCCTAAGCTCCGGCGTCCCTTTGGTGGGAAGCGTATCGCAGTACCTTATTGCCGCCGGCGGCAAACGACTTCGACCCTCCCTGCTATTGTTGTGTTGCGGCGCCGTGGGCTGCCAAAGCACGCAGCGCTTCAATATG
>CAIMZI010000133.1 GCA_903845935.1 uncultured beta proteobacterium | reverse complement strand
GTACAGCATGTAGTCGCTGCGCTCCTGCACGATTGTGAAGTTTTCCAGCGTCGGTGTGAACAGCAGCAGCGGTGGCACGGCGATGGCCTGCAGCTCGGTCTTGAAAGCGGTGAGCATCAGCCATCCCAGCGGGAAGAACAGCAGCAGCGTGACGGCCCAGGCAGCAACCGTGCGCGCCATCAGCGCAGGAGAATATTTGGAGCGCTTGGAGCGCTCGGAACGAAGGTTTGCCATGCTGTTATTTGTCCAGGTTCTTGCCGACCATGCGAATCAGAAAGGCCGCCGCAATATTGGCCAGCAGCACCGCAAACAGCGCACCGGCCGAGGCCACACCGGCGTCAAAGTTCAGAAGCGCCTGCTTGAAAATCAGGAAGGCCACATTGGTGCTGGCGTCGCCCGGCCCGCCACCAGTGGTGGTGTAAATCTCGGCAAACACGCTAAGTAAAAAGATCATCTCGATCATCACCACCACGGCCACGGAGCGTCCCAGGTGCGGGATGTAGAGGTAGCGCAGCTGCTGCAGGTAGGTGGCGCCATCCATGCGGGCGGCCTCCAGTTGCTCGCGGTTCATGCTTTGTAGCGCGGTCATAAAGATCAGCGTGGCAAAGGGCAGCCACTGCCAGGCCACCATGATGACCACCGAGCCGAGCGGAAAGTCGGTCAGCCAGTCGATCGGCGTGGCGCCAAAAAACTTCCAGACCTGCGCCAGCACGCCGTAAATCGGGTTCATCATCATGTGCTTCCACAGCAGGGCATTGACCGTGGGCATCACGAAGAAGGGCGAGATCAGCAGCAGACGCACGATGCCGCGCCCAGGAAACGGGCTATCGATCAGCAACGCGATGGCAATGCCCAGCAGCACCGTGATGACGATCACACTGCCCAAGAGCAGAAGCGTATTGACCACCGCCACCGAAAAGGAGGGGTCGGTCAAAAAGTATTCAAAATTTTCCAGCCCGGCAAAACCGGTTTGTTCGGGCTGCATCAGGTTGTAGCGGATGAGCGAAAAATAAATCGTCATCACCAGCGGGACGATCATCCACATCAGCAGGCTCAGCACCGCCGGTGTGAGCAAAAGCCGCGGTAAGAGTTTTCTCATGGGGATGGGGTTGGGTTGATTTAGGAGAATGAATGGAGGTCCTCAAATAGCGTCCGGGTGGCGTAGCGAGCGGTCCGAGGTGAGGTCCGAGGCGCACAGCCGTACTCTCGTACGGCGCGCACCACGGGCCTCAGACCGGGCCGCGCAGTAGCAAGACGGATGCTATTTGTAGTAACCGCCCTTTTTCATTTCGCGCTCTGCTGCGACTTGGGATGCCTTCAGTGCCGCGTCAATCGTTGACTTGCCGGCCAGCGCCGCGCTCATCTGCTGACCGACTGCAATTCCAATCGCCTGGAACTCGGGGATGGCCGCGAACTGCACGCCTACATACGGAGACTTGGGCAGCGTGCTGTCGTTGGGGTTGGCCGAATCGATGGCAGCCTTTTCAGCGGAAGCAAACACGGCAGCCTTTTGGAACTCCGGATTGGCGTAAGTGGACTTGCGGGTGCCGGTAGGCACATGCGCCCAGCCTTCATTCTTGGCCACCAGGTTGATGTAGTCCTTGCTGGTCGCCCAGTTGATGAACTTCTGGGCGGCGTCGGCGTTCTTGGTGCCGGCCGGAATGGCCAGTGCCCAGGCCCACAGCCAGTTGGCTCCCTTTTGCGTCACGGCGTAAGGGCCTTGGGCAAATGCCACCTTGTCAGCCACCTTGGACTGCTTGGGGTCGGTGATGAACGAGGCCGCGATGGTGGCGTCAATCCACATGCCGCACTTGCCTTCGTTGTACAGGGCCAGGATTTCGTTGAAGCTGTTGGCCGAAGAGCCGGGAGGGCCGTATTTGGTCAGCAGTTCCACATACATGGTGACCGCATCTTTCCAGGGCTTGGATTCGAGCTGTGGCTTCCACTTCATGTCAAACCACTGCGCGCCATAGCTGTTGGCCATGGTGGACAGGAAGGCCATGTTGTCGCCCCAGCCCGGCTTGCCGCGCAGGCAAATGCCGTACACGCCATTCTTGGGGTCATTGATCTTGGCGGCGGCGTCACGCACCTGGTCCCAGGTCGGGCGGCCTTCAAACTTGATGCCGGCCTTGTCGGTCAAATCCTTGCGGTACATCAGCATGGAGCTCTCGCCGTAGAAGGGCGCCGCATACATCTTGCCTTCCACCGACAAGCCGTTCTTCATGGCCGGCAGGATGTCGTCCGCGTCATAAGCGGCGTCGGCCTTCAACTCCTTGAGCCAGCCCTTTTTGCCCCAGATCGGGGTTTCGTACATGCCAATGGTCATGACGTCGAATTGACCGCCCTTGGTCGCGATGTCGGTGGTGACGCGCTGGCGCAGCACGCCTTCTTCCAGCGTGACCCATTTGAGTTTGATGTCGGGATTGGCTTGCTCAAAGTTCTTGCTGAGCTTTTCCATCTCGATCATGTGGCCGTTGTTCACCGTGGCAATCACCAGTTCGGTGGCCGAGGCCGACAGGCCGCACAAGGAAGCCACCAGGCTTGCGGCGAGTGCTACGCGGGTTTTGAGTAACATGTTTTTGTCTCCAGAATGTTGAAATGAGATGCTTTGTTCAATGCGCCTCAACAGCCAGCACTGACAGATGGAAGATACCGACTCGCTGATGCACGAACGATACTCCCGGAGCGGCTTATGGTACTTATTTCCATCGCATACCTAGGATTTATACCTAAGGGTGACTATTTAGTATGTGTTTGCGGGCTGCGCGTACCGGCGCTTTCCAGCCTGTCTGGCATAAGCGAAAATGTGCGTTCAGGCAATAAAGCTACACCGGGGTGCAGACATGGCAAACAAGGATGAAGAGCCCAAACTCTGGGTGACGGTGCTCAAACTGCTGGCGATCGCCGTGGTGTTTATAGGCGGAACCGGCCTAGCCCTTTGGTACGCGGACCAGCTGCAGGCGCAACAACAACCCGCGCTGGGATCTGGCGCTGGCAGCGGAAATGGCTCAAGCGGATGGGGTATCGTGGGCGACTCGCCGCTGAGGAACAAACGCTAAGCCAGCGCCGGTCCGCCGCAAGAAGCGTGGGGGCCTCTAGCTCACAGGCTGGCAGGAATCGGTGCCAGCGTATGTTGCACATCGCCACACTGGGCGCGATGCCGCAGCACATGGTCGATCACCACCAGCGCCAGCATGGCCTCGGCAATCGGGGTGGCGCGTATGCCTACGCAGGGGTCATGGCGGCCCTTGGTGACCACCTGGGTTGGATTGCCGGCCGAGTCGATGGAATCGCGCGGCGTGATGATGGAACTGGTGGGCTTGATGGCAATGCTGACCTCCAGATCCTGCCCGGTCGTGATGCCACCCAGCACGCCACCGGCGTTGTTGCTGGCGAAACCAGCCGGTGTCAGCGAGTCGCCGTGCGTCGTGCCGCGTTGCGCCACGCTGGCAAAACCGGCGCCGATTTCCACGCCCTTGACGGCGTTGATGCCCATCATGGCGTAGGCAATATCGGCGTCCATTTTGTCAAACAGCGGCTCGCCCAGGCCCACCGGCACCTTGCTGGCTGAGACGCGAATACGCGCACCGCAGGAGTCGCCCGCCTTGCGCAGCGCGTCCATGTAATCTTCAAGCGCCGCCACATCGGCCACCGGCGCAAAGAAGGGGTTGTGCGGCACATGCTCCCAGGACTCAAAGCCAATCGGCACATCGCCGATCTGTGTCATGCAGCCGCGGAACTCGGTGCCGTATTGCTCTTTGAGCCATTTCTTGGCCACGGCACCGGCCGCCACCATCGGAGCGGTCATACGGGCGCTGCTGCGGCCGCCTCCTCGCGGGTCGCGGATGCCGTATTTTTGGAAGTAGCTGTAATCGGCATGGCCGGGACGAAACGTCTCCAGGATGTTGCCGTAGTCTTTGCTGCGCTGGTCGGTGTTCTGAATCAGCAGCGCAATCGGCGTGCCGGTGGTCTTGCCCTGGTAGACGCCGCTCAGGATTTGCACCGCGTCGGGCTCGTTGCGCTGGGTGACGTGGCGGCTGGTGCCGGGGCGGCGGCGATCCAGATCGATCTGGATGTCCGCCTCGCTCAAGTCCATGCCGGGGGGGCAGCCGTCAATCACGCAGCCAATGGCCGGGCCGTGGGATTCACCAAAGTTGGTGACTGCGAATAAAAGTCCAAGGGTATTGCCGCTCATGCCTCATTATCCCAGAGGCTGGGGCAGATTCGGCGCAAGTGGCGCCAGCCTTGGCGCAGACTCATGCTTGAGGAGCTTCGCCCTCGGGCCAGTCGCGGATATAGGCCTTGAGCATCTGGTTCTCAAAATTCTGGCTGTCGACCACGGCGCGTGCCACATCGTAAAAGCTGATCACGCCCATCAGCATGTGCGCGTCCATCACCGGCATGTAACGGGCATGGCGGTCCAGCATCATGCGGCGCACTTCGTCCATATCGGTTTCCATGGTGCAGGTCAGCGGCGCATCATCCATGGAGCCACGCACCGTGGTGTTGCCAATGCTGCCGGCATTTTTCACCAGCGTTTGGATCACCTCGCGAAAGGTCAGCATGCCGACCAGATCGCCATGCTCCATCACCACCAGCGAGCCAATATCTTTTTCGGCCATCAAATTCAGCGCCACCGGCAGAGGTTCATCCGGATGGGCTGTGAAAAGCGTGCCGCCTTTGACGCGCAAGATATCGCTGACTTTCATGGTGCTGTCTCGTAGTGGGAATCTGGTGTGTGAATATAGCCCACAATGCACGGCTAAGAAGCCAATTTCAGAACAGGAACACCCAGAGTGAGGAGACAAGCATGCCAGGCTACGCCGACCCCGGATTCGATACCCTCGCCCTGCACGCCGGTGCCACACCAGACGCCACCGGCGCACGTGCGGTGCCGATTCATCTCACCACCTCCTTTGTCTTCGAGTCCAGTGAGCATGCGGCCTCGCTGTTCAACCTGGAGCGCGCGGGCCATGTGTATTCGCGCATCAGCAACCCGACCAATGCGGTGCTGGAGCAGCGCATTTCGGCCCTGGAAGGCGGTGTCGGTGCCATCAGCGTAGCCAGCGGCCAGGCGGCGCTGCACCTGAGCATTGCCACCCTGATGGGCGCGGGCAGCCACATCGTGGCGTCGACCGCGCTGTATGGCGGCTCGCACAACCTGCTGCACTACACTCTGCGCCGCTTTGGCATTGATACCACCTTTGTCAAGCCGGGCGATCTGGACGCTTGGCGCGCCGCCGTGCGGCCCACCACCAAGCTGTTCTTTGGCGAGACCGTCGGCAACCCTGGCCTGGATGTGCTCAACACGCCCGAGGTCTCAGCAATCGCCCATGACAACGGCGTGCCGTTGTTGGTGGACTCGACGCTGACCTCGCCCTGGCTGGTCAAACCCTTCACCCAGGGCGCCGATCTGGTCTACCACTCGGCGACAAAATTCTTGAGCGGCCACGGCACGGTGATTGGTGGCCTGGTCGTGGATGGCGGCAGCTTTGACTGGGACGCATCTGGCAAATTTCCGGAACTGTCGGAACCTTACGCAGGCTTTCACAACATGGTGTTTACCGAGGAGGCCACGGTGGGCGCCTTTTTGCTGCGCGCCCGGCGCGAAGGCCTGCGCGACTTTGGCGCCTGTCTGAGTCCGCATTCGGCCTGGTTGATTCTGCAAGGCATAGAGACCCTGTCGCTGCGCATGGAGCGCCATATGCGCAACACCCAGCGCGTGGTGGAGTTTCTTAGCCAACATCCGCTGGTGTCCCGCGTGGGCCACCCCCTGCTGGAAAGCCACCCCGACCACGCACTGGCGCAAAAGCTGCTGCCGCGCGGTGCCGGTTCGGTGTTTAGCTTTGACATCAAGGGCAGCCGTGCCCAGGGCCAGGCCTTTGTCGAGACGCTCAAGGTATTCAGCCACCTGGCCAATGTGGGCGACTGCCGCAGTCTGGTGATTCACCCGGCCAGCACCACCCACTTCCGCATGGACGACGAAGCGCTGGCGAAGGGCGGCATTGGCCAGGGCACCATACGCCTATCGATCGGCCTGGAGGAAGCCGACGATTTGCTCGACGACCTCAAGCGTGCGCTGCGCGCCGCAGAAAGGGCTGGAGCCTGACATGCACATCCAAGTCAACAACGCTTCGCTTTATTGCTACACCGGCGGCAAGGCCTTTGATGCGGCCAAGCCCACGGTCGTCATGATCCACGGCGTACTCAACGACCACAGTGTCTGGATTCTGCAAAGCCGCTACCTGGCCAGCCACGGCTGGAATGTGCTGGCGTTGGACCTGCCCGGACACTGCCGCAGCGGCGGCGCACCGGCCACCAGCGTGGAACAGGCGGCCCACTGGGTGATCGCCCTGCTGGATGCAGCCGGCGTGGCCAAAGCCGCGCTCATAGGCCACAGCTTTGGCTCGCTGGTGGCGCTGGAGGCAGCAGCGCGTGCGCCAGAACGCGTGAGTCAGCTGGTGCTGGTGGGTTGCGCCTATCCGATGCTGGTATCCCCCGCACTGATTGATGCCTCGCTGAATGACCCGACGCGTGCGCTGGAGATGGTGAATGTGTTTTCCCGATCGACGCTGGCGCCGCCGCCCTCTGCCCTGGGCCCGGGCACCTGGATTTTTGGTGCATCCATGGCCCTGGGACGGCACGTGCTGGCCAGCAATAAAAACGCCAATCTGTTCCACACCGGCTTTGTGGCCTGCGACAGCTACCGCAATGGCGAAGCCGCCATGGAACAAGTCAGCTGCCCGACGCTGTTTGTGCTGGGTGAGGTGGACCAGATGACACCACCCAAGGCGGCAAAAAACCTGGTCGCCAAGGCCCGACACGCCAAAGTGGTGATGCTGCCCGGCGGCCACCACCAGATGACCGAAACGCCGGAGGCCATGCTCCAGGCGCTGGTGGATTTTCTGGACCCTGCGCTCGGGGAGACAACGGCCTAAATCACCTCGCGCAGCGTGCTGGCCGACCAGCGGCCGCCCTGCCACAGCTTTTCGCTGCCGGGGCTGCGCGGGAGCAGCAAGCTCTGCATCAGCGGCTCCAGGGTTACGCTGTCGGGGCGCACCAGCAGCACATAGCGCGCCTGCGCGCCCACCATGTCCGCCTCATTCAACTGGCCAATCCAGTCCATCTCAGTCAGGGCTTCCACCACCGTCTCAACGCGCTGGGCATCCACGGCCAGCGAGCTGCATAGCTCGGCCATGGTCCGGCCCTTGGCAGGCAGCGCAGCAGCCAGGTCCAGCTCGCGCAGCACTTCCAGCGCCAACTGAAACTGCCAGCCAATGCCGCTGCGGCGGCGCGGAATGCCGGCAATCAGGCTGGGCACATAGGCGGTGAGAGCTGCGCCCAGCAACACAATGACCCAGGCCATGTAAATCCAGACCAGCAAAATTGGCAGCGTGGCAAAGGCGCCATAGACCGCCGAGTAGGTGGGCACATTGCTCAGATAAATCGCCAACAGCTTTTTCGCCACCTCCATCAGGGTCGACACAAACAGGCCGCCCATCCAGGCATGGCCCCAGCGCACAAAGGTGTTGGGCACGTAGTGAAACATGGCCGCCATACCGCCGGCCACCAGCAGAAACTGCAAACTGTCCAGCAACAGACTGACACCGCCGGGCATGGCACCCACCAGCCCCTTGGACGCCGATAGCGCATACGAGGTCATGCTCAAGGAGGCGCCCAGCAGCACCGGCCCCAGAGTGATGGCGGCCCAGTACACCAGCACGCGCTGGCCAAAGGGACGCGGTGTGCGCACCCGCCAGATGCTGTTGAGCGTGCGGTCAATGGTGAAGACCAGTGCCAGGGCGCTTGCCAGCAGGGCCGCCAGGCCGGCCACACCCAGCTTGCTGGCCTTACCGGCAAACTGGCTCAGATAACCCAGCACCTGGCGCGCGATATTGTCGGGCACCAGGCTTTCCACCAGCCATTTCTGCAGCACGTCCTGGAACTTGGCAAACATGGGGAAGGCGGTGAACACCGCCAAGGCCACGGTGATCAGCGGCACCAGGGCAATGGTGGTGGTAAAGGTCAGGCTGCTGGCGGTCAGGCCCAGCCTATCCTCGCGGAAGCGCTCGCGCAGGGTAAGGGCGGCGTCCAGCCAGCGTACGCTGGCCACATCGGCCAGCCAAATTCGTAAACGTTGAAGAGCGCGCATCCCGCTATGATGCCACTCACATGATTATTGCCTCCCCCGCCCCTTGCGCCCCCCCTCCTCCTGCCGTTCAACTCAGCCGCTGGCTGGCCGTGGGTAGCCTCACTTCCCTGATTGTTCTGGGCCTGGCCTGGGAGTTGTGGCTCAGCCCCCTGCGCCCGGGCGGCTCCTGGCTGGCGCTCAAAGTCTTGCCGCTGTGCATTCCCGTTGCCGGGCTCTTGAAGAACAAGATGTACACCTACCGCTGGGTTAGCCTGGTGGTGTGGCTGTACTTTATCGAGGGCGTGGTGCGCGCCTGGGGCGACCGCGCGCCAGGAAACTACCTGGCCCTGGCCGAAGTCGTCCTGTGCCTCTGCCTGTTCGCTGCCTGCCTATTGCATGTTCGAACGCGCCAGAGCCGCGCCGCCGCCACTGAAACCGCCACACCCGATGCTGCAAGCTGAAACCCTGCGCCCCATGAACCCGACCGAACATAAAATTTTTCTGAAAATCCTGCAAGCCATCGTCGGCACGAACAACGTGTTGACCGAGGGCGACCTGAGCGCCTGGGAGCTGGATTGGCGCAAGCGCGAACAGGGCAAGGCTTTGGCCGTGGTGCGCCCTGGCAGCACAGAAGAAGTGGCCGCTGTCGTGCGTGCCTGTGCCGCCGCCCAGATCAGCCTGGTGCCGCAAGGCGGCAACACCGGCATGGTGGTGGGCTCCACTCCGGACGCCAGCGGCAGGCAAGTGGTGCTGAGCCTGAGCCGCGTGAACCGCATCCGTCAGATGGACGCAGCCAACCTGACGGTCACGGTGGAGGCCGGTTGTGTGCTGCAAGCCCTGCAAGAGGCTTGCGAGGCGGCGGGCTTTTTATACCCCTTGAGCATGGCGTCTGAGGGCAGTTGCACGGTGGGCGGCAATCTGGGAACGAATGCCGGCGGCACCCAGGTGGTTCGCTACGGCAATACGCGAGAGCTATGTCTGGGTCTGGAAGTGGTGACCGCACAAGGCGAAATCTGGAATGGCCTCTCGGGCCTGCGCAAGGACAACACTGGCTACGACCTGCGCCATCTATTTATCGGCTCGGAGGGCACGCTGGGCGTGATCACTGCGGCCACCATGAAGCTGTTTCCTAGCCCCAAATCCATGATGACGGCCTATGCATCCCTGCCCTCGCTGGACGCGGCCGTGGACTTGCTGGGCCTGGCGCACCGGCACTTAAGTTCCGGCCTGACCGGCTTTGAAGTGATGGGCGAGTTCGCCCTGAGCCTGGTGCGCAAGCATTTCCCGCAACAGCATGTGCCCTTTTCCGGAAAAGATCCGTTCTGCGTGGTGCTAGAGCTCTCAGACCACGACTCCGAAGCCCACGCCCGCACCCTGCTGGAAAGCCTGCTGGAGGATGCACTTCAAGATGGCTGCGTGCTCGACGCAGTGGTGGCCGAGAACATTTCCCAGGCCCGCGCGCTCTGGCATATACGCGAAAGCATTCCGCTGGCCCAGGCGCAGGAAGGCCTGAACATCAAGCACGACATTTCGATTGCCGTGTCGCGAATCCCTGACTTTGTGCGCGAAACCGATGCAGCGATTCAAGCCGCCTTTCCCGGCGCACGCATGGTGAACTACGGCCATTTGGGCGACGGCAATCTGCATTACAACGTGCAAGCGCCCGAGGGCGCGGATGCCGAAGCCTTTTTGCGCGATCAAGAGAAACCCATGAACGCCCTGGTCTATGCCCAGGTGGATGCCTACAGCGGCTCGATCTCGGCCGAGCACGGCATTGGCAGCCTGAAGCGCGAAAAGCTGGCCGAGCATAAATCGCCGGTCGCAATCAGCCTTATGCGTTCCATCAAACAGGCGCTGGACCCAGACAACCGAATGAACCCGAATCGCGTGCTGAAAATCTAAGGAATCTGGGTGGCTGGGCGTTCTGCCACCCAGATTCCGCCGCCCACACCGCATACCGCAGGCACCTTGCCTGCACCGACGACAATAGAGCCTTTTTCACATTGCCCGCACCTCTGCCATGACCAGCCCGCAAGCCAACCGCCCCGTGCGCTCCCAGTACGAAGACTTCATGCGCCACGTGTACGCCACCGGCGTAACCAAGGCCGACCGCACCGGCACCGGCACACGCAGCGCCTTTGGCTACCAGATGCGCTTTGACCTAAACGAAGGCTTTCCGCTGGTCACCACCAAGAAGGTGCACCTGCGCTCCATCATCCAGGAACTGCTGTGGTTCCTCACCGGCTCCAGCAGCAACCACTGGCTGAAAGAGCGCAACGTCAGCATCTGGGACGAATGGGCCAGGCCCGACGGAGAACTCGGCCCGGTCTATGGCGTGCAGTGGCGCAGCTGGCCGACACAGGATGGCGGCCATATCGACCAGATCACCGAACTGGTGAACACGCTGAAAACCAACCCCGATTCGCGCCGCATGATCGTCAGCGCCTGGAACGTGGGCGACCTGTCCAAGATGGCGCTGATGCCCTGCCATGCCCTGTTCCAGTTCTATGTGGCGCCCGCCACGCAACCCGGCGGCAAGGGTAGCCTCTCCTGCCAGCTGTACCAGCGCAGCGCCGACATTTTTCTGGGCGTGCCATTCAACATTGCGTCCTATGCCTTGCTGACCCATATGCTGGCCCAGCAATGCGATCTGGACGTGGGCGACTTCATCTGGACCGGCGGCGACTGCCACATTTACAGCAACCACCATGCCCAGGTGGAAGAGCAGTTGAGCCGCGCGCCCTACCCTTACCCCACGCTCCACATCAAGCGCAGGCCCGATTCGCTCTTCGACTACCAGCTTGAAGACTTTGAGGTGCTGGATTACCAATGCCACCCCGCCATCAAGGCGCCGGTGGCGGTGTGATGAGCGCCCGAAGTATGAGCGGCAGAACGCTCTGCGCAGGTAAAGGAGGAGCCCGCGTAGCGGGCGGGGGACACGGAGCAGAGCGCTCTGCCGCCCAGACGCCTAGGTTGCCGCGATGAAGCTGCATCTGATATTCGCGCGCAGCCGCAACGGCGTCATTGGCAAGGACGGTGGCCTGCCCTGGCATCTGCCGGAGGACCTGGCACATTTCAAACGCATGACGCTGGGCTGCCCGGTGATCATGGGGCGCAAGACCTGGGATTCGCTGCCGCCCAAATTTCGCCCGCTGCCAGGACGCGCCAATGTAGTGGTGACGCGCCAGAGCGACTGGCAGGAGGCCGGTGCCCTGCGCGCACATTCGCTGGAAGCCGCCATGGCGCTGTGCGCCGACGCAGAAAATGTCTGGGTCATTGGTGGCGCGCAGCTATATGCACTGGCCGAGCCGCTGGCACATACGGCTGTCATCACCGAGATCGATACTGTGCTGGAAGGCGATGCTTTTGCCCCCTGCTTTGGCTCTGCTTGGCAGGAAACCAGCCGTGAGGAGCACCAGGCGGCCAACGGCCTGCACTACCGCTTTATTTCTTTAACCCGAACAGGAATTTGAACCATGTCTGAAGACGGATTTCACGTACACGGCCCGCACGACCACGCGATTGAGCACGCCCAGCAAGGCGGCCATGGCGGTCACGACAACGGCGGCATGATCAACCAGATAGCGATGTTCACCGCCATCATCGCCACGGTGGGCGCCTTGTTTTCGTACATGGGCGGCGCGACCCAGGCCAATGCTGGTCTGTTTAAGAACAACGCCGCGATCAAGAAGACCGAAGCATCCAACCAGTGGAACTTCTACCAGGCCAAGAGTACCAAGCAGGCCCTGGCCGAACTTGCGCGCGACCTGACGGCACAGGCCGACAAGCCGACCTACCAAGCCAAGGTCGAGCGTTACGACAAGGAAAAGGGCGAGATCAAGCTGGCGGCCGAGAAGCTGGAAAACGAAGCCACCGAGTGGGACCACCAAAGCGATGAACAAATGCACCAGCACCACCGCTGGGCCCAGGCCACCACCGTGCTGCAAGTAGCGATTGCGCTGGCCGCCATTGCCCTGCTGTCCAAAAAGAAATGGCTTGAATACGCCATGTTTGGCGCCGGTGGCATCGGTGTGGTGGTCGGCGGCCTAGCCGCCCTGCATATCTAAATAGCCACGAATAGACCATGCAATACGCCACCTGGAATGTGAACTCTTTAAGCGTACGGCTGCCGCAGGTGCTGGACTGGCTGGCAGCCAACCCAGTCGATGTGCTGGTGCTGCAGGAACTCAAGCTGACGGACGACAAGTTTCCGCGTGAGGCGTTTAGCCAGGCCGGTTACCACGCCCAGTGCTTCGGCCAGAAGACCTATAACGGCGTGGCTCTGCTGAGCCGTACGCCAGCCACCGACGTGATCAAAAACATTCCCGGTTTTGACGACGACATGGCGCGATTGATCACCGGCACGGTGGGCGAAGGAAATGAGAGCGTGCGGGTGGTGGGTGCCTATTTTCCCAATGGGCAGGAACCCGGCAGCGACAAGTTTGAGTACAAGATGGAATGGCTCAAGGGCCTGCGCACTTGGCTGAAAGAGGAGTTGGTGGCGCACCCGCGCCTGCTCTTGATGGGTGACTACAACATCACCTTCGATGACCTCGATGTGTGGGATCCGGAGGGCATGCGCGACCAGATCCATTGCACCGACGAAGAACGCTACCACCTCAACGCCCTGATCGCGCTGGGCCTGACAGACAGCTACCGGATGTTCCCACAGCCGCCAAAAAGCTATAGCTGGTGGGACTACCGGGGTGCCGGATTCAGGCGCAACCAAGGCCTGCGCATCGACCATATTCTGGTCAGCAACGCACTAAAAGACCAGGTAAAGTCCTGCATCATCGACAAGACTCCACGCAAGAACGAGCGCCCCAGCGACCACGCTCCGGTGCTCGTGGAGATCGCTTAAGGCGATTGCCTCAAACGGCCTCACTCCAGCCCCAGCTCCTGAATCTTGCGGGTAATGGTGTTGCGGCCAATGCCCAGCTTATGGGCGGCCTCGATGCGCCTACCCTTGGTGTTGGCCAGCGCCGCCAGAATCAGACGCGACTCGAAGCGCTTGGTCAACACGTCCCACACGTCCAGGCGTCCGGAGCCCAGCAACGCAATGGCTTCGCCCTCCAGTCCCGTCTCCCATTCCTGCAGGCTGTCGGACCGGGCCAAAAAGCCAACGGCGACCGCCTCGGGAAAATACGAGGGCGTGCTGTGGGCGGGGGCAGCTTCCGCAAGCATTGGCGCGGCGACCGGCTTGGGCTGGGCGGCATCGGCCCGCGACACGCCGATTTCGGGCGGCAAGTCCTTGGGCTCGATCAACTGGGCCGGCGCCATCACGGTCAACCAGTGACACAGGTTTTCCAGCTGCCGCACATTGCCGGGAAAGGCAAAGCCCTCCAGCCAGACCAGGGCCGCATCCGAAATGCGCTTGGGCTCCACACCGAGCTGCAAGGCGCTTTGTTGCAGAAAGTGCCGCGTCAACATGGACACGTCTTCGCGACGCTCGCGCAGTGCCGGCAGGCGCAGGCGGATCACATTCAGGCGGTGAAACAGATCTTCGCGAAAGCCCCCTTCCTTGACGCGCTGCTCCAGGTCTTGGTGGGTGGCGGCAATCACGCGCACATTGGTCTTGACCGCGCTGTGGCCGCCGACGCGGTAGAAATGCCCGTCCGACAGCACGCGCAAAAGCCGCGTCTGCAGCTCAAACGGCATGTCGCCAATTTCGTCCAGAAACAAGGTGCCGCCATCGGCCTGC
The DNA here is from genome assembly GCA_903845935.1 of uncultured beta proteobacterium. Taxonomy (GTDB): domain Bacteria; phylum Pseudomonadota; class Gammaproteobacteria; order Burkholderiales; family Burkholderiaceae_C; genus Allorhodoferax. The sequence goes on along the minus strand of CAIMZI010000133.1, from coordinate 6,828 downwards.
TCGAAGCGGCCACGGCGCATGGTCTGGGCGCCGGTAAAGGCTCCGCGCTCATGACCGAACAGCTCGCTCTCCAGCAAGTCCTTGGGTATGGCTGCCGTGTTGATGGCAACAAACGGGCCACCGGCACGCGGCGAATGCTTGTGCAGGGCGCGCGCCACCAGCTCCTTGCCGGAGCCGGATTCGCCGGTGATAAGCACCGTGACATTGCTTTGCGCCAAGCGGCCTATGGCCCGAAAAACGTCCTGCATGGCAGGTGCCTGGCCCAACATCTCGGGCGCATCATCCATGCGCTCTTCGCTGACCTCTTCGCGCTGGCTTTCCTCTACCGCGCGGCGAATAAGCTCCACCGCTTTGGTCAAATCGAAGGGCTTTGGCAGGTACTCAAAGGCACCGCCCTGAAAGGCGCTGACGGCACTGTCCAGGTCGGAAAAGGCGGTCATGATAATTACCGGCAGGCCGGGATACTTGGCCTTGACCTTTTCCAGCAAGTCCAGCCCCGAGCCTCCGGGCATGCGGATGTCGCTCACCAAAATTTGCGGGCCTTCGTCGTCGGCAGCGGTGGAAAGCGCCGCCAACACATCGCGCGAATTGGAAAAACTGCGGGTGGGCAGATGCTCACGCAGCAAAGCCTTTTCCAATACGAAGCGTATGGACTGGTCATCGTCCACGATCCAAATCGGCTTCATGGTATCCCTTGTGTCTGGCATTACGGTAACGGAATCAGAATTTTGAAGTCCGTACGGCCTGGCACGCTGTCCACCTCGATCAAGCCATGGTGCTGTTGTACAAAGGTTTGCGCCAATGTCAGCCCCAGGCCAGAACCGCCATCCCTGCCCGACACCAGCGGGTAGAAAATGCGGTCCTTGATCGAATCTGGCACGCCAGGTCCGTTGTCTATGACATGCAATTCCAATGCCAACCGGTAGCGCTGTTTGCCGAAGGTAATTTGGCGCATGACACGGGTGGTGAAGGTGAGTTCGGCATCGCCGATGGCAATGCGCTCACTGAGGGCCTGGGCGGCATTGTGGGCAATATTGAGCACGGTCTGAATCAGTTGCTCATGGTCACCGCGAAACTCGGGGATGGAGGTGTCGTAGTCGCGTATCACCGTCAGCCCCTTGGGGAACTCGGCCACGATCAGCGAACGTACCCGCTCGCACACCTCATGGATATTGACATCACTCACCATATGCGGCCTGCGGTGCGGCGCCAGCAAGCGGTCCACCAGACTTTGCAGGCGATCGGCCTCGTGGATGATGACCTGGGTGTATTCGGTCAGCTCGGGCGAGTCCATCTCCAACTCCAGCAACTGCGCAGCGCCGCGTATGCCGCCCAAAGGGTTCTTGATCTCATGCGCCAAATTGCGGATCAGTTCCTTGTTGGATTGCGCCTGCTCCAAAATGCGTTCCTCGCGATCCTGGCGCGTTTGCTGCTCCAGCGGAATCAACTCGACAATGATGTCTTCGGCCGGGTCGGTGCGGGTGATGATCACATGGACCGGCAGCGCCTCGTAACCCACGCGCTTGAGCCAAGCGTCGTAACGCATGGCGCCAAATTCGTTTTCAATCGCGCCTTCCAGCGCATTTTGCAACTGACTGGGCTCGGTAAAGGCCTCGGCAAAGGCGCTGCCGACGATGGAGCGGCGCGAGATGCCCAGCACATCTTCCAGCGCGGAATTGGAGAACAGCACGTGGCCCGAGCGGTCCACCACCGTAACCAGGGTGGCCAGCAGGTCAAATGACTGGTAAGTGGGCGAAGACAGCTCGGTGAAACGCGGCGCGGGTGTGACAGGTTTTGCCAAAGCGCTTACCTCGTGGCGGAGCCGTTGGCAGTGCTCGCACCCTGCGTGGGTACACGCGCCAACTCGCGTTTGATGCCCGCAATATCCGCGTCATTGCGGGCGATGGCGGACTTGAGTTCGGCCACACGGTCCAGGTACTTCTGGTTGTTGCGCGTCTCCGGGCCCTGGCGCTCGGGCTCACCGTCCTTGTACTCCCTGAGCAGCTCGGCCTGTTTGGCTTCGGCGCGCCTAAGTTCAGCCTCCAGAATCATGCGTGCATCTGAATCCTTGGCGCGCTGGTCCGCCGACTCCGGGCGCGCAGCCCCAACCGCCTTAGCCGGAGGCGCCTTGACGGCCTGAATCACGGTGATATTGCCACCAGCAATCAGCTTGCAGGTCTTGGCCTGGGCCTCGGACACGGTGTTGGTGTATTCGTTGCCACAACGGTAAATGCGCTCATCCGCGGCGTGCGCTGCGACAAGTCCGCAAGCCATACAAAACAGAAAAAAAACAAATTTCATGGTGCGTCCACCCATTGCGAAGGCCGGGTCAGGCCCGCAGTATGCGCCAAAATTACGTGCCTGTAGTCGCCAACAAAAAAGGACCGCCGAGGCAGTCCTTTTTCTGGCATCTCCCTCGCGGGAGAAGCTAGCACAAGCCCGTATTACAGGGAGAAGTACATGTCGAATTCAACCGGGTGCACCGACATGCGGTAGCGGGTCACTTCCTGCATCTTCAGGTCGATGTAGGCATCGATCATGGAGTCGGTGAACACGCCGCCCTTGGTCAGGAACGCGCGGTCCTTGTCCAGGTGCTCGAGCGCCTGGTCCAGGCTATGGCAGACGGTTGGCACCAGCGCATCTTCCTCGGGAGGCAGATGGTACAGGTCCTTGGTGGCTGCTTCGCCGGGATGGATCTTGTTTTCCACGCCGTCCAGACCCGCCATCAGCAGGGCGGCAAAGCCCAGGTAAGGGTTCATCAGTGGATCGGGGAAGCGGGCTTCCACGCGACGGCCCTTGGGGTTGGCCACAAACGGGATGCGGATCGAGGCAGAACGGTTCTTGGCCGAGTAAGCCAGCTTGACCGGCGCTTCGAAATGCGGAACCAAGCGCTTGTAGCTGTTGGTGCCAGGGTTGGTGATGGCGTTCAGGGCACGGGCGTGCTTGATGATGCCGCCAATGTAGTACAGCGCGAAGTCAGAGAGGCCGGCATAGCCGTCACCGGCAAACAGGTTCTTGCCGTCTTTCCAGACCGACTGGTGCACGTGCATGCCGGAACCGTTGTCGCCATGGTAAGGCTTGGGCATGAAGGTGGCGGTCTTGCCATAGGCATTGGCCACGTTGTGGATCACATACTTTTGCAGCATGGTCCAGTCGGCGCGCTCAACCAAAGTGGAAAAGCGGGTGCCGATTTCGTTTTGACCTGCGCCAGCCACTTCGTGGTGGAACACTTCGACCGGGATGCCCACGGATTCGAGAATCAGGGACATTTCAGCGCGCATGTCTTGCGTGCTGTCCACTGGAGGCACAGGGAAGTAGCCGCCCTTGACCGTGGGACGGTGGCCACGGTTGCCGCCTTCGAGCTTGCTGCCGGTGTTCCAGGGTGCTTCGTACTCGTCGATTTCGTAAAACGTGTTGTTGGGATCGGTGCTCCAACGCACGCCATCAAAGATGAAGAATTCTGGCTCGGGACCGAAGAAGGCGGTGTCGCCGTTGCCGGAGGCCTTCAAATAGGCTTCAGCGCGCTTGGCGATGGAGCGGGGGTCGCGGTCATAGGCCTTGCCGTCGGCAGGCTCCACCACATCACAGGTCATGATGATGGTGGTTTCTTCAAAGAAGGGGTCGATGTTGGCGGTGGCCGGATCGGGCATCAACAGCATGTCGGAGGCTTCAATGCCCTTCCAACCGGCGATGGAGGAACCGTCAAACGCGTGACCGGAGGTGAACTTGTCTTCGTCGAAATGGGAAACAGGCACGGTGGTGTGCTGCTGTTTGCCACGGGTATCGGTGAAACGGAAGTCAACAAACTTGACTTCGTTTTCTTTCACCATCTTCATCACGTCAGCGACGGTCTTGGCCATCAAATACTCCTGTTGCACGGTTAAAAAAAGTCTACCGATTCCTCAATGCAGCTTTTGTGCCAGAAGCGGCCAAGCAAGCATTTTGAGAAAGCGCCCTATTTTGCCCTGAGATTCAGGCCTTTGTTGCAAAAGCAATGCACCAAATCAATGCAACCCATGATGAATCCGATTTGGTGCACTTTATCCACGCACCATTTCAGGACCCAGGGGCAACTGCATGGACCTGAGCTCGGTCACCAGTTCGGCATAGGCCAGCTCCACCGCCTCGGGCGCACCCTTGACGCCGAGGTCGATATGGCGGCCATATTCGGCATGGTCCACGCTGGGCAGGCTAAATACCTTGACAGCATGCGCCGCCTCAATGCGCTCCATCAGGGGCGTCAGCGAGGCCTCCATGGCGCCGAACACAATGATGGATTTTTCCTGCCAGGCATGCCGCTTAAAGTGCGCGCCATAGAAGCTGTCCAGCACCCATTCCACCATCGGCCAGGCCATCACCGGAAAGCCAGGAACGAAATAGACCCCCCCACACTCCCCCACTGCGTGTGGGTCGCTGCCCTCACAGCTAAAGCCAGGAATCTTGTTGTAGGGGTTGGGAATGATCTGCGCGCCCTCGGGGAACATGCCCATATTGAGGCGATGCAGGTTTTCGTCGCGCTCGGGCTCATAGGGGATGCCCTTTTCGCGCGCCAGGTCCTGCATGCGCTCGCGGATCAGCTCCCTGGCCTGCGGATGCAGCACCAGTGGACGCGCCAGTGCGGCGGCGGCGCACTGGCGCGTATGGTCGTCCGGCGTGGCACCAATGCCGCCAAAGGAAAACACCACATCGCCCGAGGCAAAGGCCCGCCGCAGCGTATCGGTGATGCGCTCCGGAGAGTCGCCCACATAGTCGGCGTAGGCCAGCTGCAGGCCGCGTGTGCCAAACAGTTCTATGACCTTGGCCAGATGCTTGTCCTGGCGCCGACCCGACAGGATCTCGTCGCCGATGATGATGATTCCAAAGTTCATTGTTCGTCTTTCAAGAGAAGAGCCTGGCCGTCATGCACGACAGCCTTCAGATTTAGATGCGGCGCTGGAGATACCGTGGCGCCAGCGCTGTCAATCGCCATGGCCGGTTCGGCGCGCAAGGCCTGCAGGGCACCCAGGCAGTAGTGGCTAAACCAGAGCGAGGCAAAGGCGAACACCAGCGTATAAACCCAGACTGCCAGTGGCACCAGGATCACAAACGCGGGCGCGAATCCGGCACCCATGGCCCACAGCACGCTCGGAGACGCGCCCAGAAAACCACAGATCACCCCCATCACCAGCATCCATGCGCCGTGGCGTTCGAACAGCTCCCGGCGCTCCTCTTTGTTGGCGTAATGGGCCAGGGCATCAAAGGCCATGACACGGTAGGTCAGCCAGCCCCAGATCAACGGCGGCAACAGCAACACCAGGGGCGGAATCAACCACAGCGGCATCGACAGCAACAGGGCCAGGACAGCCATCAGGGTGGACCACAGCGACCACCACAGGCTGGCGCCCCAACCGGCGCCGCGCTTGGCTTCCAGTGTGCCAAATCGATTGGCTGCCACCAGGCTAACCAGGGCAGGCATCATCAACCAGGCCACCGCCAACACAGATGCCACGACGATCCAGGGCGTGACGGCAAAGACCACCAATAAGGGTGCCAGCACCGCCTTGAGATTGCCCGCACCCATGCTCTCCAGCCACCGCCAGACCATGTCGATGTAGCTAAATGCATCCAGCCAGATGCGCACACGATCCAGCACCGCATCCCAAAAAAAGTAGCCCAAGCCCATGCTCAGGCCCACGATCAGCAGCAGCGGCAGCAGGGACAGCACAATCACCCGCGGCCGCAGGCAGTAGAACAATGCCCGCACAAAGGAGTCCAGAAACAGATTCATGCGAATAGCATAGCTTGGGTGAAGCTCACCCTGGCGACCGGTCGCGTTGCCGGATGTCTAGGCACCGGCGATGCTAGTCAGGTCGGCAGCGCTGAGCCAGCGCCATTGGCCAGGAGCCAGATCGGCGGGCAGGGAAAGACCACCGATCTGCGAGCGATGCAAGCCCTCCACGCGGTTGCTGACCGCTGCCAACATGCGTTTGACCTGGTGGTATTTGCCTTCGGTCAGCGTCAGCCGCAGCTCAAACTCCCCCACCGCCTCGCAGGCCGCAGCCCGCACCGGTTTGGGGTCGTCGTCTAGCACCACGCCTTCCAGCAGCCGGCTGATCTGGCGCTCATCCAGCGCATGCTTGACCCGCACCTCGTAGACCTTGGGCACATGGTGGCGCGGCGAACTCATGCGATGGATAAATTTGCCGTCATCGGTCAGCAGCAACATGCCGGTGGTGTCCTGGTCCAAGCGGCCCACGGCCTGCACCCCCTGCACCGCCGCCTTTTGCGGCCGCGTGCGCAAGGGCGATGGCAGCAAGGTGTAGATGCTGGGATAGGTCGAGGGCTTTTGCGAGCACTCGGTAGCCGTTGGCTTGTTCAGCACCAGATAGGCCCGCTCGGCATAAGGCCAGTCCACGCCCTGCACCCGAAACCGGAATGCGTTGACCTCGAACTCGGCTGCGGCATCGGTGCAGGCCTGCGCCACGCCCTCTGCATCGTATGCCTGAACATGGCCTTGTTGAATCAGACCGGCGCAGACACGCCGCGTACCAAAGCCTTGAGAGTAGAGAATTTCCTGCAGTTGCATGGCCCTAGTATCGCAGCGCCCGGACTGCCCACCAATCTCACGGGGATAAGACGTCGGCCGCGCGCCACAGCAAATCGGTTTGCGGCACCACCAGGCTCAAGCGGGAATTGGCACGGGTAATGCCGGTGTAGAGCAGCCCGCCAGTGACGTTCACCGGCCAGCGATTTGCAAAAAACAGATTGCAGCAATTGGACAACACGCACTTCGTTTGGGCGGCGTCAGGAATCATTGAATTTTTGGCAGGTCATGACTCAGAAGGGCTG
>CAIMZI010000132.1 GCA_903845935.1 uncultured beta proteobacterium | reverse complement strand
TCCAGCCAGCCCATGCGCAGCCGGATGTTGGCGTGCACAAAGTAGGCCCAGAGGGTCATCCAGGTCACAAAAATGGTATTGGCTGTGACCTGCCATTCCGACATGCCGCGGCCAAAACCCAGCACATACATGCAGACAAAAATAAAACCCCGCATAAATGACAAGTCCAGCGGATGGGCGCGGGTGTTGACCAGCCAATCCACATGGGGGGCGCTGTGGTGAATCGAATGGAAGCGCCAGAAAAACGGTATTTGGTGCGCCATCCGGTGCGCCCAGTAGTAGGCAATTTCACTCAGCAATGTAGAGGCCAGAAAGGCCGCAGGAGCCGGCAACTCTGCCACCCAGGCGTGCCAGGGCATGGCGCCCAGGGGACTGAGCAGCGCGGTGGTCAGGTGCATGAGCAGCAGCAGCACAAAGGCCGGCACGATGGCGCCGATGTAGAAATAGCCGACGTCGATGAGCCAGCTCTTGCGCAGCGTTTTTTGGGGGTGCAGCGGAAATTTGCGCTCGGCCCAGACAAACACCAGGGCCACAGCGGCCAGTGTGATGCTCAGGCCGATGATCTTGTTGGGGACCGCCAGCACCTGCGCCTGGAGTTCAAGCCACATGGGGGGTCACAGCCGGTAGCTGCCTCAGAAAAAATTGTGCGACTTGCATGGGCTTAGCGCTGCGCGGAGAACGAGTAGCCATAAGATTTTTTGGGGTCCTGCAAAGCCGCCAGCAGTTGCCGCTTGCCGTTGCCCAGGTCGTAGTCAAGCGCGATACCGGATACGCTTTGCTTGGCATTCGCACAGGGGCTGGGGCCGAACAACAGGTCCATATTCAGCACATTTTTGCCTTTGCCTCTGGGGCTTACCGTTCCGCTCAGGCTGCAGCCATTGATGCTGCCCGCCACCGCACCCGTGGCGCTGATGCTGATTTTTTCGGCACTGCCGTTCAGCGTGGTGACCGTCCAACTGTAGGCCACGTCGCTGGGCTTGGCCGATGTGTGGTAGTCGAAATTGGCGTATTTTGCCGAGAGCGGTGTGGCGGTAAAGGTTCCAGCCGCAGTGCCTGCCGCATTGGCGATAGTCCCTTTGAGAGCGCTGCCAGACACCAGCGTTGCGTCCAACTTGCCCTTGGCGGCGGGGTTGCTGCTGTCGTATTCCGTAATGGCTCCCTGCAGGGCGCTGCCGTTGACGGTGGGCGTACCTTGGTCAAAGCCTTGCAACACGAAGTCCCCGGCCTTGTTCGTGCCGTACAGCGAGTAGAAGTCGCCATTTTCCAACACCAGCATGACGAAGCTGTTGCCCCACGAGTCGGTGCCGGTCCTGGCACCCTCGGCCAAGTTGTTGGCGTCGGAGGCTGTTCCGCCTCCGCAGGCTGTCAACAGCACGGTCAGGCCAAGGCCGGTCAAAATTCCAAGGTGTTTGCGCATGCGGGGCTTTCGTGGGTCCGCGCTGCTCCTGAATGGGGCCGAATGGCAGCGCTGGTTCTGATGCCAAATGTATTGATTTGGCGAAACCATCGCGCGGCGGATTGTCCAGTGCAGAACTATTGCCTTGCGCCGACGTTCAAAAAAATTCGGACTGAGCTGCGCAGTACCATGCACTACCCATGCGCCACATTCCCCACCCATGCTAGACCACCGCGCCGTGGCCCTGCTGAGACCTGTCATGACGCTAGCGGCGCGCTTGCTGGCCCGCGCCGGTGTGGGTGCCAATCGCATCACCCTGCTGGGCTTTGGCATCGGCCTGGGCGCCGCGCTGGCCATCGTGCGGGGTGCGTTTCTGAGCGGCGCCGCCTTGATTTTGCTGTCGCGCCTGTGTGACGCTCTGGACGGCGCGGTGGCGCGGCAAACGCGGGCCACCGATGCCGGGGGCTTTCTGGACATTGTGCTGGACTTCATTTTTTACGCCAGTATTCCGCTGGCCTTTGCACTGGCCAAGCCCGACGCCAACGCGCTGGCCGCAGCGGTGCTGCTCACCGCCTTTATCGGCACCAGTTCAAGCTTTCTGGCCTTTGCTGCCTTTGCCACCAAGCGCGGCATGGCCAGCCTGGACTGGCCTGACAAGGCGATTTACTTCTTAGGTGGCCTAACCGAGGCTACCGAAACCCTGGCCTTGTTTCTGGCCATGTGCTGGTGGCCGCAGCACTTTGCGCCGCTGGCCTATGGCTTCGCAGGCTTGTGCGCCAGCACCACGATAAGCCGCATCTGGTGGGGCTGGAGGGCGTTTCAATGAAGGCCGCACGCTGGTGGCTGCTGACCTTGCTGGTGCTGGCCTTGCCGCTATTCTTTGGCCTGGACCTGGGTCGCTTTCTGACCCTGGACACTCTGCAGCAGCGGCACGCGGAGTTGGCGGATCTCTACCTGCGCCACCCGTGGAAATTGCGTGGCGGCTTCCTCCTGGTCTATGTCGCCATGGCCGGAACCTCGCTGCCCGGCGCCACCCTGCTGACCCTGGCAGGTGGTGCCGTATTTGGTTTTGGCTGGGGCTTGGTGCTGGTGTCATTTGCCTCCAGCCTGGGTGCCACCCTGTCGTTCTGGATGGCGCGCCTGCTGCTGCGCGAGCTAGTAGAAAGCCGCTTTGCCACACAGTTGGCGGAAATCAATGCCGGTGTGCAAAGAGCGGGGGGCTTGTATTTGCTGAGTCTGCGCCTGCTGCCGGTGGTGCCCTTCTTCCTGATCAATCTTGGCATGGGTCTGACCAAGCTGCGCACCTGGACCTTTTACTGGGTTAGCCAGTTGGGCATGCTGGCGGCAACGGCCGCCTATGTGAATGCCGGCACGCAGCTAGGCACACTGCACCGCCTATCGGATGTGGCCAGCCCTGCGCTGCTCGGCTCGTTTGCGCTGCTGGGAGTGTTTCCGCTCCTGGCACGCCGCGCTTGGAGGCATGTGGAAACGCGCCGGGTGTATGCGCGCTGGCGCGGCCTGCGACCCAAAAGGTTTGACCGCAATCTGGTGGTGATAGGCGCTGGCGCTGGTGGTCTGGTGAGCGCCTATATTGCCGCAGCCACCCGCGCCAAGGTCACGCTGGTGGAAGCCAAGGCCATGGGCGGCGACTGCCTGAACACCGGCTGTGTGCCCAGCAAGGCCATGATCCGAACGGCCAAGCTGGCGCAGCAAATGCGCCACGCTGATGCCTATGGCTTGAACCCGGTCGAACCAGGCTTTGATTTTCGAAAACTGATGCAGCGCGTGCAGCAAGTGATTGCCGATATTGCCCCGCACGACAGCATTGAGCGCTACACCGCCTTGGGCGTGGACGTGGTCCAGGGCCACGCCAAAATCACCAGCCCCTGGACGGTGGAAATTGCCTTGACGGGTGGCGGCACGCAGATTCTGAGCACGCGCAGCATCGTGATTGCTGCCGGTGCCCAGCCGGTGGTGCCGCCCCTGCCCGGCCTGACTGACGTGGGCTACGTCACCAGTGACACGCTGTGGGAACATCTTGCCACTCTGGACCATTTACCCAAACGCTGGGTGGTGCTGGGTGGTGGGCCGGTTGGCTGCGAACTGGCCCAGTCCTTTGCTCGCCTGGGAGCCGAGGTCACACAGGTGGAAATGGCAGAACGCCTGCTGTTACGCGAGGACGAAGAGGTGTCGGCCCTGACGCTGGCCGCGCTGCAGGCCGACGGTGTGCGGGTGCTCACCGGCCACCAGGCAGTGCGCTGCGAACTGCAAGGAGACAGCAAGCTGCTGGTGCTGCTGCACCAGGGCCAGGAACTGCACGTGGCGTTTGACCGCCTGCTCTGCGCCGTGGGCCGCGCTGCGCGCCTGAGCGGCTACGGACTGGAGGACTTGGGCATTGCCACCGACAAGACCGTCGTCACTGATGCGCAGCTGCGAACCGTTTACCCCAACATCTATGCCGCAGGCGATGTGGCCGGCCCCTACCAGTTCACCCATGTGGCTGCGCACCAGGCCTGGTTTGCCACGGTGAACGCGCTGTTTGGCGACTTCAAACGCTTTGCCGTGAGCTACCATGCGGTACCCCAGGCCACTTTTACCGACCCCGAAATCGCCCGCGTCGGTTTGAACGAGCGCGAGGCATTGGCGCAGGGCGTGGCCTATGAGGTCACCCGCTATGAAATCGGTGAGCTGGACCGCGCCATTACCGACAGCGCGGCGCACGGCTTCGTCAAGGTACTGACGGTGCCGGGCAAGGACCGCATTCTGGGCGTGTCAATCGTGGGTGCGCAGGCCGCCGAGTTGCTGGCCGAATACGTGCTGGCGATGAAACACGGACTGGGCCTGAAAAAAATACTGGCTACGGTGCACACCTACCCGACTATGGCCGAGGCCAATAAGGGTGCCGCCGGAGCCTGGCAGCGCGCGCACCAACCCGAACGCCTGCTGCGCTGGCTACAGAAGTTTCATGACTGGAGACGAGGATGAAGATGGACCCCGCCGGGCCGCCCCACCAGTTGCTGCTGCTGGGCGCCGGCCACGCCCATGTGCAGGTGCTGGCGCACATGGCGGGCTCGCCTTGGGCCAATGTGCGGGTGACGCTGATTGCGCCCTACGACCGGCAGCTGTATTCCGGCATGGTGCCGGGCTTCGTGGCCGGCCATTACGCGCTGGAAGATTGCGTGATTCCGCTGGGGCCGCTGGTGCAGCGCAGCGGCATCCGCTGGCTGCAGCGCAGTGTGCGCGGCCTGGACGCACAGGCGCAGACGGTGACCTTGGACGATGGCAGCGTCCTGCCTTACGACTGGCTGTCGATCAACACCGGCCCGGTGCAAGACCGCGCGCTAATCGAACAGACCATGCCAGGCGCACGCGAGCACGCCCTGTTTATCCGCCCGATCGAGGCCTTTGGCGCGCTCTGGCCGCAGGTCGTGGAAATGGGCAGCACACGCCCGCTGCGCATCGCCGTCATAGGCGCGGGTGCGGCCGGCATGGAGCTGGCCATGGCCATCCGACAGCGCCTGCCCAAGGCGACCATCACCCTGGTGTGCGGCGCCACTCCCATTGGAGCGGGCTATGCCGAAGCCGTGCAGCGGTGCCTGAAGGCCGCCCTGGCGAACAGAAAAATCACCGTGCTGCAGGATCGTGCAGTGGCTGTGCGCGCTGGCGAATTGAGCCTGGAGAGCGGCGCCAGCCTGGTCTGTGACGTGCCGCTGATCGCCATCGGTGCGCAAGCCCCAGCTTGGCTTCAACCCAGCGGGCTGGCGCTCGACGCGCAGGGCTTTGTAGCAGTTGACGCCTGCCAGCGCTCCACCAGCCACCCGCAGGTATTTGCTGCGGGCGATGTCAGCAGCCGCATGGATCGCAGCCTGGCGCGCAGCGGCGTCTACGCGGTGCGGGCAGGCCCGGCCCTGGCCATGAATCTGGCCGCCGCCGTTGCCGGGCTGCCACTGACCGAACACCAGCCGCCCGAAAATACTCTGAACCTGATTTCCTGCGGCGACCGCTCGGCAATAGCCAGCTGGGGCAGGCACGGTGCGCAGGGCCGCTGGGTCTGGTGGCTCAAGGACTGGATTGACCGGCGCTTTCTGCGCCGCTACCGTCAGACTTCAGGCTGAGCGACACGCCTGCGCCTGCCGCGTTACGGCGCGCCTTGATAGCCTTCCACGTGCTGGCCGAGCCGGGCCAATGTCCATTTTGTAGCGGCAAAACCGATGGGGCTGAGCGACAATGCAGCATGAAGTTGCTGTCACAAATCTGGTTCCTATTGCGGCTGGAGGCTCGAGCCTTCGCGCGCCATCCCAAGCTGATTGCGGCGACGCTGGCGGTGGCCTTGGTGCCGGCGCTGTACGCCTTTATTTACCTGTCCAGCGTGTGGGATCCGGCGTCGCGCATAGGCGCATTGCCAGTCGGCTTGGTCAATTTGGACCAGGGTGTGGAATACCGCGGTCAGGTGTTCAATGCGGGCTGGGAAGTGGCCGCCGCCCTGCGCAAAAAACACAGCTTCGGTTTCCGGGACTTTGACAACGAAGCCGATGCACGTCAGCAGGTGCGTTTGGGGGCGATGGCCTTTGTGCTGATCATTCCGCGCGACTTCAGCTCCAACGCCATCCCCGGCCACGAGGCCGGTGCCGGCAAGCTGGTGGTTTACACCTCGGAAGGCAACAACTTCGAGAGTGCCCTGCTGGCGCGCAACTTTGCCCGCGAACTGGGCCACGATGTGAACGAAAGCCTGAACGAGCGGCGCTGGAAGCTGGTGCTGCTGAGTGCAGCCGGCTCGCAGCGCAGCGTGGAGAGGCTGCGCGACGGGGTCGACCAACTGCGCACGGGAGCCCGCGAACTTGGCCGTGGGTTGGTGCCGCTGGTCAACGGCGCACACCAGACCGCCGCCGGCTCGCAACGCCTTAACAGCGGCGTGGACCAGCTCAACGGCGGGATGCGGCAGTTGTCTGCGGCCCTGCGCACCATGGAGGCCAAACGCCCCCTCAATAGCGATCTGGACCGATTGAAAAGCGGCGCCGAGGAACTGGCGGCAGGCCACGCGGAACTTGCCAAGGGCTTGACCAGCTTGCAGGCCGGCAGCCAGAGCATCCATGGCAGTGTCAGCAGCTTTAGAGACCAGGCTCGCGACAGCATTCTGGTGTCGGCCAAGGTCAGCGACAACCTCGACCTGCTGCTGGACGGTGTGGCGCAACTCGACACCGGGCTGCATGCGGCCACCGAGGCGCAGGGCAAGCTGAGCGAGGGTGCACAGACGCTGAGCAGCAGCGTGGGGGCGCTCACCTCCGGTGTGCGTGCCATCAACCAGGGGCTGCGCAGCATGGTGCAAAAGCTACCCGACGACAGCCTGCTCGATGAACTAGACCGTGGCACGGATACGCTAGTGAGTGGCACCACCGCCCTGGCGGACGGAACGGTCACGGCCAAGCGGGGCGTGGATCGTTTGAGCGCCGGTCTGGACCTGCTGGCGGACTCGCTCCCCGCCAACGTGGACAAACCCGATGGCAGCGCCCAGGGCCTGGCCAACTCGGTCAGCCCGGTGGTGGAGGTGGCGGCACCGGTGCCCAACAGCGGCAGCGGCTTTGCTCCCAACATCATTCCGGCAGCCCTGTGGCTGGGTGCGGGTGTGGCCGCCTTTCTGATCCACGTGCGGGTGCTGCCCAAACCGGCACAAAAATTCAGCGGTCCCGCCAAGCTGCTCGGCAAGATTGCCATTCCCGTGCTGATCGTGCTGGCGCAGGCGGCCATAGTCTATGTCACGGTCGTGTGGGGCCTGCATCTGCGGGTGGACAGGGCTGACCTGTTCATGATGGCACTGGGACTGTCGTCGGTCAGCTTTTTGGCCATCGTGATCGCGCTGACCCGCATGCTGGGCGATGCCGGCAAGGCGCTGGCCATGATCTTTCTAGCGGTGCAACTGTCCAGCTCAGGCGGCATTTTGCCAGTGGAACTCAGCGGCACCCTGTTCAGCGAAATCAGCCCCTGGTTGCCGCTGACTTGGGTCGTGCGCGCCATGAAGATCAGCATGTTTGGTGCCTATGGCGGCGCATGGCAACACCCCATGCTGGTGATCGCGTCCACTTGCGCTATCGCCCTGGTCAGCGCCTGCTGGCTGGGCCGCTGGCGCTATGTGCGGCCCTCCGCCATGCGACCCGCTGTTGATTTTTGACCGCCAGTGGCAAACAGTCATAATCCCTACTTGCTAGAGGTGCCACCGTCGGTGGCTGAGAAATACTCTTACAACCTGATCTGGGTCATGCCAGCGTAGGGAAGCACGCTTCACTGCAGCCGCATGGTCTATTTCTACAAATAACAGGATGACCATGACCGACTTGCTTTCCCCTTCCGACATCTGGGCCGACATCAGCGCCGTGCGCAACCAAAGCCCGCTGGTGCACAGCATCACCAACTTTGTGGTGATGAACCTCAACGCCAATGTGTTGCTGGCCGCCGGCGCCTCGCCGGTGATGGCCCATGCGCACGAAGAAGTGCAGGCCATGGCCGGCATCGCACAGTCGCTGGTGCTCAACATTGGCACGCTCGAACCCTATTGGATCGAGAGCATGCGCCTGGCCCTGCTAACCGCCAGCCAACGCGGCATCCCCACCGTTCTAGACCCGGTGGGTGCCGGTGCCACCGCTTACCGCAATGCCAGCATCGAGCTGTTGCTAAACACCGCCTCCCCCACCGTCATCCGCGGCAACGGCTCCGAGATCATGAGTGTGGCCGGTGCCAATGTGCAGACCCGTGGCGTGGACAGCGGCGCTGCTGCCAATGACGCGTTGGGCTCGGCCCGCGCCCTGGTGGGACGCACCAGTGGTGTGGTCTGCGTAAGCGGTGCCACCGACCACATTGTGGACAGCCAGCGCTGGGCGCTGCTGGCCAACGGCCACCCCTGGATGACCAAGATCACCGGCGTGGGCTGCTCGGCCACCGCCTTGATTGGCGCCTTCTGCGCAGTGCAGCCCGACGCCTGGCGCGCTACCGTTTCGGCCATGGCGCTGATGGGCGTGGTGGGTGAGGTGGCGGCCGAAAAAGCCGTGGTGCGCAAGCAGGGCGTAGGCAGCATGCAAGTGCTGATGCTGGACGAACTGCAGCTGCTGGACCAGGCCACGTTCGAGGCGCGTCTGAAGATGGAATTCAAGCCTTGGTAGACAGCGCTTGCACTGGCGTACGTTGGGGCCGTGAACCCCTGCTTGCTGCGCTGCGCCTGTACCTGGTGACCGACCAGCCCAGCCTGAAGGGCCGCAGCTTAGTCGACGTGGTGCAAGCTGCGGTGCGAGGTGGAGTCACTTGCGTACAGCTGCGCGAGAAGCATGCCAGCAGCCGCGACTTTTATGCGCAGGCCGTGGCACTGATGAACCTGCTCGCGCCACTGAATATTCCGCTGATCATCAACGACCGATTGGACATTGCTCTGGCCTGCGGCGCGCAAGGCGTGCACCTGGGTCAGAGCGATCTGCCGGTGCAGGCCGCGCGCAAACTGCTGCCGCCCGAAGTGTTTATCGGCTGGTCGGTAGAGAGCATGGAAGATGTGGAGCTGAGCGCCACTCTGCCGCTGGACTACCTTGGCGTGAGCCCGGTGTTTGCCACACCGACCAAGAGCGACACCGCCACACCTTGGGGTCTGGAAGGCTTGCAACGCATACGCGCCCTGACGCCTTTGCCGCTGGTGGCCATTGGCGGCATTCACTTAGGCAACTCCATACAGGTGCTGCAGGCCGGTGCAGACAGCCTGGCCGTGGTCAGCGCCATCTGCTCGGCCGACGACCCGCTCGCGGCCAGCCAACAGTTGAGAAAGTTAATCGATGCCCACTGACACCTTGCCCCCGGCCCTGCCCCCTGTCTTGTCCTTCAGCTACCCCCGCGTGCTCAGCATTGCGGGCTCCGACAGCGGTGGTGGCGCGGGCATTCAGGCCGACCTCAAAACCATGAGCGCGCTGGGCTGCTACGGCATGACGGCCATCACGGCGCTGACCGCGCAAAACACCTGCGGTGTGCGCAGCATCCATGGCGTGCCGCCGCAAATGCTGCGCGACCAAATTGACGCTGTGCTGGATGACATAGGCGTGGACGCGGTCAAGATTGGCATGCTGCATTCGCCAGACATTGTGCAAACAGTGGCCGAGGCGATTGAGCGCCATGCGCTGCCGAACGTGGTGTTCGACCCAGTGATGGTGGCCACCAGCGGCGCGGTGCTGATTGATACCAGCGCGGTGGACGTGCTGGTGCGCGAACTGTTCCCACGTGCCGTGCTGATCACGCCGAATCTGGACGAAGCGGCCTTGTTGGTGCAGCGGGCCTTGCATACCGAGGTCGACATGGAAGCTGCGGCCACCGAGCTTTTGGCCATGGGTGCGCAGGCGGTGCTGGTCAAGGGTGGGCATTTACAGGGCGAGGTGGTGAGCGACCTGCTGGCGCTACGCAGTGGCGAAAAAATCTGGATGCGGGATGCACGCATCCACACACCCAACACGCATGGCACGGGTTGCACGCTGTCGTCAGCGATTGCATCCTATCTGGCGTTAGGGCAAGGGCTACAGCAGGCGGTGCAGTCGGCGCGCGTCTACATACGCGGCGCACTGCAGGCGGGTTCGAAGGTACGAACCGGCAAAGGTGGCGGGCCACTCAACCACGGTTTTGCGCCGCAGGCCATGGTGCGCAAACCGCTGTAATTTCCGACTGGCTTTGCGCTCGTGAGAGCATGAAGACACTTCTGGACTCAGGCCGCCATGCAATGGGTATTGGCTATTCCGTTCATACGCACCAGCATCGCTGGCAGCGGCGTGCAAAAAGCAGCTGCTCCGACTTATCCCCGCTTGCGTGTAACGACAGCCAACACTCCGGTGAGCAGCAGCGTCGGCAAGGTCGCACCCCATTGCGGCGCCCAGTTGGTCAGGGCCTGAAACACGCCAATGCCAACGATCCAAATTCCGGCGGCCAGGTAATCCACCTTCACCCAAGGAATGGATGAACTGGTTGAGCCAAAGCCGAGTCTGCCCAAAATCACGCCATACAGCGGCACAAACACCGAGCTCAGAATCAGCAGGAACGGCTCCAGACCGCGCATCGGCAGTACCAAGGCCAGACCGGTACACAACACGGCCAAAGCCATGCCCCAGGTGCGGATCGAAACCTTGGGCAAGATGCTGTGACTGGAAACTGCGCCCGAGTACACATCGCCATAGGCGTTGTCGATCTCGTCCACCAGAATCAGCGACAGGGCGATCAGCCCGCCCTGCGCCAACAACAAAGTATTGACCAGGTCGGCGTCAGGCGCCGAGACGCTGGCCACCATCACGCCCAGGGCGTAGCACCAGATATTGGCTACGGCGAAGCCGATCCAGGTGCCAGAAAAGGCGCCCTTACCGCTCTTGCCAAAACGCGCGTAATCGGCGACCAGCGGCAACCAGGACACCGGCATGGCAATCACCAGATCCATGGCCGAGAGCAGGCCCATGCTGCCATCACCGGCACGCGCCATAAACACGCCCCAGCCACCGGCCTGCACCTTGGCGCCAAACTGCCAACTCAGCCACAGCAGCGAGGCGATCACCAGCGGCAGTCCATAACGGCCAATGATCTTGCGCACCAGTTGCGTCATGGAACCCATCAAGAGCAGCGTCAGCACCGCGCCCCATAGCAGGGTGGTGGCCGCGTTGCCCGCCACAGTGTCGAGCGACAGACCAAAAGACTGCTTGCCAATGGCGGCCGTGCCGTCGCGCATGATGACCAACTCAAAGGTGGTCCAGCCAATCAGCTGCGCAATATTCAAGAGCACCGGCAATCGGGCGAACAGGCTGCCATAGGTCTGGTGCATCAGGCCGGCGCTGGTCAGGCCGGAGTCTGCGCCGAGTTTGGCGGTCCAGGCCAGCAGGCCGGCGCCCACGGCGGTGCCCAGGGCAATGGCCAGGGCTGCGTCAAACGTGCCGACTGCAGGCACCAAGTAGGCGCCCATTTGCATAACCAAGAGACCCACCCCCAGGCTGAACCAGAGGGATGCATGTTCGTGCCAACTGAAAACCCGCTCTGACGCGGGCAGACTGATTAAAGCTTGATTTGTGGCGGTTGCTGTACCGCTGTGTGACGTTGCCATTCCATTGCTCCATGCAAAAGTGTGGCAGGTGGGCTGAATCCGAATAGCGCAGTGCCTTGAGAAAAAGCACGGCGCCGATATGGATTTGCTTCCCTGCGCGAGGATTACCTCAATCAGGTTCAAAGGGACTTTCTCAGTCGGCTTGCTTGCGCAAATCAACACCCCTAGCGAATGTGTTCGGTTAAAACACAGGCGTATTGTAGGCGCGCTACGCACCGGGCCCTTGAAACCAAAAAAAACGGCCGCATTATTAGCACTCAGATCAGACGAGTGCTAACATCGCCGACTGAAGCTTGAATGGGTGCCGACTGATTGCGGTCGACACCTTGTTTTTTTACCTCTGTTTCGAAATCAAGGAGATTCCTCATGAAACTGCGTCCTCTGGCCGACCGCGTAATCGTTAAACGCGTTGAAAGTGAAACCAAAACAGCCTCCGGCATCGTCATCCCTGACAACGCCGCTGAAAAGCCTGATCAAGGCGAAGTGCTGGCAGTTGGCCCCGGCAAGCGCAATGACAAGGGCGAAATCGCCGCTCTGACCGTCAAGGTTGGTGACCGCGTTTTGTTCGGCAAGTACTCTGGCCAGACCGTCAAGGTCGATGGCGATGAGCTGTTGGTCATGAAAGAAGACGATTTGTTTGCTGTTGTCGAGAAGTAATTTCTCCACGCATACCAAGTCACTTTTAAATCTTTAAATTTCTGGAGTCATAAACATGGCAGCAAAAGACGTAATTTTCGGCGGCGAAGCCCGCGCACGCATGGTTGAAGGCGTGAACATCCTGGCTAACGCAGTCAAGGTAACCCTCGGCCCCAAAGGCCGTAACGTGGTTCTGGAGCGCTCTTTCGGCGCCCCCACCGTGACCAAGGACGGTGTGTCCGTGGCCAAGGAAATCGAACTCAAAGACAAGCTGCAAAACATGGGCGCGCAGATGGTCAAGGAAGTTGCTTCCAAAACCTCTGACAACGCGGGCGACGGCACCACTACTGCAACCGTGCTGGCACAAGCCATCGTGCACGAAGGCATGAAGTACGTGGCCGCTGGCATGAACCCCATGGACTTGAAGCGCGGTATTGACAAGGCGGTTCACGCCCTGATCGCGGAGCTGAAAAAAGCCTCCAAGCCCACCACCACGACCAAAGAAATCGCCCAAGTGGGTTCGATTTCTGCCAACAGCGATAGCAGCATTGGCGACATCATCGCCAAGGCCATGGAC
>CAIMZI010000131.1 GCA_903845935.1 uncultured beta proteobacterium | reverse complement strand
GCGCAGTTGCAAAGTGAAATCGAGATCCTGAAGGCGCAGGTCAAGGAACTCCAGGACCTGATCAGGGGAAAGGCTGCTGCGCCCACCGTGGCCGAAGCACCCCCCGCGGTGGAACTGGAAGAGTTCAATCGCATCAAGACCAAGGTCGAGGCCGCCGACGACGTGTCCAGCAGCAACGGCATGAAGGGCCTGCGCATCAGCGGCGGCATTGACCCTGTGTATATCTGGAACCAGAACAAGAACTCATCCGGATTTTCGTTTGGCAATACGCCCGCAGCCACCTCCTATGACGACTCCATGTTCGGCGTGGCCTACCTCGATCTGCAAAAGGAAATGGAAGGTGGCACCAAGTTCCACCTGACCCTGATGCCGACCAAGAGTGCTGGCGGCGCATTTTCAGCTAGCACCAATGGCTCCATTATTCAGGAAGCCTCCGCCTCCATCCCCATCAATGGCGCCAGCACTCGGCTGATGGTGGGCCAGATGCCGGATGTGTCGGGTTATGAGCCCTGGTATCCGACCTATGTCGGTGAAAACAATATCACTTCGAATCAGCTGTACCCCACCTACGCGACCAACTTTGTGACGCACAACCTGTTATGGGATTTCACGGGCGCGTATTTCTACACCGGGGTGGGCCTGGATATGGTGCGCGGCCCCTGGGAGACCAAGCTGTTTGTTGCGAATGTCAACAGTTCCCGGGGCGACACGGCAGCGAGCCTCACAGGAACAGGGGGGCAGTCTAACAACAATGCTGGCTTTATCTACAACGCGGCCTATACGCAAGAGGAGTTCTGGGGCGTCGAATTCACCGGTTATCTGCTGCCAAATATGCCCACACCTTTGGTTGGTTTCGGTACCGTCAATTCGTTTGAAATCGACGGCAATTTCACGCGCGGAACCTTTAGCGGCAACCTGCAGTTCACCTATGGCACGCAGCAAAATGGTGCCTACAGCCTGGACGCCAGCGGTAATACGCAGGATTCGCGCTGGTATGGCATGTCACTACTGTTGTCCGAGAAGGTTGACCCACGTTGGACGCTGGCCACCCGTCTGGACTACCTCAACAACCAGACCAATGGCGGTGGCATATTCACACTGAATCAGTTGAATCACGGTGGAACCAATACCGGCGACGCAGTCAACGGATTCGGCCCGGATGCAAGCGATCCGACCGGTCAAACCGGCACCAACCGCGCCGCCCTGGCTTTTTCTGCGACCTATCACCTGACGCAAAATGCATCCTTGCGTGGCGAGTTCCGCCGCGACTTTGCATCGACCGCCGCTTTTTATGACTACAACAGCGGCAACATGAGCACCACCAACAATATCTTTGCCTTGCAGGCATTGGTCAACTTCTGATCCGCTAACATCGGATGCAAAACAGCGCCCTTCGGGGCGTTTTTTTTCGGCGCTTGCGATCGCCGGAAGGCGCAAATAATGGAGCCTCGGGCTTGAGCCAAATGGCCCTGTCTTCAGGCCATGGGCAGGGCAAAATGCATCAACCCAATGCAAGGCCAAGGCCTTTCGCCTTACCCATGCAGCTCATGACAAACAGAGGATGATATGAAGCCAGCTCAACCCCCACAAGACATTGAATACGACGGTCGCGCCCTGATCAACGGCAAGCGCGTAGCAGCCAAAGACGGCCAGTTATTCGACTGCATCTCGCCGGTGGACGGCCGCGTGCTGACCCAGGTGGCGCGTTGTGGTGCGGCCGATATCGACGTCGCCGTGACCGCTGCGCGTGCCGCCTTTGAAGACAAACGTTGGAGCGGCATGGCACCGGCGCAGCGCAAGCGCGTCATGATCCGCTTTGCCGATTTGATTCAAAAGCATGGTGATGAACTGGCCCTGACCGAGACCCTGGACATGGGCAAACCGGTGAAGTATGCGCGCGGCGTGGACGTCAACAGCGCCGCCAACTGCATACGCTGGTATGGCGAGGCGGTGGACAAGATTTACGACGAGATCGCGCCCACGCCAGCTACTTCGCTGGCGCTGATCACGCGCGAGCCGGTCGGTGTGGTGGGAGTCATCGTGCCCTGGAACTACCCCATGATCATGGCCGCGTGGAAGATTGCGCCGGCCCTGGCCAGCGGCAATTCGGTGGTGCTCAAGCCCAGCGAAAAGTCGCCACTCACGGCTTTGCGCCTGGCCGATCTGGCGCTGGAGGCGGGCATTCCGGAGGGGGTGTTCAATGTGGTCACCGGCTACGGGCAGGAGGCCGGCTCGCCCCTGGCCCTGCACATGGATGTGGACTGCATCGCCTTCACTGGCTCCACCCGTGTCGGCAAACAGATTCATGTGATGGCCGGGCAAAGCAACCTCAAACGGGCCTGGACCGAACTCGGTGGCAAGTCGCCCAACATCGTGTTTGCGGATTGCCCGAATCTGGACAAGGCGGTGGAGGCCGCCATCGGCAGCATCTTTTTCAACCAGGGCGAGAGCTGCAACGCACCTTCGCGCCTGTTCGTGCAGGACAGCATCAAGGAGCGTTTTCTGGAAAAAGCCCTGGCCCTGGTGCCCGGCTATGCGCCGGCCAACCCGACGCTGCCCACCACGGTGATGGGCGCCATCGTCGACCAGATCCAGCTGCAGTCGGTGCTGGGTTTTATTGCCAGCGGCAAGGCCGAAGGGGCCAGGCTGATTGCCGGTGGCGAGCAGGTCATGGCGGAGACCGGCGGCTGCTATGTGCAGCCCACCATTTTTGATGGCGTGAAGCCCGAGATGAAAATTTCGCGCGAGGAGATTTTCGGCCCGGTGTTGTCGGTGCTTACGTTTGCGGACGCTGCCGAGGCGGTGCGCATGGCCAATGACAGCGTCTATGGTCTGCAGGCCGGTGTCTGGACCAGCGATATCAACAAGGCGCATGGCGTGGCCCGCGCGTTGCGTGCTGGCACCGTGCACGTCAACCAATATGACGAGGACGACATCACCGTGCCCTTTGGTGGTTTCAAGCAAAGCGGCGTGGGCCGCGACAAGTCGCTGCATGCCTTTGACAAGTACACCGAAACCAAGACCACCTGGATTCGCATCGATAGCCCGGTTTGACAGCGCTGCCCTTTTTTACGACTGCCCATGAATCCCTACCAGCCCACCGTGGACCGCCTGAAGTCGCAAGGCATTCACTCCATTTTCACGCAGTTTTGTGACCTGCACGGTGTTGCCAAGGGCAAGCTCGTGCCGCTGGATAACTTGAAAGAGTGGGTGGAGCAGGGCGCAGGTTTTGCCGGACCCAGCATTTGGGGCACGGGACTGCCGCGCCATGGTGCGCGCAGCGAGTATTACGGCCGGGTGGTTCCGCAATCCCTGCGCGCCCTGCCGTTTATGCCAGGCGTGGCGCATGCGGTGTGCGATGGCTTCGCCGGCGGTGAGGCGCTGCAGACCTGCTCTAGACAGATGCTGAAGTCGGTCTTGCAGAAGATTCAAGAGCGCGGCTGGACGCTGTGGGTGGGCATAGAGCCCGAGTTCTTTTTGTTAAAAAAGGGGCACGGTGGGCGCTGGCAAGTGGCCGATGCAGACGATCAACTCGATAAGCCCTCCTACGACCTCAAGGCGATTCACCGCAATGGCGCGTTCATTGAGGAGATGCGCAGCACCTTGACGCAGCTCGGTTTTGAGCTGCAGCAGATTGACCACGAAGATGCCTGTGGTCAGTACGAGATCAACTACAAGTTTGATGACGCGCTGGCAGCGGCCGACCGCTACCTGCTATTCAAAATGACGGCCCATGTGATCGCCGAAAAGCACGGCATGGTGTTTAGCTGCATGCCCAAGCCGCTCGCTACCGCACCGGGCAGCGGCCTGCACTTTCACCTGAGCATTACCGATGCTTGCGGAGAAGCTATCTTTACCGATGCCGCCGGTGCCTTGGGCTTAAGTCCACAAGGCCATCAGTTTGCAGCTGGTCTGTTGCACCATGCCGACGCGCTCAGCGCACTATGCGCACCGACGGTCAACAGCTACAAGCGACTGGCCAGCAGCAACAGCGCATCCGGTACCACCTGGTCGCCGGTCTGGAAGGCCTATGGCGACAACAACCGCACATGCCTGGTCCGTACCGTTGCCGGCCGCATTGAATGGCGTCTGCCAGACCCGTCGTGCAATGTCTATGCGGCGATTGCAGCGACGCTGGCAGCCGGGCTTATGGGGATGGACGCCGCCATGGTGCCGCCGCTTCCCTGTGCTGAGGATTTGTATGAGCGGCTCGCCCGTGGCGACACCATGCCCGAGCGCTTGCCTCGCAGTCTGGATGAAGCCCTCGACGCGCTGGAAGCGGACGCGGTGCTGCGCGAGGCCGTCGGAGTCGAATTCTGTGCCCAGTTCATCCAGCTCAAGCGCGCAGAGTGGGATGCCTTCAACCTGCAGGTCAGCGACTGGGAGCTGCAGCGCTACGCCGACGCCTTCTAGACGGGTTCGGGTTTTATGCTGTGTTGCAGCATTTCATAATGTGAATTATCGGCACTTACTTAAGGCCGATATTTTTCCGCATTGTAAAAAATGGATTTTGCATTGTGGCTTGGTGCTTGTAAGTTGCTGATTTCATTGGAAAAAATTTAAGTCTTATATAAGACATAAGATCAGAATAAGTCTTATAGAAGACTTAGAATTGATCCACGGCAACGGAATTGCAACGCAAAACCCGAGTCAACCATTTACCAACTAAGGAGTGTTTCATGCCTCAATCCCTGAACGAACAACTCAGCCGCGAACAGCAAATCGCCGCCCTGGAAAAAGACTGGGCCACCAACCCCCGCTGGAAGGGCATCAAGCGCGGTTACACCGCCGCTGACGTGGTCCGCCTGCGCGGTTCCTTCCAGGTGGAATACACCCTGGCGCGCCGCGGCGCTGAAAAGCTGTGGGACCTGCTCCACACCGAAGACTATGTGAACTGCCTGGGCGCCCTGACCGGTGGCCAAGCCATGCAACAGGTCAAGGCCGGCGTGAAAGCCATCTACCTGTCGGGCTGGCAAGTCGCTGCCGACAACAACGAATATTCCGCCATGTACCCGGACCAGTCCCTGTACCCCGTGGACTCGGTGCCAAAGGTGGTCGAGCGCATTAACAACTCGTTCAGCCGCGCCGATGAAATCCAGTGGTCCAAGGGTGTTGGCCCTGGCGACGCCGGTTACATCGACTACCACGCTCCCATCGTTGCCGATGCAGAAGCCGGTTTCGGTGGCGTGTTGAATGCCTATGAACTGATGAAGGCCATGATCCGCTCCGGCGCTGGTGGCGTGCACTTTGAAGACCAACTCGCTTCCGTGAAGAAGTGCGGTCACATGGGTGGCAAGGTGCTGGTCCCCACCACCGAAGCCTGCCAGAAGCTGATCGCCGCCCGTATGGCTGCCGACGTCTACGGCGTGCCCACCCTGGTGATTGCCCGTACCGATGCCGAAGCCGCCGATCTGTTGACCAGCGACTACGACGTGAACGACAAGCCTTTCCTGACCGGTGAGCGCACTGCCGAAGGCTTTTACAAGACCCAAAAGGGTATGGACCAGGCGATCTCCCGCGCCGTGGCCTACGCCGAGTACGCCGATCTGGTGTGGTGCGAAACCGGTACGCCCGACCTGGCATTTGCCAAGAAGTTTGCCGACGCCGTGCACGCCAAGCACCCCGGCAAGATGCTGGCCTACAACTGCTCGCCTTCCTTCAACTGGAAGAAGAACCTGGACGACGCCACCATTGCCAAGTTCCAGAAGGAACTCGGCGCCATGGGTTACAAGTACCAGTTCATCACGCTGGCTGGTATCCACAACATGTGGTACCACATGTTCGATCTGGCACAAGACTACGTGAAGCGCGGCATGACCGCCTACGTGGAAAAGGTGCAAGAGCCCGAATTCGCAGCCCGCGAACGTGGTTACAGCTTCGTGTCGCACCAGCAAGAAGTGGGCACCGGTTACTTCGACGAAGTCACCACCGTGATCCAGGGCGGCAAGTCCAGCGTGACGGCTTTGACCGGTTCTACCGAAGAAGAGCAGTTCCACTAAGCTCTTTTTGAGTTGAACGGGGCCGGACTTCTGAAAGGAGGCCCGGCTTTTTTCATGGGGCAGACTGCGGTTAAAATCTGGCCGCGAGGCTCTATAAGAGCGAGAAAAGACATGAAGCGCGGCCCGTTCCGCGCTTTTTGCTTTTTACGAAACACTTCCTTTTCGGTACACACCATGGTTCAAATCACACTTCCAGACGGTTCCCAGCGCGAATTCCCCGGCCCGGTCACGGTGGCCGAAGTGGCTGCATCCATTGGTGCCGGCCTGGCCAAGGCGGCGCTGGCTGGCAAGGTCCGGGCCGAAGGCGAGCCTGTCAGTGCCGGCAAGGTGGTCGATACCAGTTACCAGATGACGGCTAACAGCGCGCTGTCCATCATCACCGCCAAGGACGCCGATGGCCTGGAAGTGATTCGCCACAGCACGGCCCACTTGCTGGCCTATGCGGTCAAGGAACTGTTTCCCGACGCCCAGGTCACCATCGGTCCGGTGATCGAGAACGGTTTTTTCTACGACTTCTCCTACAAGCGCCCCTTCACCCCTGAAGACCTGGTCGCCATGGAAAAGAAGATGGCCGAGCTGGCCAACAAGGACGAGCCGGTGACGCGCCGCGTGCTGCCACGTGACGAGGCCGTGGCCTACTTCAAGGGACTGGGCGAGCACTACAAGGCCGAGATTATTGAGAGCATTCCTGCCGACCAGGATGTGTCTCTGTACCGCGAAGGCAAGTTCGAAGATCTATGCCGCGGCCCCCACGTGCCCAGCACCGGCAAGCTCAAGCATTTCAAGCTGATGAAGCTGGCCGGCGCCTACTGGCGTGGCGACCACAAGAACGAAATGCTGCAGCGCGTCTATGGCACGGCCTGGGCCAGCAAGGACGATCTGCAACAGCATCTGACCATGCTGGAAGAGGCCGAGAAGCGCGACCACCGCAAACTGGGCCGCGATCTGGACCTGTTCCATATCGACGAGCATGCGCCCGGCCTGGTGTTCTGGCACCCCAAGGGCTGGACCCTGTGGCAAGGCGTGGAGCAGTACATGCGCCGCGTCTACCAGGACAACGGCTACCAGGAAGTCAAGGGCCCGCAGCTGCTGGACAAGGGTCTGTGGGAGAAGACGGGTCACTGGGACAAGTACCGCGAAAACATGTTCATCACCGAGTCGGAAAAGCGCGAGTACGCCTTGAAGCCGATGAACTGTCCGGGCCACATCCAGATTTTCAAGCAGGGCATCAAGAGCTACCGCGATCTGCCCTTGCGCTACGGCGAGTTCGGCAACTGCCACCGCAACGAGCCCTCGGGCGGTCTACACGGCATCATGCGGGTGCGCGGCTTTACGCAGGACGATGGCCACATTTTCTGCACCGAAGACCAGATTCTGTCGGAGTGCGTGGCCTATACGACGCTGCTGCAAAAGGTCTATGCCGATTTCGGCTTCAAGAACATCATTTACAAGATCGCCACGCGTCCGGAAAAGCGCATCGGCTCGGAAGAAAGCTGGGACAAGGCCGAGCATGCCCTGATCGAGAGCCTGCGCGCCTCCGGTTGCGAGTATGAAATCACGCCGGGCGAGGGCGCTTTTTATGGTCCCAAGATCGAATACACCTTGAAGGACGCGATTGGCCGCCAGTGGCAGTGTGGCACCATGCAGGTGGACTTTTTTATGACCGAGCGCCTGGATGCCGAATACGTGGGTGAAGACGGCGCGCGCCATCGGCCCGTGATGTTGCACCGGGCCATCGTTGGCAGTCTGGAGCGTTTCATCGGAATTTTGATCGAGGAAAGTGCCGGTGCCTTGCCTGCCTGGCTGGCGCCGGTGCAGATTGCGGTGCTCAATATCACCGATGCACAAGCCGAATATTGCAAAACTGTAGCGAAAACGCTGCAGGATCAAGGGCTTAGGGTCAAATTAGATCTGCGTAACGAGAAAATTACGCTTAAAATACGCGAGCATTCGATGCAAAAGCTGCCGTACCTTCTTGTTATGGGTGACAAAGAGATGGCAGCTGGCGCTGTTGCAGTGCGCGCCCGTGGTGGACAAGACCTCGGAGCAATGCCCCTTGATGCCTTTGTGCAAAAAATCTTGGGTGACATTGCAAGCAAATCCTCAATCTAAGGTTGTTTCCAAAGATGCTGGTTTGCCTGCGTGCGCTGTACGGCAATCGCCACGTTCGTGGCAAAAATTGAAAAGGATTGAGCCATCGCTACTGAATTTCGTGACCGCCGTCAGCGTGAAGAACGTAAACACCGTCTAAACCGGGAAATCATGGCCCCTGAGGTTCGCCTCACCGGGGTTGAAAATGAGCCGTTGGGCGTTGTGAGTCTGATGGAAGCCCTGCGCCTTGCCGGCGAATTGGATGTGGATCTGGTTGAGATTTCTGCCACGGCGAACCCGCCGGTCTGTCGTTTGATGGATTACGGTAAGTTCAAGTACCAGGAACAAAAGAAGGCTGCGGAAGCGAAGTCCAAGCAAAAGGTCATCGAGGTCAAGGAAATTAAGTTCCGACCCGGTACCGACGATGGCGACTACAACATCAAGGTGCGCAATATCCGGCGCTTCTTGGAAGACGGCGACAAGTGCAAGATTACCTTGCGCTTCCGGGGTCGGGAAATCACCCACCAGGAAATCGGACTGGCTTTGCTGCAGCGCATGCGCGAAGAGTTGGGTGATTCGATTCTGGTCGAGCAGTTTCCCAAGCTCGAAGGCCGTCAAATGGTCATGATGATTGCACCAGGTCGTAAAAAGCCTGGAGCACCTAAGCCTGCAGCAGAATCTGTGGCGTAATTTTTTCAATCGGTCTGGTCACCGGTTGAAATAAAAGTGGTGAGCTTAAAAGCTCGCCAGACAGTGGAGAGCTTAATCACTTTCCACTCAGTGGCTCGGGGCCAACAAGGCTGGAAACTCTTTCCGGACGCCTCGCGAGCACAGACAAGAAGGAGCATGACATGCCCAAAATGAAGACCAAGAGCGCGGCGAAAAAACGCTTTCGCGTTCGTCCCGGTGGAACCGTTAAACGCGGCCAAGCCTTCAAACGTCACATTCTGACCAAGAAGACCACCAAAAATAAACGCCATCTGCGCGGATCGACAGCTGTTCATGCGACCAATATGGGTCACATGGCACAGATGCTCCCCGGCCGTGGTATTTAATTAACGACGAACAAGGAGTAATTCAATGCCTCGCGTCAAACGTGGTGTAACGGCTCGCGCCCGCCACAAAAAAGTTCTCGCCCTCGCAAAGGGTTTCCGCGGTCGCCGCGGTAATGTATTCCGCGTCGCTAAAGAAGCGGTGATGAAGGCTGGGCAATATGCCTACCGTGACCGCCGCACCAAGAAGCGCGTGTTCCGTCAGTTGTGGATTGCCCGTATCAATGCGGCTGCGCGTCAGTGCGGCATGACATACAGCCAATTCGCCAACGGTCTGAAGAAGGCTTGTATCGAGATTGACCGCAAGGTTCTCTCAGATATCGCCATCCATGACATGGCTGCTTTTGCAAGCATCGTGGAACAGGTCAAGGCCAAGCTGGCTGCTTGATTCTCGGCTGAGCGCGTAAGCGCCTGGCGCACGAACAAAGGGCTATTGCTTGAAAGAGCACTAGCCCTTTTTCCATTGAACCGCATACCCAAATAGTCCAAAAAAGTCCCTATGAACGAGTTGAATGCCATCGTCGAATCCGCCCAGGCCGCCTTTGCCCAGGCCGCCACACCGGCCGATCTGGAAAATGCCAAGGCCTTGTTCCTGGGCAAGTCCGGCAAGATCACCGAGATGATGAAGGGCATGGCCGCTCTCAGCGTCGACGAGAAGAAGGCACGCGGTGCCGCCATCAACCTGGCCAAGCAGGCGATTGAGGCCGCGCTGACCGCGCGCCGCCAGGGCCTGGCCGATGCCGAGCTGCAGATTCAACTCCAGGCCGAGGCGCTGGATGTGACGCTGCCGGGACGAACGCGCGGGCAGGGTGGTTTGCACCCCGTGTCGCTGACGCTGGAACGCATCGAGGCCATCTTTGGTTCCATGGGTTTCGATGTGGCCCAGGGCCCCGAGATCGAGTCCGACTGGTTCAACTTCACCGCGCTCAACACGCCCGAAGACCACCCAGCGCGCTCCATGCACGACACCTTCTATGTGGAGGGTGGCTCCGAGACCGCGCCCAATTTGCTGCGCACCCACACCAGCCCGATGCAGATCCGCTACGCCGTGCAGCACGTCAAGGCACACCGCGCTTTGGTGGGCGCCAGTGCCGATGGCTTGTATTGCGGCGACATGCCCGAGATTCGCGTCATTGCCCCGGGTCGCACCTACCGCGTCGACAGCGACGCCACCCATTCGCCCATGTTCCACCAGTGCGAAGGCCTGTGGGTGGGCGAGAACGTCAGCTTCAAGGACCTGAAGTTTGTGTTCACCGATTTCTGCCGCACCTTCTTCGAGAGCGACGATCTGGTGCTGCGCTTTCGCCCCAGCTTCTTCCCGTTTACCGAGCCCAGCGCCGAGATCGACATCCAGTTCCAAAGTGGGCCCTTGTCCGGTCGCTGGCTGGAGGTGGCCGGTTCCGGCCAGGTGCATCCCAATGTGATCCGCAACATGGGTCTTGACCCGGAGAAGTTCATCGGCTTTGCCTTTGGCATGGGCCCGGACCGGCTCACCATGCTGCGCTACGGCGTGAACGACCTGCGCCTTTTCTTTGATGGCGACGTGCGATTCCTTTCGCAATTCCAGTAACAACCCATCAAATACGCTCGAGCTGAACATGCAATTTTCTGAATCCTGGCTACGCACTTTCTGCAACCCCGCAATGGGCACGGCAGAGCTCGCTGAAACGCTGACCATGGCCGGTCTGGAGGTCGAAGAACTCCAAGCCGTGGCACCGCCCTTTACCCATATCGTGGTGGGCGAAATCAAGGAAGCCGAGCAGCATCCCAATGCCGACCGTCTGCGCGTCTGCAAGGTCGATGTCGGCCAGACTGAGCTGCTCAACATCGTCTGCGGCGCACCCAATGCGCGCGTCGGCATCCGCATTCCCTGCGCGCTCGTCGGTGCCGAGTTGCCGCCCGGTGAAGACGGCAAACCCTTCGTCATCAAGGTCGGCAAGCTGCGCGGCGTGGAAAGCCAGGGCATGTTGTGCTCGGCGCGCGAACTCAAACTCTCCGAAGACCATGGCGGCCTGCTGGAACTGGCCGCCGATGCGCCGCTGGGGCAGAACATCCGCGAGCATCTGAATCTGGATGACACGTTGTTCACCTTGAAGCTCACGCCCAATCTGGCGCATGCCTTAAGCGTCTACGGTGTGGCGCGAGAAGTGTCCGCACTCACCGGCGCTCCGCTGCTGTCGCCGTCTTTCCCGGAAGTGGCCGTGGGCAATCAGGACCGCGTGGCGGTCAAAATCAGCGCCCCCGATCTGTGCGGCCGCTTCTCCGGGCGCGTGCTGCGCAACGTCAATACCAAGGCCGCGACACCGCAGTGGATGGTGGACCGTCTGGCACGCTGTGGTCAGCGCAGCGTCACCGCGCTGGTGGACATCTCTAACTACGTGATGTTCGAACTCGGTCGCCCGTCCCATATTTTCGACCTGGACAAGATTCACGGCGGTCTGGATGTGCGCTGGGGCAAGCCGGGCGAACAGCTCAAGTTACTCAATGGCAATACCGTCACTGTGGATGAAAAGGTCGGCGTGATTGCCGATGAGGTGCAGGTCGAATCGCTGGCCGGCATCATGGGGGGCGACGCCACGTCCGTGTCGGACGACACGCGGCATGTCTACGTGGAAGCTGCCTTCTGGTGGCCCAAGTCGATTGCCGGGCGCTCGCGCCGCTTTAACTTTTCCACCGATGCCGGTCACCGCTTCGAGCGCGGTGTAGACCCCGAGTTGACGGTGGAGCATCTGGAGCGCATCACGCAACTGATCATCGATATTTGCGGCACGCCCGAGACCACTTGCGGACCCGTTGACGACCAGAAGCCCAATATGCCCGTGTCCCAACCGGTCAGCCTGCGCGTGGCCCGCGCGGTCAAAATCATCGGTATGCCCCTGACACAGGCGCAATGCGCCGATGCGCTAACCGGTCTGGGCCTGTCCTTGACTCAGACCGATGGTGTCATCACCGTGGCGCCGCCGTCCTTCCGCTTTGATCTGCAAATTGAAGAAGATCTGATCGAAGAAGTGGTGCGCATGGTGGGTTACAACAACCTGACCGACACGCCACCATTGGCGCCGATCACCGCGCGCATCCGCCCCGAGGCGCAGCGCAGTTCTTTTGCGGTGCGCCGCGCACTGGCCGATTTGTCGTATCAGGAAACCATCAATTTCAGCTTCGTGGAAGAGCGCTGGGAGCATGAGCTGGCCGGCAACCCCAACCCCATCAAGCTGCTCAATCCGATTGCCAGCCAGATGAGCGTGATGCGTTCTTCTCTGCTTGGCTCGCTCTTGCAGGTGCTCAAGTTCAATCTGGCACGCAAGGCGTCCAGGGTGCGGGTGTTCGAGCTGGGTCGCGTGTTCCTGCGCGATGCCACTGTGAGGAATACCGACGCTACCGTGGAAGGCTTTGATCAACCCATGCGCGTATCCGGCCTGGCCAGTGGCAGTGTCGATCCGCTGCAGTGGAGCATCAAGGATGCGCCGGTGGACTTCTACAGCGTCAAGGGCGACGTCGAAAGCTTGTTGGCACCACTAGCAACTGAATTCAAGCCCGATACGCACCCGGCCATGCACCCGGGGCGTTGCGCCTCGGTCTGGCTGGATGGCAAATGCATAGGCCATGTCGGCGAGTTGCATCCCAAGTGGCGCCAGTCTTATGACTTGCCAACGGCACCGGTGCTGTTTGAGTTGGATCTGGATGCCGTCCTGGTCCGCCCCGTGCCGGTGTTCAAGGCCGTTGCCAAGATGCAGGCGGTGCAGCGCGATGTGGCCGTGGTCGTCAAGGATGCAGTGACTCATGCTGATCTGATGTCGGCGATCTGGGCGGCGCCGACCGCTGGTCTGCTGCGCGATGCCCAGTTGTTTGATGTGTACCGTCCCAAATTGGCGAAGGATGCGGTGGTGGAGGCCGGTGCTGCCGATCGCAGCCTGGCCGTGCGCCTGACGCTCAACAGCGATGAAGCCAGCTTGACCGAAGAGCAGATTGAGGCGACCGTGAAGGCCGTTGTCGACCAGCTCAGCCAGGTGCTGGATGCGCGCCAGCGCGTCTAAACGATGCCCTTATAAAGAAGCGAGACACCATGGATTTTTCAGTTGAAAGTCTGGAGACGCCGGCGCTTACCAAGGCACAGTTGGCGGAACTGCTGTTTGAGCAGATTGGGCTGAACAAACGCGAGTCCAAGGACATGATCGACGCCTTTTTTGACCTGATGTCGGTCAGCCTGGTAGATGGTTCCGACGTCAAGATTTCGGGCTTTGGCAATTTCCAGATTCGCACCAAGGCGCCGCGTCCAGGGCGCAATCCACGCACCGGGGAGGCAATTCCCATCCAGGCGCGCCGTGTGGTGACCTTTCACGCCAGCCACAAACTTAAAGAGCAGATACAGGACGACGAAAAACCCAAAATGTCCGTTTGAATGTACATTTGCACTTTATTTGAGCGCTGGGCGTTTTGTTCTTTGCGTCCTGGCAAGACTTAGAGTAACCTCTACGCTTTAGTCTGTACAGCATTGATTTCAATGGAGAATACTCTCCCCCCCATTCCCGCCAAACGCTATTTCACCATTGGTGAAGTGGGGGATTTGTGCGGCGTAAAACCCCATGTGCTTCGTTACTGGGAGCAGGAGTTCACGCAACTGCGCCCCATGAAGCGGCGGGGCAACCGGCGCTATTACCAGCACCACGAAGTCTTGATGATCCGGCGCATCCGCGACCTGCTCTACGACCAGGGCTTTACCATCAGCGGTGCGCGCAACAAGATGCAGGAGTTGCTCCAGGTCGAGCGTGACAAGAAGCGCAACGGCGAGCTCCTGTTGGATGGTGTCGATGCGATAGAAATGGACGGGAATGACATGGAAATCGACAGCGAGGAGTTGGTTTTGGATGACCGTTGTTCCGATGCTTCTATGCCGCTGGTACTGCTGCGCCGCGAACTGTGTGAAATTCGTGAGCTATTGGCTCTCGTTGACTAAAAGAACGCCTGTTTTCACGTTATAATCTGAGGCTTGATCGGTGTGTGGCGCAGCCTGGTAGCGCACTTGCATGGGGTGCAAGGGGTCGAAGGTTCGAATCCTTTCACACCGACCATTAGACAGTTTAAAGGCCGCTAGGTATCACTACTTAGCGGCCTTTTTCATTGGTAAATTAGGTGCTTGCCCTGATTTTATTGATCCAGGGCAAAAATGGGCCTATTCATCACACCTGCAGCCATTTGTTGACTAAAGTGTCTGAGCCCATGTCCAGGCCGCTGGCTCGGCCCCGACCTTTATTCACTCCACAATGAACTTTATGAACTTTTTCAAGCCCGTACCTCGTGTCCTTATTTTTGTGGCGCTTGCCACCGCGCTAATGGGGTCGGCGTTTGCTGGCAACACGGTTCAGGGCAAGGTACTGGAGGTCAAGAACACCGACAGTTACAGCTATTTGCTGCTCAAGGTGGATGCCAAGGACACCTGGGTTGCGGTGGGCCTAACGAACGCAAAAGTGGGCTCCACGGTGACCGTGGAAAACACCATGGAGATGCTCAACTTTGAGAGCAAGACGCTCAAGAGAACCTTTCCCAGCATTCTGTTTGGCAATTTGAAGGCAGACGGCGGCGATGCGGCCAAGGCCCACGCCACTGCCCCTGTTAGCGCGGCCGCAGCGGATGTGAAGGTTGCCAAGGCCGCAGGGCCGAGCGGCCGCACGGTTTCCGAGGTGGTGACCAGCGCCAAGGAGCTCAGCGACAAGACCGTTGAAATTCACGCCAAGGTGGTCAAGGTCA
Organism: uncultured beta proteobacterium; assembly: GCA_903845935.1. Lineage (GTDB taxonomy): Bacteria > Pseudomonadota > Gammaproteobacteria > Burkholderiales > Burkholderiaceae_C > Allorhodoferax. The sequence continues at coordinate 72,640 of CAIMZI010000131.1, read as the reverse complement.
ACACCGGCATCATGGGCAAGAACTGGGTACACCTGCGTGACGGTTCCGGCAAGTCCGAGGATGGATCCAACGATGTGCTGGTTACTACCACGGCTAGCACCAGCGTGGGTAGCACGGTCACCGCCGTGGGCACGGTACGCACCAACAAGGATTTCGGTTCTGGCTACTCCTACAAGGTGATGCTGGAAGACGCTAGCTTCAAACCCTGAGGAACAGGCCGGGCTGCTTATTTCAGCTGAGGTCCAGGTCCAAACCCGTTTCCTTCGCAGGCCCGGCAGAAGTGTGAAGCCCAGCACCCTTCCAGGCCATGTGTTTGGTGCGCTGGGTCCACAAAAACGCCATAGCACCCAGGGCCAGCACGACCAGTGCGGCCAATCCGTAAAGCACAGCCACGGGAACCCGGTCGCCCTGCGTCTTCTCCAGCCGTGCCCGGATGTCGGCCAGTGCGGCCTCATTCTTGGCGGCTTGGTTCAGCAGACTGCGACTATCACTTTCCAGCGCCTGCAGCTTCTGGCTGTCGCGTGCGATGTTCTCCTGCACATTGGCCTTGGCGCTTGCAGCTTCCAGTGCTCTGATGCGTTCGCCAAATTCTTCAATCGGGTCTAGGCGCAAACGCGGCTTGCCTTCGGCCTGCGTTGCGGTTTGTTTGGTGACACGGATGACTGGCTGCTTGGGCGATCTTGCTGGCTTGGCAGGTCGGCTACGGCTCGCCAAAGCCTTGGTGACCGGTGCGGATAGCGCTGCCGGGGCACTGGAGGGTGTCATCGGCGGAGTTACGCTGACAATCGATGGCGCGGTTGGCGCGCTAACACGGCTTGGCACGACCTCATTGGGGAAATCCGCCAGCAGTACAAATTTGCGGGTGGACTTCTGGGCGCAACCAGCGCGCAAATAGACGCTGACAATGGGTTCGTCGATAGCTGCAGACGAAGTGATTTTGAGGTTTATTGTGTCGGCTTGCTCGCTGGGCGTGGACTGCACCTGCACCCGGCTTGCCTCTTGGCGGCTGTCGCCGTAGAACACATCGGCTTCGGCGCACAGTCCCACATCGGTCTGTCCGGGATCGAGTTGCACGGGAGCAACCAACTCCAGCGGCTGGCCGATCCAGGCCGCGCCCCGCGCTTTGCCTAAGGTCAGCGCGTCGCTCCCCAGCGCCGTTCCAGCCAGAACCAATCCCAATGTAAGCGCTTTGTACTTCATACCTATCCCATACCTTTTTTACATTCTCGCACGCCACCTTGGTCGTTGAAGGGCGGTTGCAGGCGCCATTTTGGCGTTCAGGACCGCGACTCAGCCAGTTGAAACACGGAGGGGTCATGTCTGGCGGATGGGCCTAAACGCTTTTGCAGCAGCCGGTAGGTATCCAGATCGAAGGCCAGCGCCTGGCGGCTGTGTTGGATCTCGTCGAGTTCGGCTGGATCGCTCACGGTTGCAATGTGGCACCAGTTCTCAAACACATGGAAGTCGGTGCGCCCGGTCTGCTCCTGGTACTCGCGGATCGCTACCTTGCCCGGATGCGGCCAGGCCTGCAGTCGCTGCTGGGCCAGCGCCATTTGCAGGCGCAGCCGGTGCAAGACCAGCGGCTCACGCCCTGCGCATGCCCCTTTGCAGCGTCCGGTCTGGCAGGCAAAGCAGGCTCCCTTGCCAGGCTCCAGGCCCAGGCGTTGCGGGCACAGACTGTGGCTATCGGCCAGCAGGCGCAACGCATCGGTGGCCTGGCGTTTGGAGCGGTAGCTACCGTAAAGCTGTCCCCATTGGCCCGGCACCATGTCGTCGAGTTGCACCAGCTTGAGCAGTGGGCTGGCCTGCGGATCTTCCATCAGTTGCCAGGAGCACAAGGCTTTTTCGCGGCGCAACTGGCGGTTGTAAACAGGTTGCTTTTCCTTGACCAGGCGCGACTCCAGCAGCAGCGCACCCAGCTCGCCGGCCGTCTCAATCCATTCCACGCGTCTGATTTCGGTGAGTATGCGCAACTCGCGCGCCACCTTGGCCGCCGACTGGAAGTGCGACAGAACTCTGGTGCGCATGGTGACGCTCTTGCCGATGTACAGGGGCAGCGCACCTTCGCCAAAAAACAGGTAGACGCCGGGGCTATCCGGAATGTCAGATATCGCGGTTTCCAACTGCGGTGGCAGGGCCGCACTGCCTTGCAGCAACTCGGTCGCAGCCCGCTGCACCGCGGCTTCACCCAACTCGGTCTTGGCAATTTGCAGCCATTGCAGCACCACCTCCACATCGCCCATGGCGCGGTGCCGGGAAAGGGTGTGCAGCCCGTGGCGCTTGAGAATGGCATCCAGTCCATGGCCCTTGTGCTGCGGATAGAGCTTGCGCGACAGGCGCACGGTGCACAGGGTCTTGAGCTTGAAGGTAAGGTCCAGGCGCGCCAGTTCATGCAGCACAAAGCTGTGGTCAAAGCGCACGTTGTGGGCCACAAACACGGCGCCCTCCAGCATCTCCAGCAGCTTTTTGGCGACCTCGTCAAATGCTGGCGCATCGGCCACCATGGCGTCGCTGATGCCGGTCAGCGCCTGAATAAAGGGCGGAATGCGTACGCCGGGGTTGACCAGGGTGCTCCAGCGCGCGGTTTCCACTCCGTTTTCTATGCGTACCGCAGCGATCTCGGTGATGCGGTCGTGCAGCGCGTTGCCACCCGTGGTTTCCAGGTCCAGCATGACATAGCAGGGCAACATGCGAGTGGCGGCTAGACGTCGATGTGGTGAATGGAGAACGCGCCCATGCGGCGGTCGGCAAAATAGCACTCCAGGGTTTCGCGCGTGGTGCGAAAGGCAAGCTCGTCCCAGGGGATCTCGCTTTCCAGAAACAGCCGGGCCTCAACGGTCTCGTGGCCCGGGTCAAATTGTTCGCTGGTGAGTTGTGCCAGGTAAAACAGATGCACCTGGCCCACGCGTGACACATTGACCAGGCTGAACAGGCCCTGCATCACAAACTGGGCGCCGGCTTCCTCCACGGTTTCTCGGGCCGCCCCCTCGGCCGTGGTTTCGTTGAGCTCCATGAAGCCGGCCGGCAAGGTCCACTTGCCCAGGCGCGGTTCGATATTGCGCTTGCACAGCAGCACCCTGTCGCCAAGGTAGGGCACCGTACCCACCACATTCAGCGGGTTTTCATAGTGAATGGTCTGGCAGGCCGGGCAGACGGCACGCTGCTTGGTGTCGCCGTCGTCGGGAATGCGGTAGACCACTGCCGTGCCGCACTGCCTGCAATGTTTGATGGGGGCGCGGTGCATCAGTCCGATTTGGCCAGTAAATCAAAGTGCTCCACCACTGGAGCCGCTGCAAAAAAGGGTCCGACAATGCCGCGCCATTGGGTAAAGGCCTCAGACTGGCGGAAATCGATGGTGTGGTTTTCCAGCGTTGTCCAAAAGATTTGCAGCACATAGCGCTCGGCACTTTCAATGCCCCGGTTGAGTTTGAAGCCCTGAAAGCCCTTGGCCTGTGCGATGACATCGCGCAGGCCGCGTGCAATTGCCTCTTCAAATGCGGCGTTCTGGCCGGGGTGAATGCGGATGTCTGCCAATTCGAGAATCATGGGCGCTCCATAGCTGCTTGAGGGATAGGAGCTCAGATTATGCTGTGGCTATGCAAATATCTGAATTCGATTGGCTGGTACCCGACTGGCCCGCACCCCCCAATGTGCGAGCACTGTGCACCAGCCGCAGTGGCGGACAGTCGATTGGCCGTTATGCCGGTCTGAACCTGGGCCTGCATGTGGGCGACGACCCGCATGCTGTGTACAGCAACCGCCAGCAACTGCAGGCGGCGGTCGGCGTGCGTGCCGTGTTTCTAAACCAGGTGCATGGAATGCACATTGCCGCCATCGACGCGCAATCTCCAGACGGCATGGAGGCGGATGGTGCCATCACCACGGACATCGGGCTGGCCTGTACCGTGATGGTGGCCGACTGCCTGCCCGTGCTGTTTTGTGATGCGCAGGGGCATGGCGTGGCTGCGGCGCATGCCGGCTGGCGTGGACTGTTGGGCGCTTATGGCCAAGGCGTGCTGGAGCGCGCGTCCTCTAGTTTGTGCGAGCGCGCTGCTGTGACTACGCAGGGCTTGATGGCCTGGCTTGGTCCTTGCATAGGGCCTAGCGCGTTTGAGGTGGGCGAGGAGGTTCGCGCCGCCTTTGTTGCCGACGCACCTCAGGCAGCACCATGTTTTAGCCCTCATGGTCCGGATAAGTGGTTGGCCGATCTGCCGCAACTGGCGCGTCAGCGTTTGACCGCGCTGGGTGTGACCGCCATTTACGGCAACGACGGCAGTCAAGACTGGTGTACCGTGGCCAACCCCTCACGCTTCTTTTCGCACCGGCGCGACGCTGTCAGCGGCCGCCTGGGCGCCTGCATCTGGCGCGTCGGCTAGCTGCTGCGCTGCCGCTTCGAATTCTGCCCGTTCCAGTTCCTGGCGCGCACGCAAGGCCCGTTTGCGAGCGGGCGTGCCCATGATGTAGAGCATCAAGCCCATCGGCAGCAGGCCATACAACACAAAGGTGACGATCGCACCCAGAACCGTGCCGTTGCTATTGGTGGCCTCGGCCACACTCATCATCAGGGCCACATACAGCCAGGCAATCGGAACGATGTACATAAGGGTTTCGGATAGGTTTTTGTAAGGAAAATTGAACCAACAAGCTGAGATACTAACGTTCTAAAGAGAACGCATTCAAAGGTGACGACGTGACGCAAAACTCCCCCGAATTCTGGAACCAGGCAGCTCAGCAGTTTCAAGTGGCCTTGAGCGAAGGCTGGACCAAGGCGCTGGAATCGTTCAAGACCATGGACCTTGGAGCCGCTGGTATGCCTGGCATGGACAAGCTGCCGGGCAAGTCACCGGACATTCACTTCTCACCCGACAAGCTCAAAGAGCTGCAGCAGTGCTATTCGAAAGAGGCCTTGAGTCTGTTTTCCGAGGGCTTTAAGCCGCCCAAGCTGAGCGGCGACCGCCGTTTTGCCGACGCCGCCTGGAACGACAATCCGATGGCCGGCTACGCCGCCGCTGTCTATATGCTGAATTCCCGCACTCTGATGGGCCTGGCCGATGCGGTGGAGGCCGACGTCAAGACCCGAAGCCGCATCCGCTTTGCCGTCGAGCAGTGGGTGGCTGCTGCCGCGCCTAGCAACTTCCTGGCCTTCAATGCAGAGGCGCAGAAGAAGGCCATTGACAGCAAGGGCGAAAGCATTGCCAAGGGCGTCAAGAACCTGGTGCATGACATCCAGCAAGGTCATGTGTCGATGACGGATGAAAGCCTGTTTGAGGTCGGCAAGAACGTGGCCACCACCGAGGGTGCCGTGGTCTTCGAGAGCGAGTTGTTTCAGCTCATCGAATACAAGCCGCTGACCGCCAAGGTCTTTGAAAAGCCCTTTTTGCTGGTGCCCCCTTGCATCAACAAGTTCTACATTCTCGACCTGCAGCCCGAAAACTCACTGATCCGCTACGCCGTGGCCGAGGGCCATCGCACCTTCGTGGTGAGCTGGCGCAATCCGGATGCCTCGCTGGGTCACAAGACCTGGGACAACTACATCGAAGATGCGGTCATCAAGGCCATCACCGTCACCCAGGAGATCACCGGTGCAGAGAGCATCAACGCGCTGGGCTTTTGTGTAGGCGGCACCATGCTCAGCACGGCGCTGGCGGTGCTGGCCGCACGCGGCGAAAAGCCGGTGGCTAGCGCCACGCTGCTGACCACCTTGCTGGACTTTACCGACACCGGCATTCTGGATGTGTTCATTGACGAATCCTTTGTCCAATACCGCGAAAAAGAACTCGGCAAGGGCGGGTTGATGAAGGGCGGCGATTTGGCCAGCACCTTCAGCTTTTTGCGTCCCAATGACCTGGTCTGGAACTACGTGGTGGGCAACTACCTCAAGGGCGAGACGCCGCCGCCCTTTGACCTGCTGTACTGGAACTCCGACAGCACCAATCTGCCCGGCCCGTATTACGCATGGTATCTGCGCAATACCTATCTGGAAAACAAGCTCATCAAGCCGGGTGCGGTCACGGTCTGCGGTCAGAAGATTGACATGCAAAAGGTGGATATTCCTTTTTATATTTACGGTTCGCGCGAAGACCATATCGTGCCGATTGGCGGCTCCTATGCATCCACCCAGGTGCTGCCTGGAAAGAAGCGCTTTGTCATGGGTGCGTCGGGCCATATTGCCGGTGTCATCAACCCACCCGCCAAGAACAAGCGCAGCCATTGGATTCGTGCCGATGGCAAGCTGCCGACTAGCGCCGAGGACTGGATTGCCGGAGCCGAGGAACATGCGGGCAGCTGGTGGACCGACTGGTCGCACTGGCTCAAGGGCCAGGCCGGCAAGCAGATTGCAGCCCCGAAGACCTATGGTAAAGGCAAGTTCAAGGCGCTGATGCCCGCACCTGGCAGCTACGTCAAGGCCAGGGCTTAATTTTTTAAACGTACGCAATTCACACTCAATTGGAGACAGGGACCATGGAAGACATCGTTATCGTTTCAGCCGCACGCACCGCCGTCGGTAAATTTGGCGGCGCGCTGGCCAAAGTACCCGCGCCCGAGCTGGGGGCCAGCGTGATCAAAAGCCTGCTGGCACGCACTGGGCTGGGTGCGGATCAGATTGGCGAAGTCATTCTGGGCCAGGTGCTGGCAGCTGGACAGGGCCAGAATCCGGCCCGCCAGTCACTGCTGAAAAGCGGCATCGCCAAGGAAACCCCGGCTCTGACCATCAACGCCGTGTGTGGCTCAGGCCTCAAGGCCGTGATGCTGGCAGCCCAGGCCGTGGCCTGGGGCGACAGCGAAATCGTGATCGCCGGTGGCCAGGAAAACATGAGCGCCTCGCCTCACGTGTTGCTCGGCAGCCGTGACGGCCAGCGCATGGGCGATTGGAAAATGATCGACTCCATGATTGTGGATGGCCTGTGGGACGTTTACAACCAGTACCACATGGGCATTACCGCCGAGAACGTGGCCAAGGCCTATAGCATCACCCGCGAGATGCAGGACGCGTTGGCCCTGGCCAGCCAGCACAAGGCTGCGGCAGCGCAGGACGCTGGCAAGTTCGTGGACGAAATCGTGCCCTTCAGCATCGCCCAGAAAAAGGGTGACCCAATCGTCGTTTCTGCCGACGAGTTCATCAACCGCAAGTCCACGGCCGACGTGTTGGCCGGTTTGCGTCCCGCCTTCGACAAGGCTGGTAGCGTCACCGCGGGCAATGCCTCCGGCATCAATGACGGCGCCGCCGCCGTGATGGTGATGACCGCCAAAAAGGCCGCCGCTCTGGGTCTGACGCCCATGGGCCGCATTGCCAGCTTTGCAACTAGCGGATTGGACCCGGCCCTGATGGGCATGGGCCCGGTGTCCGCCTCGCAAAAGGCTCTGGCGCGCGCCGGTTGGAACGCGCAAGACCTGGATCTGCTGGAAATCAATGAAGCCTTTGCGGCCCAGGCCTGCGCTGTGAATCAGCAAATGGGCTGGGATACCTCCAAGATCAATGTGAACGGTGGTGCCATTGCCATCGGCCACCCGATCGGCGCGTCCGGTTGCCGCATTCTGGTGACCCTGCTGCATGAGATGCAGCGGCGCGACGCCAAGAAGGGCATTGCCAGTTTGTGTATCGGTGGCGGCATGGGCGTGGCCCTGACCATCGAGCGTTAATTTGTAAGTGTGTTTGAGTCCGTATCAAAAAAGGAGATAGTCATGAGTCAAAAAGTAGCGTACGTCACCGGCGGCATGGGTGGAATTGGTACCGCCATCTGCCAGCGCCTGCACAAAGAGGGCTTTAAGGTCATCGCCGGCTGCGGCCCCACCCGTGACCACGCCAAGTGGATTGCCGAGCAGGCTGCGCTGGGCTTCACCTTTTACGCTTCGGCCGGCAATGTGGGTGATTGGGATTCCACCGTGGAAGCCTTCACCAAGACCAAGGCCGATCACGGAACGATTGACCTGCTGGTGAACAACGCCGGCATTACCCGTGACCGAATGTTCATCAAGATGTCGCGCGAAGACTGGGACGCTGTGATTGAGACCAACCTGAACTCCATGTTCAACGTCACCAAGCAGGTGGTGGGCGATATGGTTGAAAAGGGCTGGGGCCGGATCATCAATATTTCGTCGGTCAACGGTGCCAAGGGCCAGGCCGGTCAAACCAACTACTCGGCTGCCAAGGCCGGTATGCACGGTTTTACCATGGCTTTGGCTCAAGAGTTGGCCAACAAGGGCGTGACGGTCAACACCGTCAGCCCCGGCTATATTGGCACCGACATGGTCAAGGCCATTCGCGAGGACGTGTTGGCCAAGATTGTCGCTACCGTGCCGGTCAAGCGCCTGGGCGAACCCAGCGAGATTGCCTCCATCATCGCCTGGTTGGCGTCCGATGATGGCAGCTACTCCACCGGTGCCGACTTCGCGGTCAACGGTGGCTTGCACATGGGTTAATTTCCGCGGCGCTTGATTCCGCTGCCTTGCAAGTCAAAACCCTGCACTCTTGATCGAGTGCAGGGTTTTTTTGTGCGGCTGTGATAACCTTTTTGCCATGACAAAATTACTCACCATCACCATGAATCCGGCGTTGGACGTGTCTACTGCCGTCGAGGAAATGCGCCACACCAGCAAGCTGCGCTGTGAACCCATGCAACGGCGTGCCGGCGGTGGAGGGGTGAATGTGGCGCGCGAGCTGCATCGCCTGGGGGCCGATGTGCTGGCGTTTTATACGGCGGGACACAGCACCGGGCGCATGCTGTTTTCCTTGTTGCAACAGGAGGGCGTGCCCTGCCACCCGTTTGGAATCAGCGGCTCGCCACGCGAGAGCTTCACGATTCTGGAGCGCAGCACTGGTCACGAATTCCGCTTTGTCTTGCCCGGCCCGGAAATCAGCACCGACGAGTGGGAAGCCGCGCTGCTGGAAATCGGCAATCTGTGTGAACCGCAGGCCCTGGTGGTGGCCAGTGGCAGTCTGCCGCCTGGCGTTCCCGTGGACTTTTTTGCCCGCCTCGCACGGGTGGTGCAGGCCGCCCAGGGTTCGCTCATCGTAGATACCTCCGGCGAGCCACTGGCGGCCGCGCTGGCGCAGGGCGTGTACCTGGCCAAGCCCAGTTTGCACGAGTTGCGTGATGAGACGGGCAAGGCATTGGATAGTCTGTACGCCGTGCGCGATACGGCCTGCGAATGGGTTCAACAGGGCAAGGCGCGCATGGTGGTGGTCTCCATGGGCGAAATGGGCGCTCTGCTGGCCACTGGGGAAGGGGTCTGGTACGCACCGCCGCTGCAAGTGGTGGTGCACAGCGCCGTGGGAGCCGGTGACAGTTTTGTCGCCGGCATGGTGTGGGCCCTGGCTGCGGGCGAAACAGCGGTACAGGCCTTTGCCAAAGGGGTTGCCTGTGCCACCGCCACCTTGTTGAGTACCGGCAGTGGCTTGGGCGACATGGCCCAGGTGCTGGAGCTGCTCAAACAGGTGCGCTGTCTGGACCAGTTTGAGGACCTTATGCTGCCACTCTGAGTGCTTGTTGACAGCGTCGCCTGTCTGACATGAACGGCTGAGCTGCGTCATTAAAAATTCAAGATTCGAGGCCATAATGAACCCAGGGCGCTCACCGAACAATCCGCAAAGGCTGTCGGTGTCAAGTGGGTTATATGAAAAGAAACGATTTCGATTTTGTCGCATTGGAAGATCTGCGGATCGGACTCTTTGTCGATCTGGATCTGGGCTGGATGGCGCATCCCTTTGCCACGAGTCGATTCAAGATCAGCAGCGCCAGACAAATTGAGGTTCTCAAAGGTTTAGGCGTCAAGCGCATACGCTGCATCCCCTCGCAAAGCGATTTGGCCGAGGATGAGCCACCCACTGCCGATGTGGAACCGGTGCCCGGTGCACAAGCCGGCCCAGGTTTACAGGCGGCAGGTCGGCAGCACGTGGATGAACGGGCGGCTCAGCAGCAAAGCCTGGCGCTGTGCAAGCTCCGCTTTGCCGAGTCGGTTCGCGATTACCAGCAGACGATGCAGTTGCTGCACAGTCGACCGATGCAAGCCGGGCAATTGGGTTTGCAGACGGTGCAGCGACTGGTGGCCGAGATGCAAGAGCAGGGTGACATTGCGATTCGTTTGTTGACCGAGGTCGCCGGTGACAAGGCGGCCATGCATCCGGTCAACGTGACGGTCATTTCCCTGCTGCTGGGACGTGCCATGGGATTGGAGGGGCCAGCACTGGACGATCTGGGCCTTGCCGCTTTTTTGCACGACGTCGGCAAGAGCGAACTGCCAGAGCGTGTGCGCAGGCCCGACGACAGTTTTTCCAGCGCCGAACACCGTGTCTACCAGGAGCATGTGGCGCAAGGCCTGCGTCTGGCCAAGTTGATGAATCTTAGTCCGCAAGCCATACAGGTGATAGCGCAGCATCACGAAATGGTGGATGGCAGCGGTTTTCCGCTGCAGCTCAAGTCCGATGCCATCAGCGTCGGCGGGCGCATTCTGGCCCTGGTCAATCGCTATGACGGCCTGTGCAATCCCTTGAAAGCCAACGCGGCCATGACGCCGCACGAGGCACTGTCGCTGATTTTTTCGCAACAGAAAACGCGCTTTGATGGCGCGGCACTGAGCTCCTTTATCCGGATGATGGGTGTCTATCCGCCGGGTTCGGTGGTGCAGCTCAACGATGAGCGCCATGCCATTGTGGTGTCTGTCAATTCCGGGCGCCCACTCAAGCCGCGCTTGTTGGTGCATGAGCCGGGCCTGCCGCGGCACCAGGCTGTGCTGTTGGACCTGGAGCAGACACCCAACACCAGTATCCGCCGCAGCCTCAAACCTTCCAGCCTACCTGCTGCGGCAATGGACTATTTGCAGCCGCACCATCGCATGTGCTACTTTTTTGAGGCGGTAAAGGTGTCTGCGAATGCCACCGGACCGGCATCCTGAACCATGGTTCAGGTGGGCGAGGTCAGCACCGGCCTTGGGTTCATCTAACGCGAGATGATCACGCTGGCTGGGCGATGTTCCAAGCCCTTGCTCAAAGAGCATTGGTACAAGGAAATATAAAGCCCGGCGGCTTCGCAGACCATGTCATTGTAGGCGCTGCGCTTGGGCCGCACAGCGATTTTGGACGCTTTAAGTGAGCCGCAGCCTCACAGCAACTGACCGTCTTCGCTCAGCGCTTCGTCCAGTTGCGCCAGTAGCTGGCCAAGGTCCGTGCTCAGTTTGGCTGTCGCTCCCTCCGTGTCTGCGGCGGGCAAGTTGGCGGGCACGGCCTTGTCCGATAGGTCAAAAGCCAGATTCAGTGCCGCCAGCACCGCGATGCGGTCTCGTGCGCGCACCTTGTTGGCGTCACGAATCCTGCACATGGCTTCGTCCACGCGCTGCACCGCTTCGCGCAAACGCGCGTCGCCCCCCTCGGGGCAGCCCAATAAATAACTCTGTCCCATAATCTGAACTTCGAGCTGCTTCATTGCACGTCCTTCTGCGCCGGCTTGTTTTCGGGCAAACGTTCCAACAGGGCGTCGACCCGGGACCGTGCTGCACTCAGGCGCGACTTCAGCGAATCGCGCTCTAGCGCCAACAGCCCCAACTGCTTGGACAGCAGAGCGTTGGTGCGGCGCAGCTCGGCATAGCGCAGCAACAGGCGCTGCACACGTTCGGCAATCTGGTTCATTTGGGATGGGTTCGGCATGGCTGTCACGTTGTTCACCATAGATGTCGCATTGTAGGGTTTCGCGGCAAAGCCTCGGGTTAAAATCTAGGTGTTGGTGCTCGCGGCGTGGTTCACACGCTGCAGTTCAACGGGAAGCAGGAGGGTAGGGTCTGTACAGATCTGCCTAACCTGCGCTGCCCCCGCAACGGTAAGTGGACGCGTCGCAAGACGCCGCTTTCATCACAGCCACTGGAACGCTTGAACATGCGTTCCGGGAAGGCGATGGAGGTTGCATCCACCAGCCCGGATACCGGCCAACAAGGTGGCTGCACGCGAGTGCGGCCTTAACGCCCAAGCGCTGTCGGGGAAGACGGCGAGGGTACTTTTGTCGGGTTGTTCTTCCATGAAATCTAGTTTTTCTCGTGCGCGTCTGAGCGTGCTTTCTGTCGCTTTGTGCGGTGTTTTTTCGGCCTATGGTCAAACCGATGTCAAAGGCACTTTGGGCGAGGTGGTGGTGGTCGCCTCTCGGTTTACGGAGTCCAAGCTCGACGTACCCGTGTCGGTCCAGGTGATTGGCAAAGCGGAGATTGCGAACTCCGCAGCGATGTCCGTTCCGGATGTTCTGCGCATGCTGGGCGGCGGCAATGTCCGAAATGTAGTGGGTGGGCAACTAGGCTTGAATTCCTCGGTTGATTTGGGCGGGTTTGGTGTCACTGCGACACAAAACACCCTGGTTCTTGTCGATGGTCGTCGTTTGAATCCGATTGATTCATCGGAGATTGATTGGTCTGCGGTTCCCCTGAATTCCATTGAGCGCATAGAAGTTGCTTCGGGTGGCGCAGCTGTTCAGTTTGGTGCCGGTGCCTCGGGCGGCGTGATCTACATCACTACGGATGGGAAAAAGGCAGACCGCTCCCAAGCCGGAGTCCGCGTCGGCTCCTTTGGAACCACGCAGCTGAGCTTCAATCTCGATAGGCAGATTGATGACTTATCGTTCAGCCTGAACGCTGGAGCCGATCACTCCGATGGCTGGCGCGAAAACTCCAAGATTGACGGCCAGAGTGCTTCGGCAAAGATAAAGAAAAATCTGGGAGCCATGGGATCCTTGTTTGCTGAAGTAATACTTTCGCAAAGCACCAACGGACTCTCGGGTGGCGTATTGGGCCAAGTGGGAGAAGGTGACCTGCGGGCGGCAAAGTTCAACAATGTCGGGTCTGAGAGCAAGGTGGATCAGCAAGGTCTGCGCTTAGGTGGCCTGGCTAATCTGACCGAGCAAACCACCCTGGATGTTGATGTGTTCGTGGGAAAGAAGAGCAGCAATCTTGGTCGGCCTTATTACGATACCGCCGATTCCTTGGCTGGCGCCTACCCTTACCCAGGCACCGATGGGCTCAAATCGGATGGTCACGATGTCAGTTTTTCGCCCAAATTTCGTACCGAATTTTCCAACGGGACAGCGCTGGTCTATGGCTACGATTTCTCGCAATCCAATCAAAATGGGAGCGATGGCTACGGCACCAATGCACAGCAATTGATTCTGGCTAGCCAGGGTAACGGCTTTGAGGGCAACCTGCTGAGTGACCGGCAATCGGTCCAGCTGCTCAACCATTCGGCTTACCTGATTGCCCGTGTGCCGTTGAACCAGAGCGTGGAGTTCAGCGCAGGCGCCCGCAGGCAACTGCAAAGCTTTGACAGCTACGATCTGAACACGTCGGTCGGCTATCCCCAAACGGCTTCCGGAACCTTGGCGGCCAATGCCCATGAAGCAGGCTTGAACTTCAAGCTAAATGACACCAGTCGCACTTACCTACGCGTCAACCAGTCTTACCGCTTTGCCAATACCGACGAGTATTGGGGGCTTGACCCGGTGACGTACAACCGCGTCTTCTCTGGCGAGTTGCGTCCCCAAACCACCAAGGCCTACGAGTTGGGTTATGACCTCAAACACTCGCGCCAACAGTTCGGTGCGGTGTTGGGGCAGTCGGTAACACAGGATGAAATTCGTTTCGACCCGGCGGTAGGCAAGAACCGCAACCTGGCGGATAACATTGACCGAGCCAGTTTGGCCTTCAACTGGACCACGCAGGTACTGGACAAGAGCCATGTAAGCCTAGGCGCCCGCTGGCAGAAAGCCGAGTACGCAACGGGGAAATATGGGGGCCAAACCTTGGGCATGGTTCCAACGGCGATTTACAACGCGGGCTGGATACAGGACCTGGCCGAAGGCTCCAGGGTCGGCGTGCAACTGACGCACGTGTCCAAGCAAAATTACGACGCATCACCAAGCACGCAGCCAACGCTGGCGCAAATGCCGGCTTACACCACGGCCGATGTATTTTGGGCGCGCTCCTATGGCAAGCTCGAAACCAAGCTGACGGTGAAAAACATAGCGAATGTGAGCTATGCGCCTTACGGCGGTTATGGCTTTGTGTCGACCCCCGGTGGAGGTGGTATGAGCAGCTACTACTACTACCCCGCCGATCCACGTTCGGTGCAACTGTCAATGACCTATCAATTCTGATTGGTACGCAATGGACTACGGCCCCCAGCGCATTGTTTGCCTTACCGAGGAAACCACCGAATGGTTGTACCTGTTGGGGCAGGAGCGGCGCATCGTGGGCATCTCCGGCTACACGGTGCGCCCGCGTCGGGCGCGCGAGGAAAAGCCCAAGGTCAGCGCCTTTCTCAGCGCCAAGATCGACAAGATCCTGGAACTCAGGCCAGACTGCGTGCTGGGCTTTTCGGACCTGCAGGCGGACATCGCGGCGGCCCTGATTCGTCACGGCGTGCAGGTCACCATCTTCAATCAGCGCAGCGTGGCCGAGATTTTTTCCATGCTGTTCCAGGTGGCCGCCATGGTCGGTGAGGCCGAGCGGGGTCTGCAGCGAATCGCTGCCATGCAGGCCGAGTTGGACGCCATGCAGGCGGCAGTGGCGGCGCGCGTGGCCGCCGGTGCGCGCCGACCCAAGGTGTTTTTTGAGGAGTGGGATGTGCCGCACATCAGCGCCATCCGCTGGGTGTCCGAGCTGATCGGTGTGGCCGGTGGCGACGACTGCTTTGCCGAGTTGTCGCTGGAGTCGCTGGGCAAGAACCGCATCATTGCCGACAGCGCCGAGATCGTCCGGCGCAATCCAGACATTATTTTTGGTTCCTGGTGCGGCAAGAAGTTCAGGCCCGAAAACGTGGCGGCACGTGCGGGTTGGAGTGATGTCGCCGCGGTCAAAAATCAGCAGCTGTTTGAAATCAAGTCGCCCGACATCCTGCAGCCCGGCCCGGCCGCGCTGACCGATGGAGTGCGCAAACTGCATGGATACATCCTTCAGTGGATGGAACACGACATGCAGCAGCGAGCCGCATCATGAGGCAGCGCTCTCTGTTCCGGCTGGCAGCCTGTGCCGCGCTCGCCTTATGCACCGGGGCAACGACGGTCCAGGCCCTGCAGGTCACCGATGACCAGGGCGTGACGTTGACATTGCCGAAGGCGCCGCAGCGCATCGTCAGCTTGCTGCCCGCGCTGACCGAGACGGTTTGCGCGCTGGGTCAATGCCAGCGCTTGGTCGGAGTGGACCGTTATTCCAACTTTCCCGAGTCTGTGAAGAAGTTGCCGCAAGTGGGCGGTGGCCTGGACCCGAATATCGAGGCCATAGTCGCCCTGCACCCGGACCTGGTGCTGGCGGCGCTCTCGTCACGCTCAGCCACCCGGTTGCTGTCCTTGGGCATTCCGGTGTTTGCGCTGGAGCCCAAGACCCACGCCGATGTGCAGCGCGCGATTGCCAAACTGTCGCAGTTGCTGGAGATTGCGGACGGGCAAAAGCTGTGGCGCGAAATTGATGCCGGAGTGGAGGTTGCCGCGCGGTCTCTGCCGGTAAGCGTGCGCGGCACCCGCGTCTACTTCGAGGTCAACCGCGGCCCTTTTGGCGCGGGCGAGGCCTCGTTTATTGGTGAGACGCTGACGCGCCTGGGCGTAAAGAATATTCTGCCGGCCAGGCTCGGCCCCTTTCCCCAGATCAACCCGGAACTGGTGGTGCGCGAGAACCCGGACCTGATTCTGGTCGGTGAGTCGAATCTGGAGGGCATGGAGCAGCGCCCCGGTTGGAGCCGTATCCGCGCCATCCGCGAGCACCACGTCTGCGTGTTCACGCCGACGCAGTCCGATGTGCTGGTGCGCCCGGGGCCGCGCCTGGCCGTGGCCGCACGCATCATGGCGCAGTGCATGAGCGACCAGGCACCCAGGGCCAAGGGCTTCCCGCAATGAACGTCACCCGTACCGGCGGCTTGCTGGCATGGGCCGCGCTGGTCTGCGCCGCCGTGGTGGTGCTGGGCCTGTGCATAGGCAGTGCGGGCTTTGAGAACACCGTGGGCGCCTTGCTGGGCCCACCCAATGCCGAGCGGGCCATGGCGCAGCAAATTGTCTGGGACATTCGTTTGCCGCGCACCCTGGGCGCCCTGGCCGCCGGGGCCTTGTTAGGCCTGGCCGGTGCGCTGGCGCAGGGACTGTTTCGCAACCCCTTGGCTGACCCCTATTTGCTCGGCAGCGCCTCCGGTGCATCGCTCGGTGTGGCGCTGGCGCTGGCCAGCATGGGCAGCGCGGGCATGCTGGGCTCCAGCGTGGTGAGCGAGGCCAGCGTGGCAGCCAGCGTGTTTTCAAGCAGCGTCTGGGTGCGCCTGGGCCTGACCGGCGCCGCCTTTGCCGGTGCGGTGCTGGCTGTGATGCTGACTCTGTCTTTGGCACGCGGCGTGCAGCACACGCTGCGTCTGTTGCTGGCCGGCGTCATTGTCGGCGTGGTGGTGGGCGCGGTGACCTCGCTGGTGCTGCTGTTTTCGCCCGATTCGCTCCAGGCCATGCAGTCGTTTTTGCTCGGCTCCACCAGCTTTATCGGTTGGACCTCCTGTCTGCTGATGGCTGTGGTCTGGCTGCTCTGCGCGCTGGCGGCCTGGACACTGGCACGCGTGTTGGATGGCCTGAGCCTGGGTGAGGCCACGGCGCAAAGCCTTGGCCTGCCCATAGGCCCGCTGCGCGCCGCCCTGGTGGCGGTTCTGGCTCTGGCCACCGGAACTGCGGTGGCGCAAACCGGCTTGATCGCTTTTGTCGGCCTGGCCGCACCGCACCTGGTGCGCGCCATGGCAAGGGTGCCGCACCGCCAGCTGATGTGGCTGTCCAGCGCCATGGGTGCGGTGCTGCTGGGCGGTGCCGATCTGCTGGCGCGCTGGCTGATTGCACCGCAGGAGCTGCCCGTGGGCGTGCTGACTGCGGTATTGGGCGGCCTCTATTTGCTGTGGCTGATGCACCGTGGCAGTGGCAGTCTGGGAGGGCTGCGGACGTGAAATCTGGAATCGCCTTGAGTGCCCAGTCTTTAAGCGCCAGCTTAGGGGGCAGGGCGGTCTTGTATGACATTTCGCTGAACATCGTGCAGGGCCAGTGGACCAGCATTTTGGGCCCCAACGGCGCCGGCAAATCCACCCTGCTCAAGGCCTTCGCCGGGCTGCTGCCGCACAGTGGGTCGGTGTCCCTGCTGGGTCAACCGATCCAGTCCATGCCACGGCGATCGCGCGCCCGTGCCCTTGCCTGGCTGGGGCAAAACGAAACCGCGGCCGACGACCTGAGTGCCTGGGATGTGGTGATGTTGGGCCGCCTGCCGCACCAGGCCTGGCTGGCACCGCCCAATGACAAGGACCTCGCTGCGGTGGAGCGCGCGTTGCGCTTTACCCAGGCTTGGGACTGGCGCCATCGGCCCTTGGGCCAACTCTCTGGCGGCGAGCGCCAGCGCGTGCTCTTGGCTCGCGCCCTGGCGGTGGAGGCCCAGGTGCTGCTGATGGACGAGCCGCTTGCCAATCTGGACCCGCCGCATCAGGCAGACTGGCTGTGCGTGGTCGAGGCCCTGCTGATGCACGGCGGCACCGTGGTCAGCGTGCTGCACGAGATCACCATTGCCCTCAACGCCAACCGTCTGGTGGTCATGCGCGAGGGCCGCGTCACGCACCATGGCGCGACCCAGGATGCCGCTACGCGCGACGCCGTCTGCCAGGCCTTTGACAAGCGCATCGCCATCCATCCCCTGAATGGTCAATGGGTGGCCTTGCCACATATTCCGTCCGTCAATCCGTTTCATCCCGTTCCAAAGGACGCAAGTCCATGACAGCAAAATGCATCATGGTGCTGGGCACCACCAGCGGCGCCGGCAAAAGCTGGCTCACCACCGCACTGTGCCGCTACTACCAGCACCAGGGCCTGAAGGTGGCGCCCTTCAAGGCGCAGAACATGAGCAACAACGCAAGAGTGGTGGCCAGTGAAAACGGCCAAGGCGAGATTGGAAGTGCCCAGTATTTTCAGGCGCTGGCGGCCCGCGCCGTGCCCGACGTGCGCATCAATCCGCTGCTGCTCAAACCCGAGCACGACACGCACAGCCAGGTGGTGCTCATGGGCCAGGTGAGCGAGGCGCTTTCCAACATGGACTGGCGCGAGCGCAGCGACCATGTCTGGCCGGTGATTGTCCAGGCCCTGGACGATTTGCGCGCCGAGTACGACCTGGTGGTGATAGAGGGCGCGGGCTCACCGGCCGAGATCAACCTCTCCAGCAGCGACATCGTCAATATGCGCGTGGCGCTGCACTGCAACGCGGCCTGCCTGCTGGTGACCGATATCGATCGGGGCGGCGCCTTTGCCCACTTGTACGGAACCTGGGCCTTGCTGCCGGAAAACGAAAGGACGCTGATCAAGGGCTTTGTTTTGAATAAGTTCCGCGGCGACGCCAGCCTGTTGGCTCCGGCGCCGCAAATGCTGCAGGACCTGACCGGTATCCCTACCGTGGCCACGCTGCCTATGTGGTGGCAGCACGGCCTGCCGGAGGAAGACGGTGTCTTTGATATGACCCCCACGCTCGGCACTGGCGTGTGCGCGCTGCCCCCCGAGGGGGCTGTTTCGCGTGGGGGCGGCCCAGCGCCGCTCACGCAAGTCTGCATCGTCGCCTACCCGCGCATCAGCAACCTGGACGAATTCCAGCCGCTCAAAAACGTGCCCGGCGTGCGCCTGCAGTGGGTGCGCAGCCCGAGCGAAATCAATGCCTTGAAGCAGACAGACTGGATCATCCTGCCCGGCTCCAAGAACACCAGCGGCGACCTGGAGTGGCTGCGCAGCCAGGGCCTGGATGCCGCCGTGGTGCACCATGCACAGGCAGGCGGTGCCGTGCTGGGCATTTGCGGCGGCCTGCAGATGCTGGGCGAGGCGCTGATGGACCCGCACGGCGTGGATGGCAATGCGCGCGGCCTGGGCCTGCTGCCCCTGGTCACCGTATTCGAGGCCGACAAGACCGTGCGCCACACGAACGCTCGCTTTGCCGCGCAGATGGTGGCGGGCGCCAACCCCTGGTCCGCCTTGGCCGGTGTCGAGGTGGAAGGCTACGAAATCCACCACGGCCAGACCCAGCAACACGCCGCTATGCAAGCCGCGGGCGATGTGGCGCGCGAGGTGATGGCTGACGGCCTGGGTTGGCAAAACCCGGACGGCAATGTGCTGGGCCTGTATCTGCACGGCCTGTTTGAAGATCCCGCGGCCCTGCAAGCCCTGTTTGGTGCGCGCTTGGGTGAGGCTGTACCGACACTGGATAGCGTGTTTGACGGGCTGGCAGATTTCATAGAAAAGAATTTTGAGCCGGGTGCCTTGCAGGCCCTATTGAGCTGAATATCCCACCGCAAAATTCAGTCCAAATGGTCAGGCCAAATTTGTTGCAGCTTGTCCCTGTCGTCCAGATGCACAAAGTCAAGCATGTGCCGCCCCATGGCCTGCTCCACCGAGCATGCGGTGAGTGCGCTGCCATTGGCATTGATGTACAGGCAGCGGTCGCTTTCGTCGAGTTCGAGCATGCCAACCGGTGCGGCAGCCAGCAGCACGCGCAAATGCTGCTCCTTGAAGCTCAGCTCGACGTTCTTTTGATGCAGTTCGGAGGTGCGCTGAGCAACCTCCTCAATCAGCCTTTGGTTATAGCCTTCGAGCAAGCTGTTGGTCCGTACGCGATCACTGATATCGGTTGCCGTTCCCCGGTAGCCTGCACAGGCGCCGACCTCGTCCTACAGGGGAATGCCGCTGATGCTGATCCACCGTGGCGCCTCGCCGTCGCCGTGCAGTGCCAGCTCCATGCCACTGAAGGCCTGGCCCGGTGCGCTTGCCGCTGCGAGCTGCAGCAGGCGGGGCTGCAGCACAGGCTCCAGCCGGGAGCGCCAGGAGGCAGCCGAAGCGGAGTGAATTTTTTCGGCAATTTCGCTGACATGAAGCCGCCCTTGGCGATCGGTTTCCCATAGTAGGTCATGGGACGCGTTGGCCACTGGCTGTCACCGGTCAACCAATTCATGAATACCGCCATCCACTGACCTGACTTGATGACGCCCATGAACACCAGGTAGATGCTGCCTGACATGGCAGCCAGCGCACTGGCAAACAGGGCCGAAGCAATAAACAAGGCGCTATGTGCTGGCCGGGCAAAGTCCAACGATGGACCCAGTTTGCGACGCAGCGGAATAATGACAGCTGCGTAGCTAATTGGAAATGCCAGCAAGTTGTATGCGCCGCCTAAGACATGTTCAAGCACGGGCGTGTGGACCGCCGGTGCAAGCGTCAACTGCAGCAACAACAGCAACAGAAGAGTAAGGACCTCAAGCGAGAAGCCGACCCAGCCGAATGCAAAAATACAAAAAGACCGCAGGCCACCTGGCAAATACCAGAGGCTGACGCCGCCTATGGTTTCCAATAGCCTTGCGGAGTACCAGGAGCCTAACCAGGCAAACGCATAGACCGCACCAAACAATAAAAAGCGCTGCTTGAAACTCATGGCCGGACCTTGCCTGGTGTTGTATGCGAAGAAGTCCACGCATTTGTTGCGCTGTATCGCGCAATCTTTCGCAAATCGGTTGTGCCATTGGCATCCAACCCCCCCTGTGTTTATCTCAATTGTTCCTGTCAGTGTACGTTATCGGCTTTTATTATTTCTGTCAAATTTAAGGTGCTTGCAGCGCAAAACTCAGGTCGGTGCGGGCGTCTTGGGCTTGAAGTCGCATACCGCGCTGACCGCGCATTGCCAGCATAGTGGCTTGCGCGCCTGGCAGATGTAGCGGCCGTGCAGGATCAGCCAGTGGTGGGCGTCGACCAGGTAGGCGCCCGGGATGCGTTTTAGCAGCCTGTCCTCCACCTCGCGCGGCGTCTTGCCGGGCGCCAGACCGGTGCGGTTGCCCAGGCGGAACAGATGCGTGTCCACCGCCATGGTGGGTTCGCCAAAGGCCACGTTGAGCACCACATTGGCGGTCTTGCGGCCCACACCGGGAAGCGACTCCAGTTCCTCGCGGGTGCGCGGCACCGCTGCGTCAAACTGGTCCACCAGCATGCGGCAGGTCTCCATCAAGTGCCTGGCCTTGCTGTGGTACAGGCCAATGGTCTTGATGTGCGCCTCCAGGCCAACAAGTCCCAGGTCCAGGATTTTTTGCGGTGTGTTGGCCACCACAAACAGCTTGCGCGTGGCCTTGTTGACGCCCACGTCGGTAGCCTGGGCCGATAGCAGCACGGCCACCAGCAGCTCGAACACCGAGGCAAACTCCAGCTCGGTTTGCGGATGCGGGTTGGCCGCTTTGAGGGTGGCGAAGAAGGTTTCGATCTGGGCTCTGTTCATGCGCGCACCTTAACAAAGTTTCGGCCTGCCGCGCACGGGGCGCGCAAGTTTCGAAGCACAATCCACCTTTCATCCATTCGCAACTATTTCGCCGCACGCCATGCAATTTGCCGACCGCCTCAATCATGTAGAAACCTCCGCCATTCGGGAGCTTTTCAAGCTGCTGGGAAAACCAGGCATCATCAGTTTCGCCGGAGGATTTCCAGACAGCGCCATGTTCGACGTGGAGGGTATACGCGAAGCCGTCAACCAGGCCCTGACCGAAGAGCCGGGCGCGGCCCTGCAATACGGCGCCACCGAGGGCTACCAACCGCTGCGCGAACAGCTCGCATCCTTCATGCACAGCAAAGGCGCGCTGGATGTGGCGCCCGAGCAGCTGATCGTCACCACCGGCAGCCAACAGGCGCTGGACCTGCTGGGCAAGACCCTGATCAGCCCCGGCGACAAGGTGATTGTGGAGGGCCCCACTTTTCTGGCCACCATACAGTGCTTTCGCCTGTATGGCGCACAACTCATCAGCGCGCCTGCGGACGAGGATGGCGTGGACACCGACAAGCTGGAGCAGCTGATTGCCGAGCACCGGCCCAAGTTCGTCTACCTGATCCCCACCTTCGGCAACCCGAGCGGCGCACTGTTGAACCTTGAGCGGCGCAAACGGATTCTGGAGCTGGCCGTAAAGTACCAGACCCTGGTTGTGGAAGACGACCCCTATGGCGACCTCTACTTTGGCGAGGCGCCGCCGCCCAGCATGCTGGGCTTGAGCCCCCAGGTGCCGGGCAGCCGCGACTGGCTGGCGCATTGCGGCTCCTTGAGCAAGGTGTTAAGCCCCGGTTTGCGCGTGGGCTGGATGATTGCCCCGCCCGAACTGCTGGCCCGGGCCACGATGTGCAAGCAGTTTAGCGACGCGCATACCAGCACCTTTGCCCAGGCAACGGCGGCGCAATATCTCAAGGCCGGGCGCATGCCCGCCACCCTGGCCCATGTGCGCCAGGTCTATGCCGAGCGCGCCCTGGCCATGGGCAATGCCTTGCGCCGTGAGTTGGGGGAGGGAATTGAATTTGTGCAGCCGCAGGGCGGCCTGTTTGTCTGGGCGCGCCTCACCGGTGCCGGTGGCCAGTGCGGCGACGGCGCCGAGTTTGCCAAGCGCGCCATCGCCCAGGGCGTGGCCTTTGTGCCGGGCGCGCCCTTTTATGCCACCGACCCCGATCCGTCCACCTTGCGCCTGAGCTTTGCCACGGCCGACGTGGCGCGCATCGAAGAGGGCGTGGCGCGCCTGGCCAAGGCGCTGTAAACACCATGAAAAAGCATATCAAGATCGATTTTGTGTCCGACGTTTCCTGCCCCTGGTGCGCCATCGGCCTGCAGTCCCTGCAAACCGCGCTGCAGAGGCTGGACGGTGACTTGGAGGTCAGTCTGAACTTTCAGCCCTTTGAGCTGAACCCGCAGATGGTGGCCGAGGGCGAGGACATCACCGAGCACCTGCACAAAAAATACGGCTCCACACCGGAACAGGCCGCAGCCGCCCGCGAGAACATCCGTGCGCGGGGTGAGGCCCTGGGTTTTACCTTCAACATGGACAAGCGCGCTCGCATTTACAACACCTTTAACGCGCACCGTTTGCTGCACTGGGCAGAAAGTCAAGGTAAGCAGCTCGAGCTCAAAAAAGCGCTACTCACCGCTTATTTCACCGATGGCGAAAATCCCAGCGATGCCGCCTTGTTGGTGCGCGTGGCCGCGTCGGTGGGACTGGATGCGGATAGGGCGCAGGCGATTCTGGACAGCAACGAATTCGCCGACGAGGTGAGGGCGCAGCAACGCTTTTACCAACAGAGCGGAATCAACTCGGTGCCGGCCATCATTTTGAACGACCAGCACCTGATCTCCGGCGGCCAGCCGCCCGAAGTATTCGAGCAGGCGCTGCGGCAGATCGCCGGAATATAAGCCCCCACGTTCGCGCACTGCGTGTCGCTCTCTGGACGTGCCGATGCCAGAGGCATGCGGCTCTTTGATCTGTCCCGGTCTGCGCAGGTAGACCCGGAGCCGCAGCCCTCAGGGGGCTAAGCTGGCTTGGGGCTGCCCTGCGCCAGCTTGATCAGCGAAGCACTGTCAGCAGCCGGTCCAGGCCGCCGCTGTTGATTGCTACATGGGCCTGCGCACGGACCGCTGGTTTGGCGTGGTAGGCCACCGACAGGCCGGCCACACCCATCATCGGCAGGTCATTGGCGCCGTCGCCCATGGCGATGGTTTGTGCCGGCTCAAAGCCCAAGAGCGTCGTCACTTCCAGCAGGGTGCGGCGCTTCTCGGCACCGTCACAAATATCGCCCCAGGGCTGGTCCACCATGCGTCCGGTCAGGACGCCACAGGAAGGCCCGCTTTCCACTTCCAGCACATTGGAGCGGGCAAAGTCTATGCCCAGGCGTTCACGGATGCGGTCGGTAAAAAAGGTGAAACCGCCGGACACCAGCAGCACCTTGAGGCCTGCCGCCTTGGCAGCAGCCACCAGTTCGGCGGCACCCGGATTGAGCTGCAGACGCCGCGTGTAGACCTCTTCCAAATGCGCCACGGTCACGCCCTTGAGCAGGGCCACGCGCTGGCGCAGGCTTTGCTTGTAGTCGGCAATCTCGCCGCGCATGGCGGCCTCGGTGATGGCAGCCACCTCGGCCTTGCGTCCGGCAGCGTCGGCGATTTCATCCACGCACTCGATGTTGATCAGCGTGGAGTCCATGTCAAAGGCGATGAGCTTGAAATCTTTCAGGCGCAGCGGAGGGGTGAAGCCCTGGAGGACCAGGCCGGGTTCGATTTCAGTAGTGTGTGGCATGCAGTTTGTCGTGCGTTTGGTCACGCGATTTTATTTCAGGGTGTGCAGCGGAATGTCCCGGGCCACGGCCAGCGCATTGAGTTGCTTGCGCGTCTTGCCCGCCAGAAATGCGGCAATCGTGGTGTGTGCTGCGGCTGTGAACAGGGTTTGGACGCTGGAGTCCGCCAGCCCGGCCGCGTCGGCCAGTGGCGCTGCAAAATGCGGCTCCAGCGCGGCCATCGCCACGCGACCGTCCTTGCAGGCATAGACGCGGTAACCGGCGTGTCCTCCACCCACGGCGGCTTGCGGCGCGGTCAGTCCCCACGCACGGGGCAGGCCCAGATAGGCTGCGGCGTCCGACAAGGACACTTCCAGGCGCACGCTCTTGCCCTTTTGCAACTGCTGCAAACGTGTCTGCAGCACGGCCTCGCTCACCATCAGCGAGCCGCCCATGTCGGCATACAGGCTGGCGGGTAGGTCCAGGCCGGTTACCAAATCGTTTTCCGCCATATAGGTCAGGTCGTGGCCGGGTTCTTCGGCCCGGGCTCCTGCTGCGCCAAAGATGGCGACCATGGACAGCTGCGGATAGGCCTTGTGCAAGGCCTTCCAGCCCAGGCCCAATTTTTCCAGGGCCGAGGGGCGAAACGAGGTGATCAGCACATCGGCCTTGCTCAGTTCACGCTGCAGCAACTTGCGCCCGGCATCGGCCTTCAGATCGGCCGTGAGGATTTTCATGCCTTGGTGCATGCGGTCGTAGGCCAAACGGGCATAAATCGCCATCGGGTCGCTGGACGAGCCCGGGGCTGCCGCGGGATGGGCCATTGGCTCCAGCTTGATGCAGGTGGCGCCCATGGCCTGGCAGCGCATCAGGGCGGCAGGGCCGGGCAGGTTCAGCGCCAGGCTGAGAATGCGTACACCCTTGAGCGGGCGGATGGGGGCTTTGGCGGCGGCGGATGGCATGGGCATTCCTGAGACTGTGGAGTTTGTTTTGCAGTGGATGATAGAGGCAATAATGCAGGCTTCATTTGCTGGCGCCCAGCCGAAGAGGTTTCATTGAAAACGCCACACGTCGCACTCGACCTGTTTCCCGAAATGCCGGCAGTTGCCGCAGACAAACCCAGGCGCGCCAAACGCGCGACACTGCCTGTTGGCGTGGCGCCAGACGCCATTATTTTGGAGGCCATGGCCCAGCAACTGGAGGCACAGGGGGACTTTCGCGTGCTGCGCCGACTCAAACCTCTTTTGCAATGGCCGGGTCTGCCATCGGGCGCGGTCACCCGCGTGGTAGTGCTCGACACCGAGACCACCGGTCTGGACCAAGGCAAAGAAAAGATTATTGAGTTGGCCCTGCTGCGCGTGGATATCGACAATGCCAGCGGCCTGCCGGTAGGTGAGGTGCAGGTCTACGACGGGCTGGAAGATCCGGGCCGTACGATCCCGCCCGAGGTGGTGGCGCTGACTGGCATCCGAGATGCCGACGTCAAGGGTCAGACGCTGGACGCGTCGCGCGTGGCGGAGCTGCTCATTGGCGTGGATCTGGTCATTGCCCACAATGCCGGCTTTGACCGACCCTTTGTCGAACAACGTTTCGCGCAGTTTGCCGAGCTGAATTGGGCTTGTTCCTTTGCGGATATAGCCTGGAAGGCGCAGGGCTTGGGCTCCGCCAAACTGGAGAGTCTGGCGCAGGCCAAGGGCTGGTTTTACGATGCACACCGGGCCGAAATGGACTGCCACGCGCTGCTGGCGGTGTTGGCGCAGAAGTTACCGAACGCCAGCCATACCGGCCTGGCCGAGCTGTTGCAGGCGGGCAGGCGGCCCAGCTACCTGCTGCAGGCGAGCAACGCTCCGTTTGAGGCCAAGGACAAGCTCAAGGCCCGCGGCTACCGCTGGAATGCCGAGCAACGCGTGTGGCAAACCCGCCTCGGCAGCGATGTCGAACGCACTGCCGAATGCGATTGGCTGCGGGAAAACGTCTACGGCCAGCGCCTGGCCACAGTGCAGGTCGAAGTGCAGGATGCTCGCGTGCGCTATTCCAATCGCCCTGGGCTGCTCACGCAGCAGCCACTGTGACGCAGGGCCGCAGCATGCAGCTTGTCGGCGTTCAGCTGGGGCAGGCGCGCAAGGTGCTGATCGGTGGCCGCGCCGTGATGACGGCCATTCGCAAGACCGAGGTGAGCGGCCCGGTGGCGGTGCGGCCGCTGGGGCTGGAGGGCGACGAGCAGGTGGACCTCAGCGTGCATGGCGGACTGGAAAAAGCCGTCTATGCCTACCCGTCGGAGCATTACGGCTTCTGGCTTGCGCAGCGCGCACAGGCCGGTGTGGCCGGCATCGACGAGCAGCTGCCCTGGGGAGCCATGGGTGAAAATCTGACGCTCTCCGGTTTGCTGGAAACCGATGTTTGGGTCGGTGATGTGTTGGCGTTTGCCAATTGCACGCTGCGCGTGGCGCAGCCGCGTGAACCTTGCTTCAAGTTCAACGCCGCCATGGGCTTCAACCAGGCGGTCAAGGCCATGGCGCAAAGCGGCTATTGCGGCTTTTACCTCTCGGTCGACCAAGTGGGTAGCGTGCAGGCCGGGGAGGCGTTTGAGCTGCACCCGGGTCCGCGCAGGGTCAGCATCCCGGAGCGCTTTAACGCCAAGATGTTCAAGCATATGCGTTAAGTTCGGCTCCAGCTGCGCTATGCTGGGTGACATAAACAAGGTATTCGAGGAGTCTCCATGGCAACAAAAACGGCCGAACAGGAAATTGAGGAGCGGAGCAGGCTCGCAGGCAGCAACCAGTTTGAGCTGCTGCTATTCCGTTTGGGGGAGTCCAAAAACACCGGTCACCGCGAGCTGTTTGGCATCAATGTGTTCAAGGTGCGCGAGGTGCTGGTGATGCCGCACATCACCGAACTGGCCCAATCCCATGAGCACCTGTTGGGCGTGGCTAATATTCGTGGCCAGATTATTCCGGTGATCGACCTGCCCGCCGTGGTCGGCTGCAATCCCAGCAAGGGCCGCACCATCCTGATGGTGACCGAGTTTGGGCGCACCGTGCAGGCGTTTGCGGTGGAAGAGGTCAATGAAATAGTGCGCCTGGAATGGAACCAGGTCTTACCCGCAGACGCCAGCCAGGCCGGCACCTTGATCACCAGCATCGCCCGCCTGGACGGTGCCCGCGCCGACACGCGCCTGGCCCAGGTGTTGGATGTGGAGCAGATACTCAAGAATGTCATGCCCAGCACGGTGCAGGAAATCAACCGCGAGGCGGTGGGCCCTGAGGTCATCCTGCCGGAAGGAACCTGTTTGCTGGTGGCCGACGATTCGGCGGTGGCCCGATCCGTGATTGAGTTGGGCCTCAAGGCCATGGGCGTACCCTACATCATGACCAAATCCGGCAAGGAGGCCTGGGACAAGCTGCGTGAGATTGCCGCAGAGACCAAGGCACAGGGTAAACACGTCAAGGACAGGATTGCGCTGGTGCTGACCGATGTGGAAATGCCCGAGATGGACGGCTTCACGCTGACCCGCAACATCAAGGCCGACCGGCGCTTTGACGGCATCCCGGTGGTCATCCACAGCTCGCTCACCGGCAGCACCAATGAGAATTTGGTCAAGAGCGTGGGCGCCGACGCCTACGTGGCCAAGTTCATGCCGCGCGAATTCGCTGCGGCCATCCGCGGTGTGTTGGAAAAGGTCAAGACTTAGGCCTCCAAGCTTCTCACTGCGTTAATGACAGGGTCTGCGCTGCCTGCCTCAGCAATTCGCGCGCCGCCTGCAAGCCCGGCCCCACGTGGGAGTCGATACGCCGAATATAGGGGCAGGTGAGGGCGGCCATCGCCACCTGATCCGGCCCCAGGATGGGGAACGAGATATCCACCACGCCAAAGGACTGCTGGCTGTCGCGCTCCAGATACCCTTTGGCGCGTATGTGGGTCAAGGTGGTTCGCAGCTTGGCCTCGGTAATCGGCACTTCGCCATCTAGCGCGGTATGTTCGGCGCGCATGCGGGCTGCATCGTCCGCCCCGCTGAAGGCCAGCAGCACATGGCCGGATGCGGTGTCCAGCAGACCCACGCGGGCCCCCCGATGCAGCGAAAAGCTCCAGCCGCGCGGGCTGTTGATCTGGGACGTAATCAGCACATTGCCCCGGTCGTAGACACCCAGATGGCAGCTTTGTTCGGCCTGGCGCGCAAAGGCGTCCATGACCGGCAGGGCTTGGTTGATGAGCCGGTTCAGCGGCGGATGGATGTTGGCCAATGCAAATAACTTTAAGCTGAGTGCGTAGCGGTCGCCAGACAGCGAACGGGTGACGTACTGGCGCGCCACCAGGCGCTCCAACATGCGGTAAATCTCGCTGGCGCTGCGGTCCATTTCCTTGACGATCTCGGCGCGGGTCAGACCCTGCGGCTGCTGCGCCAGCAGTTCCAGAATGTCCAGACCCTTGTCGAGTGCGGGTGCACGGTAGCGTTCATCTGGGCCGGACAGTACAGCACTCTCAGAGAGCGTGGACGGGGTCTTTTTTTTGAGTTTGGAGGGCATGGGTTAATTGGACTTGTAGCGGTCTTTTTGAATGTGCTAAATGGTGTTCTCAGGGAAAACGCTAGGCTTTTTCCGGTGTTCGCCTCGCTATGATTCGGCTTCATATATGAATCAAGTATTCATAAATGAATTATTTAACCGGAGTCTAGCGCATGCGTCAAGGTCGATTGCAAGGTAAAACAGTGTTGATTACGGCGGCCGCACAGGGCATGGGTAGAGCTTGTGCCCTGGCCTGCGCTGCCGAGGGCGCCAAGGTGATTGCTACCGACATTGACGCCTCTGGGCTGGCCAGTCTGGCCCAGGAAGCTGCTGCTATCCAGACCGAGCTGCTCGATGTGCGCGATGCCACGGCGGTGCGTTTGCTGGCTGCACGCAGCCCGGCGCTGGATGTGCTTTTCAACTGCGCCGGTATCGTCGCCCATGGCACGGTGCTGGACTGTTCCGAGGACGACTGGGATCGCAGTTTTGACATCAATGTGAAAAGCATGTACCGCATGTGCCAGGCCTTTTTGCCCGGCATGCTGGAACACGCCCAATCAAATGGCGGCAGCGTCTCCATCATCAACATGGCCTCCATGGCGTCCAGCATCAAGGGCTTCGTCAACCGCTGCGCCTATGGTGCCACCAAGGCGGCCGTGATCGGGCTGACCAAGTCGATTGCGGCGGATTACGTCAAGCAAGGTCTTCGCTGCAATGCGCTATGCCCCGGCACGGTGGATACGCCGAGCTTGCGCGGTCGCATTGCCAGCGCTGCCGATCCGGTGCAGGCCGAGAAGGACTTTATTGCGCGCCAGCCGGTGGGCCGCCTCGCTACGGTGGACGACATCACGCCGCTGGTGATTTACTTGGCCAGCGACGAGTCGCAGTTTGTCACGGGGCAGGCGCTCTTGGTCGACGGCGGCGTCACCATTTAAAGTCCAGTCTATATAGCCACAGACCCATAGTGACCGCGCTTATTGCCGTCAAGAACCTGAGCAAGTCCTTCCCCGGCGTGAAGGCCTTGCAGAAGGTGCAGTTTGACCTGCAGGCTGGTGAGGTGCATGCGCTGATGGGTGAAAACGGCGCCGGCAAATCGACCTTGATGAAAATTCTGGCCGGGGTCTACACAAGGGATGAGGGCGAGATGCTGTTGGACGGCGTGCCGGTGGAAATCGCCAGCCCGGCCCATGCCCAGTCGCTGGCGATTGGCATCATCCACCAGGAGCTGTATCTGATGCCGCATTTGACGGCGGCGCAGAACATCTTTCTGGGGCGCGAGCCCAAAGGAAAAGTCGGCCTGTTTCTCGATGAGGACCAATTGAACAGCGACACGCAGGCGCTGTTTGACCGCATGAACCTGCACATGCCGCCCGATACCCGCATTGGCAACCTGACGGTGGCGCGCCAGCAGATGGTGGAAATTGCCAAGGCCCTGTCCTTTAAATCGCGTGTGCTGATCATGGACGAGCCCACGGCCGCGCTGAACAATGCCGAGATCGGGGAGCTGTTCCGCATCATCCGCCAGCTGCGCGAAGAGGGCGTGGGTATCGTTTATATCTCGCACAAGATGGACGAGATCCAGCGCATTGCCGATCGCATTACGGTGATGCGTGACGGCCGCTATATCAACACCGTGCCCGCGCAAACACCCATGGCCGAGATCATTGCCATGATGGTGGGGCGCACGCTCGAAAGCAATGAAAAAAGCATACCCAATACGTCTGCCAACGAGGTGCTGCTGGACGTGCGTGGCTTGAATCGGGGTCGTGCCATACGCGATGTGAGCTTTACCCTGCGGCGCGGCGAAATCCTCGGTTTTGCCGGGCTGATGGGGGCCGGGCGCACCGAGGTGGCGCGCGCCGTTTTTGGCGCCGATGCGATTGACTCCGGTGAGGTGCGGGTGCGCGGCCAGTTGCTGACGCTCAAGACCCCGCGCGATGCGGTGCAGGCCGGCATCGGCTATTTGTCGGAGGACCGCAAGCATTTCGGGCTGGCAACAGGCATGGATGTGGAGTCCAACATCACCCTGCCCAGCCTGCGCCGCTGGCTGAAGTGGGGCGTGTTTTTAAACCAGTCGGCCATCCACGCGATTGGCCAGGAGATGGTGGACAAGCTGCGCATCAAGACGCCCTCGCTCACCCAGGTGGCGCGCCTGCTGTCGGGCGGCAACCAGCAGAAGGTGGTGATTGCCAAGTGGCTGGTCCAGGACTGCGAGGTGCTGATTTTTGACGAACCCACGCGCGGCATCGACGTCGGTGCCAAGAGCGAAATCTACAAGCTGGTGAACGACCTGGCCGCTGCGGGCAAGGCCATCATCGTGATTTCCAGCGAGTTGCCCGAGGTGCTGCACCTGAGCCACCGCATTCTGGTGATGTGCGAGGGCCGCATCACCGGCAATGTGTCCGCGCTGGACGCCACGCAGGAAAGCCTGATGGCCCTGGCCACCCGGCGCGAAGTCCAGGCCATTCCACTTCACTGACGCAATCACAAAGCAAAAAACCATGTCGCAAGATACAGAAAAAAAAGGCTTGTGGGCGCGTCTCTCCGGCGGCCAGGCCAAGCAAAAGCTCTTGGCCTTTGCCAGCCTGATTGCGCTGATTTTGATCTTCACGGCGCTCAAGCCGGAAGCCTTCATGACGCAGGACAACATCATCGGCATCCTGCAATCCACCACGGTGATCGGCGTGCTGGCCATTGCCAGCACCTTCATCATCATCACCTCGGGCATCGATTTGTCGGTAGGGGTGCTGATGACTTTTTGCGCCGTGATGGGTGGCGTGTTCCTGGTCAATTGGCACTGGCCCCTGCCGCTGGGCGTGCTGGGTGCGGTGGTCGTGGGCGCGCTGACCGGTTGCGTTTCTGGGCTGACAATCACGCGCCTGAAGGTGCCACCCTTTATCGCCACGCTGGGCATGATGATGCTGCTCAAGGGCCTGTCGCTGATCATCACTTCTGCCCGTCCGATTTATTTCAACGATATCGAGGGCTTTGACCAGATCGCCTTGGGCTCGCTGATCGGCGACTTCGTCCCGGCACTACAGATTCCCAACGGCGTGTTGATCATGTTTGTCATGGCGGGCATCTGCGCCGTCATCCTCAACCGCACGGCCTTGGGCCGCTACACCTTTGCCCTGGGCAGCAACGAAGAGGCTGTGCGCCTGTCGGGCGTGGATGTGAATCGTTGGAAGGTCATCATTTACAGCCTGGGTGGCGGTATCTGCGGTGTCGCCGGTCTGCTGATCGCCTCGCGCCTGAATTCGGCGCAACCGGCTTTGGGCCAGGGCTATGAGCTCGATGCGATTGCGGCGGTGGTGATTGGCGGAACCTCGCTGTCCGGTGGCGTCGGCACCATCCTGGGCACCATCATCGGCGCCTTCATCATGAGCGTGCTGATCAACGGCCTGCGCATTATGTCGGTGGCACAGGAGTGGCAAATGGTGCTCACCGGTCTGATCATCATCCTGGCCGTCTACACCGACAACTTGCGGCGCGAAAAAAAGTAGCCCGCCATGTTGTTCATATATTTCCATCCCCCTTGAAGGAGAGCCACGCACGACCTTTCACCGCACCCATGTTGAAGTTTTGCAAGCCGAGTTTGATTCCATTTTTTGTTGACCGATTTAATAAACAGGAGACACCGATGAACATGAAGAGAAAACTGCTGGTACTGAGCGCCGGCCTGGCATTGGCCGGAATGAGCACCTTCGCCAGCGCACAGGAGATTTACATTCCGCTGATTTCCAAGGGCTTTCAGCACCAGTTCTGGCAGGCGGTGAAGCAGGGCGCGGACCAGGCCGCCAAGGACCTTAAGGTGAAGGTGAGCTTTGAAGGCCCGGAGACCGAACAACAGGTAGACAAGCAGATCGACATGCTGGCCGCAGCCCTGGCCAAGAATCCCAAGGCCATCGGCTTTGCCGCACTCGACAGCAAGGCCGCCATTCCGCTGCTCAAAAAAGCCCAGGCCGCGCACATTCCGGTGATAGCCTTTGACTCAGGCGTGGACAGCGACATCGTGTTGACCACCGCACAGACCGACAGCAAGGCGGCCGCTGCCTTGGCTGCCGACAAGATGGCTGAAAAAATCGGTGGCAAGGGCGAAGTCGCCGTCATCGGCCATGACCAGACCAGCACCACCGGCACCAATCGCCGCGACGGTTTTGTCGACCAGATCAAGGCCAAGTACCCCAACATCAAGGTGGTGGACATCCAGTATGGCGGCGGTGATCACCTGAAATCGGCTGAAATTGCTAAGACCCTGATGCAGGCGCACCCGCAGCTCAAGGGCATCTTCGGCACCAACGAAGGTTCGGCCATTGGCGCAGGGCTTGGCTTGAAGGAAGCCAAAAAGAGCGGCGTGGTGATCATTGGCTTTGACTCGGGCAAGGCACAAAAAGACATGATCAAGGACGGCACCATTGCCGGCGCGATCACGCAAAATCCGGTCGGCATTGGCTACAAGACGGTGGAAGCCGCGGTCAAGGCGCTCAAGGGCGAGAAGCTGCCCAAGATCATCGACACCGGTTTCTACTACTACGACAAGGCCAATATGGCGGACCCGAAGATCGCTGCTGTTTTGTACGATTGATGTGTGCGTGAATGCGGCCCTGCGAAGGGCCAAAAGGGCAGGCCGGGTGGCTTGCCCTTTGTGTATATGTGGATGTTTAAAGGAAGAAAAAAGTGAAATTGTTGCGCTACGGAAACCCGGGACAGGAAAAGCCCGGTGTATTGGACAGCCAGGGCCGCGTGCGCGACCTCTCAGACCTGATTCCGGATGTCTCCGGTGCCGTCCTGTTGCCCCATAGCCTGGAGCGCCTGCGCGGCGTGGACATCAACAGCCTGCCCATCGTGCCGGGCATGCCGCAAAAGGATTTACGCCTGGGCGCTTGCGTTGGCAAGATCGGCAAGTTCATCTGCATAGGCCTGAACTACGCCGACCATGCCGCCGAGTCCGGCCTAGCGGTGCCGCCCGAGCCGGTGGTGTTCAACAAATGGACCAGCGCCGTGGTGGGTCCGGACGATACCGTGGAGATTCCGCGTGGCTCACTCAAAACCGACTGGGAAGTGGAACTCGGCGTGGTAATCGGTAAGGGCGGGCGCTACATTGAAGAGGCCGATGCGCTCTCGCATGTGGCCGGCTATTGTGTGGTCAACGATGTGTCCGAGCGCGAATACCAGCTCGAACGCTCTGGTACCTGGGACAAGGGCAAGGGTTGCGACACCTTCGGCCCGACCGGCCCCTGGTTGGTGACGGCCGACGAAGTGCCCGATAGCAACGCGCTGAAGATGTGGCTGGAGGTGGATGGCAAACGCTACCAGAACGGCAGCACCTCCACCATGGTCTACAAGGTTCCGTTTTTGATCAGCTACTTGAGCCGCTTTATGAGCTTGCAGAGCGGCGATGTAATTTCCACCGGTACCCCGCCCGGCGTCGGCATGGGACAAAAGCCGCCGGTGTATTTGCGCGCCGGTCAGGTGATTCATCTCGGCATTGAAGGCCTGGGCACACAAACCCAGACTACGGTGCAGGCGTAGGGCCCGCCATGACAGCCATTACCTCCCTGCGCGTGGTCGACGTGCGCTTTCCCACGTCCCAGCATCTGGACGGCTCTGACGCCATGAATCCGGATCCGGATTATTCGGCCTCCTATGTGATTCTGGGCACGGATGCGCCGGGCCTGGATGGCCATGGATTGACCTTCACGATCGGGCGCGGCAACGAAATTTGCTGCGCCGCCATCAAGGCCCTGGAGCCGCTGGTGGTGGGCCTGGACATGGCCTGGGTTGCCGCGGACATGGGCCGCTTTTGGCGCCACATCACCTCCGACAGCCAGTTGCGCTGGATAGGCCCGGACAAGGGCGCAATCCATTTGGCCACCGGTGCCGTCGTCAATGCGGTGTGGGATCTGTGGGCCAAGATGGAAGGCGTGCCGGTGTGGAAGCTGGTGTCTCGCATGACCCCCGAAGAGATTGTCCGGCTGATCGACTTCCGCTACATCACCGACTGCATCACGCCCGAGCAAGCTTTAGCCATGTTGCAGGCGCAAGACGCTGGCAAGGCCGAGCGCCTGGCCACGCTGGAGCGTGAGGGCTATCCCTGCTACACCACCTCGGCCGGCTGGCTGGGCTATGACGATGACAAGCTGCGTCGCCTGTGCCAGGAGGCGATTGATGCCGGCTTCAACCATGTGAAGATGAAGGTGGGGCGCGACAAGGCCGATGACATCCGCCGCCTCACCATTGCCCGCGAGGTGCTGGGGCCGGATCGCCAGCTGATGATCGACGCCAACCAGGTCTGGGAAGTGAGCCAGGCGGTGGAGTGGGTCAATGACCTGGCCTTTTGCAAACCCTGGTTCATCGAGGAACCCACCAGTCCCGATGACATTGAGGGCCACCGCGTAATCCGCGAGGGCGTGAAACCGGTCAAGGTGGCGACCGGCGAGATGTGCCAAAACCGCATAATCTTCAAGCAGCTCATCATGCGCGGCGCCATCGACGTGGTGCAGATCGACTCCTGCCGTCTGGGCGGCGTGAACGAAATCCTGGCCGTGATGTTGATGGCTGCCAAATACCAGTTGCCGGTCTGCCCGCACGCCGGTGGCGTGGGCCTGTGCGAGTATGTGCAGCACCTCTCCATGATCGACTACCTGTGCATTGCCGGTACGCGTGAGGGCCGCGTGATCGAATATGTAGATCATTTGCACGAGCACTTCATAGCTCCCTGCGTCATTCAGAACGCCGCCTATATGCCACCCACGCTGCCCGGCTTCTCGATTGAGATGAAGCCGCAGTCGCTGATCGACTACGAATTCAAGCGAGCATGAAGATCGACACGCACCAGCATTACTGGCGTTACGCCGCGGAAGATTTTCCGTGGATCAGCAGCAGCATGCCCGCGCTGCAAAAAGACTGTCTGCCGGGCGATGTCTTGCCCGCGCTGCAGGCGGCCGGTGTGGACGGCGTGCTGGCGGTTCAGGCGCGCAGCTGTGGCGATGAAACCGACTACTTGCTGGCGCTCGCTCAAACCCATCCGCACATTCTGGGCGTGGTGGGGTGGACCGATTTGTGTGCTGCCAACTTGGGCGAGACACTGGACCGCTATGCCGAGCAGCCGCTGCTCAAGGGTTTCAGGCACATTCTGCAGGACGAGCCGCAGCTTCCAGCGTTCATTCGTAGCCCAAATTTCAGCCTTGGTGTGACCGCGCTGCAAAAGCGCGGCCTGGTTTATGACCTGCTGGTGTTTGACCGGCAGATCTCCAGCGTGCTGGACTTTTGCGCCCGCCATGGCAATTACTGGCTGGTGCTGGACCATGTGGGCAAGCCTTGCATCCGGGATTGGGCCAACAAAAGCGAAGTACCGGGTCGGTGGCTGGCCAGCTTGCGCGCACTGGCCTCCATGCCGCATGTGGTGTGCAAGCTCTCGGGACTGGTCACCGAGGCGGACTGGGAGCTCGGCAATGGCCCGCTACCGCAGGACACGAACATCGTGCTCGAATGTTTTGACCGCGCGCTGGACCTGTTCGGCCCGAAGCGAATTCTTTACGGCTCTGATTGGCCTGTCTGCCAGCTCGCAGCACCCTACGACGCAGTGCATGGTGTGGCGCAGCGCTGGGCCCATACCCGATTGACCGATGAAGAACAAAACGCCTTTTGGGCCGGCAACGCCTCGCGCTGCTACGACCTGAAGCTTACCAACGCCGTTTGAGGCCAGAAAGCAGCATGGATTTACATCTCAAAGACAAGGTCGTCATCGTCACCGGCGGTGCCAGTGGCATTGGCGCGGCCATCTCGCTTGCATTGGCCGATGAGGGAGCCGTTCCGGTGGTGTTCGGCAAGAGCCCGCTGACACCCGAATTTGAAGCCGCGATAAAAGCCTTGCAGCCCCGTTTTATGTTTGTGCAGATTGAACTGTCGGACGATGCGGCTTGCGGTGCCGCCGTGGCTGCTGTGCTGGCGCAATTCGGGAAACTCGACGGCCTGGTGAACAACGCCGGCATCAATGATGGCATCGGGCTGGAGGCCGGTCGCGATGCCTTTGTGGGCTCGCTGAGTCGCAACCTGATCCACTACTACAGCATGGCGCATTACTGCGTGCCGCATCTCAAAGTCAGCAAAGGCTCCATCGTCAATGTCTCGTCTAAGACCGCCGTTACCGGTCAAGGCAATACCAGCGGTTATACCGCGTCCAAAGGGGCGCAGCTCTCGCTGACGCGCGAATGGGCGGCCTCGCTGCTGGAAGACGGGGTGCGGGTGAATGCCGTAATTCCGGCCGAGGTGATGACGCCGCTCTATGCACGCTGGATCAACACGTTTGACGATCCGCAGGCCAAGCTCGATGACATCACACGCAAGATTCCGCTGGGCAAGCGCATGACGACGGCGAAGGAGCTGGCGGCCATGACGGTATTCCTGTTGTCGGACCGTTCATCCCACACCACCGGTCAATGGGTCTTCGTTGATGGCGGCTATACCCATCTGGACCGGGCCTTGTCCTGACCCCTGCAGGAGAGAATGATGCGTTATGCCCTAGCTTTAGACCTGGTGGGCGATCCGCAGAAAATCGCTGCCTATGAACAGGCACACCAGAAAATTTGGCCGGCAGTGCGCGACCACCTGCTCAGCCAAGGTGTTTTGGATATGGAAATCTACCGCCTGGGCACGCGACTCTGCATGCTGATGGAAGTCGACCCATCGGTTTACAGTGCAGAGCGCATGGCGTCAGCGGCATTGAGCAACCCGGCCATTGTGCAATGGGAGGCGCTGATGGGAAGCTACCAGTTGCCCACGCCCTGGACGGCTGCCGGCGACAAATGGACCCCGATGCATCGCATCTTCAGCCTGCGCCTGCAAGCTCCTTAACGCCAGTGCCGGTGCCCCCGGTAGCCGCCACCCCAATAGCCAAAGCCAAAGTCCAGCATCACGGGCGGATAGTAGTAAGGGGGCGGGTAGTAGGCAGGGTAGACCGGTTGCATGGTAGGCGCGGGTGCTGAGTCCGGGTACACCGGGATATCGGCGGGGTAGGTTTGCGGGATGTCGTTGCTGCTGGCGGGCCCAATCTGCAAGGCCAGGGTGGGGCCGGGATCATGCGGCAGTTGCGCCGAATACTGTTTGCCAGCAAATTCATACACGACGTTGTAGGCCACCGCACGGTTTTCATAGACGGTTTGGGTGCTGCACTGTTGCACCGTGCGCAGCTCGGGCTCAGCAGAGCCTTCGATGCGGTCACCAACGACGGAGCCGCCCACGGCACCCAGCACGGTGGCTGCGGCGCGTCCGGCACCGTGTCCTCCGGCGGCATTTCCCAGTGCGCCGCCGACAATCGCACCGACCACGGCACCAGCGCCCGACTTGGACTGCTGCACCGCCACTTGCTGATCGCTACAGACCTGGTGCGGCACCGCCACCTGCTGCAGGATTGGCGTAGCAGAAATCACGCGCGCGATATCGACCGCCAACACAGAGCCACAGCCGCCAGCGGCTAGAAGAATGACAAGCGCTTTTTTCATGATGAGATTCCCTTCAAGGGTCTATCCGACGGGATAGTCATCTTCCTGTAACGCTGCAGGCCAGCCTGCTGGCTGACCTACTTTACATCTGGTTTCAGTTGTCCCAGTCGCCGCCGCCGCCCGAGTCGGACGAGCCCGCATCATCCCAACTGGTATCGCTGACGCCAAAGTTCTGGCCGCCCATATCGGCATTGCTATTGGCGATGGGTTCATAGCTGTTGGCAGCGCCGTTATCAGTAGTGCGTGAGCCCGCATCATGGTTGCCCATCAGGTTGCGCCCGATCGCCTCGGCCGCCATCACACCGGCACCCACCGCCAGTCCGGTGGCAACGCCACCCATAATCCTGCCGCCAATGCCGCTTCCAGGGGCTTGGCCGTAGCCAGGCTGGCCAACCATGGGCTGCTGTCCGTAGCCGCCTGGCATAGCGGGCTGCATATTGCCATTGCCAAAGCCTTGCGGACCACTCAAGCCGCCGCCATAACCTGGGTTTTGCTCATAAACCTGTACCGGCTTGCGACGGAAGATGAAATAGGCAGCGCCAATGACGCCCGCTGCCAACAGGGCCGGCAGCAGCCAGGAGCCAGAAGACTTAGGTGGCGGCGCTGGGCTGTAGCTGGCTATCGCAGTGGCCGGCACCTGCACCACACGGGCGGCAAGCTGCCTTTCCAGGGCTTGCACAGCCTCTGGCTTGGCAAAAGGAAGTCCGGGTGCCAACGCCTGTGCTGCGCCCAGTGCCTCACGTGCCTTGGGCAGATTGCCCTGGCGGGAGTAGAGCTCGGCCTGCACAAAGTGTGCCTTGGCGCTCTTGGGATGGGCCACCAGCACCTGCTGGACCATTACCTGGGCCTGGTCCAGTTTGCCGGCCTGGGCCGTGCTGTAGATTTGGGCCATGGTCGGCTCCTGCTGGGCCGAGGCCCAACCGACACTCAGCAAGCTGACCAGCAGCAAGCAGCGCAGGGCGGATTGAAACAGAGACATAAAACGCATAAGGGACGCCTCGCAAAAGAAAAAAGAACGATCACATGATGGGGCCGCCCTGAGGCAATTTCAAGTCAAGCCAGGTTTCGCCAGCGTAAAGCTGGCAGGAGACTTTGGCAGGGCGAAGTGCAGAATTTTTTTGTCATGGTCTGCGGCAGCTTGGCATCACATTCAAAGGGCATCGCGCTTCGAAGCTACCCCAATGGCATTGCGGAGCCATCTGCATGCTCTCAGAGCTGGTTGGCTGCTGCTCTGTTATGTGGCGCAGACCGCTGTCCTGATCGCGCGCTCAGGACATCAAAAGTCATGATTTCGTCCGCAATAGTCTTAACGGACTATTGTGAGTTTTGGAGGCCTAAATAGACTTGGTCTATCCACTTTACAAGCGCTAAGACACCATGAAATCTTCTCTGTACAACACACTGGTCATGGCACTTTTATCGGGCATCGCCAGCGCCAGTTTTGCCGGTTCGACGACCAAGGCAGAAACCGAATTCTTCAATTTCACCGACATACACCATGCTGTTGGCTGGTTTGGGTCTGCTGGGTGCCGTGGCGCGCCGCCGCAAGCCATCTGCCTGAGGGCCCGATGCACTGGCGCCTGCTGAAGTCACAATCTGGCAACACACTTCGCGTCGAACGGCCGTCCAATCGCTGCATCCCAGGGCAATCTGTGCCTGGCAACCAGCGAGAGTACCGAGATGACCGACTTTTTCAGGAACGTGCACAGCGTCATGGGCCTGCCCATTGATGCGATGTCCATGAACGAGGCTGTGAGCCGTTTGCAGCGGGCCCGCATCAGCCGTCAAAAATGTTTTTTTTCGACGCCCAATCTCAATTTTGTGATGGCCAGCCAGAAGCAGCCGGCCTTTCGCGAGTCGGTTTGCATGAGCGATCTCAGCCTGGCCGATGGCATGCCCCTGGTGTGGGTGGCAAAGCTGCTGAGTATTCCCATTCGTGAGCGCGTCAGCGGTTCCGACCTGTTTGATCGCCTGCGCCACCAGACCGAGTGCCTGTGGCGGGTGTTCTTTTTTGGCGGACCCAAGGGCGTTGGGCAAAGCGCGTGTCTGGCCATTGGCAATCAGGCAGCCGGCGTACTACCCACCGGCTACATCTACCCCGGCTTCGTCAACAACGATGAGATGAGCCGTGAGGACCTGATGCAATGCATCAACCAAAGCGAATCGGACATGGTGGTCGTGGCGCTCGGTGCTGCCAAGGGACAGGACTGGATTTGCCGCAACCACCACAGCATAGACGCACCGGTGATAGGGCATTTGGGTGCGGTTATCAACTTTGTTGCCGGCAATGTCAAACGCGCTCCACGCTGGATGCAAGCGACCGGTCTGGAATGGGTTTGGCGCGCCAAGGAGGAACGCTCTTTGATACAGCGCTACCTGCGCGACGGCCTGTCCTTTTTGCATGTGTTGGCCACGCGCGTGCTGCCGCTGGCATGGCATCAGGCCCGCCACCCGCCCGCAAGCGCTGATTTGCGCCTGGCATCGGCGCAGTTCCTGCGTCAGGGCAGCGTCAACCTGATTCAGCTGCGTGGCGCCTGGAATGCCAGCAACCTGAAATCCGTGCGCGACATCTTTACCCTTGCGGAACAGGGATATGGCGACGTCGTGCTGAATATGGCCGAAGTGCGCAGCATTGACAGCGCCTTTGTGGGGCTGCTGCTGCTGCTGGATCAAGCATTGTCAACACGCCATCAGAGTTTGCGCCTAAGCGCCACTCCCAAGTCCATCCGCCGTTACTTGCAGCTTTCCAGCGTGCCCCATTTGGTGGTGGAATGAAGGCCTCCAAGGTACAAACGCTGCGCGGATTGGCCTGCTGCCTTCTGCTCCTCTATCACGTCATCGGTGCCACCGCATCCCAGGGCTTGCGCGTGCAGGACGGCTGGCTGCGCCAGTTTACCGAGGCTCTGGTGGTGGTGCGCATGCCGGTGTTTGGGCTGATCGCCGGTGCCATGCATGGCTTAAGCAGCAAACGGGCTTGGGCCCTAGTGCAACACAAGGCGGCGCGGCTGCTGTTGCCCATGCTCAGCGTGGGAACCCTGTTTGCCCTGGTGCAATACGCCATTCCGGGCAGCAACTTCCACACCCAGGATCTGTGGCTGCTGCACATCGTGCCGGTAGCGCATTACTGGTTTCTGGAATCGCTGTTTCTTATTTTTTGTTTGATGGCGCTGATGGAATCGGTGTTGCCGGTGCGCAGTTTTTGGATCTGGTTTGGCTACTTTTCGGCAAGCGTCCTGACTTATCTGGCGCATCCGGGCTTTATCTGGTTCAGCGTGTTGGGTGCCGGCTATTTGTTGCCCTATTTTTTACTCGGGCTGGGCATGACCAGGCTGCAGTGGGACACGCATCAGCAGCGCCACACGACGGGCGTGCTGTGCACCGCCCTGGGTGCCGCTCTGGTGTGTTGGCTGATGCTGCGGCAGTCTGTGCTGGAACGTTTCTCGGCCCCCGTGCTGCTGGCAGGTTTGCTGCTGTCCGCTGGGCTGTGGTCCTTGGGCTGGCGCAATGCACTGCTGGCACGCATTGGTGACTACTCCTTTGTCATCTTCCTGTTTCACACCTTCTTCACCTCGGCCACCCGCATGGCCTTGCAGGCACTGGTACCCGGTTCGCAATGGCTGGTGCTGGTCGTCAGCCTGCCTCTAGGTGTGCTGGCGCCCATAGGTCTACAGTGGCTGATTAGTCGATCGCAAATCTGCAGCGGTCTGTTATTGGGCACGCCGCAGCCACATAGGGCTTGCGCATGAACGCGGCACTCCAGTCTTGGATGGCCGACACCGGCTTGGAGGCCTTGAGCGACTGGCCCCGGCCTCTGGCCTATGCGCTGGCGGCCCTGCTGTGCGCGCTTCTGGGTAGTTCTGAGGCCCTGGCCCAGCGCACGCCGCGCAACATGCGCCAGCTCTGGTTGCGCCTCTGCCCCTTTTATTTGTTGGTGGCGGCCAGCGCTGTGGTGCACGGCGATGTGCTGTGGGTGCAGTGGGCAAGGGCTTTCGCTCACGCGCACGACGCCTACGATCAGCGCCGGGTCTTTCAGCTGGCAAGCCTGTTGCTGTTGGGCTTGCTGGCTGCGTCCTATGGCAAGCACTATCGGTCCCAAGCGCAGGCGACCCGGGCCAGCGCCTCGCGCAGCCTGCTGCTTGCAGGCGCTGGCGGCACCCTGTTGGTCTTTCTGTTGCGCTATGTGTCGTTTCACTACACCGACCTCGTCATCAATGCGCAGTGGCTGGATCACAGCGTGGCCAGTTGGCTGGAACTGGCGTCGCTGGGCCTGGTTGGCTTGGCTAGCACGGTGGAATTACTTCGGAGCTATGGCCATGTTTAAGAATATCCGGGCGGACCTTGCGGCCCATGGTGGGGACTGGGGCGCACAAGGTTTTTGGGCCCTTTTGGTATACCGCTTCGGGCGCTGGCGCTATAGCGTGCGCCCGGCCCTGTTGCGCAAGCCCTTGTCGCTGCTCTACAAGTTTCTCTACAAATTTATCCAGATCATCACCGGCATTGAGCTGCCCTGCGAGGTGCCTATAGGCGCGGGCTTTGTCATCGAGCACGCGGGCGGCATTGTGGTCAGCGGCTTTGCCCGCTTTGGTGCCCACTGCCGCATCCGCAACGGTGTCGTCATCGGCTTGTCAAGGGTGGAAGATCCCTGTGCGCCCCAGTTTGGCGACCATGTGGACATAGGCGCGGGCGCCAAGGTGCTGGGGAACATCCGCATCGGCGATAACGTGCTGATCGGCGCCAATGCCGTGGTCATCACCGATGTGCCGTCCAACAGCATTGCCGTGGGCGTGCCGGCCGTGATCAAGCCGCGCAAGCCACGCTGATTTCACATTCCCACCACAGTTGAGAAAGGCCTTCCACTTACCATTTCTGTATCGATCCGCTGCCATGCAAGGGGCGCTACCCACCACAAGGTAAGACCATGGAACTCCTACTCACCGCTGCACTCACACTTGCCGGCCTTCTGGCCAGCGGCGCGGCCATCCTGCTGGCTATTCCGGCCTTCAGCCTGTTGCTGCTGACCCTGGCTGCAGGCCGCCTCAAGGAGCACCCTCCAACGGGCCAAGTG
Organism: uncultured beta proteobacterium; assembly: GCA_903845935.1. Taxonomy (GTDB): domain Bacteria; phylum Pseudomonadota; class Gammaproteobacteria; order Burkholderiales; family Burkholderiaceae_C; genus Allorhodoferax. The sequence continues at coordinate 29,520 of CAIMZI010000131.1, read as the reverse complement.
GGCCAGGCAGTGCCGGTGCGGGTGGCCATTCTGGTGCCCGCGCACAACGAATCCATTCATGTGCTGCCGACCCTGCGTTGCCTGCAAGCCCAGTTGCAAGCGGGCGACAGGCTGTTGCTGATCGCCGACAACTGCAGCGATGACACCGCCGCACTGGCGCGCGCCAGCGGTGCCGAAGTGCTGGAGCGCCAGCACGCCAGCCTGCGCGGCAAGGGCTATGCACTGGCCTTTGGTGTGGACGCCTTGCGCTCTGCTGCGCCCGATGTGCTGATCGTGGTGGATGCCGATTGCACGGTAAGCGAGGGTGGCATTCAGGCCCTGGCGCAGCGCTGCATGCAAACCCAATGTCCGGTGCAGATGCTGGATCTGATGTTGGCCCCCGCGGGCTCCGGCCTGCGCACCCGCATGCTGGCATTTGCCTGGCTGGTAAAAAACCAGGTGCGCCCCCTGGGCAGCTATCGTCTGGGTCGCGCCTGCCATCTGATGGGCACTGGCATGGCCTTGCCCTGGGACCTGGCGGCCACCGCGCGTCTGGCCAGCGGCCACATCGCCGAAGACATGAAGCTCGGCGTGGACCTAGCCATTGCCGGGCGGCCGACGCAGTTTCTGGCTGACGCACAGGTGTCCAGCGAGTTCCCACTGGATGCGGCCGTGGCCCGCACCCAGAAGGCGCGCTGGGAACATGGTCACCTCCAGACCTTGATTGAGGAGCTGCCCCGTCTGCTGGGTGCATTTGTACGCCGGCCGCGTGTGGCCACTCTGGCACTGGCGCTGGACCTGGTGATCCCGCCGCTGGCGCTGTATTTTTTGAGCGTGGCCGTCAGCCTGCCACTGCTGGGCGCGGGCAGCTATTTCGCTACCGGCCTGTTGCCTGCCTTGTGGATTGCACTGACCGCTGCCGTGGCCCTGTTTTTCGCCATCACCCTGGCCTGGTTGCACCACGCCCGGCATGTGCTGAGCCTGCGTGAGTTGCTCAGCGTGCCGCTGTATGCCGCCTGGAAGCTGCCGGTGTATGTTGCCTACTTTTTGAACCGCAAATCGGGCTGGACCCGGACCGCGCGCAAGGTTTGAAGTTCCATGTCAACCGCCGCACTCCCCACCGTTCCAGCATCTTCCGCCCGCAGCCTGCGTCTGAGCATAGGCTGGCAGCGCCACAAACGCGCCGGACTGATGGCTGCGCTGTTCTTGCTGTTGATCGGCATTCCGATGGCCCTGTTGACGGTCAAGAGCAGCTATACGGCCGAGGCCGTCTTTCAGGTGGCTCCTGCCTATCAAAAGACCATGTCCGCCGACAAGGACCTGGAGCTGCAATCCAACTCGCAATACCGCGAGTTTGTGAACCATTTGTCGCGCTCCATACTGCGCTATGACGTACTGGAACACGCGCTCGACGCACTGGCCGCCAAGGGCATAGATCCCAAGCTTCCATCGGAAGACAAACGCAAGTGGATCGAGCGCCAGCAAAAGACCATCTATATTTTTGCCATTCCAGACACCTACATGGTGCGGGTAGGGACCAACTCCAGCCAGAAGCTCCACCTGCACGACATCGTCAACGCGATCATGGACTCCTTTCTGGAAACCACGCATAACGAGCAGATTTATGGTGCTGACGATCGCGGACGCGTGCTGGCCGAGCGCGCCAAGGTCTTGAATGCTGAGATCACCGAATATGAAAGCCGTCGCGCCAACCTGGCCGGCTTTCTGGGCCTCACCACCTTTGGTGAAAACACCACCAATCCGTTTGACGTGACCTTGGCGCTGGCCCGCGAAAAGCTGGCACTCGCCGCCGTTGAACGCAGCCGCGCCCAGGCCACACTGGCCGCTTTTGAACATCAGAAGGAAGTCCCTTCCAGCGCCGGGCGTTCGGTGCTGGAGATGCGTCTGCAGGACAACGGTTTGCAGGCCATGCGCAATGAGGTGATCAAGCGCAACGAAGAGCTGTACCGGGTGCTGGCCGGACTGCAGGATGGGCACCCGGCCAAGAAGCCGGCGTTGGACGAAATGGCCGAGCTCAAGCGGCGTCTGCAAGCCAGCGAATCGGACTTTGACAAGTCCGCCCTGGGCAACACCCGGGCACGATTGGTCGCCACACTGGAGGAGTCCCAACAGGTCGAGCGTGAGCTGACTGAGCGCGTCGGTCAGCTGCAGGGCCAGGCATCGGAATTTGCCAGCAGCTTTCGCGAAGCCATGCGCTTTAGCGGCGAAATTAAAAAACGCGAACAGGAACTCGGCGATATGCGCTCGCGGGTCAATTACCTGCAGACCGAAAGCAACGCGCTGGGCTTTACACGCCTGATCACGCCGGCCCTGCCAGCCATCACGCCCCAGGGCATAGGCAAGACCAAGGTGTTGCTGGGGCTGATGCTCGCTAGCCTGGCGCTGATCCTGCTGATTCCGATGGGATTGGACTATTTTGACAAGCGCGTGATTACCGTTGGCGATGCCGAGAAGGCCATGCGCATTCGCAGCGCAGCCTGGCTGGTAGATGCGCAGGACGCCTCCACCCACATTCTGAGCGATGACCAGTTCCGTCGCTTTGCCTCCACGCTGCGGCGCAACCAGGCGCGCGGCGCGCGCAATGTGTACAGCTTTTCGTCCGTCAAGGTCGGTGGCGGCACCACCTCGATCGTGCTGGAGTTGGCACGCACCCTTGTGGAGTTGGGAACGCGCACGCTGGTGATTGATGCCGATTCCCTGACCAGCCATTCGGCAATGTCCTCGGATTTGCCCGGATTGACCGATCTGCTGATTGGCCGGGCCCAGGCCATGGAGGTGGTCAATCTGCAGCGCCATTTCGGCATGCGCCTGAATGTGGTTCCCTACGGACAAAGTATCGACAGCGGTATCAAGCGTCTGGACGTGTTCATGTCCGCGCTGGAAACCTGGAGCCGCCAGTTCGACATGGTGCTGATCGACCTGCCGCCGCTGCTGCCCTCGGCCGATGCCGAGCTGCTGATCGACGCCATCGGTCAGGTGTTCCTGGTGGTGGAAGCCGAAGTGTTGAACAAGGCCGATGTGGTGCGGGCCAGGGTGCAGCTGGAGCGCATGGACCCGGATGCAGTCGGGCTGGTTGTCAACAAGGTGCCCATGGACAGTGGCGGCGAATCCATCAAGAGCCAGCTGGTGGAAACCATCACCGGCGACAAGTTCAATACCTTTATGAGCAGCTCGGGCATGAGCCTGCGCTGGAACCTGTTTTTACTCAGACTGCAGCAATTCAGGCAGGGGCGCCATCGCGGCTAGGGACGCTAATTCAGCACGCGGCGAAAGCCGTGACTGGCTTGCGGCGCAGCGGCTGGCATGCCGGGGCTGTCGGACTCGGGCTTACGCGATTTCATGCCCTCGCCCCAGCCCAGCAGCAAAAACAACAGGGGCTCGGTCTGCGCACCCATATAGACAGAGGCAAAGGCAATAAAGCACATCAGATAAATGCCGGCAAAGCTGAAGCCCAAGGGCGCCGTGCCTACGGGCGACTTGAGACCAAACACCACCTGCGAGACGATGGCATAGACAAAAATGATGGCAAACAGCAAGGGAGCCAGCACCCCATGTTGCAAGGCCATCAAAAAGAATGCGTTGTCGATCGACTCCATGCCCTTGATGGTGGGCACCGTGGTCAGGCCCCAGCCGGTCCACATGCGTTCCACCAAAAATTCCGTGTAACGCTCCACCATCACCTTGCGGTACAGCATGGTCTGCGCCTCTTCCGCCATCACCTGGCCTTCGCCGGGTGTGATGTAGGCGTCCAGTGCCAGCTTGCCGCCTATGCCGCCGACCACAAATAGCAGGCAGACAATGATCAGCGCCTGCTTGCGGTTTTTCAGATTGCCCGCCGCCACCAGCACGGCAGCGGCGATGCCACCGATCCACGGGCCGCGCGAAATGGTCATGATGGCCATGATGACCAGCACGATGGAAATCTGTGTCGCAAAGGAAAATGGGAAGGGCTTGAGCCAGCCCTGGATTTTCCCTAGCCAGCCCTGCTGTGCGTCCTTCCAGGCACCCACCCAGCTCAGCCAACGGTGCATTCGATACACCGCCACCACCAGGATGCAGGCCAGGATAGGATGCTCAAAGGTGCCGGCCGTGCGGGCCAGACCATAGCGGATGGAGAGTCCGCTAAAGGCATCTGGAAACAGGGGCGACATGATCTTGAAGATCGGATTCACCCAGAATTTGGCCTCGTACAAAAACATCGGAAAAAAAGTCAGGAAGATCAGCACAAACATCTTGGCCGTCTTGATGTCCATGCGCCGGCTGTGGATGATGTAGTGGCCCATCAGGTAGGGGCCGATCAGGCAGCTCAGCATGTAGAAGGCGTAGTTCTGTGCGTCCTTGTAGCCGCGGCTGCTGAAGTCTGCCGCCACGCGCAGCAGCACATACAGGGCCAGCAGTATTTCCAGCCGTCCAAAGCGTATCAGGTGGCCCTTTTCCTTGAACAGCGCGACCATGATGGGTACGATGGCAGCCTGCGAAAAGGTGCGAATCGGCACCAGCGGTATGTGCGCCGTGAAGGCAAACGGAATGTACAGAAAGATGGGTATCCAGACCTTCAGAAACACCGCCTCCAGTCCATCGCGTTGGACACAATAGGCCGCCACGAACAGCGCCACAAACACCACATAGGCCGTCATTCAGGCCTGACAGTGAAAGCCGAATTCCATGTGATTGACCCCTGCCGCATGCGAGTAGCGCACCGAATCTGCCAGTGCGTTGATGATGTGCAGGCCAAAGCCTCCCTCGCGGCTCAGGTCCATGGGATCGAGCGGCTCCAGCGGCACAGCGCCCGGATCAAAGTACGGCCCCAGTGCTTCCAGCAGCAACCAGACCATGCTGTCCTGCTGGCGAATTTGCAGCTCCAACGCCGAGTTGATGATTTCGCTGCTGGAGTGGCGCACGGTGTTGGTAAAGCTTTCTACCGCCACCAACACCATCTTGTCGGTCAGCTCCGCTGACAACTGCAGCTCCTGCGCAAAGTGCTCAACAAAGCCCCGCAGCTCGGAAATGCGGTCCAGTGCACGCGGCAAACGCAGGCGGCTGTGCAGGGCGCCGTCTTCCGGCACCTTGGCCACCACCAGCGTCAGGTCATCGGCCAGAGGCTGCTCGCCGACAAAACGCAGCACCGAGGCATAGACCAGTTCCACCAGCGCATTGGCACCCCATTGGGCCTGGTGATAGGGCGCCAGTTCCAGCAGCAAGCGGTCTTCGCCATAGGCCTCGCCATGGATGTTCTTGGCCTCGGACAGACCGTCGGAATAGCAAATCACCGAGGCACCGGCTTCAATCGCACATTGCTGCTCTTCATAGACCTCGTCGACCATCACGCCCAGCGGTAGATTGGGCGGTCCGAACAGGCGCGACTCGCCACCGCTCAGCACAATCAGGGGCGGATGGCCGCAACAGATCACGGTCAGAGTCCGGTGGGCCTTGTCGAGTCGGGCATACAAAAAGGTGACAAAGCTCTCCAGTTCGATCAGCTTGGGCGTGAGCGTGCCATGGATGGCATTCACGATCTCGGTGACCGAAAAGCGCGTGCCATTGCCCAGGCTCAGGCGATTGGAAATTTGCCGCTGTACCTGCAGCTTGACGTCGGCCCCCAGAATCGCCGCCAGTGGTCCCTTGCCCATGACGTCGCCGATGATGATGTCCACCGAATCCGGGTAGACGGAAATTATCTCGATAAAGTCGCCATTGATGCCCTGTGCCGCCTGCGCCCGCGCCGAGGTGAACAGGCCGCCGGGTGCCAGCGGGACACTGCCGAACAACAAGGTCTTTTGGATGCGCGAGCTGTATTCAAACTCCAGGGCAATGCGATCTTCCAGCGACTGCTGCTTTTGCGTCACGCTGGCCAGCAACTGCAAATTTTGCTTCTGCAAGGATATGACGCGCTGGAAGTTGCGAATCTTGTAACGTAAAAAGCCGATGTTGAGCGGCTTGGTCATGTAGTCATCCGCGCCCAGTTCAAGAGCCCGGTTGATTTGCGCCTCGGACTGGTGGCCCGAGGTCACGATGATGGGGACCCAGCGCAGCTCCTCCTTTTTACGCAGCGTGTCGAGCACCAAAAAGCCGTCACCGTCCTGCATGCCGATGTCCAGCAGGATCAGGTCAAAACTATGTTTTTGCAGCATGTCAAGTGCCTGGTTGCCACTCGCCGCCAGCGAAATCTGGTGTCCCAGCTCCAGCAGCGGACGGCTCAGAATCAGGCGCGCGATGGCCTCGTCATCCACCACCAGGATGCGCAATGCGTCATACGGCAATTGGTTCATACCACGGTGCACTCCGGATGCAGAGAAAGCCAGCGCAAGATATGGAAGCTGGCAGACCGCATCTCGCCCTCCAGTCGCAACAGCAAGCCTGCATCTGCAGTTGCATGCGCAGACCGGTGTTCGGCCTCACTGGCCACCGTGGCCAGACTTGCCAGTCCGAGCGTCAGGGCCAGGCCCTTGAGTGCATGGCTGCGGTGCTTGACCTGCACCGGGTCCAGGCTCCAGTCGGCGGCCAGCAGTTGCCGGCGCAGCGGCAATTCATCAAAAAAGGCCCGCAGCAGACTGCCGAAAAAAGCCGGATCCGACTGCATGCGCTGCATCGCACCCCAGGCGTCAATCGCCACCACCTTGTTGTTCGTGTCCACTCGCAATTCTCCCCGTGCGTTGATGTGCTTTCTGGCGATCACCTCCAGCTGCTCCAGGGCATAGGGCAGGGGCACCATATCCACCGCGCCGCAGCGGATGCAGGCTTGCATCTCTGCTTCTGTCACCGCGTCGGCCAGCACCAGCATGGCCAGGTCTTTCATGCTAGCACCATTGCCTTGCGCCACCAGTTTGCCCATGGATTCGCTGGTGATGCATTCCAGGTCGGCCACGAGTAGCCCACAGTGCACCGAACCGTTGACCATCTGCTCGGCCAGTGCCGCCACGGAGTCCAGCAGGTGCAGCACCAAGTTTTGTTGCAGCAGTCGGAGCGCGTCGGGTCGGGGCTGTTGTAGGTCGCCCAGGATCCAGTAAACGTGCAGCGCAGGCACTTTGGCCTGCAGCGTGGCGCTGGGCGCTGCAGCGGGCATGGCGTGCGCCCATCTGGTCAGGCGCTGTATCAAGGCCACTAATTCATCCAGCGCATAGGGTTTGCCGATATGCGCATTCATACCCGATGCCAAACTTTGCGCACGGTCCGACGCTTGCACATTGGCGCTGACGGCAATGATGGGAAGCTGTTGCAGCCCAGGCAGCAAGCGCGCCGTGCGGGTGGCCTGATAGCCGTCCATCACTGGCATCTGGATATCCATCAGCACCACGTCAAAAGCCTGCTGCGTTAATGACGCGCGCAGGGCATCTACGCCCAACTGGCCGTTGTCTGCAACGGCCACATTTGCTCCCTCATTCTCCAACAGCTGCTGCATGACCTGTTGGTTGATCGGACTGTCTTCCACCACCAGCACCCGCATGCCTCGGAGACGATTGACGTGAATCGCCGCGGGCCGGACCGGGGCCGGACGCGATGCTGTTGGGCGCGGGTCCGGCGTATGGGGCTTTGTCGTTAGTGCCTGGCGCGGCGCCGGGATGTGCGCTGGCTGCTGCAACGCAAAGTCAAGGGCAAATTCAAAGCGGCTGCCGACTCCGGGTTCGCTCTGCACTTCAATGCGTCCGCCCATCAGTTTCACCAGGCGTTGGGCGATCGCCAGTCCCAGGCCGGCACCGCCATAGTCGCGTGTGGTTCCGGATTGCACCTGCACGAAGGCATCGAAAATGGTGGCTAGAAACTCTGGTGCAATGCCGATGCCGGTATCGCGCACGCAAAAGGCCAAACGGCATTGGGCTGCGGACTGTTGCAGCACGGAAATCTGGCAGACCACTTCTCCGGAAAGGGTGAATTTCACGGCGTTGCCCATCAGGTTGGACAGCACCTGGCGCAGCCGCAGCGCGTCGCCAACCAGCGCTTCTGGCAGGGGACGCGCCAGGTCGAAGCGCACATGGATGTCTCTGTCGCCAACAGCACCTGCCAGCATAGGCGCCAGTTCGTCCAGGCAGTCGTCCAGACGGAAAGGAGCACGTGCCAGCGTCAAGTGATGGGCTTCCAAGCGGGAAAAGTCCAGCAGACTGTCTACCAATCGCAGCATCAGCCCGGACGCCTGCCTGGCCTGTTCCACATAGCGCCCTTGCTGCAGGTCGGTCACACTGAATTCAAGCAGCTTGAGCATGCCCATCACGGCGTTCATGGGCGTGCGGATTTCATGGCTCATATTGGCCAGGAATTGGTCCTTGGTCCGGCTGGCTTCCTCGGCCCGCAGGCGTGCCTCCTGCATGGTTTCAACCAGCAGCGTGGCATCGGTGACATCCATGTTGGTTCCTACGATGTACTCGACCCGGCCCTCGCTGTCCATGCGTGGACTGCCCAGGGCCCGGATGTGACGCAGCGCGCCATCCGGTCGGATGATGCGGAACACCTGCTCAAAGGGCAGGCCCTGGTCAATGCTGCGTTGAAAGGCTGCGCGCGCTGCTTCTGCGTCCGCAGGGTGCAGATGCTGCGACCAGAGGTCAAAAATTTTGTCGGCGCTGTGGGCTTTGGGGTCCATGCCGAAGAGTCGGTACTGCTGAGCGTCCCAGTGCTGTTCACCGGAGATCGGGTTCAGCGACCAGATGCCAATGCCCGCACTTTCGGTTGCCAGGCGCACCCGTTCCTGGGCATCGCTGAGCTGCAGTGCCTGATTCTTTCGCTCGGTGTTGTCGCGGTAGCTCAGCACGGTCCAGCCGCCAGAAATGGGGTGGGCTCGAATTTCAATATGGCGTCCGTCGAACTGGCGCCGCTCCAGAGTGAGATGCTGGCGCCCCGCCATGGCGCCTTCGAATCCCGCCAGCACCACTTCCAGGCTTTGCCCGCTGGCGTAGTCGCCACGTGCATACAGGTATCGAATCTGGTCGGCAAAATAAAACGGCTTTTGTGCCAGCAATTCCGCTGGCAGCTCCAGCAGCTCGGTGAACTGCGCATTGTGCAGGCGCAACTCCTGCTGTGCGTCGTAGACCACCAGGCCGTAAGGCACAGCGTCCAGCACCTCGGACAAGAGGCGGCTTTGGTGCAACAGTTCCTCCTGGGCAATCTTGCGCGCCGTGATATCCACGCGCACCGAAACGTATTTTTCGACCAATCCATCGGCACCCAGAAACGGTGCAATCATGCTGTCCACCCAATAGATTCGACCCTGCTGGTCACGGTTGCAGACCTCGCCGCGCCAGGGCTTGCCCCGGGATATGTCATCCCACATGGCGGTCCAGAATTCCGGTGCATGGGTACCCGAGTTCAAAATCCGGTGATCCTGCCCGAGCAACTGCTCGCGACTATAGCCGCTGAGGGCACAAAAGGCGGGATTGATGTCGATGATTCGCCCACCCGCGTCGGCCACCGAGACAATCGCATGTGTGTTGACGGTATGGCGCAGGGCCTCCGCTTCGCGCAGGCTCGCCTCCAGACTGAGCTTGGCCTGCTTTAATTCGGTGATGTCGGTGCTGATTTCCACAAAACCCAGCAAGCTGCCGTGCCTATCCAAATCCGGTCTGAAGTCCAGGTCGGCCCAGTAGAGCTGCCCGTCCTTGCGCCGGTTGCAGACTTCGGCCCGACAGGGTTTTGCACCGACCACGCTGTCGCGCAGCCGCTTGAGCATGCTGGCCTCCGTGAGTCCACTGCCCACTAACTGTTCGGGTGTCTGACCCTTGGCCTCTTCCAGCGTATAGCCAGACATGCGCGTAAAGCCCTGGTTGACCCAGAGAATGCGCTGCTCGGCATCGAGCAGCAGAACCGCATTGCCGGAGGATTGCACCGCATTCGACAGGTTCTGCCACTCGCGGCCATGCACTGCACGGCTGCGCCAGAAGATCAGAGGCGCGCACAGCAGTATCAGACCGAGCGCAGCCAGCAGGTCTGTTTGCAAGGCATTGATAGCGGGCGCTAGTTGGTCTAGCAGGGCCATCACGGCGAATTCGGCCAGCGCCACTATGCCCAAAATTTCCAGGGAGAAGCGCTTGCGCTGTAACAGTTTTTTGATATCCGCCATGCGGTGCCTTACCTTCCTGTGGTGCTTGATCGGTTTGAAGTCCACGGGCCGCGACGCGGCTGCGCTGGAATTTATCGGCTGCGCCATGCCAGCGAATGCAGAATTCTGACACGCCCGACGGAGGTCGATTGCACCGCCATAAAGGCGTCGGCCGCTGCATGGGATTCGCTGTCCAGATTCTGCTGGCCTTCGCGCCAGGCCGGTGCGTGAAACAGGCCTATGGCGCTGCGGCCGAACAAATCCTGCCAGTCCCGCCCCAAGGCAATCCATTCGGATTCGCTGCGTGGTCGCAGCCCAAACCAGCAGCGTCGGCCCTGCACGATATCCAGCAGGGCGCCAAACTGGGCTACCCAGCGGTCTATCGTGCGCCCACTCTGTGGCAGACGCACGGTCACCCATTGCAGCCGGTCCTGGCCGGGCACGCGCGACCGCACCACCGGCACCGATCGCCAGAGTGCAGTGCTGTTTACGGCCCATTGCCACAGCAGTGCCGGCATCAGCAGGGGGCTCAAGGCCAGCGCCAGCAGCGCGGCTGTGGCCCTCGATGTCCAAGGCGTGCAGTTGTCGGCATGACTGCGCAGCACCGCCATGACGGCATCGTCTGGACTCAACACGGTGCGCACCGACCATTTCAAGTTTTGCACGCAGTGGCCCTGCGCCAGCGCGCTTTCCAGCGTGATCTGGCCGCCCACATAGGTGTTGGACAGCACCACGGAGTTGCGAACGCAGGCACCGGCGGCGACAAATACATCGCGCGCCAGCACCGTGCCCGGCCCCAGTTCGGCACCGGCCTCGACCACGCTGCCCGCGCCTATCAGCACTGGACCTTGGATCTTTGCATCCGCATGGACCAGGGCTTCGGGGCTGGCGGCACCCCAGGCCGTGCGCCGCCAAGAGGCCGGAATGGCAGACTCCTGCGTGCCGTCCAGCGCATGCTGTTGGGCAGCCAGCAGATCTGTCGCGCACAGACACTGCGCCTGTTCCCCAGCGGCTGCCAGCACGCAACGGGCGCCCACCATGTTGCGCACCCGGGCATCCAGCCATTGGTAATCGGCGTGCGGCCCCAATGCCTGCACGCTGCTGGCATCGGCACTGAACCAGCCGGTCCAGGCCAGCTCGCTGCCCATGCGCAGGGCCACACCAGGGGCCTGCATCAGTTCGCGCACGATGCGGCTGGCCACCCACTGGTGGCCATGGCCGATCACCAGGCGCTGGTTTGGCTGCAGCGCCATGGCACGCAGCACCGTATAGGGCGAGGCAGATTCCTTGGCATGGTGCCAGTTAATTTGTATACCCCAGGGTGCGCCGTCCTGCAGGATGGCGCGCAAGGCTTCGGGGGAATCGCTGACTACCACGTCAAGCTGGCGCACACCGGCCAGTGCGCAACTGTCCATGGTGCGTTCTGCAAAGCTTGCCGTGCCCAGCGGCAGCAGGCAGGCCAGTGGCTGCTCATCGCCCGGCACATCGGCAGGCCTCTCGTGGGTCATGAATAGCAGCACGCGGGCCGGGCTGGCAGTGAAATCAATCGAGTTTTGCATAGACATTAGTAGGCACCGCGGCCAAAGAGCACCGCCGGTATGGTTTTGAACAGGACCTTGATATCGGTCCACAGCGAGCGCTGCTGGATGTAGTCAAGGTCCATTTCCACCTGCTGCTCAAACGGAATTTCGGAGCGACCATTGACCTGCCAGAAGCAGGTCAGGCCCGGCACCACGCTCAGGCGTTCGCGGTCGCGCAGGCTGTACTGGGCCACCTCGTTGGGCATGGGCGGGCGTGGGCCCACCAGGGTCATCTGGCCTGTCAGCACGCACCACAGCTGCGGCAACTCGTCTATGCTGAAGCGGCGGATGACGCGTCCGGTCGGGGTGATGCGCGGGTCGCGCTTCATCTTGAAGGTGATACCAGCCGCGCCATGCTGGTTCATGGCCGCCACCTTGGCGCGCTGGGTGTCCGAATCCACGCCCATGGAGCGAAACTTGGGGAATGCAAACTCGCGTCCGCGCTGACCCACGCGCTTTTGCCAGTACAGCACCGGTCCGCCGTCATACAGGCGAATGCACAGCGCCACCACCAGAAACAGCGGCGCCAGCAAGACCAGGGCTGGCAGCACCACGGCCAAGTCCATGCTGCGCTTGATGGCTTGCAGCGTGCCTACCTGGATGCGCCACAGCAGTCGCTTTTTGGCGATCCGGAACTGGTTAGCACGCGGGCTGGAAATCTGTGGCAGGTCTCGTATGTTCATGGTGTGGGCAGCTTGGGATGCGGTTACAGTCAACTCAATGCCCATTACAGACCAGCGTCAGCTTCGACTTGTGATCAGATTGTGAATTTGGAAAATACGAATCAGGGGGGCGTGCAGGCCCTGCCAATTGCCGCCCATGAAAAGGTATCCATGAAGGTGCTAGTGGTTGACGACATCTTGGCCAGTCGTCAACAGCTGCTGCACATCGTGCGCGAGCTGGGCCACGAAGCGTTTGAAGCGGCCAGTGGCGAAGAGGCCTTGCAGCGCATCGACACCCTGCGCCCGGATGTACTGCTGCTGGACCTGTTGATGCCCGACATGGACGGCTTTGAGGTGGCGCGGTCTATACGCCAGCGCGTCTCTGGCAAATGGCTGCCGGTGATTGTGCTGTCTGCGCTGCAGGGCGATGCCCATTACGCCCAAGCCCTGGCTAGCGGTGCCGCCGATTGCCTGCTCAAGCCGGTGAATCCGGTCATCCTGCAGGCCAAGCTGCGCCAATACCAGCGCGTGCTGTCCATGCAGGCAAGCCTGTCGCTGCTGGCCCAGCGCCAGCAGGCGATTCACGAACATATTGCCGATGCCATCATCACCGTGGATCAGAGTGGTCGCATCAGTGAACTCAACCGCGCAGCAAGGCAGCTTTTTGGACTGGACGATAGCCAAGTCCAGGCCGGTCTTTCCATGCTGCAGCTGACCGGCCTGGAGCTGCCTTTTTTGCTCAGCCAGTCGGAGGTGGAGATTGGCCTGCGTCCCGGCGTGGCGCTGGTTTTTTCTGTCTCGCATAATCAGTGGACGCTGGGACAGCAGGTGTTTTGCACCATTGCCCTGCACGACCTGAGCGAGGCGCGCCGCATCGAGCGCATGAAAGATGAATTTCTGGCCACCGTCAGCCACGAATTGCGCACGCCGCTAACCTCCATCTTGGGCGCCTTGGGCCTGCTGGCTGTGGGTGCCGGTGGCGCCCTGCCGCCAGCGGCATTGGAACTGGCGCATGTGGCCAAACGCAATGGCGACCGCCTGAGCCATCTGATCGACGACGTGCTGGACCTGACCAAGCTCGAAGGCAATCGCATGCCGCTGCATCTGCGTGCGTTGGAACTGGTGCCGCTGATTCGCGAGGCGCTCCAGGCCAATACCGGCTATGCGCAGCGCGCCGACGTCAGCCTCGCCTTTGAAGAACCGGGCCACAGTTGCAGGGTGCAGGTGGACCCCGAGCGCTTTCTGCAAATCATGGCCAACCTGCTGTCCAATGCCATCAAGCACTCGCCCAAAGGTCGCGCGGTGCGCGTGCATCTGACACAGGAACCGCAGTGGCTGCAGGTGGACGTGGTGGATGAGGGGCCGGGCATAGATCCAGGCTTTAGAAAAAGGCTGTTCGAGAAGTTCTCGCAGGCCGATGCGTCGGACCGGCGTGCGGTGGGTGGCACGGGCTTGGGCCTGTATATCAGCCGCATGCTGGTGGAGAAAATGGGCGGCACGATTCAGGCAGATTCTGGCGCCACCGGTGGCTCCACCTTTCGCATCAGCTTACCTTGTCTGGGGCGGGTCGACGGGGGCCCCTGGATCCTGTGCATCGCGCAAGACAGCCAGTGGCTGGAGCGCATGGCGGACTGGCTGGCCGAGCTGGCTGGCGTGGAGGTGGCAAGCAACCTGGCCGGGGCCGAAGCCCTGGTGCGCAGGCGCGGCCCGCCTGCGGCGCTGCTAGCCAATCCGCAGGCGCAGGGACCGGCCGACCTGTTCTGCAGCGGCCTGCTGCGCATGTTGGCGCCGAAGCGCATCGCGCTGATGGGCGACGCGCTGAACGCCGACTTCGCGTCCCGGCATGGCATGGGCTGGCTGTCGGCCACGGCGTCTCCTCGCCAGGCAATCATCAACCAGGTTGGCGCCATGCTGGCCGACCAGCGCGAAGGGCGGGGGCATGGAGCTATTTGAACGGGTGATGTGCGTGGAGGATGACCCAGACATCCGCATGATTTTGGACTTCAGCCTGGGCCGCATGGGTGGCTACACCTTGAGCCTGTGCAAAAGTGGGCCGCAGGCGCTGGAGCGGGTGGCGGAGTTCAGGCCGCAACTGGTGCTGCTAGATGTGATGATGCCGGAGATGAGCGGCCCCGAAACCCTGATCCAGCTGCGCGCGCTGCCGGTGATGCAAGGCGTGCCCATCGTGTTCCTGACCGCCAAGGCGATGCAGGATGAAGTGGAGGCGCTGCTGGAATGCGGTGCCACCGGCATCATCGTCAAACCCTTCGATCCGGTCACCCTGCCGCAAAATATCCGTATTTACTGGGAGCATGGCCGTGGCAAGTCTGCCTGAGGGTATGGAGCCGGCCTTTGCGGCCCAGTTTCTGAAAATTCAGCAAACCTTTGTCGCCGGTTTGGCGCAGCGCCTGCACGACATACAGCAGGCAGCCGACGCACAGGCCTGCCATGTGGCGCTGCATCGCCTGGCCGGTGCAGCCGGCGGCTATGGCTTTGGCGCCTTGAGCGTGCTGGCGCGCGAGGCGATGGAGGCACAGCAGGCCGGTGCGCAAGCGCTATTTCAGGCCACGCTGCAGCGCCTGGCACAAGCCATTGAGCACATTCAGCTGACAGTCTGATTCAGCACCTGCAGCAGTTTGTGCGTGGCGTCGGTCCAGGAATAGGCGTGGGCCGTGGCATGGGCCGCATCCGACATGCGTTGCCACTCGGCATCCGCATCCCGGCACAGCGCCACGATGGCGTCAGCCATGTCCTGAGCGGATTCATTTTTCACCAGCACGCCACCGCCTTGGCCTATCAGGTCGGGCGCTGCGCCAATGGGCACACCGATGACCGGAGTGCGACAGGCCATGGCCTCCAGAATGGGCAGGCCAAAGCTATCCAGGCGCGAGCCGAACAACCAGTAGTCGCAGGCCGCGTAATGCGCGCGCAGCTCCTGCTGCGCCGGGCGGTAAAAGTACTGCGTGCCAGGAGGTAGAGGCAGTTCGGCCGACACCGCCTCGGTGCCAAAGGCCAGTACCTGCAGCTCGGGAATGCGTTGGCGCGCCAGTGCGCAGGCGGCAATGCAAATGTCGGCGCCCTTGATCGCCGCATGGGCATAGATAAAGCCCACGCGTGGCGGCTGCCTGCGCGCTCGCGGCGGCGCGTTGAACTGCTGCAAATCGACGGCGTTGGCCACCACCTGGATATCCAGTGGCCCGAGCGCGTCCTCAATGGTTTGGGCCAGGCCGCGAGAGATCGCCAGCTTGGTGTTGGGTAGGCGCAGGGCGGCATGCAGTTGCGGCAGCACCTGCGGGCCGAACCAGGCCTCGTAGCCCTGAATCAGATGGACCCGGCGCCCCTTGCTTGCGGCAAAGCCATGCATCCAGACGGCGGTTTCCCACCAGGTGGCAATTACCACGTCGGCATCGGGCACATCGGCCTCTGTAATCGGGCCCAGTCTGTCCATCACCTGGTGCGGCACGCCCGACAGCGCAATATGGCCTAGCGGGCCGACGGGCGTTGGCTGCGCCAACAGGGCGCGCAGGCGCTGGCGCCAGGGCAGGGGGTCTTGTGCGCAGGTGATCACCAGCACCTGGTGGCCGAGCTTTTGCAGTTCGCTGGCATAGACCGCAACCACGCGCGCGCCACCGGTGAAGTTGTCGCTAGGTAAGAGAAAAGTAAATCGCATAAAGAACAGGCGCCTACGGTTCAGTGGAGCAGCAGGCTCAACAACAAATGCATCAGGCCGCCCAGGGCAATGCCTGCCAACAGGGCCAGCGGCCAGACGGCCTCGGATTGCCAGGACATCAGGCCCTGGCGGGTCTTGAAAACCAGGGCCACCGGCCAACCGGCAAACTGGCTGGCCACCACCGCCAGCACCGCGCCCTGCACGCCGCCCAAGGCATAGCCGAGTGGCACCAGCAGCACCAGGGACAAGGCGCGCAGGCTGTTGCTCAGGCTCACCCAGCCGGGCTGGTTGCGGGCAAACATCATCTGCTCCAGCACCTGGTAGCGCATGGCCACCAGGCCCAGGGCCAGCAGTTGCAGCATCCAGCCGGCCTGCTCGTAGCGGGGATCGTACAAAATGCGCACCACCCAGGCACCTAGCACCAGGCTCAGGCCGGCAATGCCGCCCAGAATCGCATCGGCAATCTGTTGCACGCGGGTGTAGACCTGGTGGGCCGCCGCATCTCCTGAGCGCTGCGCTTCGCTCAGGCTGGGGAAAACCAGGTGCGCATTGAGGTTGCCGACCAGGCCGACGATGGCCGCCACCAGCAGCGAGGCGATCGAGAAAACGCCAAAGTCCGCAGCCGCCAGGGTGCCGCCCAGGATCAGCTTTTCGCCATTGGCAGCGGCAAAGCCGATCAGGGACGAGAGAAAAATCCATTTGCCAAAGCCCACAATGTCGCGCAGGCTGGCGTGGTCCCAACAAGGCTTGTAGGCCGGGCCGTCAAACAGGGTATGGCTAAGTACCGTGCGCGCCAGGGTGGCGCTCACGGTGCCCAGCAGCAGGCTCCAGACCGAGTGCGTCCACAGCGCGCAGGCAATGGTCACTACCATGCCGGTCAGTTGCGTCAGCAGCTCCAAACGGGTGATCAGCCGGGTCTGCAGGGCGCGCTGCGCCGTGGCGATATGCATCGATTCCGCTCCCTGCAGCAGGGCACTGAGTGCGAACACCAGCACCATGGCGGGTAGCCTGGCATCGGCATACACGGTGTCGGCGCGAAACGGCGCATAGAGCGCGCACAGTTTCAGGCCAAGGGCAATCAGCGCCACGATGGCCGCCAGCAGCAGGCCGCGAGCGAACTGCACCGAGAAGGCAGTGCCCAGAAATTTCGGCTGCTCGCCTTGCGGGTGCGTCACCACGCTTTGCCACACACCCAGATCGGAAAACATCACCAGCGCAAAGTACAGGGTTTGCACGGCTGCCATCAGGCCAAAGGACTCCGGCAGCAGCAGGCGGGTGAGCACCAGGCTGCTGAGGAGGCGCAGGCCTTGCGACGCCACATTGCTGCCCACCAGCCAAGCCGCTGCGCGCAGCATGCGGCGTTGCAGGGAAGGGGCGACATCTAGCGCGTCGCTGACTACCATGGCTTGGCCGGGCTGCTGCTGCCGGATTGCGTGTCGGCCCAGGCCTGGCGCAGCTGCTTGCAATGCATGGCCATTTCGGAGCTCTTGTCGGTTTGCTGGCGCAAGGCGGCGCGCAGTCCACGCAGGGTGTGCCAGCCCCATTCGATGGCCATCAGTCCCAAGGCACCGGCCAGGCCATGGTGCTTGCGGTAGTACAGCATGGCGCTGCGCATGCGCCAGCTTTCCAGCTGCGAGCCGGCGCGCGAGACACGTGCGCTCGTCACCGTCTTGGCCGAAGCGCCGCCGATGTGCACCGCCTTGAGGCGCGGCCAGTACAGCACCGAGTAGCCGCTATGCTGCAGGCGCCGACACAGGTCCACCTCTTCGTAGTACATGAAGAAGCGCTCGTCAAAGCCACCCATTTTCTGGAACACGCTGCGCGGCAGAAACACGAAGGCGCCAGGAATCCAGTCCACCGCAGCATCCTGTTCGGGGTCGGCCCAGCGTCGATCCAGGCGCGCAAAGAGGCGACTCTGCGGGTATTTTGCGGCCAGTCCGGACATGGTGAAAATTTCATCGCGCAGGGTGGGGAACATGCGCGCCGAAGGCTCGCGTTCGCCCCGGGTATTGCGCAACTCGCCACCAGCCATACCAGCCTCGGGGTGTGCGTCCATCAGGGCAATGCCTTGGGCCAAGGCGCCCGGTGCAGGTACAGCATCGGGATTGAGCAGCAGCAGGTAGCGGCCACTGGCGCTGCGAGCGGCCAGGTTATTGCCGGCGGCAAAGCCCAGGTTGACGCTGTTGGGCACCAGTTTGACCCAGGGGTGCAGCGTAGCGACCAGTTCGGCTGTGCCGTCGCGCGAGCCGTTGTCCAGCAGCACCACCTCGGCCTTCCAGCCAAAGCTTGCACTGTCAATTTCGGCCTTCAGCTGGCTCAGCAGCGCATCCATCAGGGGCGCCGAGTTGTAGGTGACTATCAGTAGGGAGAGGTCCATGTTCAGGCCTTGGGAAATTGGGAAAACACGTCACCAAGGGCGCGCACATTGGAGAATAGGTCAAATTGGCTGCTGACCTTGGTATAGGCAGCCAGCGCCATGCGCTGACGCAAGTCCGCATTGGTGCATAGCAGGCTGAGCTGGGTGACCAGACTGTCCACATCGCCGGGCGTGGCCAGCAGGCCGGTGTGACCATGCTCAATCAGTTCCGGAATGCCGTTGACCGGTGTGGAGATGCAGGGCACATAGGAAGCCATGGCTTCCATCAGCACCACCGGAATGCCTTCGGCCAGGCTGGGCAGGACAAAGGCGTCGGAGCGGGCCAGCTCGGCACGCACGCCTTCCTGGGTCAGCGAGCCGGTCAGGTGTACGTGCGCATGCAGCTGAAGTTTGGTAATTTCGGCCTCCACACGGGCGCGGTCCGGGCCGTCGCCGACCATGGTCAGGTGAAACCGCACGCCCTGGTCACGCAACTGGGCGCAGGCCTGGATCAAAAGCACCTGGCCCTTGGCCGGTGTCAGGCGTCCGACGCTGACCAGTTGCGGAACAGGGGCGCGGCCACTGCGTGGTACGGCCTGGAACACGCTGGCATCCACGCCCAGGCGACAGACCCTGAACTTGGGCCAGTCGCTGGGCGAACTGATGCGCATGAGCTGGCTGCGCGCAAACTGGCTGATGCAGACGATGGCGTCGGCGGCGTGCATCTTGAAGGCCAGTTGCTGGCCGGGCACATCGTCAAACTCGTCGGGGCCGTGGATAGTATACGAGAGGTGGCAGCCGCTTAGCTGTTTGACCAGCACCCCTACGCTGGCACCGGCATTGCCGAAGTGCACATGCAAATGGGATAGCGACTGTTTCTGCATCCAGCGTGCCACCATGGTGGCCTCGACCGTATAGGCCAGGCCCTTGAGCAGGCCAAAGCGCCGGGACAGATTCAAGGTCTTCAGCAAGGCCGAGGGTGCACTCAGGGCCCAGTAGCCGATTGCGGCCAGGGCACCGGACGCACCATGCTGCTTGACGCCATAGGTCTGTTCGGCCTCGGCGCGCTCGGTGGCGTCCATAGCCTCCAGGCTGCGGTCGGGTGCGTTGATGGAGGCGGTGTGAATCTGGTGGCCCAGGGTGCGCAGGTGGGCAATCTCGCGCAGGATGAAGGTATGCGAGATGGCCGGGTAGCGGCTCACCAGATAGGCCAGGGGAATAGAGGGCTTGGACATGGGTAAGCAGTTCTTAGACGGGAAATGAAAGCAGTTGGGCGCGTGCGGGAACGCCCACGGCACAGGAAGAGGCAGCCACATCGCGGGTGACCACGGCATGGGCACCGATGATGCTGTTCTCGCCAATGTGCACGCCCTTGAGCACGCAGGCGCCGCGCCCGATCCAGACATTGCTGCCCAGCACAATGGCCGCGCAGTCATGGCCGCTGTCGCGCATGGAGACCCGGCTGCGGCGGTGGTCTGCATCGCGCAGGCTGGCGTATTCGCCGACCATGCAGTCGTCGCCCAGGGTGACCGCATCAAAGGCCACGATGTGCACGCCGCGCGAAAGCACCACGTTGTCGCCAATCACAATGCGCCCGGCACCTTGCGTTTCCAACACCACGCCGGGATAAATGCGCGCGTTGCGGCCGATGCGGATGTGGGCCGTGCCTTCCACGGCCACCGTGCCGAGAACCACGCTGGAGGGGTGCAGCGGGTACCCCAGGCTTTCGCTCAGGCGGGCAAAGCTCCACAGCGCCATCAGCCGTGCGCCCAGGGTGCGCGTGATGCGGGCCAGGGGCCAGAGCAGCCATGACAAGGTATTTTTGAGCATCGGCTTATTCCTTGTAGTCAACCAGGGCCAGGCGCTGTGAGCGCGCGTGCGCCCGCTTCCAGGCCAGTTGGCCCAGGCAAGCCGGAATCTTTTGCACATGCGAATGCAGCGCGTACTGCAGCGCCAACAACACATCGCCGGCGGCACGATCGCGGCAACGCCAGGCACTGCGAAGCAGCACCGCCAAGCCCAAGGCGGCCAGCAGCGCACCGGCCAGCAGATGCAGCGCAAAGGCCAGCGCCAGCAACAAGGGCGCCGACGCATACAACAGGCCGTGCACCAGATCACGCTTTGCTTCGTGTTGCCACAGCGCGTCGCCCATTGCCCGCATGCGGTGCGTTACCTCGGCATAGGCAATGCCGGAGCGGTAGCAGCGCCGGGCATAGCCCTTGAAGCTGCGCACCGCCAGGTCGTGGCGGGTCATGGGGGAATCGATGTGCAAAATCTTCCAGCCTTTGGACCGCAGGCGGGCACACAGCTCGGGTTCTTCACCGGCATTGAGCGTGGCATCAAAGCCGCCCACCTGGGCCAGAGCGCTGCGCCGCACCAGCACGTCGCCGCCGAAGTAGGGCGTGATACCAGCGGGATAAATCCAGTCCAGGTCCAGCACCCGGGTGTAGATCGACTGCTGCGGGTTCGATTCGCGCCGGTGGCCCCAGGCGGCGCACAGGCTGCTGTCATCGAGTGCGGTCAGCGCGTGCTGTACAAAATCCGGGTGAAGTTCGGTGTCGCCATCCAGAAACAAGATGAACTCGCCCTTGGCCGCCTGCCATCCCAGGTTGCGTGCCTTGGCGGCGCACATAGGGCCTTCGGGCAAGACCAAGGTGTGGGCACCCTGGGCTTGCGCCAGGGCCAGGCTGTTGTCGGTGGAGCGGGAGTCCACATAGCAGATGTCGTGCTGCAGTGTGCCCCAATCGGCCTGCTGCACCGAGGCGATGCAGCGCTGCAGGCGCTGGCCTTCGTTGCGGCCGATGATGATGACGGAGACTTTGGGGTTCATGGCTTACTTGGTCAGCGTGTTGAGGGTGGCGCCAAAGGTCAGGAAAGACAGGCTGGGCGAGATCTGGCGCATCAAATAGCCGAAGTCACCTAGACCACTGCGCGGCAGGAACAGCACGTCGCCGTCCTCCATGGCGAAGTTGGCAGCGCGCGCCGGGTTGATCAGGTCGGCAAAGGCAATCACCTCGGTGCTGTTGCTGCCGGCACGGTACAGGCCAATCTGCTGGGGCTTGGCATCATCGCTGGGGCCACCGGCCTGGGCCAGGGCGTCGAGCACGGTCATGCGCGGTGTCAGTCGGTAGGAGCCGGGACGGATGACCTGGCCCAGCACATAAATGGAGGTGTCGGACGAGTCGGGGATGAAGACGATGTCACCCTTTTTCATGCGCAGGTTGTAGGCCGGGTCGCCATTGAGCAGCGCCTTGAGATCGACCCAGATCAGTTTGTCGCGTCCGCGCATGATGGCGCAGCGTGTCAGCGTGGCCTGCTTGTCCAGAATCGGCATGGCACCGGCGCCGGCCAGCACTTCGGCCAGGGTCGGTGACTGGGCGAATTTTTGCACTCCGGCGTGTTCCACCCGACCCAGCACGGTGACCTGGTTGGAGGTGTACTCGTCAATGATCAGGCTGACAAAGGGTTGGGTGAAAAAAGTGCGCAGGCGCTGTGTCACCAGATCGCGGCCCTCTTCGCGGGTCAGCTCACCCAGGGCCAGGTCACCGGCCAGCGGTACGCTGATCTTGCCGTCGGGTCCGACGATGTGCTTGCCACTGACCTCGGGGCGGCCAAACACTTCCAGGCGCACCACATCGCCGCTGCCCATGCGGTAGACCGGGTTGTTGGATTCCTCGATCAGAGCCAGTTCTTCCTTGGACAGGAGGGCGGTGGCGACCGGTTTGCCAATCGGGCGGAAGTTTTCGGCATGGGGCACGGGGGTGCTGGCGCAGGCTGCCAGCAAGGCCAGCGTGGTGATGGCCAGCAGGTTCATCAGCTTGGCGGTGCGTGGGTTGCGAAGTGTTTTCGTCATGCCCGCTAGTGTCTTTGGCCGGGCGCCATTCATCGTTACCGAAATGTGAACTTGTGCGTGGCTAATCGCGCCATAGGTCGGCCAACGCTTCGAGCTGCTGCAGCTCGTCCTGCAAGGCAGACGGCACATCCCAATCATTCAAACCGCACAGCGTGGCTATGCGCTGGCGCCAGTCATGGCGTTGCAGGGTGTTGCGCACATTGACGCGGCGCTGCTGACTCATAGCCTCTTCGTCCTGCAACAGCGCTTGCAAGTCCTGCACCGCTTCTTCGGGTTCGGCAGAGAGTTCGATGGTGCTGCCTTCCCAGTCCAGCATCTCGTCGGCCATGCGCGAGACCGGTCGACGGCCCGCCACCACGCAACCCGAGAGCAGAGACTCCAGCCAGCGACTGGTCACCATCATGGAGCGTGGACGCCCACCTTGTGGTTCGATCAACAAATGAAATGCCAGCGAGATGCGGGTGCGGTGCAAGAGCTTGAAAAGCATGGCGCGCTCCACCTGAACGGTGGGACCGGACAGATTGCCCAGCGGCGAGTGCAGGTACAAATAGGGGGAGTCCATGCGGTGGAAGGCCTGGGTCAGCGCGCTCTGGTAGCTGCGTGGCGTGCGGCCGAAGGACATCACGTCGATCTCGCGTGCCAAGGGCCGGCGCGGCGCCCATTGCAGCGCGTCGGTGCCCTGGTATAGCTGGTGTACCGCAATGCCGTACTTCTGCGCCGGGAAGGCGATGTCTTCATGGGCCGTGACGGTGATGCTGTCAAACAGCGCCGTCTGCTTGTAAAAGCCGGCCTGGAAATAGGTGTCGGTGACAAAGGCATGGATGCGGCTGAACTTGGCGCGCACATTGCGGATGGCGCCGACCATGGCGAGGTCTTCCGGGCCCCGTGCCACTACGAACAGCACATCACCACCGGCACAGTCCAGCGGGGCAAATTGCAGCTTCTCGCGCCCGGTGATGCGCCGCAACAGTGCGTTGGGTGCAATCGCGGGTGACAGCAGTTCGGCGCCAAATACGCGCGCCAGGATCAGCGCCAGTTCGTCAATGGCGGCCCAGCCGGCGTGGGGCGAGCTTTGGCCGGCATACAGCACGGTCATCTTCATGGCGGGGTTTCCTTGGCATACAGTGGGGGTGAAGCCGCGATTTTAAAAATGCACAACCGCAATGTATGGTCGATGTGTGAACTCTGGCACGGGATGTGGTCGGCGCTTGGGCAGCGTCAGGAGTCATTGGGGTTTCGGTCGGTCATGACTCAGAAGGGCTGATGGACTAAACCGCTGTCCCGGTAGTCTCCGAGCCGGCGTGTGTGGTGAGCTGCTGTGTCCGCTGTGCGAACGCATAATTCCCTGTAGCCAGCGCGATGTCGCCGATCATATTGTGTTGGGTTTCATTCCGTCGTCGAAGCGCTGCGCCAGGAAGTCAATCATTGCGCGCATCAGCGCCGATTGGTGTTGGCGAGTGGTATAGACCCCGTGAATGCCCATGTCCGCAACTTCATGGTCACTCAGCAGTTGCACCAAACGCCCAGTGCGAAGATCTTCTTCTATGGCGAAGGTGGGCAACATGACGATGCCCCCGCCTGCCAATGCCGCACGCAGCAGCGTTGCGGAATCATTGGTGCTGAAATTGCCATGAACGGGGACGGCCACCATTTCGCCCTGGTGCATGAACTGCCACAGGCTCTGGCTGAAATAGGCATAGCTCAGACAGTTGTGCGATGCGAGATCGCACGCCTGCCTGGGAACTTCGCGCGCGCGCAAATAGGCGGGCGCAGCGCAGATCGCTGAGCGACAAGTTCCGATCCTGCGAGCAATCAGGTTGGGCTCGAGTTCCGCTGTGATCCGGATGGCCAGGTCGATACGCTCTTCGATCAGGTTCACCGTTCGGTCCAGCGCCTGCAAATCCACTGATGCCTTGGGATAGCGCGCGAGAAAGTCCATTATTGCGGGCGCCAACTGCGTTTGAGAAAAGATGCTGCTTGCCGTTATGCGCAGTTGGCCTTGTGGCTCGTCCTCCGATTCGGCCGCCAGTCGATCGACTTGCGTCGATACGACCAGCATCTCGCGGCACAAGCTCAGCATCCGTTGACCTGCTGCCGTCAGGCTCAGCCGGCGCGTGGAGCGGTGCATGAGACGTGCTCCAGCCCATTGCTCAATCGACGCTAGGTAGCGCGATGCCATGGCTCTAGACATCCCTGTCTGGAGCGCAGCCGCAGAAAGGCTACCGCGCTCGGCAGTTTCCACATACACGCGCATTGCTGTGATTCTGTCCATTGGTCTATTGTCTCAATTTATGCAACAGTAAGTCAATCATTGCGTCGTATATGTTCTATTCAATTTCCAATAGGCTGGATGCTCTGGCTTATTGGAAGGAATTCGTGATGTCGCAAGCGTTGAAATTGCAATACTTTTTAGACCCCCTGTGTGGCTGGTGCTACGCCAGCGCTCCTGCACTTGCCGCTTTGGCTAAGCAATTTCCCACAGTGCTGGAATTAATGCCAACGGGCCTGTTTTCTGGCGCTGGTGCCCGTCCGATGTCCAAGGAGTGGGTTGAGCACGCTTGGCGCAATGACCAGCGCATCGCCCAAATGACTGGTCAGATTTTCAGCCAGGCTTATCACGACCAGGTACTCAACGGCGCTGGCGTGCACTTTGATTCCAGCCACGCAACCCGTGCCCTCACGGCTATGCGGCAAATCACGCCTGCGCTCGAACCGCGGTTGATGCACGCCTTGCAATTGGCGCGCTATGTGGATGGTCGAGACACGGCCAAACCGGACGTTGTGGCGGATGTGGCAGCCACTGTGGCCGCATTGAGCGAATTACCCTTTGACAAGGCGCAGTTCGCTGCTCGCCTCAGCAATGATGCGACGCTTGAACAAGCGACCGCGCAACGTACCGCTTCCTCGCAGGCTTTGATGCTCCGACGGGGCGTCTCTGGGGTCCCCCTGCTGTGGATCTGTACGGGCGCGATCGAACAGGCGCTGCATGGCAGCCAGCTTTATCAAGGCGGTGGCTCCCTGATCACCGCAATCGACAGCCTCTTGAAGGCTTCCAAAGGAAACCAGACTCCCGACGCTGCCTAAATTCTCCAGATCGCAGGGGGCAGACCAAGTGGAATGTGCGTCGGTAATTCGCATGCGTAGGGCTCGTCCGAGCCACCAGCTAGGCCAAACTGACTTGACGGCGGTTTCGTCCAACGCGGCTGACCTGACTTACGACTGAGCCGCGTGAACACCTGCAATCAGCCTTGAGTGATACTACGGGCAGGCAAATCTTGTGACTTCGTCTGTCCAGGAGTTGCAACTCAGGCGGTCAATCCTGTCACTGCTCAACCAATTCCAGAGGAAGCTGGTCGGGGTCTTGGAAGAACACAAAGCGCTTGCCGGTGAATTCATCCAGGCGCACTGGTTCTACCGCGACACCAGAGCGCTGCAGATGCTCTACCCAAGCTTGTAGTTCCGCCACGGCAAAGGCCAGGTGGCGCAGTCCGCAGGCTTCTGGGTAGGAAGGCCGGTGCGGCGCGCCCGGCATCGAAAACAGCTCGACCTGGCTGCCATCGGGCAGTTGCAGATCGAGCTTCCAGGAGTCGCGCGCGGCGCGGTAGTTTTCGGCCAGCACGGGCAAGCCCAGCAGCTCGGTATAAAACTGGCGCGATACGCCATAGTTCGAACAGATGATGGCGGCGTGGTGAATTCTCGCCAGCATCGGGGCCGTTGTGACAGTGGCTTGCAAGGTGTCTTCCATTGCGTTTCCTGCTTACTTTGAATGCTGCTCGGTCAGGCTGCGGTGTTCAGTGCGCTGCACGTCCAGCACCAGCGCATTGAAGCTGCGTGGGACGTCCTGTTCAAAATAGAGCCCGATGATGCAGCCCTGTGCCAGCGCGCGGATGTGGGCCACCCGCATCTTGCCCAACTGGACCTTGATGTGGCGCGCCTGCAGTATGGCGGTGTCGGTGACACTGCAGAGTTCCGGTGGCTGGTCGTGCTCCCATTCCACCGCCAGGCCCCCCAGGCTGATGTTGTGAACCCGGCAGACGACGTCATTGAGGTGCGGATCGGTCGCGCTGAAATGCAGAAAATGTCCGAATGGCGCCGGGCAACGGTAGTTGTCGCGCGACTGGGATACATCGATCCATACAGGCAGGCTGAGCGCAAAGCAGTCTGTGGTGCCTGCCAGTGTCGTCATCCTACCGGAAGCCAGAAAGTTGGCGCCGCTGGGGCTTTGACCGATCACGGCGTAAGCTACATTGCAGTCATCGTCCAACGAAGGCATTTCGACACATCGCACATGGACGTTGGCATGAGCCGCATCAAACCCCTGCACCATGGCCGGCAAGGGACCTTCGCTTACGGCGCACATCAGCAACAGAGGCTGCCCTTGCTGACGATGCCAGTCGAAGTGGCTTTGAATCTCGGTGAGAGAATCGATGTAAGTCAGCAGGGAAGAGGTGATCATGCGTGCGCAAACCTGTTTTGTAATCGATGGAGAATAAGGTCTTAAGCCCGTGTAATGTGACGGAACTGTGAACTTCCGGGCCTGCGTCCCGGCGATAAGGAAAAATGCAAATGCACATCGGTGTACTGGAAGACGATCCGGATCAGCAGGCGCTGATGGACCTGTGGCTGCGCAGTGCGCAGCACAGCCTGGAAATGTTTGGCACCGTGGCCGACATGCTGGCCGCTCTCAAGGGCGGCAGTTTTGACGCGTTGCTGCTGGACTGGATGTTGCCGGATGGGGACGGCGGTGAGGTGCTGCGCTGGGTCAGGCAAAGCCTGGGCTGGAAGCTGGCGATTGTGGTGCTGACATCGCGCGACGACGAGCAAACGGTGGTCGAGGCCTTGCAGGCGGGTGCCGATGATTATGTGGTCAAGCCCGCCAAACAGCAGGAGCTCAATGCCCGCCTGCTGTCGGCAGCGCGCCGTGCCAGCCCCGGTGGTCTTCCGGTGATGCGCATGGGCGCCTATGAAATCGACGTGCCAAAACACAGCCTGTTGGTGAATGGCGCGGCTGTCACCTTGACGCAAAAAGAGTTCGATTTGTCGGTCTATTTGTTTCAGAATCCGGCCAAGCTGATGTCTCGCGACCATCTGTTGGACCGCATCTGGGGCATCAGCAGCGAAGTGGATTCGCGCACCGTCGATACCCACGTCAGCCGCATCCGCAAAAAGCTCCAGTTGGATGGCAAGATGGGCTGGAAAATGGTGCCGGTCTACGGCTATGGCTACCGGCTCGAGCGCGTCGACCTTTAGCTGATTGCGCTAAATGAGCTCACCGCACCCTCGGCGGTTTCGTGGATGCTAAAGACGCGGTGCATGCGCATGAGCTCGAACAGAGCCAGCACGGAACGCGACATATTGCTCAGGCGGAAATCGCCCTTGCGGCCATTGGTGTCGCGCAGACAAGAAATCAGTGCGCCCAAGCCCGAACTGTCGACAAACTTGAGATGCGACATGTCCAGCACGACGCGGGTTTTATCCTTGATCAGCGCCTGCAGGGCCTCGCGAAAGGCGCGCACGTTGCTGGCGTCGAGATTGTCTTCTTGTATCTGTATGACCAGTACGTCATCGCCTTGTGTCTGGTTGAGTAGTTCCATGCTGCGCTCCAAGTGTTTCATCGAAAGTTATTTCCTGAAGCGCATTAGACAGGGGATCTAGCCGCAACTGTGTCTGAATTGTTGCGATTTGAAACCCCTATCGGCAAGCAACCAAATCCTAGCCCAGCGATGCTACGGTCGACGACGCTGCACTTGGCAATGGCTGGCGGATCAGGTAGTCGAAGGCGCTCAGCGCCGCCTTGGAGCCTTCACCGGCGGCGATGACGATCTGCTTGTAGGGCACGGTGGTCACGTCACCGGCGGCAAACACGCCTGGCAGGCTGGTGTGGCACTTGGCGTCAATCACGATCTCGCCGAACTTGGAGAGTTCGAGTGTGCCTTTCAAAAACTCGGTGTTGGGCACCAGTCCAATTTGCACGAACACGCCGGCCAGTTCCACCAGATGTTCTTCGTTGGTTGCGCGGTCCTTGAAGCGCAGGCCGTTGACCTTTTGGCCATCGCCAGTGATCTCGGTGGTCTGGGCATTTACATGGATCTCCACATTGGGCAAGCTGCGCAGCTTGTTGACCAGCACCGCATCGGCCTTCAGTGCGTCGGCAAATTCCACCAGGGTCACGTGTTGCACCACACCGGCCAGGTCGATGGCGGCCTCCACGCCGGAGTTGCCGCCGCCAATCACCGCCACGCGCTTGCCCTTGAACAGCGGGCCGTCGCAATGCGGGCAGTAGGCCACGCCCTTGTTTTTGTACTCGGCCTCGCCGGGCACGTTGACATTGCGCCAGCGCGCGCCGGTGGAGAGGATGACGCTGCGGGCCTTGAGCACGCCGCCGTTGGCCATGTGCACCTCGGTCAGGCCACCGGGCGTGGCCGAGGGAACGATCTTGTCGGCGCGCTGCAGGTTCATGATGTCCACCCCGTAGTGGCGCACCTGGGCCTCCAGTGCAGCGGCAAACCTGGGGCCGTCGGTCTCCAGCACCGAAATGTAGTTCTCGATCGCCATGGTGTCATTGGTCTGGCCGCCAAAGCGCTCGGCTGCCACACCGACCCGGATGCCCTTGCGCGCGGCATACACAGCCGCTGCCGCACCGGCCGGGCCGCCGCCGACGATCAGCATATCAAAGGCGTCCTTGGCGTTGAGCTTGGCGGCTTCGCGGTCGCCGGAATGGCTGTCGAGCTTGCCAACAAATTCTTCCAGCGTCATTTTCCCGGTGCCGAACACGGCGTCATTCATGTACACCTGCGGCACGCCCATGACCTGGCGCGCTTCCACCTCGGCCTGGTACATGCCACCGTCAATCACGGTGGTGCTGATCTTGGGGTTGAAGATGGCCATCAGCGCTGCCGCCTGCACCACGTCCGGGCAGTTGTGGCAGGACAGGGACATATAGACCTCGAAGTTCATCTCGGTGTCCAGCGCCTTGATCTGGTCCAGCACCTCGGCCGCCACCTTGGGCGGGTGGCCGCCGGTCCACAGCAGGGCCAGCACCAGGGAGGTGAACTCATGGCCCAGCGGAATGGCGGCAAAGCGCACGCCGCGGGTTTCGCCTTCTTTGGCAATGACAAACGAGGGCTTGCGGGCGTCCGTGCCGCTGTCGTCAAAGGTCACCTTGTCGGACAGCTCGGCAATCTCCACCAGCAGTTCGCGCAGCTCGGCGGCCTTGTCGCTGGCATCCAGCGATGCGATCAGGCGGATGGGCTCTCGCAGGTTTTGCAAATAGGCTTGCAACTGGGTCTTGAGCGTGGTTTCGAGCATGGGGGTTCCTTCAAAGAGGTCGCGCTTGTGGCGCGGGTAGGGATTGTGATGGGCGCGGATGGGCGCG
>CAIMZI010000130.1 GCA_903845935.1 uncultured beta proteobacterium | reverse complement strand
TGAGCCAGGGCCATGAGGTAAGAGCTGCCACCATTTTTCTTTTGCTGGAGTTCATCATTGCACCTGTAAGTTGCCGAGCTCGTAGCCCTTGTCTTTTAGCCACTGCAGATAGGCCTTCATGTTGACGGTGCCGGTCACAAAGCTTTGCCCCTGTTGGGCCGCGCGGGACGGGTCATTACTTGGCAGGTAGTCGATCAGCTTTTCTCTCTTGCTCCCGACGGCTGTTTGGGTGTCCCAGTAGCTCATGCCTGCTTCAAACGGCATGTCGCGCTGGGTGGTCAGGCTGGCATTGCCGTAGCGAATGGCGCGGTCTTCTGAATTGGCGCTGGGGGCACCCACGCGAATGCTGTCGCTCTTGTCGTGAAGCACTGCCGTCGCGGGCAAGTCATAACGTGGGTCGTTCATGCTGACACCTGCATCCTTGGCCTGCTGCACCATCCAGGCCAGGGCCACTTGGGCGAGCTGGTTTTCATTGGTCGCAAAGCCGCCGCCAATGTCCGCGTGGGACCCGATAAAGCCGCGCTCTATGCGTGTGACACCGGGCTCGGGCGCAGTGCTATACATGCCCGGCATGATGGACTCGAGAGGAAAGGCGCCGACCGAACCGGAGGGGTGCAGTGCGTCACCTCGGTACTCATTGAGCGCGACGGCTTGTGCGACATAGGTGAAGGCTGATGGAATGGCCAACTGGTAGGGGCGTGAGGCATT
This sequence comes from uncultured beta proteobacterium, assembly GCA_903845935.1. Lineage (GTDB taxonomy): Bacteria > Pseudomonadota > Gammaproteobacteria > Burkholderiales > Burkholderiaceae_C > Allorhodoferax. Next base: position 1,293 of record CAIMZI010000130.1, on the reverse strand, counting down.
GGAGCTAAGCACGGTGTCCCACAAGCCCATAAACCGGAATTCCACTTTTTGGCACTTATCCAACGGCTTGCCGTCCACCGTGGTCTGGTAGCGGTACAACCCGTTGTGGGTCAGGTTGACAATCTGATTGGCAAAGTCCCGCGCCTCGGCAGCCCCCCGGCTAAAGCCCACGATGTCCACCTCCATGGCGCTGTTGTCGTCGGTGGCTGCAGTGGCCACATCGTTGAAGTACTGCAGCATGCGGTCTATGCGTGCTGGCCCGGTGAGGTTCAGTCCCATGTCCGCAGCATCGCCACCTTGGTACCAGGGGTTCTCGATATTGCCGTATTGGCTGTCTTGGTGCAAAGTGCCTACGCCGGAAACGTAGCGTGCTTCATCTTTGTAGGCTTGCAAAAATTTCCAGACGTTGGAAAGAGAGCTTCCTTGTGCTGCGAGCAAGGTTTCGTCATTGGTATTGCCCGTGCCATCAAACGCAAACAAAACCAACCCATCTGGGTCCACGTATTTGAGCGGGTTGTAGTTGACATAGGCGTAGCCATTTGGACCGTCCGGTGTGCCCATTGGATCGGGCGTAAGGTACTGGCCGCGCTCGGGGTCGTAGTAGCGCTGGCGGTTGTAGTGCAGGCCGGTTTCCGCGTCTGCATATTGGCCTGGCAGGCGCAGGTTCAAGCTGAAGCTCTGGCTACTGATGCTGGCTTGGCCAAAGGCTGCGTAGCGGGCCTGCCAGACCAGCTTGCCCGTGGCATCGGTGGCAGCCTCGGGAGCGCCCAGGTGGTTGGCGTGCAACCAGACCACGGGGTCGGTACCGAACCAAACGCTGCCTATGGTTTGCAGGTCGTGGCCTATGTCTGCAATGGCCGACGCGTCGGGCTGGCGCAGAGTCTGGCCCTCGGACGTGTCGATCAGCGCGATGGGCTGGTCGGCCAGATAGAGGTATTGGCGGGTGAGCTGGCCTTGCGCGTTGAGCTCGCCAATGAGCTGCTGGTTGTCGTACAGGAAGCTTTGCGACTGCATACCAACGGTCTTGGCAACACGCTCACCACGGTGGTTGTAGCGATAGCTGGCAAGCGTTTTGTCTTGCTCTCTGACGGCGATGAGCTTGCCCAATGCGTCCCATACATATTCACGCCGACCTAAGGCTTGCGGCTGGCCGTTGGCATCAAAACTGGTTTGGCTTCCGTCTGTTCCCGTCCAGCGGTGGCTGCCCGGCTGGTAGCTGATTTTCAACGTGTTGCTGCGGGTGTCGTCCTGACTTTGAATGCCTTGTTGGCTCAACACCCGGCGATTCTCTGC
>CAIMZI010000129.1 GCA_903845935.1 uncultured beta proteobacterium | reverse complement strand
TTGGGCCTGTTCAAACTGGACGACAAGTCCGCCACCATCGAGGCGCGCGCCGATGAGGCGCTACTGAACGCCCATAAGGGCTTGCTGAAGGACGACGAACTCATCATCGCCATGGGCAAAGCGCAGCCCGACCGCTTCTCAGGTGGCATGCAGTTCACCATTCAGCAGATATGGAGCCTGGAGCAGGCGCGTTGCCGCTTTGGCAAGTACCTGCGCGTCACGGTGAATGGCCGGGCGCCCGATATTGCGCGGCTGGTGAAGGAATTCCCGGCGCAGCGTGAAGTCTCCGAGCAGGGCGAACTGGTGCGAGGTCTGGGTGTGCGCCTGCAACTGGCCCGCACCGTGGAGCAGCCGGTGGATGGCTGCAAGGGGGCGGAAGTGGTGCTGGCGCTGGGTGAAGAGGCAAAGTTCTACCCCACCGACGCGGCGCTGGCGAGTTGGCGCGCGCAGGCGGATCAGGGCAGGGCGGTGATCGCCTACGACTAAGCGAAACTGGCAGCGGCTCACACCACCCCATTTGTTTGCGCTAGCGCAAAAGCCCTTCTGCTAACGGGAAATGCCGATGCCTACGGATTTCTAAATGAGATAGACTCTCATTTAGAAATTGCATTTTCGGGTTTTTCGAAAGTGCTCCCAATAGGAAATGTCATGCTTTTGTCAGAGTTGCCCAATGGTTCCCACGCACTGGTGGAGCGCGTTTTCAGCGGTGCACCGGAAGTCGGTAGCACCACCGTGCAGCGTCTCGAAGAGCTGGGTTTTATCGCTGGCGAGCCGGTGCTGATGCTGCGGCGCGGCCCCGGTGGGCGCGAACCGCTGGCGGTGCAGATTGGCGAAACCTTGTTTGCCCTGCGCCTGGTGGAAGCGCAAAGCGTTGAAGTCACGCTCACTGAAACTGCGGGGGCTTGAGCCATGTCCGCCACTTTGATCGCTACGCCCAAAATCATTGCCCTGGTCGGCAACCCCAACTGCGGCAAGACCGCGCTTTTCAACCTGCTCACCGGCGCGCGTCAGAAAGTGGCCAACTATGCCGGTGTGACGGTGGAGCGCAAGGTCGGCACCGCCCGCTTGGGTCAAGGACAGACCATTTCGGTGGTAGACCTGCCCGGCTCTTACAGCCTGAACCCCTCCACGCCCGACGAGCAAGTGATGCTGGAGGTGGTGGAGGGCCGCCGCGCCGGGGAAGCCGCACCGGATGCCATCGTGGCGGTGGTAGACGCCACCAATCTGCGCATGAACCTGCGCCTGGTGCTGGAGCTGACCCGCCTGGGCAAGCCGCTGATCGTGGCGCTGAACATGGCCGACGTGGCACGCGCCAACGGTCTGAAGATTGATGTGCAACTGCTGTCCCGGGAGCTGGGTTGCCCGGTGGTGGAGACGGTGGCGGTGCAACACAACGGCCATGCCGCGCTGCTGGCGCAGTTGGAAATCCAGCTGGCCGCCTTGGCATTGGCGCAACTTCCCGCCACCAGTGCTGCCGTGACGCGGGCTGGTACCGAAGCCGTGCCTGCTGAAAGACAACACCAAAGCTCGGCTGAACTGCAGGCCCGCGTGCGCCGCATCCTGGCGCTGGTGTCGCCGCAGGTGCCCACGCTGGGCCGCTTCCAGTACAAGCTCGACGCGGTGGTAATGCACCCGGTCTGGGGCCTGGTGCTGCTGGCCACCGTGCTGTTTTTGATTTTTCAGGCGGTGTTTTCCTGGGCCAATGTGCCCATGGATGCGATCAAGGAGCTGGTGGCGTTTACTGGCGAATGGATCACCGCGCACATGGCTGACGGCGCGCTGCGCAGCCTGCTGGTGGACGGCGTAGTGGCGGGCGTGGGCGGCGTGCTGGTGTTTTTGCCGCAGATCCTGATTTTGTTTTTCTTCATCCTGCTATTGGAGGATTCTGGCTACCTGCCGCGCGCTGCCTTCCTTCTGGACAACCTGATGGGCAAGGTGGGGCTTTCGGGCCGGGCCTTTATTCCGCTGCTGTCGAGTTTTGCCTGCGCCATTCCCGGCATCATGGCCACGCGCACCATTGCCAACTGGAAGGACCGGCTGGCCACCATCATGGTGGCACCCTTGATGACCTGTTCGGCGCGCCTGCCGGTGTATGCGCTCTTGATTGGCGCCTTTGTACCGGCGCGCCAGGTCGGCTGGTTTGACCTGCGCGGCCTGACGCTGTTTGGCCTGTACATCGCCGGTGTGGTCAGCGCCATGGCCATCGCATGGATCTTCAAGCGGGTGTGGATGAAGTCGCACTACCAGCCGCTGATGCTGGAGTTGCCGCCTTACCGCAAGCCCAGCCTGCGCAACCTGGGGCTAGGGCTTTGGGAGCGCGCCCGTATTTTTATGAGCCGGGTGGGCGGCATCATCTTTTCGCTGATGGTCATTCTCTGGTTCTTCTCCACCTTTCCCGGCCCGCCCGCAGGTTGGGATGTGTCCCAAGGCCCGGCCATCCAGTACAGCCTGGCCGGCATGCTGGGCCGTGCGCTGGAATTTGTGTTCGCGCCGATTGGCTTCAACTGGCAGATCAGCATTGCGCTGGTGCCGGGCCTGGCCGCCCGTGAGGTGGCAGTGGGTGCCCTGGGAACCGTCTATTCACTGTCGGCCGCCGATAGCGGTGTGGCCGATTCGCTGGCCCCGGTGATTGCACAGGGCTGGTCGCTGGCCACGGCCTATTCGCTCTTGGCCTGGTATGTGTTTGCGCCGCAATGCCTGTCCACGCTGGCGGTGGTGCGGCGCGAGACCAATTCCTGGAAGTACCCGCTGATCATGGCCGCTTATTTGTTTGCCCTGGCCTATGCGGCGGCCTTTGCCACCTTCCGCATCACCCAGGCCTTTGGGGGCTAAGACCATGGCGCAAAACACTATTGTTGCGCTGCTGGTTGCAGGTTGCTTTGTCTACGCGCTGTGGACGCTGGGACCCAAGGCAGCGCGCAGTCGGCTGGCTGAGGCACTGTTGAAGTTGCGCTTGCCACGGATGCTTCGAATGCGTTTGGCTGCGGCGACCAAAGCGCAGGGTGTTTGTGGCGGCTGCGGTGGGTGCGGCGGCAGTACAGAGCAAAAGAGCCGGTCTGCTCAGGGTCAGACACAGGTCGAGCAACCGCTGATATTTCAACCGCGCTCAGTCCTTCGGGCGAAATGCGAAGGGAATCAGTGAGGGAATGCTGCCGTCGGTATCCCGGGGCAGTACCTCGGTCTTGTCGATGGCACGCAAGACGGCATCGTCCCAAGCCTTGATTCCACTGCTCTTTGTGACGCGGGCACTGAGTATGTTGCCTGAAGGTGATGTGCGGACATCCACCTCCACAGCCGGATTTCCGTTCACGCTTTCGGTGAATACGATATTTGGTTTTACACGCGCGGCTAGCCGCCCCAAGTAGCTGGCTGAGGGCCCGGACGACTGCGCTGCCGTGCCGGTCGAAGCCGGCGAGCCATTTCCGCCGGCTCCGGCCAGACCCATGGCACGCCGCACGGCGTCCTTGCGCTGCGTATCCACTTGCTGCGCCTCTTTGGCGTCCTGCTTGCGTTGTTGGTCGGCGTGTGCGAGTTTGTCGGCCTGCTCCTTTTTGAGCTTTTCGGCCTTGTGGTCCTGCTCCAGCTTGGCCTGGTCCAATTTGGCTTGCTTCAGTTTGTCGAGCTCTGCCTGCTTTTTCTTGTCGAGTTCGGCCTGCTTTTTCTTTTCCAGTTCTGCCAGTTTTTTCTTTTCCAACTCGGCCTTTTCCAGTGCCAGCGCCTTGAGCTGCTTGGCTTTCTCCTTCTGCAGTGCTATATCGGCCTCTAGCTTGGTTGTGTCGGGCGGTGGTGTCACCGGCTCGGGCTTGGGTACCGGTTTCGGTTCTGGGGCTGGCTGAACAACAGGCTCGGGCAAAGGCGCGGGCGGCGCCGCCTCCACCGGAAGCGCAGACCACAGCTCGGCCTCCACCGTTTGCGGCACGGCGTCACGCTTCCATTGCACACCGGCCGCCAAAATGGCCAGCAGAACCAGGTGGGCCAGTATGGCCAGGCCCATGGCGCGCAGCATGCCAGGAGTGTGCGGCGGCGCGAATTCAAGGTGACGAGGGACTGTAGACATGGCTTGCGTGAAGCCGCCTTAGTTGACCAGTTGCACCGACAGGCCGACGCGCTGGATGCCGGCGCGCTGCAGGCTGTCCATCACGCGCACCACGCTCTCGTACTTGACGTTCTTGTCGGCGCTGATGACCACGGCCGAGCTGGCTGGCGCTGCGCCATCTTTGCCGACCTGGGCGCGCTTGACGGCTGCTGCCAGCTCCGTCAGGCTAATCGGCAGGCTCTGGCTATCGCTTTTGAGTTGGAGCTTTTCGTCCTTGCCGACGATGATCTGGATGATCTGGTCCGGCTGACGCGATGCTTTGCCGACGCTGGGAAGGTCGATCAGGCTGGGCGTGATCAGCGGCGCGGTCACCATGAAGATGATCAGCAACACCAGCATCACGTCGATGAAGGGCACCATATTGATTTCGTTGATGGTGCGGCGTCCGCGTCCCCGGCTGGCTACTGCTGGCATCTGGTGCTCCTTAGGCTTGGGCTTTAACGGGCGGCCGGTGGCGGAGTTTGCGCACCGACGTTGCGTTGCAGGATATTGGAAAACTCTTCAATAAAGGTTTCCTGCTGGATGGCGATGCGGTCCAGGTCGCGGGCAAAGCGGTTGTAGGCGACCACGGCCGGAATGGCGGCAAACAGGCCAATGGCGGTGGCGACCAGGGCCTCGGCAATGCCGGGTGCCACGGTGGCCAGGGTCACCTGCGTCAGTGCTGCCAGGCCGACAAAGGCGTGCATGATGCCCCAGACCGTGCCAAAAAGGCCGACATAGGGAGAGACCGAGCCGACCGATGCCAGGAAGGAGAGATTGGTTTCCACCACATCCATTTCGCGCTGGAAGCTGGCACGCATGGCGCGCCGTGCCCCGTCCATCAGCGTGCCGGCGTCGGTGATGCGGCGCTCGCGCAGCTTCTGGTATTCGCGCATGCCGCTGGCAAAAATGCGTTCCATTGGGCCGCAATGGCTGGCGCGCTTGGTGGCGGCGTTGAACAGATCGTTCAGGCTGGAGCCGGACCAGAATTCGCGCTCGAATTCTTCATTTTGGCTCTTTACCTTGTTGAGGGAAAACAGCTTGCGAAAGATCGCCGCCCAGCTGGAGATAGATACCCCCATCAGCAGCAGCATGACGGCTTGCACCACGGCGCTGGCGTTGAGCACCAGATGGAGGATGGAGAGGTCTTGGTTCATGGTCTTGCTCGGGTTAATCAGGTCAGCAGCAGGCGCAGTCGCGCGACCGCGGTCTGCAGCTGCGCCATGGAGCTGGCAGTGGAAAAGCGGATGAAGTGGGCCGTCTGGTCGGTTCCGAAATCGCGCCCGGGAGTGACCGCCACATGGGCACGCTGCATCAGCTCAAAGGCAAAATCCCAACTGCCCTGGATGCCGAGCTTGGCGCAAGCGGCCGAGCAGTCGGCCCAGGCATAAAAAGCGCCGTCCGGCATCACCGGCACGCTCAAACCCAGCGCGTTCAAAGCGGGGATAAAGAAGTCGCGCCTGGCCTTGAATTCGTCGCGGCGCTGCTCATAGATGGCAATGCTTTGCGGCTCGAAACAGGCCAACGCGGCGTGCTGGGCGATCGTGCTGGGGCAGATAAACAGGTTTTGCGCCAGGCGCTCCATCACGCTCACCAGCTGCTCGGGCACCACCATCCAGCCCAGGCGCCAACCGGTCATGTGGAAGTATTTGCTGAAGCTATTGATGCTGACGATGGAGTCGTCAATGCCCAAGGCCGTCTGGCCGTATTGCGTATCAAAGCTTAGCGCCAGATAGATTTCGTCCACCAGCGTGATGCCGCCACGGGCCCGCACCACTTGGTGGATGCGGTGCAGCTCATCGGGGTGAATCGATGTGCCGGTGGGGTTGGAGGGCGAGGCCAGCAGCACGCCCCGTGTGCGCTCGTTCCAGGCGGACGCCACCTTGTCGGCTGTGAGCTGGAAGCGCTCGGCGGCTGTGGTGGGCAGTAGCACCGCCTGTCCACCTGCGGCGCTGACGAAATGCCGGTTGCAGGGGTAGCTGGGGTCGGGCATCAGGACTTCATCCCCGGCATTGATCAGCGCCATGCAGGCCAGATGCAACGCCGCCGAGGCCCCGGCGGTAATGACGATGCGGCTGGCCGGAACCTTAGCGCCAAAGCGCGTGGCGTACCAGTCGGAAATGCGCTCGCGCAGCTCCATCAAGCCCAGGGCCGGCGTGTATTGCGTCAAGCCATCGTGGATGGCACGCGCCGCAGCCTCTTGAACCAGGGGTGGTGCGGTGAAGTCCGGCTCACCGATGTTCAGGTACACCATGGGCGCATCGGTATGCGCAAGTGTCTTGCCCAACTCGGCCGCTGCCTTGGCCACTTCCATCACATAAAAGGGCTCAATGGCTTGGGCGCGCTCGGAGATCTGCATGCTGGCTGTTTTAACGGGGCTTCTTGCTGCGGTCGGCTTCGACCTCGACAGCGCGCAGCTGCGGCGCCAGGCCATTGAGCACGGCGTTGACATATTTGTGGCCATCGGTGCCGCCAAATTCCTTGGCCAGTTCCACGCACTCGTTGATGACCACGCGCCAGGGCACGTCCAGGCAGTTCTGCATCTCATAGACGCCAATCCACATGACCGAGTGCTCGATAGGAGATATCTCGCCCCAGGGACGGTCCAGCAAGGGCTGGATGAGCACATCGAGCTGGCGGGCCTGGTCGGTGCAGCCATGCAGCAGAGCGTCGAAGTGGGCGGCATCGGCCTTGTTGAAGCCAGCCAGGTCGCGGGTAAATGCGTCCACATCGTCCACCGGGTTGCAGCCGACGATGAACTGGTACAGGCCCTGCACCGCAAATTCACGGGCGCGGCTGCGGTCGGACTTGCTGCCGGCCTTGCGTGCTCCCGTGCTGGTGACGCCGGTGCGCGACTGCCTGGGCGGGCGTGCCGGGCTGGAGGGGTGGTTGAAATCACTCATTAAATCGACTCCAGCAGTTTGGCCATTTCAACGGCAACACGGGCCGCATCGCGACCTTTTTCGTCCTGGCGGGCCACGGCCTGCTCCAGGTTCTCGGTGGTCAGCACGGCATTGGCAATCGGCATCTGGTAGTCCAGGCCGATGCGCGTGATGGCCGCGCCCGACTCATTGGCGACCAGCTCAAAATGGTAGGTCTCGCCGCGGATGATGCAGCCCAGCGCCACCAGGGCGTCGTAACTGGTTTTTTCGGCCAGGGCCTGCAATGCCACCGCCACTTCCAGCGCGCCGGGTACGGTGACATGGGTGATGTCTTTTTCCGCCACACCCAGGGCCAGCAGCTCGGCCTTGCAGGCGGCGGCCAGCGCGTCGGTGATGGGGGCGTTAAAGCGCGCTTGCACGATACCGATCTTGAGTTTCTTGCCGTTCATGCGGCCGTCGCCTGTGGCAACCGTGCCTTTGTCTGCGCCAAACATATGGGTTTCCCTTGTAACGAAAGTATTTGAATTTATTTGCTGATGTAGCCGGTGATTTCCAGGCCATAGCCGGTCATGCTGGGCATGCGGCGCGGGCTTCCTAACAGACGCATCTTGTGTACGCCACACTGGCGCAGCACCTGGGCACCAATGCCGTAGCTGCGCAGGTCCATGCGGCCGCGCTCGGGGGCATGGGCGGCGCGGGCCGTACCCTCAAACTGGGTCAGCAATTGTTCGCCGCTTTCGCCGCAGTTCAGAAGCACCACCACGCCCCGGCCCTCGGAGGCAATATGTTCCAGGGCAGCTTCCAGACTCCAGCTGTGCATGGTGCGCCCGGTTTCCAGCGCGTCCAGCACCGACAGCGGCTCATGCACCCGCACGGCCACCGAATCGTCCGCCTTCCACTCGCCCTTGACCAGTGCCAGGTGGATGCCGCGCCCGGTGGTGTCGCGAAACGCGTGGGCGGTGAATTCTCCGGCGGCGGTCTGGATGCTGCGCGTGCCGACCTGTTCAATCAGCGATTCGACGCGGCTGCGGTGGGCAATGAGGTCGGCAATGGTGCCGATCTTCAGGCCATGCTCGGCAGCAAACAGCTGCAAATCGGGCAGACGCGCCATGGTGCCGTCGTCGTTCATGATTTCGCAAATCACCGAGGCGGGCGAGCAACCGGCCATGGCGGCCAGGTCGCAACCGGCCTCGGTATGGCCGGCGCGCATCAGCACGCCACCGTCCACCGCTTGCAGCGGGAAGATGTGGCCGGGTTGCACCAGATCGGCTGGCACGGCATTGCGGGCCACCGCCGCCTGCACGGTACGGGCGCGGTCGGCGGCTGAGATGCCGGTGGTGACACCTTCGGCTGCTTCAATGGAGGCGGTAAACGCCGTACCTTTTTTGTCGCCATTGCGGGCCGTCATGGGCGGCAGTTGCAGGCGTTCACAACGTTCGCGGCTGAGTGTCAGGCAGATCAGTCCACGGCCAAATTTGGCCATGAAGTTGATGGCCTCTGCCGTGACATGGTCGGCAGCCAGAATCAGGTCACCTTCGTTTTCACGGTCTTCCTCGTCCACCAGGATCACTATTTTGCCGGCTCGCATGTCGGCGACTATGTCCTCGATCGGTGAAATAGCTACTGGGGCGGTTACGGGTGCGTTCATGGAGTTCAAAAAGGGAAAAGTTAAAACAGGGGGCCGACCTATGCCGTCTGCGCCGGGGCCGTCAGCATGCGCTCGACATAGCGCGCGATCAGGTCAATTTCCAGATTGACGCGCGAGCCTGCGCTTAAGGTGCCGAGGGCGGTATTTTCCACGGTGTGCGGTATCAGGTTGATGCGGACCTCGCAACCATAGTCCAAGTCGCTCACCTTGTTGACGGTCAGGCTGACGCCATTGATGACGATGGAGCCCTTGTAGGCCAAGAACTTGCCCAGCTCCTTGGGTGCCAAAACGCGCAGATCCCAGCTTTCGCCGATCTGGGCAAAGTGCGTCACTTGGCCCACGCCGTCTACATGGCCGGATACCAGATGGCCGCCCAGGCGGTCGTTGGCACGCAAGGCCTTTTCTAGGTTGATCGGGCCTACCTGGTCCAGCCCGGCGGTCTTGTCCAAAGACTCGGCTGAAATATCGACGGTGTATTGATGGGCTGCGGCATCTAGCGTGGTGACCGTCATGCAGGCGCCGTTGAGCGCAATGCTGTCGCCCAGACTCACGTCGTCCAGGTAATGTGCAGGGCAGGAGATGGTCAGGCGCTTGCCTTGCGATGAAGAGCCTTGGGCGTGAACGGCGGCGATGCGCCCCACGCCGGTAATGATTCCGGTAAACATCCGTGTATTTTCGCAGGGATTGGGCCTGCGGCCTTAGTTGGGGCTTAATCAGGCAAATTAAAAAGCGCCAAGCTCCGCAGTGCGCGCCAAGATCCGCAGGTCAGGCCCGACCATGGCGGTGGACTGGAAGGTGAGTGGCAAGGCCTGGGATAGCTCGGTGAGCGGTCCGAAATTCGCCATGTCCGCGCCTTGGCCCATGAGTTTTGGGGCCAGATAGACCAGGAATTCATCCACCAAGCCCTCGCGCACCAGCGAGCCATTGAGCTTGTGGCCGGCTTCCACATGCAGTTCATTGATCTCGCGCCGCCCCAGGTCCCGCAGCAGGGCGGCCAGATCGACCTTGGCCGAGGGCGCGCCGTTCGCGTCGCTACCGGGCAGGTAGATGACCGTGGCACCTTTGGCGGCGAGCGCTGCGGCCTTGGCGCAATCTTCCACGGCTGCATAAATAAACAGCTTGCGGCCCGCCATGAAGATGGGCGAGTTCAGCGGGGTTTGCAAACGGCTGTCGACCACCACCAGATGCGGCTGGCGCGGTGTTTCCACCAGGCGCACATCGAGGCGCGGCTTGTCACTCAGCACCGTGCCGATTCCGGTAAGGATGGCGCTGGCGCGGGCGCGCCAAGCATGGCCATCGGCGAGCGCCTCTGGCGATGTGATCCACTGGCTCTCGCCATTGGGCAGGGCGGTCTTGCCGTCCAGCGAGGCCGCAATCTTCATGCGCACCCAGGGCGTCTTGCGCAGCATGCGGCTGAAAAATCCGATATTGAGTTCGCGAGATTGCATGGCCAACAGGTCTTGCGGGTCGAGCACTTCCACCTGAATTCCGGCGGCGCGCATTCTGGCAAAGCCTTGACCGGCTACCAAGGGGTTAGGGTCGGTGTGCGCGGCATAGACCTTTGAAATACCTGCGGCAATCAGCGCGTCGCAGCAGGGCCCGGTGCGGCCAAAGTGGGAGCAGGGCTCCAGCGTGACGTAGGCGGTGGCACCTGTGACGGAATGGCCACGCTCCCTGGCGTTACGCAGGGCCATCACCTCGGCATGAGCGCCACCGGCTTGCTGGGTATGGCCTTGGCCCAGGATGCTGCCGTTGGAGCCGGTGATGACGCAGCCGACGCGGGGGTTAGGGTCAGTTAAATACAAGCCAAGCGCGGCAGTTTGAAGCGCTTGTTGAAGTAATCCCTTGAGGTCGTCATGCATGGGGACTGAATTTACCCTACCAACTGGTGCCTCCCCACACTTTTTGCCCCGACTGGGTGATGCTGAGGCTGCCATCCCTGGCCTGCGACTGTCCGGGGAGCGGCGTTGCCGTCAGCGTAAAGCTCTGGTCGGTGGGCGTGGAAAGGCCCAATGCATATTTTCCGTCCTTGCTGGTCCCGCTGGAGCCCAGGCCATTGGTGCTGGCGTTGGTACCGTTGTAGGCATTGCTCAAGCTGGCGCTGTATTGGGAAGAGTTCAGGTAAATCTTTTCCTGCAAATTGGCCAATTGCAGTAGCTCGACCTGGACCGCCGCGCGGGACCCTCGGATGACATAAATCTGATAACTGGGTATTGCCATGCTGGCCAGAATTGAAATGATTGCCACAACCACCATGAGTTCAACCAAGCTAAAGCCTGTTTTCTTGTGCCTGTCCATGTGACTTGATGCCTCTCTGGTATTGAAAATAGCTGGCCTGCGTAGCTATGCTTGTCGCGGACTATTGACCCATCAATTCGCGCCAGGAAATACGTTTGGATCGCAGGTTGATTCCGCGTTCATCACCACCCGAGAGGGTCGATCCGTTGCTGTCGGCGATTACCATGGTCTTGCTGGTGACCAAGTTTCCAGATGCCGTGTAGTCGGTAGTTGTGATACTCGTCTTGTTGCCGGCCGTGGAAGTCACGATGACGGTGTATGAGTTATCCGCATGGGTTGTTTTTATGCTGCTTATCACATGGTCGGGGTTTGTCCCAAGTGCATGGCTGGCATCCGGGTTGTGGTTCATCAAGGTCGTGTTCAACTTCATCGATGCAAGCAGCAGCGGTTGGGATTGAACACCAGTTGACATGAATTTTCCGACAGGAATCCCTTTTTCATTTGGGACGATAATTGGACTGCCGGAACTGGATCCGCTTGGTATGGTGTCACCGGAACCGTAGCTTATCCGGTCCTTGTTGTCCAGAATATGGTCCGGATAGAGGTCAAAAATGGGCGCAGAGCTGCTTCCACCCGTCAGTGCATTGAGTTCCATCAGCCAGTTCTCCCCAAATATATCGCTGCTGCTTCCGGCAATCAGGAGTGGTGCGACAGTGGGGTTGTAGCTGGTGAAATAAAAGCGTCCATTTTCTACAAAGCTGCCTTCTCCAATTATTCTTTCTCCGACTGGCAAGGCGAGCTTCCAACCCCTATTTTTGGTCCAGTCAATGGTGTTGGCAGAGGCGCGTCGCACCCTTGTGCTGGACGAGGGTGTGGAATGGAGGCGTTCCTCCAGCGTTTGAAGCACCAGGTCCGAGTCGATCACCGCCGTGCCGGAGCCATTGTCCCAGATGCCATACACGTAATACGTGGCTGGTGAATAAGTCGTCAAGTCACCGGTGGCATCCTTTGTCCATGTGCCACTTGTGTGGTTATATGTGCCATACGCACCCGATAAGGTGCTGCCCGTGCCAAAGTCGATCATGTAGCCGCCATTGGGGTGTTTGATGATACCCAGGGTGGAGGTAACGGGAAGGTGGTTGGCTGTGCTGAACAGCGACGTCACTGACCAATCGGAGGCCGACGTCGAGGAAAGGTCAAATTTCCACAGGTTGCCGTTCAGATCGGCGGCATAGACGCGATCAACAACACCCTTGCCGCTGGTATCCAGTGCCTTGGGTTCAAATATGCCATTGGCGCTACCTGCAGCTGGGATGCCTGAACCGGCCCGAATGGCGGCGATTTGTGCACCCGTGGCCGCATTGATCACGTACAGATACGCATAGCCGGCAGTGTTGTATCCATTGCCAATGATCAATGCATCGCTTGCTGCGCCACCTATATTCAATTTGATCAGCAACGGCGTGCCGTAGCTGTAACCCAGATTGGCATAGGCGCTGCTGCTTGATCTGGAACCGCCCGACTTCATGCTGTCTGGCGTTATCTCCCACAGTACTTTGGACGCCACGTCGGCGTCACTGCTGGCATTCAGCTGGCTGATGTCCAATGCATAGATTCCCGGGCCACCACCACCCAGACTACCAAACAGAACTTTTTTAGCCCCTCCGTTGATCAACCCAACATTGATTTGGCCATCCACAAAATAATCATGCTTATAGGGATTGGATGCATCCAGGGGGTTGTATGCAAGGGTTTTCAATTTGCCCTGCAACATGGAAGGGACATAGGCCCAGCGCTCGCTGCCCGTGCTGGCATCAAACGCATGCAACATCCCGTCATTGGCTCCGACAAAGACTGTGGCATAGTTATCATCACGTAGATAATAGGGCCGTGAATGGATGATATCGCCCAAGGGTGACGAACGCTGCCGCAAACCGGAACTGCCTTCATTTGAAGTATCTCCGCGCAAAAAAGCGAGCAGATGGGCTCGGCTATAGGTTTTGCCACTGATGGCGGGTGGCGTCGGAAAACTAGTGGCACTCATGCTGGTATCCCGGAAAGGGACGCCCACACCAGCATCATTCATGGTGGCTATGAATCGGCCGGTGTCCCAATTTTGAGCAGTCAAGATGTTGGCCGGCGAGGCACCGCCGGTCCAGATTTCCTGGGAACTGCCTATGCCAGCGGTGCTAGTGATCGAATAGGCATGCAAATCACCCGACCAATTCTGGCGATTATATTCAGGCCGATACACGACTACGGCGCGTCCAGTGAGATCAAAGCCAGTAAGCTCGTCTTGCGCAATATAGCCCACCGGCTGGTCGAGTGGCAGGGGTGCAGTTGTAAATCCTCCAGAATAGGCGTAAATGCTCAGTGGCATTGCAATGATGGAGGCAACCGCTAGCATTCTCGAGCGATCCGAAAGGCGAGGTGGTTTGGTCATAAAAATTCCCGGCTAACAAGGAATCGAAACCCTGAAATAGGACTGAATGAATTTCACCGATCCCCGTGCGCCGGTACCTCGCGCCGTGATGAGATAGGTATTGACAGCGTTGGGCGGTGTGCTGGGCCGTCCGCCGACACCAAGGCCGGATGCATCAGAAACTACGTTTTCCGATATCAGCTGTATCATGTAGCGCTGGCTGTCATCAGTGACCCGCCGCGAGCTTGTATCGTCCCAGCTCATGGTCGATGGCGTGAGCGCAGCATGGATGGAATACTGCTCCGGCGTTGCTGCTGAATGTGCATCAGCAGTAAATCCGATCGAAGCACAATATCCGACGCTGGCCAGCGCGGATTCTGCCGTGGCGATTCCAGATTCTGCGTTGTTGGCTGCCGTGTCTTCAAATTGCAAGTTTCCCGATATTTTTAATTGGGTATCGGAAGTGACCATGGCGCTCATGCCCATCATCATGATAAGAATCAATACAATGATGCTGGTCACCAGCGTTGAACCTCGCTGCTTAAATTTTCCATGGTTACGATGCTTGTTCTGCATTTTATACTCCAAGTCACATCAGCTATTTATTGACTTTTGTTTCTCAAGTTAACCGAGGTGCTGAACAGTTGCCGTCTATAGCCATCTGCTACGGCCATGCTGGAATTACCCATGACGTAAGTTTTTGTATCGGCGTAAGCGGGTTCTACGTTTGCGTTGCGGGCAAGCAACCAGATTTGCACCGCATTGACATCATTCCATGCGGTTGCTGATGCTGTGGATAAATAGGAATTGCCAATGATGCTTCTTGCATCCAGATACTGATTGCTAAGGTCGGAATAGTTGATGCTATATTGAATCTGCATATTTTCTATGCCGCTGGCTATCAACTCACTGGCCATTGAACCATCGGACTGCAAGGAAATGCGCGCCAGTGCTGGAATTTTTGGGTATTCGCTGTTGGATGCGGTGTAGGATCGGATGTAATAAATATGGGTAACAACAGGAAAGTTCAATACATCAATATTGGCAGTTCCAGTAATACAGGGATATTTGTTATAGGGAGCAGTATATGCTGAGCTTGGAAATGTACTGGTATCGCAGGTGCTATCAGGTGAACCACGAAATAATTCTCCATTTTTATAACTTGTGCGGTAATAAAGAGTGCCTGCTTCCAGCGAAGTGACCGGTTTGGAGCTGAGTCGCCTGACCACCAGTACATCGCCACGCAAATAGTCAGCCAGGCAGTTTTTTCCCTTGGAAAATGGATTGTAGTCATCGGCACCCCAAATTCCTTGCCAAATATTGGATATGAAGGAGCCCGCAGCAGCGCCAGGTTCAAGGCACTCGTTGCCTATGGGCGTAATGACCGTACTGAGTGGGGAGTTTAGTGGATCGGGCGGCATGTACGTAAACCCCATAAAACCAGCCTGGCGCACATCCGCCTTCATGGTGTTGAGCGCGTAGCGTCCATTATTGATTATTTCCGCCGCGTTGTTATTGGTGCTCGATGCGCTGTTGCTATGGAGATACAGTGTCAGCAAGGCAGAAATGATCAGCAATCCGATCGCCAGCGATACCATCGACTCAAGCAGGCTATAACCCCTCCTAAAGTTGGTGCGATGCTGCCATTTTATTTTCCTGAAAAAAGTGGAAGGCATGGTGATTAATAAATTGTTCGCGTGGCCTGATAACTCGCCGGCTCCATACTGCCAGCCGTGGCATTGTTGGTATGTGCTTTTCGGTCATTCCAATGGATTGCAATCGTATAAGTGCTTAAACCGTTGGCGTTGCTGCCTGCGCTCACGGTCCAGGTGCTGGCCTGCGGCAACAAAATGGGAATTTGAGAATTCCAGATACTCAGATCGTAGGCCGCGCGTTGTGCGTAGCTGCAAAGGCTTGCGGCACAATCGGCAGCCAGTGCTGCCGGATGCGAACTATCAAACTGGTAGGCGCCAGGGTTAAGCGCTTCCACTGGTTTATTGGCCTCTATTTTTTCAACCAAATCCGAGGCCAACAGCACGGCTTGCGTGCGGGCCTGGCTGCTTTGTCCGGTTTGCATGGCACGCAATTGCAGGTCGGCCGCACCCAAAAGGGCGAGGGCCGTGATGGTGAGGGTGATCAGCACTTCCAGCAGGGAAAATCCCTTTTGCCGTTGATGCAGGCTTGACCCCAGTTGCTGGATGGTTTGCATGCGGGCCATGCTAGTTGCGCGCGCATTCGCCGTCTTGCGATATCCGATGTGTGCGCATGCGCCTTTTATCAAGCTTTTTCTTGCGGGAAGTGGGAAATTGGCACGCAGCATAGGAGTATTGCAATGCGCATGAAAAAAAAGAACTGTGGAACCACCTTGGTCGAGTTGCTGGTCGTGCTGGCGATTGCAGCGATTGTGTTGTCAATGTCCGCACCCTCGTTTCATTCCTTGATCGCCAGCATGCGGCTGAAGGCGGTAAGTGAACTGATGGTGGCTCATCTGCATTTCGCCCGGAGTGAGGCCATCAAACGCAACGCGAGGGTGGTCTTGTGCAAATCCACCGACGGTAAGCAATGTGTCTCTATGGGTGGCTGGGAGCAAGGCTGGATTGTGTTTCACGATGCCAATGACAACGCGCAGGTAGACAGCCAAGAAACGATTTTGTTGCAGCAGTCGGCGCTGGCGGACACGATCCGGTTTTCCGGCAACACCAACATCGCCAGGTATGTGTCCTACACGCCCGATGGCCGCGCCAATCTGCTATCCGGTGCTTTTCAATCGGGCACATTCACCCTGTGCACACACTCGGATACCGCCACGCAGGCCATGCAAATTTTCATCAGCAAGCCAGGCTCAGTCAGAGTGGCCAAGGTCAGTCTGGACGCATGCCCATAGGCTTAGCGGTTCACCTCATCTACCAGCGTCCTGAACTCGTCAATGTCTTCAAAATTGCGGTACACGCTGGCAAAGCGCACATAGGCCACCTTGTCCAGTTTTTTGAGTTCGCGCATCACCAGTTCACCGATGCGGGTAGATTGCACCTCGCGCAAACCAAGATTGAGCAGCTTTTCTTCGATGCGCTCAATGGCACCGTCCACCTGTTCGGTGCTGACCGGGCGTTTGCGCAGGGCCAGTTTCATGGAGGCGATCAACTTGGCGCGTTCGAACTCGATGCGCCTGCCGTCTTTTTTGACGATGGTAGGAAAGTTGACGTCCGGGCGCTCATAGGTGGTGAAGCGCTTTTCGCAGGAGCCGCAACGGCGGCGCCTGCGGATGAAGTCCCCGTCCTCGGACATCCGGGTCTCGACGACCTGGGTGTCCTGGTGGCTGCAGAACGGGCACTTCATAGGACCTGAGCAGTTTTACTTGTAGACCGGGAAACGCGAGGTCAGCGCATGGACCTTGGCGCGCACCGCCTCGATATTGGCCGCGTCGCGCGGGTTGTCTAGTACATCGGCAACCAGGTTGGCGGTCAATCGTGCTTCCTCGTCCTTGAAGCCGCGCGTGGTCATGGCCGGTGTGCCGATGCGCACGCCGCTGGTGACCATGGGCTTTTCCGGGTCGTTGGGGATGGCGTTCTTGTTGATGGTCATGTGGGCGCTGCCCAGCACTGCTTCGGCTTCCTTGCCGGTAATGCCCTTGGAGCGCAGGTCCACCAGCATCACATGGCTTTGGGTGCCGCCGCTGACAATGCGCAGGCCGCGCTGGGTCAGGGTGTCGGCCACGATCTGCGCGTTGGTGATGACCTGTTGTTGGTAGACCTTGAAGCCGGGCTCCAGCGCTTCCTTGAAGGCCACAGCTTTGGCGGCAATCACATGCATCAGTGGGCCGCCTTGCAAGCCGGGGAATATCGCGCTGTTGATGGCCTTCTCAAATTCGGCCTTCATCAGGATGATGCCACCGCGCGGGCCGCGCAGGCTCTTGTGGGTGGTGGAGGTGACGACGTCTGCGTGCGGCACCGGGTTGGGGTAGACGCCTGCGGCAATCAGGCCAGCGTAATGCGCCATGTCCACCATGAAGATCGCGCCCACGTCCTTGGCCACCTTGGCAAAGCGCTCGAAGTCGATGTGCAGGCTGTAGGCGGAAGCACCGGCAATGATCAGCTTGGGTTTGGTTTCGTGGGCACGACGCTCCATGGCATCGTAGTCAATGGCTTCGTTGGCATCCAGGCCGTAGCTCACCACATTGAACCACTTGCCGCTCATATTGAGGTGCATGCCGTGGGTCAGATGACCACCTTCGGCCAGGCTCATGCCCATGATGGTGTCACCAGGCTTCAAGAAGGCCAGAAACACGGCCTCATTGGCAGAGGCACCGCAATGCGCTTGCACGTTGGCGGCCTCGGCACCAAACAACTGCTTGACGCGGTCGATGGCCAATTGCTCGGCCACGTCGACAAATTCGCAGCCACCGTAGTAGCGGCGGCCGGGGTAGCCTTCGGCATACTTGTTGGTCAGCTGACTGCCTTGAGCCGCCATGACAGCGGGTGAGGCGTAGTTTTCGCTGGCGATCAGCTCGATGTGGTGTTCCTGGCGTGCGTTTTCGGCCAGGATGGCCTTCCACAGTTCGGGATCGGTTTGTTCAACGAGGATGTTACGGTCGTACATGGCAGTCCTTAAAGACATTGGGCCTGTGAAGGGTGAGGGAACACAGGGCTGCCCAGGCGAACGGCTGATCGCAGCGACTAAATTAAATCGTGCGGCAACGCTCCCCTGTGGTGTCCCACATCAACCCCGGTATGGTCCGGGGCCTATCGCCAGTCGCGTGCGCTTGGAGTTTAACTGACAGCCTTCAGGAGTTGCTCAGGCTGGCAACGACTTCGATGGCTGGCTTCACATTTTGGGCTGCCTTGACGGGCACGGATTGCGGCACCAAGGTCGGTACCAAGCGTCCGGCTGCGACCTGTTTCAGGCGGTCGTGTTCGGCTAGAACTCTGCCGGCATAGCCACCGTCGTCTTCCATATTGCCGGCACCGACATAAAACTTGAGTCCCCCTTCCAGCGAACCGGCGCGGGCAATGCATTCCTGCAACACCTTGACGCCGACGCGTAGATTGGTCAGTGGATCAAAGGCCGCCAATTTACCGCCGAAGAATTCGTATTTTTCGCTGTGAACCTTGGTCATCACCTGCATCAGACCCTGCGCGCCCATCGTGCTTTGGGCAAAGGGGTTGAAGCCCGACTCCACGGCCATGATGGCCAGAATCAGCGTCGGGTCCAGTTTGGCTCTGGCGCCGGATTCATAAGCCTCGGCCACCAGTGCGCTCAGTGGCTCCGGCGCAATGTTGTATTTCTTGCTCAGCCAATAGGTCACGGCTGCTTGCTGTTTGGGCAAGCTCTTGGGGTCGGCAGCCGTAGCGCGCTCCACCGCGTCGGTGTTGCTTACAAAGCCGTTAATAGCGGTTTGGCGGTCCTGCAGCCAGGTGATCAATTGGGCTTCGCCTGCGTCGCGAAGTTCCGGGCGTGCTGCCAGGGTAATCGTGGCAAACATCACGGCCAAGCCCAGCAGGGCAAAACCATTGTGGGTAATTTCAAAAAATCCTTGGGCAATGTCGCTTACGAATACGCGAAGCCCACGGCTGAATTTCTCGGTCGTTGTCATAGCTCTTCCTTCTTAGGCGGGAGCCCATTCCTTTCGTTCCAGCAGAATCACTGGTGCTCAGGTGGGTACCACGTTTGAGTTGGTACGCTATCAATATCCTGCGGCGTCTTCCAGACATGTGCAGCGATTTGAATATGCCGGGTTCGGCAGCGGATGCGGGTTAATCCCTAGTCGTGTCAGGGATTCGCGGATTTTAGGGGGATGCAATATAACTAGTCAACCATATCAAATGCATTTGATATAATTTTGTTGGATTTCTGGCACAAAAATCCTGTCTGTTGCTAGCACAGGTTCGGGTAGCGGAGCCGGTGAAATTTCCCAATCATGCGCAGGATTCCCATAAAAACAGCAACTTGAAACCGTGCGTCGCTCTGTCTAGACTTTCCTCACTCGTGCACACGGGTGTTGTCGGCAGTAGCCAGTCCGTATGTTATGGATACGTGATAAAGCGGCCCCGACATAGCTTGAGGCAATCACTTGCCTCTGGTCTGCTTCAGGATGTCAATCTCTTGAGGTAGCGAAAAATGGTGGCATGGGACATTTGGTCCGCCATCGGGCCCGGATTTCCTCAGAAATGCTGGAATCCGGGCTTTCTTTTGCGCCTTAGTTGTAGTCCTGCCGCGAAAATCAATGTTTGTCCTCAATTAGCGGCGAAAATAGCAGGCTGTCTTACCCTCTTACCCCGACTCGAGCCTACTGTGACGTCATCTCATTCAGCAAAACACATCGACATCTCCCAATTGGACGCAATGACCAAGGGTGCTTTTTCTGCGCCTACAGCAGGTGAGCGGGCGGCACGGGTCCGCGACTGGCTCGCCGGAAAGCCCACATCCGACCAACTGGCCGAGGTATTCAAGGAGCTCAGTGTCAAAGACAAGGGCGCCGCCAAACTGGTGCGTGAGAAGTTGGATGAGATTCGTCGCTCCAAGGGGCAGGAAACCTTGGCCGCCGAGTGGGCCGCCAAGGCACAGGCACTGCTGGCTGTGACCAAGCTCAATATTGCCGATGCACTGGCCTGGCAACGCGACGCCGCGAAGGCCGGTGCGCCGCTGAGCAAGGAGCCGCTGGCAACCTTGAAGCAGGAACTGGCGGAGCGGGTGCGCAGCATTGAAGACCTGCAGCACCAGACACAGGTGCAGCGTGAAGCCGCCGTGCTGCTGGCGCAACGCATTGAAGTGCTCTCCACCAAGCCCTGGAAAGATGCTGAACAGGCGCTGGAAAGCCTGCACGCCGACGTGGGCCATTGGCAGGAACAGGCCACGGCCTTGGTTTCCAATCCGGGTTGGGCCAGCGTGGATCTGAAATTCCCACCGCTGCTGGACGCCTCGCGTGCCCAGTTGCTGGTGGTGTGGGAGGCCTTTCAAGCCGCCGTGGCGCAAGCACTGCTTGCCTCCAGCGATACCGGTGCCGCATTGCCACCGGTTCCGGTCTGGGCCGATGAATTGCGGATTGCGCGCGGTGTGCCAGTGGAAGCCGCGTCCCGCCCGGCCAAGCACCAGGTCGACCCCGAAGTGCGCGCCAGTGCGACTGCCGCTGTCAAAGAGGCACTGACCAAGCTGGAAGCCGAAGTCGGCGAAGGCCATGGAAAGGCCAGTGCCGGTGCCGCAGCGGCATTGCGCCAGGCCTTGAAAGAATTTGGTAAATTGATTGATTCGACCTTGGAAAATCAGGTCCATGCCGCTTTGGCTGCGGCCGGTGAGTTGGAAGGCTGGCAGCGCTGGCGTGCCGATCAGCTGCGTGAAGAGCTGGTGGTCAAGGCCGAGGGCTTGCTCAAGCGCCCGGAAGGCCAGGCCATTGGCGGACGCAAGATGCAGGAGAACCTGCGCACACTGCGCGAGCAATGGAAGCAGACCGACCAGGGCGGTGTGCCCAACCATGGCCTGTGGAAGCGTTTTGACGAGGCCTGCAATGAAGCCCACAAGGTGGTTGAGGCCTGGCTTGAAAAGGTCAAGACCGAGGCTGCCGAGCACAAGGCCCAGCGTCTGGCGCTGATTGAGGAGATCAATGCCTGGGCTGCTGACAACCGCAGCGCGCTGGACGATGACTGGAAGGGCTTTAGCCGCATCCTGCACCAGTTTGGCGACCGCTGGCGCGATGGTGGCCATGTCGGTGAAAAAATGTTTGCCGAGCTGCAGCCGCTGTGGAAGCAAGCCATTTCCAATGCCGCAGCACCCCTGGAGGCGCTGCAGGCCCAAAGTCTGCTGGCCCGTCAGGCCATGGTGGAAGAGGCCAAGCTGCTGGGTGCTGCACCCCTGCTGCGAGTGGACGCCGTGAAGGCGCTGCAACAACGCTGGCAGGCCGAGGCGCACACCGTGCCCATGGACCGGCGCCAAGAACAAAAGCTGTGGGATGCCTTCCGCAAGCCCATCGATGACGCCTTCAATCGCAAGACCGAGGAACGTGAAAAGGCCCAGACGACGCTGAACGCGCGCGACCGCTCGGTTCTGGATGCTGCCAAGGCTCTCGAGGGCGCCAATGCCTCGGGTGATGCCCAGGCCATACGCGCAGCAATGTCTGCGCTGGATGCAGCGCTTAGCGGCCAGGCCCAGGCTCAGGCCGAGGTCAAGCAAGCCGGCGTGCAAGAAGATGCTGCCAAGGCAGCCACCGCCAGCGAAGCATTGCCCGCAGAAGCTGGCGAGGCTTCCATGGAAGCGCCAACTGCGGATGTTCCTGTAGAGGAGGGCGTCACGCCCGTGGCTGCCGAGCCCGCACCGGTCCCCGTGCCTGTAGCACCCAAACCCAAGCCCGTCATTGCCATGCGCGGTGATGACCGCCCCGGCATGAAGAAGGAAGCACCGGCACTGCCGGCCCGTGGCGGCAAATGGAACGAGCGCAAGGAAGCACCACGTGGCGGGCGTGATGGCCGCGATGGCAAGCCGGACTTCGGCGGCCGTGGCGATGACCGCCCCGCGCGCAGCGCCGCCTGGCAAGAGGCTCCACGTCTGGGCGATGCTGCCTTTCGTGCACAGCGCGAGGCCTTGGAGCATGCACAATTCGTGCTCAATAAACTGGCGGCACAAGCCCATGGCGAAGCCCTGACGCACCTGCTCACGGCCTGGGAAAAGCGCGATGCCGCGCTGCTGCCTTCCGGGCAGGAACTGGGGCCACGGGTCACCGCGCCCACCCGCAGTATCTGGCAACAAGCCCTGACGGGCGCCTTGCCTGCCGCCAAGGGGGCCGATCCGGTCACCTCTCTGTTGCGGCTTGAAATGGCCGCCGAGGTTCCCACACCGGCCGAGCACCTAAGCGCCAGGCGTATGCTGCAGCTGCAGTTGTTGACGCGCCGCAACGATCCGGCACCAGCACAGACCTGGGGCCAGGATGCGGCCCAGGTTCTATCCGCTGCCTTCAATGCCCAGGACGCAAGGCGCCTGCAAAATGTGCTGAAGGTTCTGCTCAAGCGCTAGGCGCCACCCAAGCTCCTGCATGCGCGGGAGCTTGGCTTGTCAATGCGTGGCTGGTGCGCATCGCGCCTGGGGTCCATGGTGTGAAAAGGAAACAAACCTGAGGTATTTCAGGGTTCCCGCCCTATGGCAATTGCCATAGTCAATAAACCTCACTACAGTCGGGCAGGAACATCCGCTGGATTGCGGAGCCAACACAAATTAACTAATTCACCATGCAGCCAATGAGCGATCAGTCCTTTGACGCGAGCTACGCGCGATGCGTACAGCAACTGAACTGGGCCGTTCAAAGGCTGGATGGCGTGGTGAATCAGTCCCATTCGGAAAACACGGCAGAATTGATCATTCAAAGCATGACCGGTGCCTGGCGCTTCTTTCATACGCCCGAGCATATTTTTGAGGTCGGTCGCGGTGGCGACGCCATTGAGGTGCTGGCGGCTCTTTTTCATGACGCGGTCCATATCCAGGCGGACAACGGCGTCAGCGTCAACATCGGCATGCTGATTGCGCCCTTTATTCGGGAAACCGGCAAGGCATTGAAGATATTGCCGTCGGAGCAAGCGCAGTCAGACCCTGTGTTTGAAATGCTGTGCCTGATGTTCGACTTTCCACCGGGGCAAAAGCTATTGCCCACAAAAGGGCAAAACGAGTTTTTGAGTGCCCTGGTGGCTGCCAAAAGCATGGAGCGGGTGCTGGACCTGCAGAGCATCACGCAGATGTCAGCCTGCATCGAGGCCACCATTCCCTTTCGCAAGGCTTCGGCGGACGGACTGAATCCCTCGGACCTGCTGCGACAGAGAATGTGCCGAATCAATGAGCGCTTTGGTTTTGGCTGGGATGTACCGCAACTCGACGCTGCCGTGGCTCGTGCGGTACGCCTTTCCAACCGCGATGTGGAAAACTTCTCGCACCCGGCATCGGCGGAGTTTTTGAATAACACCTGGAACCTGATGCCAGAGACCAACCACGAGTTGCTGGGTTCCTATTCGTACACGGTGTCCGGCTATCGCAAGTCACTGCAGAAGATGGAAAGCTTCATGCGGGAGCTGACACCTGCGGCCGTGTTCCATCAGTACCAGCAGGATCCCCCGGACCCGGCGTTTGCGGAGCTGTTGGAGCGCACCCGGAAAAATCTGGCGATCGGTGGTTTGTATCTTGGCAGCAAGTTGCTGTCCATCGCCATCATTGAGGCCGTGTCGCTGCGCCTGGGCTCTGAAATTCCACTCGCCACCATGATGGGTGAGCTACCCCAGCGTGGCACGATCGACGCGCAGCTGGAGAACTTTTTGCCTACGGTAGCCTGTCCGTTTCAGCCGCAAGGCGCTCTGGAAGAAGAAGTGCTGGCACTGCTGGAAATTGGCCGCACCTTGGAGTCGGATTACGACGTCAAGCACTCTCCGGTGGCCAGCTTCGTGATTCGGTTCATTGGCTTTGAGCAGTCCCGACAGCTGTTGAAGCAGGCGCGCGCTTTTTTTGACCAGAAGGTCAGCGGTGAGCAGTTCCTGCAGGCCTGCAACCCGGAAATCGTAGAAGCCATTGTCAACGCAGCCCGACAGGTTTTTGAAATCCGGCGTGAAGTGATCTGCAAGCGTTTGGACTGATGGCGAAGGTGGTAAATTAGCAATAAATGAAATACCCCTCCGTGCACAAGCACCCTGTTATCGCGTCGCATCCTGCGCGAGATGCTGAGCGTCCATGAATACGCCGGTGCAAGCAACTGTGCCAAATGTGCAGCCCATAGACGGTTTGTTGGAGTGTCTGTTGATTGTGGCGCGAGCCCATGGGGAACTGCCCACGCGCCAGGCCGTAATGGCTGGTTTGCCTGCAGAGCAGGCTCGACTGACGCCGGCCCTGTTTGAGCGCGCTGCCAAGCGAACGCGCCTGAACAGCCGTCTGGTGAAGTGTCCGCTGGCCGATCTCAAGGATGGCCTGCTGCCGGCGATTGCGCTGCTGCAGGGAAATCAGGCGTGCGTCATTCTGGACTTTCAGGGCGACCGAAGCGAGGTCCGCGTGGTCTATCCGGAGCTGCCGGAGGCGCCGGTGAGCGTGTCGGTCGACGCCTTGCAGGCTCAGTATCTGGGCACCTCTATCTATGTTCGACCCGCGCACCGCTTCGATGCGCGCACGCCTTTGGTACGCAAGGGCCGCCAGGGCCACTGGTTCTGGAGCGTGATGGCCGATAGCCGTCCGCTCTATTTGGATGTGCTGTTTGCCGCCCTTCTGGCCAATCTGTTTGCCCTAGGCATGCCGCTGTTCACCATGAATGTGTATGACCGCGTCGTACCCAACCATGCCTTCGACACGCTGTGGGTGCTGGCCTTTGGCCTGTTGCTGATGCTGCTGGGTGACTTGGTGCTGCGCACCATGCGCGGGCGCTTTGTCGATCTGGCCAGCAGCCGGGTCGATGTGAAGCTATCGGCCTATATCATGGAGCGGGTGCTGGGCACCCGTATGGAGCAGCGCCCGGCGTCCGCCGGTTCTTTTGCCTCCAACCTGCGCTCCTTTGAGTCGGTGCGAGACTTCATCAGTTCGGCCACCGTGGTGGCCTTCATCGACCTGCCGTTTTCGCTGATCTTTTTGCTCGCCATTGCCTGGGTTTCCTGGATGATGCTGATTCCGCTGGTGCTGGGCTCGCTCATCATGCTGCTGTATTCCCTCTCGGTGCAGGGTCGCATGCACGAACTGGCAGAAACTACCTACCGCGCCAATGCCCAGCGCAATGCCACCCTGATCGAATGCCTGGTGGGTTTTGAGACCATCAAGGCCTTGTCGGCCGAATCGAGCATCCAGACCAAGTGGGAAAAGAGCGCAGCGCTGTTGGCAAGGGTTGGCGCGCAATTGCGCCTGCTGTCTTCCACTGCGGCGAGTGCATCGGCCTTTGTCCAACAGTTCATCAATTTGGCGATTGTGGTGATCGGCGTCTATGCCATCTCCGAGAAGGAGCTCACCATGGGCGGCCTGATTGCCTGCACCATGCTGGCCGGACGCGCCATGGCTCCGGTGGGGCAGGTAGCGGGGCTGCTGGTGCAGTTTCACACCGCCTCCACGGCGCTCAGCTCGCTGGACGAGATGATGAAGCGCGACATTGAGCGTCCCGCTGACGCCAACTACCTCAGCCGTGGCCGCCTGCAAGGCGCCATCGACTTTCGAAACGTCAGCTTCAGCTACCCCGGTCAGGCCGCACCATCCTTGCAAAACCTGAGCTTCAAGATCAAGCCGGGCGAGAAGGTGGCCATTTTGGGGCGCATAGGTTCCGGCAAGACCACGTTGGAAAAACTGATCCTGGGCCTGTACCTGCCCACCGAAGGGGCGGTGCTGGTGGACGGCATTGACCTGCGCCAGCTGGACCCGGCCGAGCTGCGCAGCCAGATCGGCTATGTACAGCAGGATGTCATGCTGTTTTACGGCACGCTGCGCGAAAACATCACCCTGGGTGCGCCACTGGCGCAGCACCAGGACATCGTCAGGGCGGCTGAAATCGGTGGCGTGCTGTCGCTGGTCAATCAGCACCCGCAGGGCTTTGACATGCTGGTGGGCGAGCGCGGTGAATCCCTGTCTGGCGGCCAGCGCCAGGGCGTGGCTATTGCCCGCGCCGTCATCAACGACCCGCCCATCCTGTTGCTCGATGAGCCGACCTCAAGTATGGATTACTCCAGCGAGGAAGACATCAAGCGCCGTATGACCGAATTCGCCCGGGACAAGACCGTGGTCTTGATCAGCCACCGCACGGCGCTGCTCGATATGGTTGAGCGCATCATCGTCATGGACGGCGGGCGCATTGTTGCTGATGGACCCAAGGAGCAGGTGGTCACCGCCTTGCGCCAGGGCCGCATTGGGAAGGCCGTCTGATGGCCTGGTTCAGCGAAAAAGCCTTTCACCGCACCGGTCGGCTGATGCAAAAGGCGGGCGCTGTGAGCCAGTCCAGCTTTGGCCCTCTGGTCAAGCGCCTTACTCCGGTGGAGGACAGCGAATACAGCGACTGGGAGGGCGAGGCCGACTGGGCCCGTCTGCAGCAAGACCCCTTGCGCGCCCGGCTGTTGATGCGCGTTGTGGGTATAACGCTGATCGTGCTGATCGTCTGGTCGGCCTTTGCCAAGGTCGACGAAGTGACGCGCGGCGAGGCCCGCGTGGTGCCCACCAGCCAGGTGCAAATCGTGCAGAGCGTGGACGGCGGCATCGTCGAGGAGCTGATGGTCAAGGAAGGCCAGGTGGTCGAGGTCGGGCAAATCCTGATGCGGGTGGACACCACACGCTTTGAGTCCAATTTGCAGGAAAGTCGGGTCAGCCAGGCTGCCTTGAAGGCCAAGCAAATGCGTTTGAACGCCCTGACCCGTGGAACGGCTTTTAATCCGCCGGCCGACCTGATCAAGGAGGCGCCCGAAGCGGTGGCCCAGGAGGCCCGTTTGTATGAGTCACGCAGGGCCGAAATCAGTGCACAGGTATCGATTTCGCAGAACCAGTTGGCCCAGCGCCAGCAGGAACTCAATGAAATGCGGGCCCGCAAGGACCAGGCAGACCGCACTCTGGAGCTGATGACCAAGGAACTCAGTGCCACTCGGCCCATGATTGCCAGCGGCGCCGTCTCCGAGGTGGAGGTGCTGCGGCTGGAGCGCGACGTAGCGCGTATCCGCGGCGACCGCGAGCAGGCGATTGCACAGATTTCGCGGGTGCAGTCGGCGATTCTGGAGGCCACGCGCAAGATCGAAGAGGTCACGCTCGCCGCGCGCAACCAAATGAGCGGTGAGTTGTCCGAGACCATGGGCAAGCTGGCCGCCATGAGCGAGAGCGGCAAGACGCTGGAAGACAAGGTCAAAAAGGCCGATATTCGCTCACCCATGCGCGGCACCATCAAGCGCCTGCTGGTCAACACGCTGGGCGCGGTGGTGCAACCCGGCAAGGAACTGGTCGAAGTGGTGCCGCTGGACGATGCCCTGATTCTGGAGGTGCAGATTGCACCCAAGGACATTGGTTTTCTGCGCCCAGAACAAAAGGCCACAGTTAAGTTCACGGCCTACGACTATTCGATTTATGGCGGACTGACGGCCGACGTTATTAATATCGGAGCCGATTCGGTGCTGGACGAAAAGGGCAATGCCTTCTACCACGTGCGGGTGCGCACCCATACACCCAGCCTGGGTCCGGGCCTGCCCATCATTCCTGGCATGGTGGCGCAGGTAGACATTTTGACCGGTAAGAAAACCGTGTTGTCCTATCTGCTTAAACCGGTGCTGCGCGCCAGGGCTAACGCCCTTACCGAACGATGACCGGTCACCACTTTTTTTTGACCAGTACCCCGCGTCAACCCAGTTCGCGATGGTTGGAGGCTTTTGCCCGGGGCCAATGTGTGCTGGCTACAGATTTAGCCACGGTGCTGCAGGGGCTTCAGGCCACACAGTGCATCGTTTGGCTGAGCAACGACGATCTGCAGTGGCGCCAGATGCTGGCCTTGGCGCGTGCGCTGCAGCCTGCGGCGCGGGTGGTGCTGTTGTCGGGAGCGCCCGAACCCGCGGAAGGTCTTGCCGCGCTCGACGCTGGCGCCATGGGCTACACCCATTCCTACGCCTTGCCCGAGTTGCTGCAGGAAGTCGCGACCGTGATTGGACATGGCGGTCTGTGGGCCGGTCCGGACCTCATCAAGCGCCTGGTTGCGGCCACGTCGGCTGCATTGGCAACACTGCCCGCGCCAATCGGCGCACCAGGCGCCACCGCGCAAACCTATGCCAAGGTCTGGGCCAGCCTGTCGCAACGCGAGACCCAGGTGGCCCAGTGTGTGGCGCTGGGAAAATCTAACCGGGAAGTGGCCGAGCAATTGTTTATCTCGGAGCGCACGGTCAAGGCCCATCTGGGCTCAATCTTTGAAAAACTGATGGTGCGTGATCGATTGCAACTGGCCCTGCTGGTGGCCAGCGTCAGCGCCGATACCCGTGCCATAGTGGACGCCACCACATGACAGAAGCCAAGCATCCCGAGCGCGGCGATCAAGAGGCCCAACCATCACAGGCATTGAGCGAGTCGGACGCTGCCATCGCGCGCGTTCTGGAAGACCTGATCGACACCTTGATTGGCCGTGGCGTGATCCAGTTTACCGATCTGCCCGAGGCGGCCCAGGGCAAGCTTCTGTGGCGGCGCAAAAACCGCGCCAAGCTCCAGGATTCACTGCAATTGCTGCCGGATGATGGTGACACAGGCCTGCTTTAAGCAGCAATGCGGTTCGCGTGAAAGCACATTTCAGTGCCAAATCGTGCGTTGCAGCATGATTCGTTGAATTCACGGTAGTATAGGCGTGCACCAGAACTTGTGCCGAGTTCGTACAAGCTTCTCCTAACCTAAAAATTCAGGCACATGTCCTTTGCATTGAAACTGTCACTCCTGCTTGCCGCAGCAGGCATTTGCTTCACTGCCTCTGGTCAAAACGCTGCAATCCAATCCAAACTTCCAGACGCGAAGCTTCCAGAGGCCATGCTGCAGGCGGTGCGCAAGGCATTGGCCAGC
Source organism: uncultured beta proteobacterium (assembly GCA_903845935.1). Lineage (GTDB taxonomy): Bacteria > Pseudomonadota > Gammaproteobacteria > Burkholderiales > Burkholderiaceae_C > Allorhodoferax. The sequence goes on along the minus strand of CAIMZI010000129.1, from coordinate 50,903 downwards.
AACCCCGAGGTACAGGCCAAGTGGAACGCCTTTATGGCCTCGGATAGCCAGCGTGACATTGCCAAGGCGGGCTTTTTGCCGCAGCTTGACCTAACGGCCTCCGTCGGCAATGAAAGTCGAATCACGGGTGGCGTCAATCTGGGTAGTTATGGGCTGGCCTCGGCACAGCTCAGCCTTAATCAGATTTTGTTTGACGGTTATTTCACCCGCAACGAAGTCAAGCGCCTGGACGCGGCCAAGCTCACGCGCTATTACGAATTGCGGGAGGTGGCCGAGAACACCGCGCTCGAGGCCACCAGAGTCTATGCCGATGTGGTTCGCTACCGGGAACTGGTGGAGTTGGCGACACAAAACTATGTGGAGCACAAGCAGTCTGCACTTCTGGTGGAGGAGCGGGCCAGTTCAGGCGTAGGCCGTCGAGTGGATGTCGAGCAGGCCAATGGCCGCCTGGCACTGGCCGAGTCCAACCTGCTGACCGAGTTGACCAATCTGCACGATGTCAGCGCACGCTACCTGCGCGTGATTGGTGAAAAGCCACCCGAAGGCCTGCCCAGCCTGCCGGAACCGTTCCGCCTGGGCGGCTTACCGACGTCGGTTGAGCAGCTGTTGCACGAGGGCTTGCGGCACAGCCCCACGCTGTTGGCCGCAGTGGAAAACGCGCGTTCCAACCGCATGGCGGTGGACACGGCACGGGCCGCTTATTTGCCCAGGTTTGATTTGCAGGTGTATGGCACGCAGGGCACCAATAGCGGCGGCGTCATAGGCGACAGCCGCACCACGGGTGCTGCCATTGCCTTGAGCTATAACCTGTTTCGTGGCGGCGCGGACAAGGCCAAGGAGAAACAGGCCGTAGGTCTGGCGGACCAAGCCCGCGACCAGCAGGAAAAGGCCTGCCGTGATGTGCGCCAAACCTTGTCCCTGGCCTTTAGTGATGTGCGGGCCTTGAACGAGCAATTGGTTTATATCGACCTGCACAGATTGGCAACAGAGAAAACGCGGGAGGCCTATCGACAGCAGTTTTACATCGGCCAGCGCACCTTGCTTGATCTGCTGCAAACCCAGAACGAGTTTTTTGAAGCCTCGCGCTCCTATATCAACTCGCGCCATGAACAGGCCGCGGCGCAGGCCCGCACGCTGGCGGCGATGGGCAAACTGATGTCGACGCTGGGCGCCAACCGCAGCGACATTCCGGCTTTAGAAGACCTGGGGGTGCAAGCCGACGGAGTCGGGGCTGACGATCTGTGTCCGCTAGAGGAAACCGTGGTCGATACGCTGGAGAAGATCAAGGCCGAGGTGGCGCCACTCCCGCGCGCGCGGCCCTAGACCACCGCTAGTAGCGGTTGGGCCTATTGGATGCCGGGGCCGGTTGCGCCGTCAAAGCCCAAGCGGGCCAGCAGGGGCAGGTCTTCCTGGTGCTCCACACCCAGTGCCACCACGCTTATGCCAATAGCGTGGGCCACCCTGCATAGCCCCATCAGGAACTCCTGATTGCCAGGGTTGTCGGCGATGCCACGCACATAGCTGGGGTGGACCTTGATGTAGTCCAGCGCCAGCTCGGCCAGCTTGTCACTCTCGGCAAAACGCTGGCCGAAGTATTCGATACCGACGTGGCAGCCCAGTGCCTTGAGGCTGCGTGTGAGATCGCCGAAGGCATCAAACTGGCGGAATACCCCATACTCCGGCACTTCAAACCACAGCCGTTTGCAGACCTGCGGCTGGGTCTTGAGTAACTTGGCCAGTTCATTGCGGAAGTGGAAGTCGGCAATGGTTTGCGCCGACAGATTGACTGCCACATCGCCGCTGTTGCTGTGCAGGTAGTCGATCGCCATTTTGACCACACCCAGATCCAAAGGCGCAGTCAGGTTGAGCTGAGCTGCCATGGGCATGAAGTCGCCCGCCGTCATCAGTGTGCCGACATCGTCCATCTTGAGACGAATCACGCACTCGCGGTGCAGCGAGCTTTTGCCATCTGCGCCTACCACCGGGTAAAAGCTCAGGGCCAGCCGTCCACCACTCACCGCATCACTCAGCAGGGTACGCCAGGTTTCCGCCGCAATGGCGGGTTTGGCATGGGCATCATCGAGCGCCTCATAGGTGTTGCTGCCCTTGTTGGCGGCCCGGGCCAAGGCCTCGTCCACGCTGGACAGCAGGCTGCCCAGGTTCTGGTCGCGCACATAACGCACAGCGCCGATATGAAACAGGTCTGGCACCCGGTCCTGCCATTTCGGCAGCAGCTTGTCGGTCAGGCGCGTGTAAATATCTTGGGCGGCTTCTGTTGCCGTGGCGTGGCTGGGACAGACGATGGCAAATTCGGCGCCCTTGACGCGGCCCGCACGCTGGCCAACGCGGCCGTTGCCACTGTCATACAACTCGGTGCCGATTTCCTTGAGCAGCGCATCGGCGCCCTGGCGGCCCAGCATGGCGTTGAGTTCATTCAGATCACGCAGTCGCACGATGACCAGGCTGCCGCTGGCGCCAAACTGATCGCCGGTCAGCACCTCGCGCAGGTGCGACAAAAAGTATTCGCGGCTGGACAGCCCAGTGACCGGGTCGCGGTTGACCTTTTTGCGTAGCGTATCAAGCCGCGCCGCCTCTTCATTGAACATGGTCTTGACCCGACCCACCATCGCGTTCATGCCGCGCGCCAGGGCCTTGAGTTCGGGCGTGTGCGGCTCTGGAATTAGGATGAAGCGGCGCTCGGCAATGGCCTCGGCCTGGCCCACCACATGATTCAATGGTCGGGTAATCAGGCGCAGCAGGAAGCTGCCGGCAATGCCGGTGACCATGCCGCCCACCACAAACCACAGCAGCAGTGCCAGCGTGCCATCCCACAGGCTCTTGTAAACATACTGTTCCTGGCTGGCCAGGGTCAAGGTGCCGTACTGCTTCCAGTTGTCCTGAATCAGCGCCTGGCCGGGCTGCACCTGAATCGGTATCAGCTTGGTGAACCATTCCGGAGCGCCCTCAATTTTGCCCTCGAACACGCGCTCCACCAGGGTCTCACCTTTGGGCGACACGATGCGGATAAAGCGGTAGTGGCCGGCGTCAAACTGGGCTGCTACCTGCAACTCCACCAGCACCGGGTCCTTGGGCAGCTGCGATAGGGACAGGGCCAGTGCCGTGGCGTTATCGATGTTTTTGACCTGCAACTGCTGTTGCAAATACTGCCTCGCCGATAGAACGCTGGTGACCGTGCTGGCGGCAAACGCCATCGCCATGACTAGGACGATGGCTAGCCAGAGTTGCTTGATGAGTGACATGGTGATCTCGCTAAAGGGTTGAAGCAAAGGCTTAGAGGCCGTCTTTGTGCATGCGATCCAGCACATCGCGCCAGCGCGACAGCCGGGTTGTCGGGTCTGCGCTGGAGGCCGTGGCTCCTCCCACCCAGAGGCCGTCACTATTGAAGCTGTAGACCGGTGACAGGTCGGGGCGCATGGAAGCCGGTCGAATGCTGCTGACCATATTGTCCAGAATCACCGGCTCTTCGCTGGCTTGTGCATAGTAGCCCAGCACCATGTGCGCAATTGGCGCAGTATTGCCGCTCTGGTAGCGCACATAGATCAGACGCAGGCGCTCGTTGGCCACACCCAGAATGCGCAGCGTCATGTACTTGGCGATCACGAAGTCTTCACAGTCACCTGCTCCATGCCCCATGAATTCCAGTGGCGTGGCCCAGTAGTCTTCCTGGTTGTACACCTCCCAATCGGTCTTGTAGAGGATGCGGCGATTGAAGAAACTGTTGACCTTGTTGAGCTTGTCGTTCTCCGCCAAGGCGCTGCTATCGTCGATCAGCTTGCGCCACGCCACCACCGTTTGCAGTGCGCCGGCTCCATACTGCTGCTGGGCCAGCATCTGCATGCGGTCGAAATCGGTGGCGGCAAAACCGAGGGCCAGCGCTGCCACGCACAGCCAAGCGGCGCCGACCTTGAGGCCGGACCTGTAGCGCTGCGCTACATTAGCCAGCACGCGCCATTTCCAGAATATTCGCCTCGCTGATCTCATCCACCTGGTCGGCGGTTAAGAAGCGCATGGCATAGGTCATATAGGCCTTCTTCACCATGAAAATTTCAAACAGATCGGGATCGATATGTCCGGTGGCAGCCATCTTGGCGAGTATCTGCAGCGCCTGCGATAGCTTCATCGCACCCTTGTACGGACGGTCGCCGGCGGTCAGGGCCTCAAAGATGTCGGCAATGCCCATCATCCGGGCCTGCAGAGACATTTGCTCTTTTTTCAGACCCTTGGGATAGCCCTTGCCGTCCATGCGTTCGTGGTGGCCGCCAGCGTATTCACTCACATTGCGCAGGTGACGCGGCCAGGGCAACTGCTCCAGCATTTTGTTGGTGGCAACGATGTGGTTGTTGATGATCGCGCGCTCGGCCGCTGTCAGGGTGCCAGCGCTGATGCACAGATTCTCGACTTCGTTTTCGCTCAGCAGCGCTGCCTGTTCGCCTACCGCATTGACCCAGGTTCGCGAGGCGGCAATGTCTCGGACCCTTTGCTGCTCATCGCTGCTCATGCATTCGCTGCCGGCATTGCTTCTGCGCAGGAACGCTTTTTGTTCGTCCAGCGTGGCCACGTCGCTCTGATAGGCCGCTTCTAATGCCGCCAGAGCGGCTGCCTGCGCATCGGGTGCCAGCGCCAGCTTTGCTTCGAGCAGCTTGATGTGGGCATCACGCTTGGCCAGCTCGATGCGGGTTTCCACCAGCTCAATGCGGTCGAACAGGGTTTGCAGCTTGGTGGCCTTGTCCACCACATGCACCGGCGTCACGATCTTGCCGCAGTCATGCAGCAAGCCGGCCAGGCGCAACTCGTAGCGGTCCTGGTCGGTCATCCGAAAGTTGGCGTAGGGGCCGCTGTCCATGGCTTCGGTCGCTTCCGCCAGGATCATGGTCATCTCCGGAACGCGCTGGCAATGGCCGGAGGTGTAGGGTGATTTTTCGTCAATGGCGGCGTTGATCAGGTTCACCAGGGATTCAAACAAATGCGTCAGTTGCTCGACCAAGCGGCGGTTGCTTAAAGCCACCGAGGCCTGCGAGGCCAGTGACTCGGCCAGCCGCTGGTTGGTCATACTGAAGGGAATGGTTTTTCCGGTCTTGGGGTCCTTGGCGTTGATCAGCTGCAGCACACCGATGATGAAGTTCTCATGGTTCTTGAGCGGCACCGTCAGGAAGGATTGCGAGCGGTAGCCGGTGGCCTTGTCAAATTCGCGCGTGCCGGAAAAGTCGAAACCCTGCTCGAAGTAGGCATCGGCCACCGTCACCGTCTTGTCATTGAGGGCGGTATAGGTGGCCACCAGCGCGTTATTGGGTTGGCCATCGGGCTTGGTCAGCGACAGGGGCGGGAAGTTGATGGCCTTGCCAGTGGTGCCGCCCATAGCAATGCCCATGGAATTGGTGCGCATGATCTCGAAGGTGAGCGCGTGTTGGAGGTCGTCGAGCAGGTACACGGTGCCGCCGTCGGCCGAGGTCAGATCCTGCGCAGCAACCAGAATTTGCTCCAACAGCCGTGGCAGGTGATGTTCCTTGGATAGCGCAGCGCCCACCGCGTTCAACTGCTCAAAGCGGTCTAGCAGTTCCTTGATTGTTTCCATAATTTTCTAATTCCAACCCTGAGGGTACCGGCTAACAAACCATGTGGGAACGGTGCGCCCGTTGGGCATCGAACAGGAACCATCCGTAAACAGCTGCCGACGACACCCGCATTTCACGATTATGGCGGCATTGAGTGACTTGTTGAAGCAATGTTCATGCGCAAAAAAGTGAGCACGCCCGCGGCGCACAACTGGAGCCGGTCGGCACGGGGCGGCTCCGTACCCAGGCACCAGTCGCTTAAGACCAGCCGACGTCGGCCGTCTGCCAAGGCATGGTCGCCCGGTTGATGGGTGTGACCATGCAGCATCACGGATGCGTCAGCCTCCGCCAGCAGGGCGCTTGCTGCCACGGGGTCCACATCAGCATAGGGGGCGCCGGTCTGCTTGCGCGATTCGCTTTGGCTGCGGATGGAGCGAGCAATGGCCTGCCGCTCGGCCAAGGGTTTGGAGAGAAAGTCGGCTTGCCAAGAGGCACTGCGCACCGTCTGCCGGAAAGCCTGGTAGTCGGTATCTGCTGTGCACAGGGCGTCACCATGGGTCAAAAGAATGCGATGTCCGGCAAACGTCAGCACGCTGGGGTCTGCCAATGCGGTGGCCTGGCAGGCCTGCATCAGCGCTGCTCCCATCAGGAAGTCGCGGTTTCCGCACATGATGTGCAGGTCCAGTCTCTGAGCAGCCTGGCGCAACACGCTGACGCACTCGGTCTGAAAGGCACTGCCTGCGCCCAGAACATCATCGCCTACCCATACCTCGAACAAATCGCCCAGGATGAAAAGGGCGTCGGCTGTCGTGGACTGCAGGTAGTTCTTCCAGCCCGAAAACGTGGCCGGGTCACCTTCATCCAGATGGATGTCGGAAATGAAATCGATCCGTTTCCAGCGGGATGGTGCCAGCAATTCCATCCCGCGTTCCGTCAGCTTTAGAGCGCGACGGCTTTTTCGATGACCACGTCTTCCACCGGCACATCGTCGTGATAGCCCTTGCGCGCGGTCTTTACGGCCCTGATCTTGTCGACCACATCGGCGCCGCCTACAACCTTGCCAAACACCGCGTAGCCCCAGCCCTGGGCCGTGGGCGAGCTGTGGTTCAGAAAGCCATTGTCGGCCACGTTGATAAAGAACTGGGCGGTGGCCGAGTGCGGGTCACCGGTGCGCGCCATGGCGACCGTGTAATTGGCGTTCTTCAGGCCATTGTTGGCTTCGTTTTCAATCGGTGCCTCGCAGTCCTTTTGCTTCATGCCGGGCTCCATGCCACCGCCCTGGACCATGAAGCCGGGAATCACGCGATGAAAGACCGTGTTGTTGTAATGGCCCTTGGCCACATAGGCCAGATAATTGGCTACCGACTTGGGAGCCTTTTCCTGGTCGAGTTCCAGGGTGATGACGCCGTAACCGGTGACGTGGAGTTCTACTTGTGGCTTGCTCATAATTTATTTCACCAAGGTGGCGGAGTTGATAAGAATCGGGGTGTTGGGAACGTCCTGTCTGCCGGTGGGCACGGCACGGATTTTGTCTATGGTGTCCATGCCCGCAACGACCTTGCCGAATACGGCGTAGCCATTGCCGTCCGGTGAGGGGGCGTTCAGGCCATTATTGTCCACCACATTGACAAAGAACTGCGCCGTAGCCGAATTGGGGTTGCTGGTACGTGCCATGGCAATGGTGCCCCGGTCATTCTTGAGGCCGCTTTTGGCTTCTAGCGGGATCGGTTCGCGCGTGGCTTTCTGATTCATGTCGGGCGTGAAGCCGCCACCTTGCACCATGAAGTTGCCAATGACGCGATGGAAGATGGTGCCGTTGTAAAACTTGTCCTTCACATATTGGAGGAAGTTTTCCACGGTCTTGGGTGCCTTGTCTGGATAAACCTCGACGGTGAAGTCTCCCAGGCTAGTCTGAAACTTCACCTGCGGGGCTGATCCTGCGAGCGCTGCAGTGTTAAGCAGCAGGGCAGTGGTCAACCCAAGCAGCACGCGGCGGCTGATACACGTCATCGTCATTAGATAATTCCTTCAAAAAATATTTTCCACTGTCCACTTTGCCGAGTCCAGTATTGTCGCTTGGTCCAGCCTGTGCGCTTGCCCAGAAGGACTTCGCCGAAAGTCACCACCATGGTGTCGGCGCTGTCGGTCCAGCGCAGAAAGGACAAGTCCTTGATCTCAATGTTGCGGCTCTGAGCATTGCCGAGTTCTGCCTTGAGCACCGAAGTCCATTGTTCCAGCGTTTTACCGTAGCTATTGAAGTCGGGCGTGTAAAAAGCCAGGGTTCGGTCCAGGTTGCCCGCTTCCTTCGCGTTGCGCCAGGCCTGTAGCGCGTCTTGGAAGGGCTGGCCCTCGGCCTTCACGCTACCCGCATCGACCCAGTGCAGCTGCGGTGCAATCACCACCGGCGTGCTGCCGATTTCCACGGTGTGAATGATGTGATCCAGGTCCGGGTTGGACATCACCAGGCAGCCGTCGGTCGACAGCGGGGCGCGCGAAAACTGGCTCGGAGGTGTACCGTGCAGCCAGATGCCGCCGCCGGTCTTTCCGCGCTTGGCGTCCAGCATATTGGGGTAGCTGAGAGGCAGGGCACCCGAGCCATAGAAGTCCTTGAGCGATTTGGCGTCCAGGTGACTGGTGATGTAGTACACGCCCAAGGGGGTGCGCTGATCGCCCTGTACCATCTTGGAAATACCCGCCTTGCCCACCGAAGTGTAGTAGTCCGCCACCAGGGTCAGGCCGGTGGGCCGGTTCTCAAACAAGTACAGGCGTGAGCGCGAGGCATCCACCGCGATGGCATGCCGGGTCTTTTGCGAAATTTCCAGGAACTGCGATGGAACAGTTCCGGGGCGTGGCCGATTCAGCCCCGCCTTGAAGCGCTTTTGCGACTCCTCGCGCAACTCACCGAGCGGCCCGGCACCGGTCACCGCCATGTCCGCAGACACGTCGCCCAGCGTTTTGACGGGACGCATGCGTGCACTCAACAAGTCGCCATACACCAGCTGAGCCAGTTGGAAGTTGGGATGCTCGCGCACGATTTTTTCGACCCGCTCGAGCGCCTCGCGCCCGCGCCCGCTTCCCATCAGCTGATAGACCTGCAACAAGCCGGCCTCGACCAGTCCGTCTTCGGGAGAGGGTTGAGTCACTGTGGCAGTTGGCGCCTTGGGTTTGACCACCGCCTGCCGCGCCTTGGCTGGCGCATGCACAACAAAGATAAACACCAACAGCGCCCACGCGGCGGTGTCCCGCGCCCGACAACTTCGGTAGGCCATAGGAGTTAATGCCGCCTTGGCGGCCATAAGGCAGTCAGAATGCTCACCTTCAGTTGCCCACGGTTTCTTTGACGATCAGCCAACGTTCTCCGACCTTGGCAAAATCCAGCGTCTTGGGGCTGGAAACCGCCAGTCCGCCGGCCTTGTAGTCCTGGCGGAATTTGGCGCTTGCATGGTTGCCGTTGACGCTCACGCTGAGTTTGTCAATTTTGACGCTGATGCTGGATTTTCCGCTGATGCGCTGCTGACGTTCTGCTTCCCAGGTCTTGCGGCTCATGGCGCCAGCCGGTTCGAAGTCCTTGCCGTAGGAGGCCAAATAGGCATTGACATCGCGCGCGGACCATACGCTGGCCCACTTGGCGACTGCGGCCTCCACTTCCTTCGCAGCAGGGCTATCCACGCTAGGCGTTGGTGCCGCTTTGCTGGCGGCTGCAGGAGTTGGTGCCACCACTGGCGCAGTCGGCGCCGGGACTAAAGCGGGCTTGGGCGGTGGAACAGCTGTAACCGGCGCAGTGGCTGCAGCAGGTTTGGGCGGAGTAAGAGCCGCAACTGCAACGGGTGGTGTCGGCACCGGTGCTGCTGGCTTGGCCGCTAGCGCGGGTGCTGCGCTGGCAGGTGGGTTAGTCGGCGCTGTCACCGGACGTTGGGTCTTTGCCGTATTGCTGCTGAAAATCTCGCGGATCAGCGCCAGTTTGGGCACCACTGCCTGGTTGTTGCTGTCCAGTTGCAAGGCCTTGTTATAGGCCTGGCTTGCCAGTTTGGCGTAAATGTCGCCCAGGTTTTCATGCGCCGTGGCGTAACTCGGATTGGTGCGAATCGCCATTTCCAGGGCTGCGCGGGCCTTGTCGAACTGGCTCTGGCCGGCATACATCACCGCCAGGTTGTTATAGGGCTCGGGCAGCTCGGGGTAGTCTTCGGTCAGTTTGGTAAAGGTGGCAATGGCTTCTGCCGTTTTGCCGCTGTCGCGCTGGATCACACCCTTGATGAAACGCATTTGCGGATCCTTGGGCTGAGTAGCCAGAAACTTGTCCGCGCGGCTCAAGGCTTCAGGCAGCTTGCCAACGCGCACCAACTGGCTGACATCAGAGTAATCGTCCGCATGCGCCGGCATGCAGGCCATGCCAACCAGGACGGCAATGACGCGCAGGGAAGAAAATACCAGGACTCTTGCGTGTTTCATACAACCTCTTGTGCTGATGACGCCGCTTGCCCCTTGCATCAGGTTCTTGTTACAGCGGCGCCTTATACTGATGGGGATTGTATCTGAGCACATCCAGAAAAGTGCTCTGAGGCACACATGCTTTCTGTCCCCAACCATCCGCAGTGAACGACACCTGCAGTGCCCCAAGGTTTTAGCCCCGATTTTTCATTCCCATGAGTTTGCGCATTTACAACACCTTAAGCCGTGCCCTGGAGCCTTTTGCGCCCTTGGAGCCTGGCCATGTCCGCATGTATGTCTGCGGCATGACGATTTACGACCTTTGCCACATAGGCCATGCGCGCATGATGATGGCCTTCGACGTGGTGCAACGCTGGCTCAAAAGCAGCGGCTATCGCGTCAGCTATGTGCGCAACATCACCGACATTGACGACAAGATCATCCAACGCGCGCTGGACCGTGGCATCACCATCCGGGCCCTGACAGACGAGATGGTGGTCGCCATGCACCAGGACATCGATGCCCTGGGCATTGAGCGCCCCAGCATTGAGCCGCGCGCCACCGAATTCGTGCCGCAGATGCTGGACCTGATCGCCCAATTACAGGCCAAGGGCCTGGCCTACCAGTCCAGTTCCGGCGACGTCAACTACTCGGTGCGCAAGTTTCCCGGCTACGGCAAGTTGTCCGGCAAATCGCTAGACGAGTTGCGCGCTGGCGAGCGCGTGGCGGTGCAGGACGGCAAGCAAGACCCGCTGGACTTTGTGCTCTGGAAGGCCGCCAAGCCGACCGAGCCGATTGATGCCAAGTGGGACTCTGCAGCTCTGGGCCATCCATTTGGCTTGGGGCGACCGGGCTGGCATATCGAGTGCTCGGCCATGAGTTGCGCCACCTTGGGCGAAAGCTTTGACATCCATGGCGGCGGAGCCGACCTGCAGTTCCCGCACCATGAAAATGAAATCGCCCAGAGCGAAGGAGCCTCCGGCAAGCCGCTGGCACGCTTCTGGGTGCACAACGGTTTTGTGCGCGTGGACAACGAGAAGATGTCCAAGAGTCTGGGCAACTTCTTCACCATCCGCGAGGTGCTGGCCCAATACGAGGCCGAAACCGTGCGTTTCTTTTTGCTGCGCACCCACTACCGCAGCGCCCTCAATTACAGCGATGCCCATCTGGACGATGCCCGCAGTGGCCTCAAGCGCCTGTACACCGCGCTGGCCCTGATACCCGGACAGGCGAGCGCTGCGGTGGACTGGTCCAATGCCTATGCGCTGCGCTTCAAGGCCGCCATGGACGAAGACTTTGGCACGCCCGAAGCGATTGCCGTGCTGTTTGATCTGGCCTCCGAGCTCAATCGCAGCAAATCGGTGGAGCTCGCCGTGCTGCTCAAGGGTCTGGGGGATTGCCTGGGCCTGTTGCAGCAGGAGCCTACAAGCTATCTTCAGGCCGGAGCGGGTGTATCGGAAGAGCGTATTGCAGAGCTGATTGCCGAGCGCGCAGCGGCCAAGGCGGCCAAGGACTTTGCTCGCGCCGACGCCGTGCGCCGGGAACTGCTGGGACAGGGCATTGTGCTCAAGGATTCCCCCGCAGGCACGAGCTGGGAAGTCGCGCAATGATGCTGGTGGCGAAAGCGACCGAGCCCAGCCCGGTCACACCAAGCTATTGGGAAGACGCTTGCAAATACCTGATCAAAAAAGACCGGGTGATGCGCAAGCTGATCCCCCAATTTGCCGATGCCCGTCTGCAAACCCGGGGCGACGCCTTCGTCACCCTGGCGCGCAGCATTGTGGGCCAGCAAATTGCTGTGGCATCCGCGCAAAAGGTATGGGACCGGTTTGCCCTGCTGCCGCGTGAAATGAGCCCGTCCCATGTGCTGCGCCTAAAGGTGGACGACATGCGGGCCGCGGGCTTGAGCGTGCGCAAGGTGGAGTATCTGGTCGACCTGGCGTTGCACTTTGACAATGGCGCCCTGCATGTCAAGGACTGGGCTAGCATGCCCGATGATGCCATCATCGAAGAGCTGGTGGCGATTCGCGGCATTGGCCGTTGGACCGCCGAGATGTTCCTAATCTTCCACATGTTGCGGCCCAATGTGCTGCCGCTGGATGATGCGGGTCTGATTAAGGGCATCAGTCAGAGCTATTTTTCCGGTGATGTGGTGAGTCGCAGCGATGCGCGTGAGGTGGCAGCCGCTTGGGCACCCTACTGCAGCGTGGCAACTTGGTATATTTGGCGGTCTTTGGACCCTGTTCCGGTCGCGTATTAACCGAGCGGCCTGCTTTGGCAGGCGCCGTTCAACAGAACGGCCTCCTGACGGAGGCAGCGTTTCTTTTTAAGGAGAATTGCATTGGCCAAAAAAACATTTTTGGATTTCGAGCAACCGATTGCCGACCTGGAAACCAAAATCGAAGAATTGCGCTACGTGCAGAACGAATCTGCGGTGGACATCTCCAGCGAGATTGAGCAACTGGCGAAGAAAAGCCAGCAACTCACCAAGGACATTTACAGCGATCTGACGCCCTGGCAGATCACCAAGATCGCGCGCCATGCCGAGCGCCCTTACACGCTGGATTATGTGGCCGAAATTTTCACCCACTTTGTGGAGCTGCATGGCGACCGCCACTTTGCCGATGACCTGAGCATTGTCGGTGGCCTGGCTCGCTTTAACGGCACACCCTGCATGGTGATTGGTCAGCAAAAGGGCCGCGACACCAAGGAGCGGGGCTTACGCAACTTTGGCATGTGCAAGCCCGAGGGCTATCGCAAGGCACTGCGCCTGATGAAGCTGGCCGAAAAATTCAAGCTGCCGGTGTTTACCTTCGTCGACACCCCGGGTGCCTATCCCGGCATTGACGCCGAGGAGCGGGGCCAGTCCGAGGCCATTGGCCGCAATATTTTCGAGATGGCGCAGTTGGAGGTGCCCATCATCACTACCATCATCGGCGAGGGCGGTTCAGGCGGCGCGCTGGCGATTTCGGTGGCCGACCAGTTGATCATGCTGCAATATGCTATTTACTCGGTGATCAGCCCCGAAGGTTGCGCCTCTATCCTGTGGAAGACCTCGGAACGGGCGCAGGACGCTGCCGATGCCCTGGGCATCACCGCGCACCGGCTCAAGGCACTGGGCCTGATTGACAAGATCGTCAACGAGCCTGTCGGTGGCGCACACCGCGACACCAAGCAGGCCGCTGCTTTTCTCAAGCGTGCCCTAGCCGACGGCTACCGCCAGCTGGCAGACCTCAAGCCCCGCGAACTGGTCGACCGCCGCTATGAACGCCTGCAAAGCTACGGCCGTTTTACCGACACCAAAGCCAACGCGAAGTAACTTGCCTTCGCTTGTTCCATGACCCAGTCGCTGGAACAGGCGATGGTGGACTTTCATCCCACGCTGCCGCTGGCTGTGGCATTGAGCGGCGGCGCCGACTCTTGCGCCTTGTTGGTGCTGTGCGCACGCCGGTGGCCGGGCCAGGTACATGCCCTGCATATCAACCACGGCCTGCAAGCGGCTGCACTCACATTCCAGCAGCATTGCCAGCGTCTGTGCGAAAGCCTGGGCCTGCCGCTGCGCGTCAGGAACGTGCAGGCCGGACACGCCAGTGGTCAGAGCCCGGAGGATGCGGCCCGCATTGCACGCTACCAGGGCCTGCTGGAGCTGGCCCATGGCGATGCCGAGAAGCCGGCGCTCGCATCCATTGCCGTGGCCCAGCATGCCGATGATCAGGTTGAAACCCTGCTGCTGGCGCTCAGCCGGGGCGCTGGTCTGGCGGGTTTGAGCGCCATGCCGGCGCGGTGGTTGCGCGGCGGCATGGCATTCCATCGCCCTTTGCTGAGGGTGGCCGGTGCCGATATCCGGGACTGGCTGGCACTTGAGCAGATTGCCTTTGTGGAAGACCCTACCAATACCGACACCCGCTTTACGCGCAACCGCATCCGCGCACACATTACGCCGGCGCTGCAGGCGGTGTTTCCGCACTTTCGGGACACCTTTGCCCGCAGTGCCGCCCATGCGGCCCAGGCCCAGGCGCTGCTCGACGAGATTGCCGGGCAGGACCTGGCGGCCTTATTGCGTGAGCGCGATGGCTTGCCACTCATTCTGTCCCTGCAGGCCTTGGCGCCAGCACGCCAGGCCAATGCCTTGCGCTTTTGGCTGAAGTCGGCTTACGGCGTGGTGCCCAGCACCGCCCAATTGTGCGAATTGCAAAGCCAGATCGCGGCCTGCGTCACCCGCGGCCACCGCATCCATATCAAGGTAGGGCGCGGTTTCGTGGAGCGCCGGGGCGCGGTGCTCACTTGGTACAATCCCACGGATTTGCCCCTTTGAAATTGATCCAATGGCTTTGATAGTTCACAAATACGGCGGCACCTCGATGGGTTCCACGGAACGCATCCGCAATGTTGCCAAACGCGTTGCCAAATGGGCCCGCGCCGGTCACCAAATGGTGGTCGTTCCCTCCGCCATGAGTGGCGAGACCAACCGCCTGCTGGGCCTGGCCAAGGAGCTGGCGCCCGCCAAACCCGATGATGCCTATGGTCGCGAACTCGACATGCTGGCCGCCACCGGCGAGCAGGTCTCCAGCGCTTTGCTGGCGATTGCGCTGCAGGCCGAGGGCATGGGCTCGGTGTCCTACGCCGGCTGGCAAGTTCCGATTCGCACCGACAGCTCCTACACCAAGGCCCGCATCGAGTCGATCGACGACGCAAGGGTGCGCGCCGATCTGGACGCCGGTCGGGTGGTCATCGTTACCGGCTTTCAAGGCATGGATGACGAGGGCAATATCACCACCCTGGGCCGCGGCGGCTCCGATACCTCGGCCGTGGCCGTGGCTGCTGCCATGAAGGCCGCAGAGTGCCTGATCTATACCGATGTGGACGGCGTCTACACCACCGACCCGCGCGTGGTGCCCGATGCACGGCGCCTGACGACCGTGAGCTTTGAAGAGATGCTGGAGATGGCATCCATGGGCTCCAAGGTGCTGCAAATCCGTTCGGTCGAGTTTGCCGGCAAATACAAGGTTCCCCTGCGCGTGCTGAGCAGCTTCACGCCCTGGGACATAGACATCAACGAAGAAGCCGCCTCCGGCACCCTGATCACCTTTGAGGAAGACGAACACATGGAACAAGCCGTTGTATCCGGCATTGCATTCAACCGCGATGAAGCCAAAATTTCCATCCTGGGCGTGCCCGATACCCCCGGCATTGCCTACCAGATCCTGGGCGTGATCGCCGACGCCAACATCGACGTGGACGTGATCATCCAGAACGTCAGCAAGGACGGCAAGACTGATTTCAGCTTCACCTGCAACCGCGGCGACTATGCCAAGGCCATGGACTTGCTCAAGACGCAGGTGTTGCCCAAGTTGAGCGCCAAGGAAGTGCTGGGCGACACCAAAATTTGCAAGGTCTCCATCGTCGGCATCGGCATGCGCAGCCATGTGGGCATTGCCAGCAAGATGTTCCGCGTGTTGAGCGAAGAGGGCATCAACATCCAGATGATCTCCACCTCCGAAATCAAGACCTCGGTAGTCATAGACGAGAAGTACATGGAGCTCGCCGTGCGTGCTTTGCACAAGGCTTTTGATCTGGACCAGAGCATTCCTGAAAATTAGCCCCCAGTTCGTGCGATAATCGTATTCGCCAGGAAACGTGACCGAGTGGCCGAAGGTGCTCCCCTGCTAAGGGAGTATGGGGTGTAGAGCCTCATCGAGGGTTCGAATCCCTCCGTTTCCGCCAATAAAACCAAAAGAACCCTTGTAAGTTATTGATTTACAAGGGTTTTTCTTTTGCGGTGTTTGTTGCAAATCCTGTGTTCGTCGGATTGGCTGTCTTGCTGCAAACCTTGCCGTCTCCACCGCCCACGGCCGCCGCAGGAGCTGCACTCTTTGCGGGCGGGGCATTTACCGCGGCAGGCGCACTGTCGCTGGTACACCCGTTTGGGCAAACGCTGTGGCGGCGCAGAAAAGGCCGATAGCGATAGTAAGAGCGCGAACTCGTGAACGCATGTGAAATTCCTTTTGCAACTTGCAGTGGTTTCCAAAACATTTCAAACCCTGCACCTACAACGGCTTCTGCAAAGGTCCGTTTACACCACAGTGTGAAGATTGAGTGAAGCCGGTGGCCGACTCAGTGGCCATAATGTGCAAAAGGGAGAAAGCAGATGGGATTCCGCAAAACAATCCAACTGTTCCCGGGTCTGGTCGCCAGAGCAGCCTTGGTTACCAGTATTTTCGTGGCCACGTTGTCTGTCGCATATGCCTGGGGAACGCAAGGTCACCAGGTCATCGCCCTGATGGCGCAATCGCGGTTGACGCCGCAGGCGCGTGCTGCGGTCGACCGATTGCTGGCCGTGGAGCCCGGCGAGACCCTGGCATCTTTGTCCACCTGGGCGGACGAGCACCGCGACCAGTCCACGGCGTCCCTGCATTTCGTGAATTTTCCCCGCAATAGCTGTGTGTACGACGAGCAAAGGGACTGTTCAGACGGCCGATGCGTTGTGGCTGCCATCAAGAAGGAAATCGAGGTTCTGGGTTCCAACGCCCCGGACGACAGGCTGCTGACTGCGCTCAAATACCTTGTTCATTTTGTCGGCGATGTGCATCAGCCCTTGCATGCAGGCCACCTGGACGACAAGGGTGGCAATACCTATCAGCTCCAGGTATTTACGAAGGGCAGCAACTTGCATGCGGTCTGGGATGCCGGGCTCATCAAGAATTTGAATGAGGAGCCCGAGCCCATGGCTGCCCGGCTGCAAGGGCTTCGTTCCACTTTTCCGGTGACGGACTTGGACCCAGTCACGGCCGCCCAGGAGTCTTGCATGATTGTGTCTATGCCCGGCTTCTATCCCAATCGCCTGGTCGAACTGCCGTACATTGAGAAGTACACGCCGGTGATGGAAAGGCGCTTGGTCGCAGCCGGAGCACGTCTGGCGGGAATATTGAATTCAGTTTTCAAGTAATCCGCTGGGGCTGCCTATGGGGTTGTCAAGATCTACTCCATGGCCGCCATCAAGGCTTACTCAGCTGCATCTGATGCCGCAAGTGCCGATAAGTAATGCTGGAGGTGCAATCATGCAAGTCACAAGTTCGATATCCGCCTCAAGCACCGCAGTTACTGCTGGCAACACCAGTCAAGTTGCACAGCTGCAAAAGCTGCTCAGGGACTTAACGCAGCAGCTCAAGGACCTGGCAACGTCCAGCCTGTCAACAGACAGCGCCAAGGCCATATCCGTCCATTCGACGGCTTTGGTAGATGCCTATGCGTGAGTAGCGTGGGCGGCCTCGCGTTGCGGCTGCCATGAGCAGATGGGAAGGCTGCCAGCCAGGGACTTGGCACGCTGCTTCTGGTTTAACATGGCCTGCACGACATGCTGCGCATAGGCCACCGATATGAATGGTTTTCCAAAGTTACCCGCGTTAACGCCAAACGGCCTGGCGTCAGCGCTGAATTGGCCTTCGCCCCCTTACGCCAGCTACAGTGACACTCCGGAGGAGGGTGCATCGTGGATTTGTGACCTGGAGGGCGTGAACCGGCAGATTAAAAATTGCCAGCTCGAGTCCATCAAGAGCGATGAAAGACTGGTGCAACTCAGCATGCCACCGTCGCGCACCGTGGTGCCGGTGCGATTTTCGATGTTACAACGCCTGACTTTGCGCGAGCCGCTTGAGCCTCGGCTGACACTATCGAACGCCACGGATTTCGCTGCCCACGATGCCTTGCTGCAACACCGCCCGCGCGTACCTTACCAGCTCGAGATGTGCAATGACACGGTGCTGGAGGGAAGCACTATTGGCCATGTCGAAAACGATGCCGGGCTGTTCCTGTTTCATCCCTTGGACAAAAGCGACCGGGTCGAGCGGGTATTTTTCCCCAAGGAAGCTTATCGAAAAATCCGTTTAGGTGAGGTCATCGGCCAGATTCTGGTGCAACAGCACCGGATCAGCGCCGAACAGGTAGAGCGTGTGGCGCAGGAGCAGGAAACTATCCGTACGCGCAAGTTGGGAGACTACCTGGTTTACAAGGAGATCGTGACCGCTGACCATCTGATGCAGGCGCTGGACCAACAGGCGCAGATGCCCATGGTGCGCATCGGTGAAGCGCTGACCGCGCTGGGGCTGATCTCGGAGGCGCAACTCAGCAATGCGCTGGGTAAGCAAAGCACCGAGCGCAATGTGCCGCTGGGCGAGATGCTGGTGCAAAGCGGCATGCTGACAAGGCAGGATCTGCAAACTGCGCTGGCACGCAAGATGGGATTTCCGGTGGTGGATGTCAGCAACTTCCCCATCGATGCCGAAGCCCTGCGCAAAGTGCCTTTTTCCATCGCCAAGCGCCTGCGGGTGTTGCCGTTGATGCTGCGCGAGGGAACGCTGGTGGTGGCTGCCGAAGATCCTTCTAAGCGGTCGATGATCGAGGAGCTGGAGTTCACCTCGCAGACCAAGGTGGTGGCAGCCATTGCCGGCATACCGCAACTCGATATCGCACTGCCACAGGCCTATGCCAAGTTCGCGCTGGAAAATGCCGCTGTCTTGAAGGAACGCGGAGGAGCTGTGGTGGACACCTCATCGGCGGAGTTGCTGCGCGAGTCGCTTGAGCTGCAGTCGGTCGATGCCTATGAAGAGCTTGAGCCGCAGATCGAGCAGTCCGACAATTCCCTGGTGCGCATGATCAACACCATGATCATTGATGCCGAAAGCCAGGGCGCCTCTGACATCCACATTGAGACCTATGCCAGCAAGCGCAAGGTGCGCATCCGTTTTCGCAAGGATGGCATTTTGTCCACCTATATGGAGTTGCCACACACCTACCGTTCGGCGCTGACGGCGCGCATCAAGATCATGTGCGATCTCGACATTTCCGAGCGCCGCAAGCCGCAGGATGGAAAGATCGACTTTGTGCGTTTTTCCGCCAGGCACCGCATGGAGTTGCGCGTGGCCACCATTCCCACCATTGGTGGCGCCGAAGATGTGGTGATGCGGGTGTTGAGCTCGGCCAAGCCGGTGGAGTTGAACCGGCTGGGTCTGTCCGAAGAAAATTTCATCGGTCTGAAGGAGGCGGTGTCACGCCCCTATGGCATGGTGCTGTGCGTAGGGCCCACTGGCTCGGGCAAGACGACGACCTTGCACTCGGTGTTGCAGCACCTCAATACCCCGGAGCGAAAAATCTGGACGGCGGAAGATCCGGTCGAAATTACCAACCCGGATTTGCGCCAGGTACAGGTCAACGCCAAAATCGACTGGACCTTTGCCAAGGCCTTGCGCGCCTTTCTGCGGGCCGATCCGGACATCGTGATGGTGGGTGAAATCCGCGACCAGGAGACCGCTCAGGTGGCGATTGAGGCCTCACTCACCGGCCACCTGATGCTCAGCACCCTGCACACCAATAGCGCGGCGGAAACCATCATTCGTTTGCTCGACATGGGCATGGATCCGTTCAATTTCGCCGATGCTTTGCTGGGCGTGCTGGCGCAGCGCCTGGCACGTCGGTTGTGCCCCGACTGCAAACGGGCCGAAGCCGCGGATGAGGCCTTTGTCGATGAATTGCTGCACGATTACCTGCGTGCCTTTCCAGAAGACATGCGCAGCAGCCCGGAGGACTTGCGCAGGCAATGGGAGCTGCGGTTTGCTGCTTCAGGCCCGCTGCTGCGCTATCAGCCGGTGGGCTGCCCGAAATGCAACGCCTCTGGCTACAAGGGGCGGCTGGGCTTGCACGAGCTGCTGAGCGTGGATCCGGGCGTGCGCCACCTGATACAGACCAGCGCGAGACCCGAAGAGATTCAGCACGCGGCCATGCGCAATGGCCACTTCCGCACCCTGCGTCAGGACGGCATTGAGAAGGTGTTGCAGGGCTTGACCAGCATCGACGAGGTCAGGGCCAACTGCAACTAAGGTGCTTTCTTGGACCTGGCCGCTGGCTTCGGGCTGCCGACCGTATCCGTGATGGTCTTGGCCAGAGCGATGACGCGCTCTGGGTCCACACCCAGGGTGCCGATCAAAAACTCGATGATCTCCGAGCGCGGATTGGCCAGCGTCGGCTCAATCATCATCACGGCGGCCGATATGGCCAGGGCGAGTTCACGCTGCGCGCTGTCGGGCAGCATCTGCTCCAGTGCGTTCAGGGCCTCTACCGGCGCCACGGCGGTGATGCGTGCCTGCTCCTTGAGCAGCTGCACCCAATTCACATTCGTTGGTATCCGGTGGCGTTCGTTGGCCGGCAGCAGCGAGAGCAGGCGGGCCAGGCGCAGACTGCGCCGCTCAAACGCGCCGATCGACACCATGCCGGCCAACACGATGCGGCACACCGCCTCGGCCACGCCCCCCTTGGCAATGTCCTTCAACACCGCCTGGCGCGCAGCTTCAATGTCTAGCTGTGCGCGTTCATGGGCCACTTGCGAATCCGGCACAGCGGGCTTGAACCAGAAGCCCAGACCCTGCGCACCGTACAGGCTGCGCGCCAGCTCCACCGATCGCTTATCCCGCTTGTTGCGGTAGGCGTTCAGGCTCTGGGTGATCTGCGCATCCAGTTGCTGCTCCATGCGGCTGGGTTCGCTGTCTGGGGCGGCGTGGATGCGGTGTGTCCGCACCTGCTTTGCTAGCGCGCGAATCAGGGGCGCCAGGGGCAGTGTGTCTGAGATCAGTTCACGCTGCAGGCGCAGCGTGTGCATGTTGCCGATGGCGTCGCCCACGCTGCGCGTGGCCAGCAGCTTCACCCAGGGGCGTACCCAGGTCTTGTAAAACTTGGCGTTGAGCTCGGACACCTGGGCGATGGTGGAAAAGAGTGCCTCTTCCTCGCGCCCCTCGGGGTTCAGCGCCAGAATGTCCTGCATGCTGCGGTGCTCGTAGCTCACCGTGTAGTCGCCGGGCTCCAGCTGTTCCCAGCGCTGGGCTTCCAGCCCGGCCTTGGCCTTGAGCTTCATTTCGTACAGACCAGGCGGCAGACCCTCGATCACGTCCAGCGAGCTCACCAACTGGTCGTGCTCCTTGCGTGCGATTTCACCGCCGACAAAAATGCCCAGGTGGCCCACGCTTTCGTGCAGCACGTAGACGATGGTGCGCCCTGCCGCGGCGATGGCGCGCTCGTCGCCCCAGGTGTCTATGATCCAGTCCAGCGCCTGCGGTACCGGCGTGATGTTGTCGCCGTGCGAGGCAAACACCACAATCGGTGCGGTGATATTGCGCAGGTCGATGCGGGTCTCGCCATCCATCACCTCGCCGCGTGCCAGGCGGTTGCCGACAAACAGGTTCTCGACAATGCTTTCGATCTCGCTGCCGGTCATGCGGAAGTAGCCGCCCCACCAGCGCTCAAATTCCAGAAAGCGCTCGGCCTCGCTGTCCACTTGGGACCACAGCTTGTAGTAGCGGCTCCACAGCGTGTTGGCCGGATTGAGCTTTTCAAAATTTTCCACCAGGTAGGCGCCATCAAAACGGTCGGCTCCCAAGTCGGCGGTAAACGACGCCAGCCAGGAGCCACCCAGGGCCGCACCCGAGTAGCGCATCGGGTTCAAGGTGGAGCTGCCTGCCCAGTACGAGATCGGCGCGCCCACCACCATCAGCGGGCCAAACAGTTCGGGGCGCGTGGCGTTGAGCGCCATCATCGCCCAGCCGGCCTGGCAGTTGCCGATCACCACCGGCTTGGCCGGGCAGTGGGGGTGGCGGGCAATCACCGCCTCCAGGAATTGGGCCTCGGCGTGCATGACGCCAAACAAGGTCTGGCCGTCCTCGGGCTGGGGCCGGAAGGTGACAAAGTACACCGGATGTCCGGCCCGCATCGCCACGCCCACCTCGGAGTCGTGCTTGAAGCCGCCAATGCCGGGTCCGTGCCCGGCGCGCGGGTCCACCACCACCAGCGGACGCGAACCTTCATTGACCGGCGGCATGTCGGCCGGTGGTGTGATGCGCAAGAGGGCATAGTTGCAGGGCTCTGCCAATGTGGCGCCGTCCAACACCAGCTCATGGTCGAATTTCAGCAGCGGTGGCGTGCCCTGCGCCAGGTGTTCGCGGTAAGCATTGCCGCGGTCCAGCAAGGTGTCCATGAACAGCACGCTGCGCTGGGCGGCGTCGGTCAGGTAGGCGCTTAGGTCGTCTAGGGGAGGGAGGCTGTCTGTAGCCGGGGCGGTGGATGGTGTGCGACTGGCCATAAAAGTCCCCTGTGTATTTTGCATAAACCATAGCACGGCGATGCGGGGGGCGCTTGATCTGAAGCAAGGGCACAAGGGTTGGTCCGCATAAACTGTAGCCACATCAATCGCGCCAGGGAGCAGCCCACATGGATATCAAAAGCCTTTTAGACCAGCCGCATAAGCTGCCCACCGTGCCCGCAGTGACGCAAAGGCTGATCGCCAGTTTCAGCGACGACGATGTGGCCTTCAAGCAGATTGCCGACCAAATCTCGGCCGACCCCGCGCTCAGTGCCAAACTGCTGCGTCTGGCCAATTCGGCCTACTTTCACCTTTCGCGCACCATTGGCACGGTAGAAGACGCGCTGCACATGCTGGGCTTTGTGATGGTGCGCAATCTGGTGCTGGGCAATGGCATGGCGGCAGCCTTTCGCAATACCAAGGGCATGGACCTGCAGCAGTTCTGGCGCTATAACCTGTGCTCCGCCAGCGTCGCGCGCTGGCTGGCCGCCAGGGCGGACGTGAACGCCGATCTGGTGTTTACCGTGGGTCTGATGGTCGGCATCGGTCAGTTGCAAATGCATGTGGCAGCTGCGCCGGAGGTGCTTCCGCTGGACAAGGTCAAACATGTTTTGGATGCGGATCGCGCCGCCCTGGAGCGGGAAATTCTGGGCTTTCACAATGGGGACGTAGCAGCGGAGTTGGCGCAACTCTGGAATTTTCCGCAACCGATTGTTGCCTCCATGCGCCAGGTCCCCGACCCGTTGCAGGCCAGCGATTTTTTGCCTGCCGCAGCCTGTGTGCACATGGGTTCCTGGGTGGCGCGCCATGCGGTCCAGCAGACCACGCCCGAGCAGTGGGTGTCCAGTTTCCCGGCCGAGGTTGCGCGCCGCTTGGCCGTGCCAATGGCGATGTTTACCGAAGACATGCCACCGGTGGCCGAGCTGACTGCAGGTCTGGACGACATGCTGAGCTGAGCCAAGCCGACTTAATGGCCTGGGTGACCGGGCCGTGGGTTTGATTGGCATCCACGGCGCACTTCATTGGCCTGAGAATGTGTTAATAAGTGTTTAATTCCCGTATCATGACCGGACGTCGACAGGCCCACAGGATACGAACACTCACCTCAACGCGTTCAACCATGACTGCCACCGAGTTTATTGAAAACGCCACGTTCGACGAAATTTCAACGGGGCAGAGTGCGCGTTTGCTGCGTACCCTGACGCTGGAAGATATTTATGCCTTTGCGGCGGTATCGGGCGACACCAATCCGTCTCACCTGAATAGTGAATATGCGACGGATTCTCCCTTTCAAGGGGTGATTGCCCACGGCATGTGGGGTGGGGCGCTGATTTCGGCACTGTTGGGCAACCAGTTTCCGGGGGCCGGAACCGTCTACCTGGACCAGGTACTGCATTTTGTCAATCCGATACGGGTGGGCGACACGCTGGTGGTCACGGCCACCGTTACCAAGTTGGTGGCCGAGCGCCAGCGCGTGGAGTTTGATTGCAGCGTGGTCAACCAGCGCGGCGAGCTGGTGCTGAGCGGCACGGCCGGTGTCAAGGCGCCGCCCGAGAAGCTGCGCCTGCCCAAGGTGGCTGCGCCCCAGATTCAGTTGCTGGATCCGGAGGCTCGTTTCAAGGCTCTATTGGCCAAGGGTGACAAGCTGGAGGCCGTGCGTTGCGCCGTGGTCCATCCCTGTGATCGGGAGTCGCTTTGCGGCGCGCTGGATGCGGCCCGTTACGGCCTGATTGTTCCGCTGCTGATTGGCCCGGAGCAGCGCATGCGCCAGCTGGCCGAGGAAAACGGTTTGGATCTGCGCGGCGTCGAACTCATTCATGTGGGGCACAGCCACGAGGCGGCAGAGCGGGCTGCGGCAATGGCTGCCAGCGCCGAGGTGGAGGTGCTGATGAAGGGCAGCCTGCATACCGACGAGCTGATCCATGCGGTGCTCAAGCAGCCCGCACTGCGCACCGGACGGCGCATGTCCCATGTGTTTCGCTTTGACATTCCGCTCTATCCCAAGCCGCTGCTGATTACCGATGCCGCGCTGAACATCAATCCGAGCCTGAAGGAGAAGCTCGACATCGTCCAGAACGCGATTGATTTCTCGCGCATTTTGGGTGTGGCCGTGCCCAAGGTGGCGATTCTTGCGGCGGTGGAAACCGTCAACCCGGACATGCCTTCCACCCTGGACGCCGCAGCCCTGTGCAAGATGGCCGAGCGCGGCCAGATCAAGGGCGGCATCCTGGACGGCCCATTGGCCTTTGACAATGCCATTTCGCACACTGCCGCCCAGATCAAGGGCATTGTGTCGGCGGTGTCGGGTGATGCCGACATCCTGGCTGTGCCGGATCTGGAAAGCGGCAATATGCTGGCCAAGCAGCTGGAATATCTGGCGGGTGCTTCCGGCTCCGGCCTGGTGCTGGGTGCCCGCGTACCGATTGCCCTGACCAGTCGCGCCGATGGCCCCATGAACCGGGTCGCCTCGGCCCTTCTGGCCAAGCTGGCGGCACACGCCGCACGGCGCACCCATCCGCGCACGCTTTAGCAAGACCTTCAATACAGCTTAGAAAGACCTTCATCCAAAGGAACTTGCCATGGCCATACTTGCCGTCAATGCGGGCTCGTCGTCGCTCAAGTTTTCCATGTATCCGCTGGAGCTGGGCCAGGTGCAGCCCAGCGTGCTCAGCGGCACTATCCAGGGCCTGGAGCCCGGTGGAATACCGGAAATGGGCTGGAAATTCCAGGGCCACTCAGAGCGCAAGCCGCTATTGCCTGTTGGGGATACCGACTATGTTGCCGTCAAGGATCCGTTTTCCCAGGCGCTGCAAAGCCTGCGCCGCCTGTTGCTTGCGGTGCCGGAGCTGCCACGTATCGAGGCCGTGGCGCACCGTGTGGTGCATGGCGGGCAGCTGTTTCGTTCCAGCGTGGTGGTGACCGATGACATCCTGCAACAGCTGTCTGCCTTGGATTCGCTTGCACCGCTGCACCAGCCGCACAACGTGGAGGGCATTCGCGCCTTTCGATCCGCCTTTGCCGGGATTGCGCAGGTGGCCTGTTTTGACACGGCGTACCACGCCACCATGGCCGAGGTGGACTACGCCTTTGCGCTGCCCCAAGCCCTTAGCGCACAGGGCATACGCCGCTATGGTTTTCACGGTCTTTCCTATCAGTATGTGATGTCCACGCTGCAGGGCCTGAGTGCGCGTGCCAATGGCCGCGTGTTGATGGCCCATTTGGGCAATGGCGCCAGTCTGTGCGCCGCCACCGATGGCCAGAGCCGCGCCACCACCATGGGCTTTTCGGCGCTGGACGGCTTGATGATGGGCACGCGCTGTGGCGCGCTGGATGCCGGCGTGCTGCTGTATTTGCTGGAACAGGGCTGGGACCATGACCGCATACAGAAGCTGCTGTACAGCCAAAGCGGTCTGCTGGGCGTGTCGGGCATATCGGCCGACATGCGGCAGTTGCGCGGGGACGCCAGCCCGGCGGCGCAGCAGGCGATTGCGTTGTTTACCCGCCGGCTGCTGCGCGAGTCCGGTGCCTTGATTGCCTGCCTGGGCGGGCTGGATGCGCTGGCCTTCACCGGCGGCATTGGCGAGCATGATGCTGTGCTGCGGGAGCGGGCCTGCTTCGGCCTGTCCTATCTGGGCGTGGCGCTGGACCAGGCACTCAATGAACAGGCCACGGGTGACAGGCCCATGGCGATTCACCTGGCCGCAAGTCCGGTCGAAGTCTGGGTGATACCCACCGACGAGGGCCGGGTGGCAGCACGCGAGGCGGCCCGTCTGCTGCTTGCCCAGTAGCGGGTCCTCAATTGCTAAAGGGCCGACCGGAGAGCTTGGAGCCGGGCTTGATGCCCTTTCTGGTGAACCAACCCTGGTTCATTTCCAGCACGTAGCGCACGGGTTTGAGCGAACAGTGCGAATCGGTGGTCTGGGGCTTCATGTCCTCCAGATTGACGATGCTGCCGTCGTCGGCAATAAAGGCCGCCGTGAGCGCAAGGATGGTGTTCTTCATCCAGAAGCACTGCTTGGTCGGCGTTTGAAACACAAACAACATGCCTTCTCCCTGCGGCATTTCTGTGCGGTACATCAGGCCGATCTCGTGCTGCTCCGGTGTCAGCGCCAGCTGAATGTCCATTTGGTGGATGCCGGCGGAAAGGGTGATGCGTTGCAACTGGGTTTGCGGTTGCACTTGGGCCAGCGCCAGGGCACTCAGGCACAGTGCAAAGAATAGGGTGGTGAGCTTCTTCATGCCTATATTCTGTCAGAGAGGCGCAAGTAGCGCGTCATGCTGCTGGGCTAAAATTTCATGCGCTCCAATTTTCATTTATCCACCTGTTTTCATGGCCACCTACCAGCACATCCAGATCCCCACCGAAGGCAGCAAGATCTCCGTCAACGCGGACAAAACGCTGAACGTGCCGGACCAGCCCATCATTGCGTATATCGAGGGTGACGGCACGGGCCTGGACATCACGCCGGTGATGCTCAAGGTAGTGGATGCGGCGGTCGCCAAGGCCTACGCTGGAGCCAAGAAAATCCACTGGATGGAAGTGTTTGCCGGTGAAAAAGCCGTCCGCGTCTATGGTCCCGGCGTCTGGTTGCCCGACGAAACCCTGCAGGCCGTGCGCGACTATCTGGTGTCCATCAAGGGCCCGCTGACCACGCCGGTGGGCGGCAACATCCGCTCGCTCAATGTGGCCCTGCGCCAGGAACTGGACCTGTATGCCTGCCTGCGGCCGATCCAATATTTTGACGGCGTGCCCAGCCCGCTCAAGGAGCCGCACAAGACCCAGATGGTGATCTTCCGCGAGAACTCGGAAGACATTTATGCCGGCATCGAGTTCGAAGCCGAGAGCGAGCAGGCCAAAAAGCTCATCGCGTTTTTGCAGGATGAATTTGGTGTGCGCAACATTCGTTTCCCAAGCACCAGCGGCATCGGCATCAAGCCGGTGTCGCGCGAAGGTACAGAGCGCCTGGTGCGCAAAGCCATCCAGTACGCCATAGACAACGACAAGCCCAATGTCACCCTGGTGCACAAGGGCGCCATCATGAGGTTCACCGAGGGCAGCTTTCGGGACTGGGGCTATGCCTTGGCACAAAAGGAGTTCGGTGCCCAGCTGATTGATGGCGGCCCACGGTGCAAGTTTAAAAATCCACGCAACGGGCGCGACATCACCATCAAGGACAGCGACACCGACTTCTTCCTGCAGCAAATTTTGCAGCGCCCGGCAGAGTTCAGCGTGATTGCCACGCTCAATCTGAACG
The DNA here is from genome assembly GCA_903845935.1 of uncultured beta proteobacterium. Taxonomy (GTDB): domain Bacteria; phylum Pseudomonadota; class Gammaproteobacteria; order Burkholderiales; family Burkholderiaceae_C; genus Allorhodoferax. The sequence goes on along the minus strand of CAIMZI010000129.1, from coordinate 23,526 downwards.
GCGACTACATCTCCGACGCGCTGGCGGCCCAGGTCGGTGGTAGCGGCATTGCGCCCGGTGGCAACCTGAGTGATACCGTGGCCATGTTTGAAGCCACCCACGGCACGGCGCCCAAACATGCCGGGCTGGACTATGCGAATCCAGGCTCCGCAATCCTGGCTGCCGAGATGATGCTGCGCCACATGGGCTGGACGGCGGCTGCCGATCTGATCATCAGCGCCATGAAAAAGGCGATCCATAGTAAGCGTGTGCCCTTTGACTTCGCTAGGCTGATGGTGGGCGCGACCCAGGTCAGTTGCTCAGGCTTTGGCAATGTCCTGATCGAGCACATGTAAACCAGCTCTGCTGTCGCCTTGCGACAGGTTTGCAGCAACTTGATCCCTCAGACCGCAGCAGGCAAAACTGCTTCTGCGGTTTTTTTGCGTCGGCATCTTGATTGTCATGGATCCGTCACCAGATCGTTGGAGCGATGCAGTGTTTTGAGGTGACCGATAGAATGGAAGCCATGGCGACCAAAAAACCCGAAAACCAACCCCCAAACCCTGTGCGGGTGCCCGACCGGGACGAGGGCGGCTCCGTAGTACTCGAACGCGTTCCCTTGAAGGTGAAGCCCCCGGGGCTGTACCAGGTGGTCATGCTCAATGACGACTACACGCCCATGGAATTTGTGGTGGTGGTGATACAGGAGTTTTTCGGCAAGGACCTTGAGGCGGCAACCGCCATCATGCTGAAGATCCATCTCGACGGCAAGGGCGTATGCGGCGTGTATTCGAAGGACGTGGCAGCCACCAAGGTGGATCAGGTGCAGGACGCGGCGCACAAGGCCGGGCATCCGCTTCAATGCGTGAGCGAGCCGGTTGAATTTTGAGAAGATTTTGAGAAGAAGCACAGCCGCACCACGCTGTGTTTCAAAACGGTTTACAGTTAATCATCAACGCAAGGCAAAGGAAACCACATGATTGCCCAAGAATTGGAAGTTAGCCTGCACATGGCGTTCGTGGAGGCGCGTCAGCAACGCCACGAATTCATTACCGTGGAGCATTTGCTATTGGCTTTGCTTGATAACCCCAGCGCTGCCGAAGTGCTGCGCGCCTGTTCGGCCAATATCGATGACCTGCGCAAATCGCTGGCCAACTTTATCAAGGACAACACGCCCCAAGTGGCCGGTAGCGACGAGGTCGATACCCAGCCCACCCTGGGTTTTCAGCGCGTCATCCAGCGCGCCATCATGCATGTGCAAAGCACCGGCAGCGGTAAGAAGGAAGTGACAGGCGCCAATGTGCTGGTCGCCATCTTTGGCGAGAAGGACTCGCACGCCGTCTACTACCTGCACCAGCAGGGCGTGACGCGCCTGGACGTGGTCAATTTCATTGCCCACGGCATTAAGAAAAACGATCCCCCCGAACCCGCCAAGGCCCATGAGTCGACCGGCGAGGCCGAGGAGGGCGGCAGCGAAAAGAACGAGAAGTCCTCGCCGCTGGAGCAGTACACCGTCAACCTGAACCAGCTGGCCAAGGACGGCAAGATCGATCCGCTGATCGGCCGCGAGTACGAGGTCGAGCGCGTGATTCAAATCCTGTGCCGCCGCCGCAAAAACAACCCGCTGCTGGTGGGCGAGGCCGGTGTCGGCAAGACCGCGATTGCCGAGGGTCTGGCCTGGCGCATCACGCAAAAAGATGTGCCCGACATCCTGGCCGAGGCCGTGGTTTATTCCCTTGACATGGGCGCGTTGCTGGCCGGCACCAAGTACCGCGGCGACTTCGAGCAGCGTCTCAAGGGCGTGCTCAAGGCCTTGAAGGACAAGCCCAACGGCGTGCTCTTCATTGACGAAATTCACACACTGATCGGTGCCGGTGCGGCATCCGGCGGCACGCTGGATGCGTCCAATTTGCTCAAGCCGGGTCTGAGCTCGGGCCAGCTCAAGTGTATCGGTGCCACCACCTTTACCGAATACCGCGGCATCTTCGAGAAAGACGCGGCCCTGTCGCGCCGCTTCCAGAAGGTGGATGTGGTCGAGCCCACGGTCGAGCAAACCGTTGAAATTCTCAAGGGCCTCAAATCCCGCTTTGAAGAGCATCACGGTGTCAAGTACGCGGTGGCCGCCCTGCAGGCTGCGGCCGAACTCAGCGCCAAGTACATCAACGACCGCCATCTGCCCGACAAGGCGATTGACGTGATCGATGAGGCCGGTGCGGCCCAGCGCATTCTGCCGGCCAGCAAGCGCAAGAAGACTATCACCAAGTCCGAGGTCGAAGAGATTGTCGCCAAGATTGCGCGCATTCCAGCGGCCAATGTATCGAACGACGACCGCGGCAAGCTGCGCACACTGGAGCGCGATCTGCGCAACGTGGTGTTCGGCCAGGACAAGGCGATTGACGTGCTGGCATCGGCCGTCAAGATGGCGCGCTCGGGCCTAGGCAAGGGCGACAAGCCGATCGGCTCTTTCCTGTTCAGCGGCCCCACCGGTGTCGGCAAGACAGAGGCCGCCAAGCAGCTCGCCTACATCATGGGCATTGACCTAATTCGCTTTGACATGAGCGAATACATGGAGCGCCATGCGGTCAGCCGCCTGATCGGCGCACCTCCGGGTTATGTCGGTTTTGATCAGGGTGGTTTGCTGACCGAGGCCATCACCAAGAAGCCGCATTGCGTGCTCTTGCTGGATGAAATCGAGAAGGCCCACCCGGACATCTTCAACGTGCTGCTGCAGGTGATGGACCACGGCACGCTGACCGACAACAATGGGCGCAAGGCCGACTTCCGCAACGTCATCATCATCATGACGACGAATGCCGGAGCCGAGACCATGAACAAGGCCACCATCGGCTTTACCAACCCGCGCGAGTCTGGCGACGAGATGGCCGACATCAAGCGCCTGTTTACGCCGGAGTTCCGCAACCGTCTGGATGCCTTGGTGAGCTTCAAGGCGCTTGACGAAAATGTGATCCTGCGCGTGGTCGACAAGTTCCTGCTGCAGTTGGAGACCCAATTGGCCGAGAAGAAGGTCGATGTCACCTTTACCGACAAGCTGCGCAAGCACCTGGCCAAGAAGGGCTTCGATCCGCTGATGGGTGCGCGCCCCATGCAGCGCCTGATTCAGGACACGATTCGCCGTGCCCTCGCCGACGAGTTGCTGTTTGGTCGCCTGACCGACGGTGGCCGTCTGACGGTGGATCTGGACGACAAGGATGAAAGCAAGACCGAGGTGCTGCTCGACATCCAGCCCTTGCCCAAGAAGGAAGGCAAATCCAAGCCGGAAGAGGCGACCGCCGGTTAAGCCTTAGCGCTGTTGCCGATCGGGGCTCAGTTCGGTTTGAACTGGGCCCTTGTTTTTTTATCCCCACGCGCCTGATGCCAAAACCGCTTGGAGTTGGGCTGCCTTTGAACGATATGAATCTTCTTCGCGTCTGCATTCTTCCCGGCCTGCTGGCCCTGCTGCTGGCGGGCTGTGCCGCACCGCCTGGTACGCCCTCCACACCGATTTTGCCAGCACCTACTCCCTCCGCCAAAGTGCCCCCGCGCATTGGGCTGGCGCTGGGCGGCGGTGCCGCGCGAGGTTTTGCCCATGTGGGCGTGATCCAGGTACTCGAAGAAGCCGGTATCCGGCCCAGCCTAGTGGCCGGCACCTCGGCCGGCAGCCTGGTAGCCGCCATTTATGCCAGCGGCAAGAGCGGCGCCCAGTTGCAACAGGTGGCCGAGACCATGGACGAGGCGGCCATTGCCGATTGGAGTCTGCAGATTTTTAGCCGGGGTGCCTTGCGCGGTGAAGCGCTGGCGCGCTACGTCAATGCACAGGTCAACTCGCGGCTGATCGAAAACATGCCCTTGCCCCTGGGCATTGTGGCCACCGACCTAAATAGTGGCTCCGACACCTTGTTCCAGCGCGGCGACACGGGCACGGCGGTGCGTGCTTCAAGTGCTGTTCCGGCCATCTTTCAGCCGGTCAAAATTTCCGGCCACGACTACGTGGATGGTGGACTGGTGTCCCCGGTCCCGGTGCGGGCCGCCCGCAAGATGGGTGCAGAGTTGGTGATTGCCGTCGATATATCCAGTCCTCCCGACGGCAATCTGGCCGGTGGAACCCTGGACATTCTGCTGCAGACCTTCACAATCATGGGCAAGAGCATCAATAGCTTGGAGCTCCGCGACGCCGATGTGGTGGTGCGCCCGGTCTTGACCGGCATATCCAGCGCTGACTTTGGCGCCCGCAGGCGGTCCATCGAGGCCGGGCGCCAGGCCATGCTGCTGGCACTGCCGCAACTGCGCGCAGCCATCGCTGCCAAATCAGCCTTGCGCTAGCAAAAAAAAGGCCCCGTCTTGCAACGGGGCCCTGAAGGGATCCCTGAACCTGATGGTTTCGAAAGGACCCGAGGAGACAACTGGTGAGAGACTAAGAGTCCCTGATGTCTGCATTATCTCAGGGTTTTCCCTTGGCTCCTAGAATCTTGTCACAAGATTTGTGACAGGCAGAAAAATTATTTCTTTTTGGCAGTGGCTGGCTTGGTCGCGGTGGTCGCAGCAACGGCTTGGAAATTGGCTTCAGCCACTTCGGTCGCCTGCTTCACAGCCTTTTGCACAGATTCCAGCGCGCTGTTGGCAGCGGAAACCGAGCTCTTCAGGATCGCCACAGCGGCTTCGGAACCGGCGGGTGCGTTCTTGGTGGCGCTGTCAACCAGTTCTGCAAATTTGTCTTGTGCTTCAGAGGCTTGGCCTTCGGCGGCCTTGGTGAATTCTGCGCTAGTGCTGGTCGCGATGTCATACAGGTGACGGCTATAGGCGGCAGTCTTATCAGCCAGCGGTTGCAGCAGACCGGATTGCAGAGCAATCAGCTCTTGCACGTCTTTCACGCTCAAAACCGATTGCGTGTGGCCAGCGACCTCGGACAGGGCCGCCTTGGAAGCAGTCAGGTTCAGTTCGACAATCTTTTCAACACCTTCAAATGCCTTGTTGGTCAAACCAAACAGGGTTTCGATGTTAGCTTTTTGAGCGGCTACGACTTGTTCAACGGTGAGTACGGACATGGTGATTCTCCAAATTGGGGTGAGTGAATACAGCTTCTCTGACTGCCTTGGTGCCTGGCTCTGTGGAGCTTATGTTGCACCGCAGCATGGTTTGAATTGTAATCAGCCCAAGTGCGATTGCAAGCACTTTTTGTTGCGATGCAGCAACTTAGAGTCGTTTTTCTAAATTTGAAAAAGTCCTCTCTGTGTCACAAGCGCGACGCATAAGAATTGACAGGCCGCGCGACTGGCAAAATCGGGGCATGTCCGATCGCTATTTCCCTGTACCCAAAACTCATCTGGAGACCCTTGCATGACGCTTTCCGCGATTGATGAAGCCATTTGTACTCGCCGCTCCATGCGGGCTTTTACGCCGAAGCCTGTGGCGCGTGCCGACCTTGAGCACATTTTGCAGGTGGCCAGCCGTGCTCCATCTGGCACCAATTGCCAGCCCTGGAAGGTCTATGTGCTGCAAGGCGATACACGCAAGGCGTTGGTGGAAAAGGCCTGTGCTGCCCATGACGCCCTGCGCGCCGACCCCACGCTGGCCGAGCAGTACCAGGAAGAATGGGACTATTACCCGCAAAAATGGGTCAGCCCCTACATCGACCGCCGTCGAGAAAATGGATGGGGACTGTATGGGCTGCTGGGAATTGGCAAGGCGGACCGCGAGCAAATGCATGTCCAGCACCAACGCAACTTCCGTTTTTTTGACGCGCCGGTGGGCCTGATGTTCACCGTGGATCGGGTCATGGGCCATGGCTCGCTGGTCGATTACGGCGGCTTTATGCAAAGCATCATGCTGTCGGCTCGTGGCCTGGGCCTGCACACCTGCCCGCAGGCGGCGTGGAATGGTTTTTCCAGCATCGTGATGCCGCTGATAGGCGCGGGCCCGCAGGAGATGCTGGTCTGCGGTATGGCACTGGGCTATGCCGATGACAGTGCCTTGGTCAATACCTTTGACACACCTCGGGTGCCGGTAAAGGACTTCAGCCACTGGCTAGACTGAGACCCTTGATGGCAGCCCTTGCGATGGCACTGCTGGACGGACTGAGCTACGCCAGTACCTTGTTTCTGATGGCCGCGGGCCTGACGCTGATTTTTGGCGTGACCCGCATCGTTAACTTTGCCCATGGCAGTTTCTTTATGCTGGGCGCGCTGTTCTCGGCTCACTGGCTGGTGAACTGGTATCCGGCCTGGGCCGACAGTGGCTGCTTGTATGCCGCGGCCATGTTGCTGGGTTCGATCTGTGCCGCGCTGGTGGGTGCGCTTGCAGAGTGGCTGCTGTTGCGCCGCCTGTATGGCGCGCCCGAACTGTACCAGTTGGTCGCCACCTTTGGCCTGAGCCTGGCCTTACACGACGCCATGCGCTGGCTATTCGGGCCCGACGAGGTGTTTGCCCCGCGCTTTCCAGGGCTCAAGGGAGCTGTGGAAATCGGCGGCGAGTTTTTCCCCCAATACCAATTGCTGACCATCGCGCTGGGGCCACTGGTCTGGCTGGCCTTGCATGGGCTCTTGCACCATAGCCGCTGGGGTATGCGTCTGCGCGCCGCCACGCTGGACCGTGACATGCTGTCGGCCCTGGGCGTCAACGCCAAGCCGCTGATGCTCATGGCCGTGGTGTTGGGCTGCGCACTGGCCGGTCTGGGCGGCGCGTTGCAACTGCCGCGCGAACCCGCCAACCTGCAAATGGACCTGAACATGGTGGTGGAAACCTTTGTCGTGGTGGTGACCGGTGGCCTGGGCAGCGTGGCCGGCGCCTTCTGGGCCGCGCTGCTGATCGGGCTGGTGCATTCCTTTGGCGTGCTGCTGTTTCCCCAAGCCACGCTGATGCTGGTGTTTGTGACCATGGGACTGGTGCTGACCTTCAAACCCCAGGGCTTGATGGGCCGCGCGCTGCTGCCCTTGCCACAGGAGCATGGCCTGACTTTTTCCCTCTGGCCTCATGCGGCGATCCGCTTCCAATGGGTTTGCGCGGTCCTGGCTGCCATCACGGCCATGGCCTGGTGGGCGGGCGACTACTGGCAGTCCCTGGTTTCTGACATGTGGATTTTGGTGATTGTGGGCGTGAGCCTGCAGTCCATGATGGCTCTGGGTGCGCTGGTGAGTTTTGGCCATGCCGCGTTTTTTGGCGTGGGCGCTTATGCCGCAGCCTGGGTACATCTGGCCTGGGAGTGGGGGCTGATGGGCGCTTTGCTGACTGCCACGTTTGCCAGTCTGCTGCTGGCCGCAACGTTCGGTGCGGTGCTGGTGCGCAGCAGCGGTGTCTATCTGGCCATGCTTTCCCTGGCGCTGGCGCAGGTGCTTTGGGCCGGTGCCAGCCAGTGGGTGGCGCTTAGCGGCGGTGACAATGGTCTGATTGGGCTGCAATTGGTCGGCCTGGGCCTGCGCCCCTGGTTTTTCGTGCTGCTGGGCCTGCTGGGTTTGCTCGCGATTGCCGCACTCAGGCGCTTCGCACGTTCCGGTCTGGGCGCAGCCCTGCAGGCGGTGCGTGACGCGCCCATGCGTGTGGCCGCCAGCGGACTGCCGGTGCAGGCCATCAAATGGCAGGTGCTGCTGCAAAGCGCGGCACTGGCGGGCCTGGGCGGGGGCTTGTTTGCGGCCCACAAGGGTTCGGTATTTCCCTCTGTGCTGTCGGTGTCCACCTCGGTTGATTTTCTGCTGGTGGTGTTGCTGGGAGGTTTGCAGCAGTTGTGGGGCACGCTCGCCGGTGCCTTGGTGCTGGTGCTGGCCAGCAGCGAACTCGGGCGCAACTTTATTTACTGGCGCGGCGCCCTGGGTCTGCTGGTGATGCTCATCATGGTCTGGGCGCCGTCGGGTCTGCTGGGCGTGCGCCATGCCTGGTGGCGGGGGGCTAACCATGTCTGAGGCGCAGGGCTTGGAGTTGCTGCACCTGGCCAAGCACTTTGGCGGTGTGCAGGCCGTGCGCGATGTGAGCTTTGGCGTTCAGCCCGGCGAATGCGTGGCCTTGATTGGCCCCAACGGCGCCGGCAAGTCAACCACCTTTGCCTGCATTGCCGGCCAGCACGCGCCCAGTGCCGGTCAGGTGCTGTGGCGTGGGCAAGCGCTGGGAGATATGTCGGCGGCGCGGCGCTTGCAGTGCGGCATAGCCCGCACGTTTCAGGTGGCGCAAACCTTTGAAGCCTTGACCGTTTTGCAGAACGTGCAACTGCTGTTGCCAGGTGCTTCCCCGCTCAACCCGCTGCGGGTGCTGGACCGGCAAGCGCGGCAACCGGCATTGGAACTGCTGGCGCGCGTCGGTTTGCAGGAGCAGGCAGATCTGGGCGCACTGCAGCTTCCCTACGGCGCAAAAAAACGTCTGGAGCTGGCCATGGCACTGGCCGGGCTGACTTCTGGACCGGGCTTGCTGCTGCTGGACGAGCCCGCCGCCGGTCTTGCAGCCAGCGAGCGGGGCGCGTTGATGCAATTGGTGCGCGCACTCGCCCAGGGTGCAGCAGGCGCTGAGCGGCTGTCCGTGCTGTATACCGAACACAATATGGACGCCGTGTTTGGCGTGGCCGATCGGGTGCTGGTGCTGATGGAAGGCCGCATTGCCGCGTCGGGCACGGCACAGGAAGTGGCAGTCAATCCGCTGGTGTTGAGCCGCTACCTGGGTCAGGGCTTTCATCATGCAGGGGGGAATGGCAATGCTTGAGGTCAGCCGCTTAAACGCCTGGTATGGTGCGGCCCAGGCGCTATTTGAGGTGTCGCTGCGGGTGGGCCCAGGTGAGCTGGTGGTGCTGGAGGGACTCAATGGCGCCGGCAAGTCGACGCTGCTGCAGTCTCTCATAGGCCTTGGGCCCAGGGTACAGGGCAGCGTGGTATTGCAGGGCCGTTCGATCTCCGACTGGCCCGCGCATGCGCGGGCCCAGCTGGGCCTGGGCTTTGTGCCGGAAGACCGGCGCCTGTTTGCCGAACTCACGGTTCTGGAAAACCTGCTGGTGGCGGCGCGTGCGCCTACCGCCCACGGCCAGAAGACCCATTCCACCGAGCAGCAGCTGAACCAGGTGTTTGCGCTGTTCCCCGCCCTCAAGCCCATGCAAAAGCGCCGCGCCTTGGAGATGAGCGGCGGCGAGCAACAAATGCTCAGCATTGCGCGCACCCTGATGACAGCGCCCAGCATGCTGCTGCTGGACGAGCCTTGCGAAGGCATTGCGCCGCTGCTGGTGGAGTCCATCCGAGATGCCTTGCTGCAGCTCAAAAGCCAGGGCATGTCCCTGTTGGTTGCGGAGCAAAATACGCTGCTCGCCGCCCATGCCGACCGAGTCATTACACTGGTGGCCGGGCAAACCGGCGCCTCACCCGCATTCCTCACACCATGATCATTACCAGTCTTCTGGACACCGACCTGTACAAGTTCACCATGATGCAGGTTGTGCTGCACCAGTTCCCCGGGGCGCAGGTGGAATACCGCTTCAAGTGCCGTAACCCGGGCGCGCAACTGGCGCCGTTTGTGGACGAGATACGCGAAGAAATCCGCTCGCTCTGCAGCCTGCATTTCCAGGAAAGCGAATTGGCCTATTTGCGCTCCATGCGCTTTATCAAGAGCGACTTTGTCGACTTTCTGGGCCTGTTCAAGCTCAACGAAAAATACATCACGGTCACGCCGCTGCCCTCGGGCGATATCAGCATTGAAATTGTCGGCCCCTGGCTGCACACCATCCTGTTTGAGATCCCGGTGCTTGCCATCGTCAACGAGGTCTACTTCCGCAACACCCAGGCGGTGCCAGACTTTCCGGAGGGCCGCATGCGCCTGGAGATCAAGATCGGCCAGTTGCGCGAAGAAGGCTTGAGCGACCTGAAGATTGCCGACTACGGCACACGTCGGCGCTTCTCGCGCGCGTGGCACGAAGAGATGATGCGGGTGCTCGCCGCACGCCTGGGCACCCACCATAGCCCGGGCCACGGGCGCAGCGTGCCGGGCCAACTGGCCGGCACCAGCAACGTCTGGCTGGCCATGAAGCTGGGCCTCACACCCCTGGGTACCATGGCGCACGAATACCTGCAGGCCTGCCAGGCGCTGGGGCCGCGTCTGCGCGACAGCCAGATTTACTCCTTCGAGAGCTGGGCCCGTGAGTACCGCGGCGACCTGGGCATTGCGCTCAGCGATGTCTACGGCATGACGGCCTTTTTGCGTGACTTCGACCTGTTCTTCTGCAAGCTGTTTGACGGTGCGCGCCACGACAGCGGCGACCCCTTCGATTGGGGCGAGCGCATGCTGGACCATTACGTCCGCAACCGCGTGGATCCGCGCACCAAGACCCTGATTTTTAGCGATGGCCTGACTGTGCCGCGCACCATTGCCCTGTACCAGCAGTTTCGCGGCCGCTGCCAGCTGGCCTTTGGCATAGGTACCAACCTGACCAATGACCTGGGCTACGAGCCGCTGCAAATCGTCATCAAGATGGTGAAGTGCAACGGCCAGCCTGTTGCCAAGCTATCGGACACGCCGTCCAAGAACATGTGCGATGACGAGCGCTACCTGGCCTATTTGCGTCAAGTCTTTGAAATTGCCCAACCAGCCGGAACACCATGACCAAGCCCGCCATCCTCATTACCCGCGCCATCTTTGCTGAGGTGCTGGAGCAGCTCAGCCAGCACTTTGAAGTCGAATCCAACCAGGCCGATGTGATCTGGTCGCCGCTCGAGCTGGCGCAGCGCCTGCAGGGCAAGGTCGGTGTCTTCATGACCGGCACGGAAAAGGTCAACGCCGACCTGCTGGAGCAATGCCCGCAGCTCAAGCTGTGCGCCAACATGACGGTGGGCTACAACAATTTCGACCTGGCCGCCATGAGCGCTGCCGGCGTGCTGGGCACCAACGCGCCCGATGTGCTGACCGAGACCACCGCTGACTTCGGCTTTGCCCTGCTGATGGCGACAGCGCGGCGCGTGACGGAGAGCGAACATTATTTACGCGCAGGCAAATGGACGCGCTGGAGCTACGACATGTTCTCTGGCGCCGAGGTGCATGGCACCACGCTGGGCATTGTTGGTATGGGCCGCATCGGCCAGGCCATTGCCAGGCGCGCGGCACTGGGCTTTGGCATGCAGGTGGTCTACCACAACCGCTCGCGCCTGGATGCGGCCACCGAAGCAAGCTTCAACGCCCGTTACGTGGGTAAGGAAGAGCTGCTGAAAAACTCTGACCACGTGATGCTAGTGCTGCCGTATTCGGCCGCCTCCCACCACACCATAGGAGCTGCCGAGCTGGCGCTGATGAAGCCCACCGCCACCCTGATCAACCTGGCGCGCGGCGGCATTGTGGACGACGCGGCGCTGGCCGAAGCCTTGCGCCTTAAGCGCATTGCCGCCGCTGGTTTGGATGTTTTTGAAGGCGAGCCAGCCGTCCATCCGGCGCTGCTGAGCGTGCCCAACGTGGTGCTGACCCCGCACATCGCCAGTGCCACCGAGGGCACACGGCGCGCAATGGCCGCGTTGGCGGTGGACAACCTGATCGGTTTTCTGGTCAATGGCAAGGCGGTGACGCCGCTGAACCCGGAAGTGCTGACCCAGCCAGGACTTTGAATGGACGGCCCATTGAGTTCCCTGCCTTTGTGGCTGCTGCTGGCCCTGGTGCTGGTGAACAGCGGCGTGCTGCTGTGGCTGGCCGCGCGCAAGCCGGAGGGGCAGGACCCGCAGCAGCAGGAGGATGCGCAACGCGGTCTGCTCGCGGCCATTGCCACGAATACCCAAAATTTGGAGCGCGCGTTGCGCCAGGAAATTGCCGAGTCCTCACGCGGCGCACGCCAGGAACTCTCGCAAAATCTGGCCAGCTTCCAGCAGACCTTGACGGCCCAAGGCGCGGAGGCGACGCGCACCCAAAACAGCCAGATTGACGCCTTTGGCCAGCAGCTGGCCCTCTTGCAAAAGTCCTTGTCCGACACCTTGACACTTCAGCTTGGCAATGTGAGCGAATCCAATGCGCGGCGCATGGCCGAGATCCGCCAGACCCTGGAGGCGCAACTGGCACAGCTGCAAACCACCAATGCCGCCAAGCTCGACGAGATGCGGGCCACGGTCGATGAGAAGCTGCAATCCACCTTGCAGACGCGCCTGGGTGAAAGCTTCAAGCAGGTGGCCGAGCGGTTGGAGCAGGTGCACAAGGGCCTGGGCGAAATGCAGACCCTGGCACAAGGCGTGGGCGACCTCAAGCACCTGCTCACCAATGTCAAGACGCGCGGCATGTTTGGCGAGGCGCAGCTCGAGGCGCTGCTGGAACAGGTGTTTGTGCCCGACCAGTACGCCGCCCAGGTGGCCACCATTCCGGGTAGCAAGAATGTGGTGGACTTTGCCATCCGGCTGCCCGGTCGCTCCATCGACGGCACGCCGCTGTGGTTGCCGATTGACGCCAAGTTTCCCAATGAAGACTACGAGCGCCTGCTGGACGCGCAGGGCAGGGCGGACGTGCTGGGCGCCGAGGCGGCCGCCAAGGCGCTGGAGCTGCGCATACGCCTAGAGGCCAAGAACATGAACGAAAAGTATGTGGAGCCGCCGCACACCACCGACTTTGCCATCCTGTTCCTGCCCACCGAAGGCCTCTACGCTGAAGTGTTGCGCCGCCCAGGCCTGATGGAGAGCCTGCAGCGCGACCACCGCGTGACGTTGGCCGGCCCCACCACCTTGCTGGCGATTCTTAGTTCCTTGCAAATGGGCTTCAGAACGCTGGCGCTGGAAAAACGCAGCTCCGAGGTCTGGCAGGTGCTGGGCGCCGTCAAGAATGAATTCGGCAAGTTCGGCGATGTGCTGGCCAAGGTGAAAGCGCAGACCGAAACCGTGCTCAAGACATTGGACAACGCGCAGGTGCGCAGCCGCGCCATGGACCGGGCGCTGAAAAAAGTGGAGGCATTGCCCGACACGCAGGCTCAGGCCTTGGTTGCGGTGGACCGCGACCTGGACGGCGAGCCCGATGCGGGCACGGAGCCGGGCAGCGGCCGCTGATGCAGGCAGCACCGGCCTCGGCGCTAGCGCGTCTCATCGCGGGCCAAATTTGTCTGCATGCGGCCATGGCCGGCACCCGCATGGCGTCACCGCTGCTGGCGCTGAAATTAGGCTATGGCGCCCTGGAGGTGGGCAGCCTGTTGGCGCTGTTTTCCCTGATGCAGGTGTTTCTGGCGATTCCGGCCGGGCGCTACGCGGACCGCCACGGCCTCAAGCGGCCGGTGGGAATTGCATTGTTGTTCGCGGTGTCCGGCGCCTTGGCCGCCGTGCTGTGGCCGCGCTTCGAGGTGCTGTGTCTCACCGCCCTGTGCATGGGCGGTGCCACCGGCTCGGCCTCCATCGCGCTGCAGCGCCATGTCGGCCGCGCGGCCCACGGTGCCACCGAACTCAAGCGCGTGTTCAGCTGGCTGGCCATAGGCCCGGCCATTTCCAATTTCTTTGGCCCGGTGTTGGCGGGGTTGCTGATTGACCATGCCGGCATCTGGCTGGGTGGGGCCGCCGCCGACACCACGGGTTTTCGGGTCGCGTTGCTGTTGATGGCCTTGTTGCCGCTGCTGACTTGGCTCTGGATTCGCCACACTCAGGAACTGCCGCCCGTGGTTCATCCAGAGGGTATGGCCAAGCCCCAGGTCTGGCATTTGCTGCGTGAGCCTTTGATGCAGCGCTTGCTGCTGGTGAACTGGCTGCTGTCGAGTTGCTGGGATGTGCCCACCTTTGTGGTGCCGGTGCTGGGCCATGAACGGGCCTTTAGCGCCTCGGTGATTGGCGCCATTTTGGGTAGTTTTGCCGTGGCAGCCGCCTGTGTGCGCGTGGCCATGCCGCTGCTTGCCGCGCATTTGAAGGAGTGGGTGGTGGTGACTAGCGCCATGCTGGTCACGGCCTTGCTGTTTGCAATATATCCCCTGATGCACACGCCTTTGGCGATGGGTTGCTGCTCGGTGCTGCTAGGCCTGGCCCTCGGATCGGTGCAACCCATGATCATGAGTACCTTGCACCAGATCACGCCGCACGCCGTCCACGGTCAGGCGCTGGGCCTGCGGCTGATGAGCATCAACCTGTCCAGCGTGCTGATGCCCATGCTTTTTGGCACGGCCGGCATGGTGGTGGGGGTGTCGGTGGTGTTCTGGACCGTGGGGACAGCCGTGGCGATGGGCTCACGGGCAGCTTGGCATTTGAGGCCTCAAGTCTCCGGCAAATCGTAAAATTTGCGGATCATTTGCCAGGCTTCTTCTGGGTCGTCGGTGTACTGGATCAGGTCCAGGTCTTTGGCCGAAATGGTGCCGTCTTCCACCAGTACATCCAGGTTGATCAGGCGCTTCCAGTAATCCTTGCCAAACAGGATGATGGGCACCGGTTTGGCCTTTTGCGTTTGCACCAGGGTGATCACTTCGAACAGCTCGTCCAGCGTGCCAAAGCCGCCGGGGAATGCGACCAAGGCCTTGGCCCGCATCATGAAATGCATCTTGCGGATGGCAAAGTAATGGAACTTGAAGCTCAGCGAGGGCGTCACGTAGGGGTTGGCACGCTGCTCGTGCGGCAAGGTGATGTTGAGGCCGGGTGTGGGTGCACCCATTTCAAACGCACCGCGATTGGCCGCCTCCATGATGCCCGGACCGCCGCCGGTGCAGATAAACAAACGATTCTCCGGCGCGCTTTTCAGGCTGTGTCCGGCCACCAGACGGGCAAACAGGCGGGCATTGTCGTAGTGCCTGGCATTGCGAACCTGGCGCTGAGCCTCGCTGATTTGCGCCACATCGCCATGCTGTTGTGCCTTGTCCAGCAGCGCGTTGGCATCTTCCGGCGCCATAAATCGCGCACTGCCGAACACCACCACGGTGTCGTTCACCCCTTGTGAAGTCTGATCCAGATCGGGCTTCAGCATCTCCAACTGGATGCGGATGCCGCGGGTTTCACGGCGTAACAAGAATTCGGTGTCGGCAAAGGCCAGGCGGTAGGCATCGGCCTGCAATTCGTCGGCGGCGTTGGTGGTTTCCTGCAACAGGGCAGAGCCGTTGCGCAGGCCTCCCTTGGCCAGTCTGGGTGTATTTTTCATGGTTTGTATTGTGCACCCAAGCCGGGTGTATCGCGACCCAGCAGGCGCTGGCAGCGGTGTGGTCGAACTTGCGGGTCTGCTGCGATAAACCGGCCACCATTTGGGTTAAATTCGAAGCAACTAGAACATTCAGAGGCGAGCGCTTATGTCCAGCATGGATTCTTTTTTTTGAGTCGGTCAGGCTTCCATCCATTCCGGAGTTGGCCCACTCCCTAATCCAAACGCTCAAGGACGAAGATGCGGGTGTAGAGGCGGTCGGTGCGTTGATCGCGCGCGACCCGGCCATTGCCGCCAAGTTGCTGCAATTGGCCAATAGTGCGCAATTTGGTTTACCGCGTGGCGTGGGCAGCATTGAACACGCCATTGCCATGGTCGGCATGAACAAGGTGCGTACCTTGCCTTTGGGCGCATGCCTTTGCGGTTCGTTTGCCGCTGTTGCCGGGCTCGACACCCAAGCATTCTGGAAGACGTCGATGGATCTCCCCATGTAAATGGTACAGGCCCTTCAGCGCAGTGCCGACCCGCTGGTGGATCAGGCCTATTCGCGCCTGGGTGCCATCGTCCATCTTGCTGGATTGTTGGCGGACAGCCCCGATGCCGGACCCGCGCAGTTGCAGGACCTGCCCTCGGACGTGTTGGCCGTGTTGCCAATTGAAGCCGACTGGATGCTCACGCATTTCCCAAACCAGGGCCAGCGCCCTAAGGATTCGACTTAGACGCGCTTGCGGTATTCGCCGGTGCGGGTGTCGATTTCGACCTTGTCGCCCTGGGCCACAAAGATTGGCACACCGATTTCGAAGCCGGTGGCGATCTTGGCAGGCTTGAGCACCTTGCCGGAGGTATCGCCCTTGACGGCGGGTTCGGTCCAGGTGATTTCACGCACCACGCCGGTGGGCAGTTCGACCGAGATGGCCTTGCCGTCATAGAACACCACTTCGAGTTCCATGCCGTCTTCCAGATAGTTCAAAGCGTCGCCCATGTTTTCGGCTTCGACTTCGTACTGGTTGAATTCGCTGTCCATGCACACATACATGGGATCGGCAAAGTAGGAGTAGGTGCAATCCTTCTTATCCAGAATAACTTGGTCCAGCTTGTCGTCGGCCTTGAACACGACTTCGGTGCCGAAATTGGCGATCAGGCTTTTGAGCTTCATGCGCACGGTGGCGGAGTTGCGACCACCGCGGCTGTATTCGGTTTTCAGAACGACCATCGGGTCTTTGCCGTGCATGATGACGTTGCCGGCGCGGATTTCTTGAGCGATTTTCATAAATGTCTGGTAGCAGTTAGGCTGCGGGCCACGGGCCATCAGCTTGAGGTATGCCGCATGCCGCGGCGGGTTGTGACAAGCCGCGGTGTCTCCCGGCAATATCAGCAAAGCCTTGCATTTTAGCGTTTATTCCGCACGAATGCGACGAGCTGGCTAGCCAAGTCATCCATTTTGAGCAACCGGGAGCGTGCTGCAAGCACCTCAGCCTGCCATTGCGCCAACGCCTGGGGCTGCCGGCTCGCTAGTGCAGCGTCCGCCTCACTGCCTGGCAGCAGCCCGTTCCAGGCCTGGTGCAGTTGGCGCAAGGCCGGACTGAATTCCATGCGATCCAGAAAGGCTTCGAGCTTGGCGCCATGGGCGCCGTCATCCTGTGCATAGACCTGCCAGACAAAGGGTTTGCCGGCCCACAGGGCCCGCAGCACCGAGTCCTCGCCTCGCACAAAATTCACATCCGCATGCCATAGCAAGCGGTCAAAGTCCAGCTGTGTCAGGCCTGGCAGAAAGCTGAGCCTCAGATTGCCCCGCTCGGTTTGATCGCCCATCAGTGCTCTTACGGCGGCTGTCGCACGACCTGCGGTGACCAGTAGCCGGGTCGGTGTGGGTAAGTCTGCAAGATGCAACAGCAAGTTCTTGAGCATGGCTGGCTCATAGCAAAACAAGCTGACCAGGCGCTCGCCCTGCCATGGCAGGCCCAGCGCGGCTAAAAACCGCGCCCGTTCAGGGGCCGGTGCGGCTTGCGCCATGCGCTCCATCAGGTCGGGCTCGCGCAGCAGACCGCCGGTTTTGGGCGTGAATCCGGGGTAGAAAAAGGATTTAGTCCAGCCCTTGGCCGGGCCGCTCATGATGGGGGAGGCTAGGCCATGCGAGCGCTCGACATAGTGCTCGGCCGACAGGTATTCCAGATTGATCCAGGCCGGACGCTTGTCGCCTGCAATCACCCGATGCGCGACAAAGGGCAGGGGAATATCGCAGCCAAAGGCCTCAATCCAGACATCGGCGGGGGGCAAGGATTGCAGGGTCTGGGCAAGACAACTCTGCTCCCACGGCAAGACCTGCACGCCGGGCCAGTCGCCCTCCACCGCGCCGGGCGCCATCCATTGCAGTGCGGCACCATCGTCCACCCACAATCGCACACATTGTCCTCGCGCAGCCAAGTCGGCAGACAGGCGCCAGCAGACGCCCAGGTCACCAAAGTTGTCGATGACGCGACAAAAAATATCCCAAAGCATGGTCTCTATTGTCCATGGACAATACCAACCCATGATTTCTGAGCATTCCGAAGACCTATTGCGCGACGTTGCATCCCTGCCGCCCCTGCCGGGCGTGTACCGCTACTTTGATGCTCAGGGCCAGGTCTTGTATGTGGGCAAGGCCATCAACCTCAAAAAGCGCGTTTCAAGCTACTTCCAGAAGAACCATGGCGGCACCCGCATTGGCCACATGGTCAGCAAAATTGTGCGGCTGGAGACCACGGTGGTGCGCTCCGAGGCGGAGGCGCTGCTGCTGGAAAACAACCTGATCAAGACGCTCAACCCCAAGTACAACATTCTGTTTCGGGACGACAAGAGCTATCCCTATCTGAAGATGTCGGGCCAGGCGCCCACAGTCAAACGGCCGGTGCTGGAGGGCCTCAGCGATGCACCCTTGGGGGCACGGCTGGTACCCAACCCCAATGCCTTTGCGAGGGTCTCGTACTACCGTGGCGGCGTGGAAAAAAAGCACCGCTACTTCGGGCCTTACCCGAGCGCTTGGGCCGTCAAGGAAGCCATTTTGCTGATGCAAAAGGTGTTTCGCCTGCGCACCTGCGAAGACCCGGTGTTCAGCAACCGCACCCGGCCCTGCCTGCTGTACCAGATCAAGCGCTGTTCCGCGCCCTGTGTCGGCCATATCAAGGCGGGGGACTATGCCCAGGACGTGGCCAATGCCGAGCGCTTTTTGCGCGGTGATGCGCGCGAGGTGATGCAGGAGCTGGAGGTTCGCATGATGGCGCATGCCGAGCGGCTGGAATTCGAGCAGGCGGCCGAAATCCGCAACCAGGTGGCGGCCCTGTCGAACGTGCTGCATCAGCAGTCGGTGGATAACGTGTCCGACCGCGACGTGGATATTCTGGCCGTCAAGGTGCAGGGAGGTAAGGCCTGTGTCAATCTGGCCATGGTCCGTGGTGGCCGCCATCTGGGCGACCGACCGTATTTCCCGGTGCATGTGGAAGAGGCTGCCGGTCTCGAGGATGCCGATGAGGCCCAGAAGCCGACGGTCGAGGTACAGGTGCTGGAAGCCTTTCTGGCCCAGCACTACATCGATGTGCCCATGCCCTCGGTGCTGGTGGTCAGCGATCCGGTGGGACGGGATTTGCTCAAGGCCTTGTCCGAACAAATTGGTGTCAAGGTCAGTGCCATCCACCAGCCGCGCGAACAGCGCCGCGCCTGGCTGGACATGGCGCAAACCAATGCCGCCTTGCAACTCGCACGCCTGCTGGCCGAAGAGGGCTCGCAACAGGCGCGCACCCGGGCCCTGGCCGAGGCCTTGGACCTGGCGGTGGAAAATCTGGAAGACCTGCGCATCGAATGCTTCGACATCTCGCACACCGCCGGTGAAAACACCCAGGCCTCCTGTGTCGTTTTTCATCACCACCGAATGCAGAACGCCGAGTACCGCCGCTACAACATTGAGGGCATCACCGGCGGTGACGACTACGCCGCCATGCGCCAGGTGCTGACCCGACGCTACAGCAAGCTGGCCGAGGCCTTAAATGAGGCCAAGCATTCGGGCACATTGCCTGCGGGCACGGGCCGCCTGCCAGACCTGGTGCTGGTGGATGGCGGCAAGGGTCAGGTGGCAATGGCGCGCGAGGTATTTGTGTCGCTCGGCCTGGACCTGTCGCTGATCGTCGGTGTGGAGAAGGGCGAGGGTCGAAAAGTAGGCCTGGAAGAGTTGGTGTTTGCCGATGGCCGCGACAAGGTCTACCTGGGTGCAGATTCGGCCGCGTTGATGCTGGTGGCGCAGATTCGCGACGAGGCACATCGCTTTGCCATCACCGGCATGCGTGCCCAGCGGGCCAAGGTGCGCGTGGGTGGCGGCAAGCTTGAGGAGATTGCAGGCATTGGGCCCAAACGCCGCGCCAAGTTGCTGCAGCGCTTTGGCGGCGTGCGCGGAGTGGCATTGGCAAGCGCCGAAGACATTGCGTCGGTGGAAGGCATCTCCCGTGAACTGGCCGAAGAAATTTACCGGGCCCTGCATTAGGGCGGGATGCGAGCAGCAGGCATGCCACAATGAGGCCCATGTTTTTGACCATCCCCACCATCATGACTTGGGCGCGCATTGTTGCCATTCCGTTCATTGTGGGGGTGTTCTATCTGCCCGACACGCTGCTGTCGGTGTCGGAAAAAAACCTGGCCGCAACCATCATGTTCGTGGTCTTCGCTGCAACCGACTGGCTGGACGGCTACCTGGCCCGCAAACTCAACCAGAGCTCGTCCTTTGGTGCTTTCCTTGACCCGGTGGCCGACAAGTTTCTGGTCTGTGCCTGCGTGCTGGTGCTGGTGCATCTGCAGCGCACTGATGTGTTCGTCGCTCTCATCATCATCGGAAGGGAAATTGCCATTTCGGCGTTGCGCGAATGGATGGCGCAGATCGGTGCATCAAAAAGTGTGGCCGTGCACATGATCGGCAAGATTAAGACGGCGGTGCAAATGGTGGCGATTCCCTTTTTGTTGTTCGACGGGCTCTTGTTTGGAGTGGTCGACACCCACCTGTTTGGCATGGTGCTGATCTGGTGTGCTGCGGTGCTGACCGTCTGGTCCATGGTTTATTACCTGCAAAAAGCGATTCCAGAAATACGTGCAAGGGCGCGTTGATGTGCTCATTTGCCCTTAGAATAGCCACCCCGCACAGTGGTAAATGTTGCATGGCGTGTTGACACGGTTTGGCCCCATGGCTTCAAATGGTTGTAGCGTTATCCGCTAGCTTTTTCGCTCGCTGAACGGATGGCGTAGCAGGCAATTTTGTCTTGAACAAGGGGTCTTTGTGAATAAAACTGAATTAATCGAACACATTGCAAAAGAGGCAGATATCTCCAAGGCAGCTGCTGCGCGCGCGCTGGAGGCTATCATTGCAGGCGTTACGGCGACGCTGAAAGACGGCGGCTCGGTATCGCTGCTAGGATTTGGTACATTTGCGGTTGGCGAGCGGGCGGAGCGCACCGGTCGCAATCCGCGTACCGGTGATGCGATTAAAATAGAAAAAGCCAAGGTTCCCAAGTTTCGTCCAGGCAAGGCATTGAAAGATGCGTTGAACTGAGTACAGGTTTTCAGGTGGGGTGATTAGCTCAGTTGGTAGAGCGGCGCCTTTACACGGCGTAGGTCGGCGGTTCGAGCCCGTCATCACTCACCACCCACACCAATCAAAGGCGAACATCATTGTTCGCCTTTTTGTTTTTTTTGATGGAGAGTTAATCGCATGTTCGATTTTGTTCGCAAGCACACGAAGATCATGATGACCCTCATGTTCTTGCTGATCATTCCGGCCTTCGTGCTGGTCGGTATCAATGGCTTTCGCAGCTTCAACGCCGGTGGTGACACCGTAGCCAAAATTGGCAGCTACTCCATCAAGCAAGAAGAGTGGGACGCCACGCACAAGAACGAAGTGGATCGCTTGCGCAGCTCACAACCCAATGTCGACCCCAAGTTGCTGGACTCACCGCAAGCGCGCTTTGGTACGCTGGAGCGTCTGGTGCGTGAGCATGTGCTTAGCGATGCGGCAGCTGACGCGCACTTCACCAGCACCGATGTGCGCCTGGCACATGAATTGCAGCAGAACCCCACTATCGCAAGCTTGCGCAAGCCCGACGGCAGTTTGGACATGGAGCGCTACACGCAGCTAGCCGCCAGCCAGGGTCTGACACCCGCCGGGTTTGAAGCGCGCGTGCGCAAAGACCTGGCGCTTCGTCAGGTGGAAGGTGGCATCGCTGGCACCGCACTGGCACCCGCAGCACAGGCCAATGTCGCCTTGAATGCCTTCTTTGAACGCCGTGAGGTGCAGGTCGCCAATTTCCTGCCCGCCGATTAC
Source organism: uncultured beta proteobacterium (assembly GCA_903845935.1). Classification (GTDB taxonomy): domain Bacteria; phylum Pseudomonadota; class Gammaproteobacteria; order Burkholderiales; family Burkholderiaceae_C; genus Allorhodoferax. The sequence goes on along the minus strand of CAIMZI010000129.1, from coordinate 2,204 downwards.
AAGGCCCAGGTCAACCCGACCGATGCGGAGATGAACAGCTACTACCAGGCCAACCAAAAGCAGTTTCAGGCCCCCGAGTCGGCCAGCGTGGAATACATCGTGCTGGACCTCGACAGCGTGAAGAAGACAATTGCGCTGAGCGAGCCAGAGCTCAAGTCGTACTACGAGCAGAACGCCGCACGACTGAGCGGTAAGGAAGAGCGCCGCGCCAGCCACATTTTGATCAATGCGCCCAAGGACATGGCTGCGGCCGATCGCGCCAAGGCGAAGGAAAAGGCCATGGCTCTGTTGGAAAAGGTGCGCAAGGCGCCCGACAGTTTTGCCGACGTGGCGCGCAAGAATTCGCAGGATGCAGGTTCGGCCCCATCGGGCGGCGATCTGGATTTCTTTGGCCGCGGTGCCATGGTCAAGCCGTTTGAAGACGCGGCCTTTGCCATGAAAAAGGGTGACATCAGCGACCTGGTGGAGTCGGATTTTGGCTTCCACATTATCAAGCTGGTGGACATCAAGGCGCCCAAGCAAAAGAGTTTTGAAGAACTCAGGCCCAGCATCGAAGCGGACCTGCGCGGCCAACAGGCACAGCATAAGTACGCCGAGCTCGCCGACAGCTTCACCAATGCCGTGTACGAGCAGTCCGACAGCTACAAGCAGATCGCCGACAAGCTGAAACTGGAAATCAAGACCGCCAGCAATGTGCAACGAAAGCCTCTACCCGACGTCAAGGGCGCCTTGGCCAATTCGAAATTGCTGACCACCTTGTTCAGCCCGGATTCGGTGGAAAAGAAGCGCAATACCGAAGCCATCGAGGTCGGCCCCAACCAGCTGGTGTCGGCACGCGTCACCCAATACGCAGCGGCCCGCGTCCTTCCCTTTGCCGATGTGCGCAACGATGTGCATGATCGTTTGGTGAGCAGCCGCTCGGCGGAACTGGCCAAGAAGGATGGCGCCGCCAAGCTTGAAGCCTGGAAGCAGCAGCCCGACGCCGCCAAGCTGGGTACTGCAGTGACGGTGTCGCGTGACCAGGCGCAAGCCCTGGCACCCGCTTTGCTGGACAAGGCGATGTTGGCCGACAGCTCCAAGCTGCCGGTCTGGGTCGGTGTCGATCTGGGCGCCCAGGGCTATGCCGTGCTGCGCGTCAACAAGGTGCTGGAACGCAGCGCGCCGGATGAGGCCCGTGGCAAACAGGAACGTGCCCAATACGCCCAGTGGGTGGCGAGTGCGGAAAACCAGGCCTATTACGAGCTGCTGAAAACCCGCTTCAAGGCCCAAATCAAGGTGTCCAAGCCCGTTGCCGGTTTGATTGCAGCGTCCAGCGCAGAATAAGGCTTTTGGCAGGTTATAATCTGCCTCCTACGGTGGCTGTAGCTCAGTTGGTAGAGTCCAGGATTGTGATTCCTGTTGTCGTGGGTTCGAGCCCCATCAGCCACCCCACTTGTTAAAAGTCTAACGCCGACAAGCACTTACCTGCTGTCGGCGATTTGCCATCATCCACTTAGCTCAGCCAGCTCCTTCTACGGAGTCTGCTGTGAGCATCAAAACCCCCCGACTTACCCGCGACCGCTGCGGTGTCTACTATTTCCGCCTCGTTGTTCCGTTAGCATTGCGCAAGGACGTCGGAAAAACAGAATACCGGCGTAGCCTGAGAACAAAGGATGCGTCAATCGCACGTCAGCGTGCCTTGGCGTTGTGTGTTGCAGTGGAGGGATTCATGACCGGACCAAAAATATCAGATTTTTCACACCTGTTCGATGATGACTCGCGGGTTGGCAAGCTCATGACCATCGATTTCGAGCGCGGCATCTTCCATGCTGACACCCCGGAAGAAGGGCGGACCATGGCAGAAATCGTTGCAACAATTGCAGCGTCTCGAAGAGCCGGGCTCAATCAGGTTGCAGCCGTTTTGCCATCATCCCAAAGCAGGACCAATCTGGAAACTGCCAAAGAAATGTACTTGAAGGAGCGGACAGCGACCCTCAAGCCTGCGACCATGAACAAGCAGCGTGGCGTACTCAAATCCTTCATCGAATTTACCGGCAATGTGGACGTGGCAATGGTGACGGCGCAGGTGGTGAACGACTACAAGCAGAAAAAACTTGAAGATGGCCTTGAGGCAACCACCATCAACGACCAGATGTCAATCCTCAAGGGTCTGTTCGCATATTGCATCAGCAACAAAATTGTGCGGATGGAAAACCCGGCTGAAG
>CAIMZI010000128.1 GCA_903845935.1 uncultured beta proteobacterium | reverse complement strand
GTATCAAAGTCCTGCGGGCGGCGTTCGCTTCCCGATTCAAACACCGTCATGGCCTTGGTGCGCAGGTTGATGATGCCGCCAAAGCCCTTGCCCTGGCCCACCGGCCAGGTCATGGGCACACAGGGCATGCCCAGTTCACGCTCGATCTCGTCCAGGATGTCCAGGGGCTCGCGCACCTCGCGGTCCATCTTGTTGACGAAGGTGATGATGGGCGTGTCGCGTTGGCGGCAGACCTCGATCAGGCGGCGCGTCTGTGCTTCCACACCGTTGGCGGCGTCAATCACCATCAGGGCCGAGTCAACAGCCGTCAGCACGCGGTAGGTGTCTTCCGAGAAGTCCTTGTGGCCGGGTGTGTCGAGCAGGTTGATGACGTGGTCGCGATACACCATCTGCATCACCGAGGAGGCCACCGAGATGCCGCGCTGCTTCTCAATCTCCATCCAGTCGGAGGTGGCGTGGCGCGTGGCCTTGCGCGCCTTCACGCTTCCTGCGATCTGGATCGCTCCGGAGAACAGCAGCAGCTTTTCGGTCAGCGTGGTCTTACCCGCGTCTGGGTGGGAAATGATGGCAAAGGTGCGGCGGCGCCGGGTTTCGTTGGCAAAAGACAAGGGGGGTTCCAGATCAAGGGTGAGTGCGGGCGATTTTACCGGTTGGCCCGGTGGCGCTATTCTTGCTGCAGCTCGTGCACAAACAAGGACTTCCCTTTGCAACCCGATTTGATGACCCAACGCAGCGCCGGTGTGGTGCTGCACCCCACCAGTTTGCCCGGCCCCCATGGCAGTGGCGACTTCGGCCCCGACGCCTACTACTTTGTCGATTGGCTGCACACCGCCGGCCAGACCCTGTGGCAAACCCTGCCGCTGGGCCCCATAGGCCTGGCCAACTCGCCCTATATGGGCCGCTCGGCCATGGCCGGCAATCCGTTTTTGGTGGCCTTTGAGCCGCTGGTAGAGCGGGGCTGGTTGGCTGCTTCGTGGCTGCATAACGGTTTTATTGCCGAACACGTGCGCTTTGACGAGGTGCTGCCTTGGCGCATGGAGCGGCTGCGCGAGGCCTTTGCCGGTTTTCAGGCGCAGGCCGATGCGCCCACCCGAGAGGCGTTTGCTGATTGGGAGGACGACAACGCCAGCTGGCTAAACGACTATTCGTTGTTCATGGCACTGGACAATGCCTATGGCACCGACCTGTGGACCGACTGGCCCGAGCCTTTGGCCCGGAGACAGCATGCCGCCCTCACCGAGGCCCGCAGCACCCACGCCCAAGAGATCGCCTTCTGGGCCTTTGTGCAATGGCAGTTTGATGTGCAACTGCAGGCGCTGAAAAGCTATGCCAATGCCAAGGGCGTCTACCTGGTGGGTGACCTACCGATCTTTATCGCCCACCATTCCTGCGATTGCTGGGCCCGTCCGGATCTGTACCTGCTGGACGCAGAAGGCCAGCCCAGCGTGGTGGCCGGTGTGCCGCCGGATTACTTTGCCGTGGAAGGTCAGCGCTGGGGCAACCCGCTGTACGACTGGCAGGCCATGGCTGCCGACGGCTATCAATGGTGGGTGGGGCGCATCCGCCGCCAGCTCTATCTGGCCAATGTGATCCGCATCGACCATTTCCGCGGCTTTGAGGCCTGCTGGGAAATCCCGGTGACCGAGCCCACCGCAATTCATGGCCGTTGGGTCAAAGGCCCGGGCTTTGCCCTGTTTGACGCGGTGGAGCGCGCCCTGGGCCGGCTTCCCATCATTGCCGAAGACTTGGGGCTGATTACGCCCGAGGTGGATGCGCTGCGCCAGAGCACAGGCTTTCCGGGCATGCGGGTGCTGCAGTTCGCCTTTTCGGAAGACGCAGGCAGCAACCATTTGCCGCACAATTTTGATGCCAACACGGTGGTGTATTGCGGAACGCATGACAACGACATGGCTGTCGGGTGGTGGGTGTGTTGCAGTCCGCGCGAACGGGCCTTCGCGGCGGAGTATCTTTGCACCGATGGGCGCGACGTGAACTGGGCCATGATTCGCGCCTGTTCTCTGTCGGTGGCGAATTTGGCGCTGTGCCAGTTTCAGGATGTGTTGGGGCTGGATGGCTATCACCGGATGAATACGCCGGGGTCTATGGAATGTTGGACCTGGCGGTTTCGGTGGGATTGGGTGAGGGCTGAGCATGCGGCTCGGTTGGCGCGGATTACGGCGGTTAGTGGGCGGATCGGGTTTGAGCGGCTGCGCTTGCCGATTTAGTTTTCAGACTGACCTTGCCCCCTCGCCCCCGCCGGTTTTACTCCCCCATCCCCCAACCCCT
>CAIMZI010000127.1 GCA_903845935.1 uncultured beta proteobacterium | reverse complement strand
AGACGATGCGCGCCGCGCCAATCAGCTGGCGCAATCGGCCTCGTCCGTGGCGGTCCGTGGCGGCGCCGTGGTGTCCGAGGTGGTGAACACCATGGCCTCCATCAACCAATCTTCACGCCGGATTGTGGACATCATCGGCGTCATCGACGGCATTGCCTTCCAGACCAACATTCTGGCCTTGAACGCTGCCGTGGAAGCGGCCCGAGCCGGCGAACAGGGCCGCGGCTTTGCCGTGGTGGCATCCGAGGTGCGCAGCCTGGCGCAGCGCTCGGCCGAGGCAGCCAAAGAGATAAAGAAGCTGATTGATGACTCGGTTGTCAAGGTGGACGCCGGTGGCGCCCTGGTGCATCAGGCCGGTGCCACCATGACCGAGATTGTGGACAGCATCCGCCATGTCACCGACATCATGGGCAGTATTGCCCAAGCCAGCAGCCTGCAGACAGAGGGCATTGCGCGGGTCAACGAAGCGGTGAACGAAATGAACCATGCCACCCAGCAAAATGCCGCCTTGGTGGAACAGGCCGCAGCCGCCGCCCAATCGCTGCAGGACCAGGCCGCTCAGCTCGAAGACGTGGTCAGCACCTTCAAAACCGGGGCCTAGGCGACCCAACTCCCCATCCCCAGGGGCCGCTTGGGGTATCTATCCTGGCCGAACTTTTTTTTCCAATGTTCAAAAGTCCGTGTAAGAATTCAATGAATAGAAATGCATTGGATTTGTATGGAAAGCACAGCAGCATGGAGTGGTGAGACGACAGGTCCAGCGTATAAAAAATGGGGACTTATCGTCATTTTTTCACTGCTTACAGCTGCGGGCTTGATTGGGAATTATTTTAAATTCCCATTATTTCTAAATATATCATTCATGTTTGGCAGCATTTTTGCGATGCTTGCCCTGCAATCCATTGGCTATTCTCGTGGGGTCTTATCGGCCGCCATCATAGCAAGTTATACCTATTTTATCTGGAATCACCCCTACGCCATTGTCACCATGACTGCAGAGGTTGCGGTGGTGGGTTTGATCATCCGGCGACACAAGATTGGTTTGGTTCTTGCCGATGCCATCTATTGGTTCCTCGTAGGTATGCCATTGGTGTATATTTTTTATCACCTGGTGATGAAATCCTCACTTGATAATACCTATATCAATATGCTCAAGCAGACGGTCAATGGCATCTTCAATGCATTGATCGCACGCATTATTTTCAACATCATCTCCCTCAACGGGAAATATTCAAAAGTTTCCTTTCGAGAAAATATTTACAATATATTGACTTTTTTTGTTCTATGTCCTTCCTTGATTCTTTTTGCCATTGGCAGCAGGTCGGATTTCAAGGAATATGATCTTAAACTACAAGCATCCCTGCTACAAAACAGGACCTTGTTGAAACATCAGCTGAATGAGTGGATTGCAGAGAACAAGAATATCGTACGCAACTTGTCGGAGCGGGCGACGTTGCTTAGCCCGACGCAGCTTTCGGCCTATTTTGAACTAGCAGTCAAGTCGCATCCGGATTTCATGCGCATGGGCTTGCTGGATGCAAAGGCCACCATTACTTCGTACTATCCAATCAAGGATGAATTGGGGAGCAAAAACATTGGCAAAAATTTCTCTGATCGGCCCTACCTGCCAGCGCTCAGGATATCCGAAAAGCCCATGCTCTCGGACGTCGTCATGGGGCGAATGGGCGCACCCAAGCCAATCGTTACGGTTTTGTCGCCGGTCCTGATTCGTAAGGCCTATTCTGGTTACATCTCCGGAACGATGCGACTGGACAGAATCCGAGACTATTTAACTTTAACTGCGGCAAATTCTGGCCTCAGATTTACGCTGCTAGACCGGTCCGGAGATGTGATCTTGACAAATCGATCCGATCAAATCGTCATGCAGCCGTTTAATCCTGGCAAGGGAGAATTCAAGCGTGTCACCGACGACATCAATCTGTGGCTGCCGGCGCCACTCCCGAATACCCCTATTTCCGATCAATCGAAAAATTCCACCTATGCAACCCAAATACCGGTTGGCGATATGGATGAGTGGAACCTAGTGCTTGAGCAACCGATTGGAACGATACAAACGCAGCTATACAATAATTACACCGGTAAATTTACCCTGCTTTTTCTCGTGCTGATTGTGGCAATCGCATTGGGCGAATTCTTGAGCCGAAAAATCACGGCAACCATCGAAATGTTGGGCGTACTGACGCACAAACTGCCGGCCCAGTTGGCGGGCAATGGAGCGGCATTGGTTTGGCCCAAAACCATGGTCGAAGAAACCAGTCTCTTGATAGAAAATTTCCACAGCATGGCGGACTCACTTGCTTCGCACATGGATGATGTGCGCCAACTGAATATTGCCTTGGAAAGGCAGGTGGTGGAGGCGAATTCCGCGAGCAAGTCCAAATCCGAATTTCTTGCCAATATGAGCCATGAAATTCGCACACCCATGAACGTCATCATCGGCATGAGCCACCTGGCGCTGCAAACCCATCTGGATGACAAGCAGCGCAACTTCATCGCAAAAGTGCACCGCTCGGGTGAGAACCTGCTGGGCATCATCAATGACATTCTGGACTTTTCGAAGATTGAAGCGGGCAAGCTGAGCATGGAGCGGAGCGACTTCCATTTGGAAGATGTCATGAACAACCTTTCCAGCCTCATCGGCATGAAAGCCGAAGAAAAAGGCCTGGAGCTGGTCTTCCACATTGCACCCGATGTTCCCATCGTTCTGATCGGTGATGCCTTGCGGCTGGGCCAGGTGCTCACCAACCTGGGCAACAACGCTGTCAAATTTACCGAGAAGGGTGAGATCGTGGTCGGCATCGAGAAGATTGGCGAGCATGCGGATGGCGTGGAATTGCACTTCTGGGTTAGCGACACCGGTATCGGCATGAGCCCGGAGGAATGCGCCAAGTTGTTCCAGAGCTTTAGCCAGGCCGACGCCTCCACCACCCGCAAATACGGGGGCTCTGGGCTCGGCTTGGCCATCTCCAAGAAACTAGTCGAGTGCATGCAGGGCAAGATTTGGGTAGCAAGCGCTATCGGTCAGGGCTCCACTTTCCATTTTCAGGCCCGCTTTGGGGTGCAGACTCAGCCCTGGACTCGAAGCCTGTCTGCAGCGGAAGAACTTGAAGCGATTGGCAAGCGCACGGCGCTCACCGACCGCCAAGCCGTTCGATCCGGGAACTACACGCGCTCGGTCGAGAAGCTCAAGGGGGCCCGCGTGCTGCTGGTTGAAGACAACGACATGAACCAGGAATTGGCCATGGAACTGCTGGTCGGCGCAGGCATGCAGGTAGTGCTGGCCAACCACGGCCAACAAGCCCTGGACATCCTGGCCAAAGACTCGCACTTCGATGGAGTGTTGATGGACTGCCAGATGCCCGTGATGGACGGATACGCCGCCACCCAGGTCATCCGAAAAGATCCGGCCTTCCATGCCTTGCCCATCATCGCCATGACCGCTAATGCCATGGCGGGTGACAAAGAAAAGGTGCTGGAGGCCGGCATGCAGGACCACATTGCCAAGCCGCTCAATATGGAGGAGATGTTTGCAACCATGGCGAAATGGATCACGCCTGCGACCGCATCGGCCATCCCAGCAGAAGCTGCACCAGCGCAGGCTTGGCCCGCAGGTCCATCGGTGGCCACTGGCTTTTTTACCGAACTGCAGCTGCCTGGCATTGACACCTGGGCAGGCCTGGCCGTGGCTTTGAACAGGCCGCCGCTGTACCAGCGCTTTTTGATTAAATTCCGCGACAGCCAGCAGCAATTTGCAGAACGGTTTACCCAGGCCCGACGCGGACCCGATGGCAGCGCGGCCCTGCGCTGTGCGCATACGCTTAACGGCGCGGCCGCCAACGTGGGCGCCCAGCGCGTGCGGGAAGCTGCGCAGCGCTTGGAGCAGGGCTGCAAACAGCAGCTTGCCGACGCACAGATTGACGATCTGCTGGAGCAGGTGATGGAGCAGCTGTTGCCGGTGCTGGCTGGGCTCAAAGGACTGGGCAGCGAAGAGCCGATGCCAGCGCCCAAAGCACCGGATAAAGAGCTGCTTGCCAGCGTTCGTGCCCGCCTGTTGGAACTGTTGGGACAGGGGGATTCGCGGGCTATTCGCCTGTGCGATGAGCACCAGGATTTGTGGTCGGCGGCCTACCCTAAGCAATGGAAAGAGATGGCCGACAGCATTCACCGTTTTGACTTTGAAGCTGCGCTGCTGCTGCTACAAACACTGGATCGCAAGAGCGACTTGGTGGACATGGCATGAATGATGACGCAATGGGGGTGGCCAAGCCGACGATTCTGGTCGTTGATGACACGCCCGACAATCTGTCGCTGATGATGGAATTGCTGGACGGTGACTACCGGGTCAAGCTTGCGAATGGTGGCGAGCGTGCGCTGAAACTGGCCGAGATGGCGCCGCATCCGGATCTCATCCTGCTCGACGTCATGATGCCCGGCATGGACGGTTACGAGGTCTGCCAAAGACTCAAGGCCATGCCGCAGACCAGGGACATTCCGGTGGTTTTTTTAACCGCCAAATCTGACGTGGAAGACGAAACAAAAGGGCTGGAGATCGGCGCGGTCGACTACATCACCAAACCCATCAGCCCGCCCATCGTGCTGGCGCGGGTAAAGATCCATCTAGCCCTGAAGGCGCATGCCGACTTTCTGCGGGACAAGAGCGACTTTCTGGAAGCCGAAGTCAGCAAACGCACGCGCGAGGTGGTCGCCATTCAGGACGTCACCATTTTGGCGATGGCATCGCTTGCCGAAATGCGGGACTCCGACACCGGCAACCACATCCGCCGCACCCAGCACTATGTGCGTGCCCTGGCCAGCAAGCTCTCCACCCATCCACGGTTTCGCAACTATTTGACGCCGCCTGTCATCAGCAGCTTGTATAAGTCGGCGCCCCTGCACGACATTGGCAAGGTCGGCATACCGGACAGCATTTTGCTCAAACCCGGCAAGCTGACGGCAGATGAGTTCGACATCATGAAGACGCACACCACCCTGGGGCATGAAGCCATAGCGCACGCCGAAAAGGAGATGGGAGCCGACGTCGAATTTCTGACCATGGCCAAGGAAATCACCTACAGCCACCACGAACATTGGGACGGCAGCGGCTACCCCGAAGGGCTTAGGGGCGACGCGATTCCCATTTCCGCCCGGCTCATGGCCTTGGCCGATGTCTATGATGCCCTGATCAGCCGCCGCGTGTACAAGGAGCCCATGGCCCATGCCGAGGCGGTGCAGTTGATTGTGCCCTTGCGCGGGCGGCAATTTGATCCGGACGTGCTGGATGCCTTTCTGGAAATTCAGGACCAGTTTTACGCCATCGCCCGCAGCTATTGAACTTTTTCAGTCATCGGCGCCACGGCAAGAGCCGGACGATTCAGGGACTCCAAGGCGGAATCAGGACCGGCGGCGGTTCTCACGCAGCATAAAAAGGTAAAGCCCCTCCACCTTGTCGCGCGCCCAGGGCGTCTTGCGCAGGAACTTCAGGCTCGACGCCACGCTGGGTTCGGACGTGAAGCAGCGCACCGGGATGCGCTCGCCCAGGCCGTCCCAGCCGTAGCCTTCCACCAAGGCCGTCAGGATGGCCTCTAATGTCATGCCATGCAGGGGGTTGCGCGGCTGCTCTTTGGGGGTATCGGTCATTAGCGGGGCTAAGTCAATAAGGCTTGAAGTTACCACTTCCGCGCACCGCCGTGGGCTGCAGTGCGGAGCTCAGACGTGGCGCGGCGGCGCGGCGCTCTTGGCCCAGCGCCTTGCGTGCTGCACTGACCGGTGCCTCATCGTCGGTCTTGAAGAAGTCAATGCTTTCTTGCAACTGCTCGGCCTGGCCGCTGAGCTCTTCGCTGGTGGCAGCCAGCTGTTCCGAGGCCGACGCGTTTTGCTGCGTGGCCTTGCTGAGTTGCCCCATGGCGCCACCAATCTGCAGCACCGATTCGCTTT
>CAIMZI010000126.1 GCA_903845935.1 uncultured beta proteobacterium | reverse complement strand
TTACGGCTACGCCGATCAAGATCATCTCGCGGCAGTGGCGCCAGGTCTATATGCGCTAGGCGACAAGTTGTTGCTGCCATTTCATTGAAAGGTTTTCTACATGTCTTATGTACGTCCCAGTGCCAGAGCCTCGGCTGGTTTTTCCCTGATCGAGCTGCTCATCGCGTTAGCCATCGTGGGTATTCTGGCCAGCATTGCCTTGCCCTCGTATTCCAACTATATCGCCAGAGCGCGCCGTGCCGATGCAAGGGCCCAACTGATGCAGGCGGGCCAGTTTATGCAGCGCTTCTACGCCGCCAACGACAGCTTCAAAACAGACCGATCCGGCAACGCCGTGCTCACGCAGATGCCCATGAACCTGTTGCAATCGCCAGCGAACGCAAGCAGCGCTGCGCTGTATGCACTGGCGATACCGGACCTCACTCTGGACGATATGCAATACACGCTGCAGATGGTGCCGGTCGCCGCGGGCGCAATGGCTACCGATGCATGCGGTTCCCTGACATTGAGCTCCATTGGATTGCGCGGTGTGCTGGTGGGTGGGGCCGTGGGCGACCTGGGTTTGCGCGATACTTGCTGGCGTTAAAGCGACGCTTGGAAATACTCCATGCGGTGGTGCCCGCCAAACACGGGCCAAGCCCTAGAATTAAGCCGAATGAACGCAATCCCCCCCACTCGCAAGCCAGGCGCCACGGTTGAGAAGTCCTTTTGTACCACCCGTGAGGCTGGGGTGTTGCTGGGTGTTTCCGTTGGAACGGTACAGCTGTGGGTAGAAAGCGGCCTGCTGCAGGCGTGGAAGACGGCCGGTGGCCACCGCCGTGTGCTGCGCGACTCGGTCGAGCGCTTGCTGCAGAAAAAGCCCATTTCGGCTCAGCAAGTTTCAAGCCCCCTGGTTGCTGACCGGGCGCAGTCGCGTCGTCTGAAGATTCTGGCCGTCGATGACGATGAGCAAATGTTGCGCTTGTACCAGTTGCACATGGAGCGCTGGCCCATGGCACCCGAGGTCACTGTGCTGAGCGACGCGGTTTCCGCGCTGCTGTCCATAGGCCGTCAATGTCCCGATTTGTTGGTCACCGACCTGCACATGCCGGGTATGGACGGCTTCCATATGTTGCGCGTGCTGAGCAGTGCACCGGAAATGTCCGGCACCCGGATTGTGGTCGTCAGTGCGCTGGAAGCCGCTGAAATCCAGCAGCGCGGTGGCATTCCAGCCGGCGTCGAGGCCTTGCCCAAACCAGTGCCATTTGATCGGCTGCTCAGCATTGCCACTGGCCTGCTTAAGCAAGGCCGTTTTCAACGCCCACCTCACTAGCAATCGTCCTGAAGCGGACATTCCCGCTGCCCTTAATCGCCCGGTCTGACAGGCCGCGGAGTCTTGTTGGCGCTAAGCAGTCGCATATTTGTATCACTTTTTATTATATTTAAATAAATAATGGTGTTTTAATGCTTGCTTTAGACGCACACGCATTACATGAACGCCCCCTATTCCGCCCCAGTGCAGTTCCCCAGACAAGACGCAATGGCTAGCTTGTTGCTGACGAATGCGCTTTTCGATGAAGGACAAAGCAATGGGACGCATCCGCGTCCCAGGATGAGCGCCACTGTCGATCTGCAGGACCGCCAATTCGGGCGCATTTCGGTCACTGGACGTGCCCATCTCAAGTGCTTCGAACATGCACCGCTGCAAGCGCGTATGCATGACCTATCGATGTCGGGTTTTTCCCTTTTCTTGGACTTTCAGTTGCGGCGTTTGCAAAGCTACGAGCTGAAATTGGCCGTGTATCGCCATGGCAAATACCATGTCGTGGAGGTGCGTGCGCAATGTGTCTACGCCATGCTGGTGCGCGCCAATGGGTTCAAGCACGGCTTTGAGTTCATTGGACGCGATGACAGGGCCGAAGACGCCATTCGAGCGATCCTGGCATGAGCGTGAGGCGAGCAATCATCACAGCGCGGGATGTTTATGCCACACGCTGAGCCCATCGTGGCGCAAGATGCTGCGCCTCACTTCTTCGTGGCTGCAAGCCGCTGGCATCCTATTTCAGCCCTGTTTTTTGCAGTGGCATTGTTGGTCCCGGCCCCGGCCCCCTTCCATGGCGCGTCAGCAGTGTGGATCGCCGTCTTGCGCTACGCCATGCCCATGGCCCTCTTGCTGCTCGCAACGAGCGTCTACCTGAGCTTTCTTCGGCAGCGACGTCAGCATCAGGCACTGCTTGCGATGGCGCAATCGCGAGACCAGTTGCGCAACATCCTTGCAGCGGTGCCGGTGCGTATTTTCTGGAAAGACCGAAACCTGTGCTACCTCGGTTGCAACGCGCTTTATGCCAGCCACGAGGGTATTGAGCACGCTGAATCCCTGGTGGGGAAGTCCGACGCGCATTTGCAGCGGATCATGGGCCCGGAGTCTTCGCTCATTCATGAGCAGGAGGTGATGGATACCGGTATTTCCAATCTCTATTATGACGAGAAGCAGACCACACCCAGCGGTCAAGCGACCTGGCTGCGCAGCTCCCATGTGGCCCTCAGGAACAGCCGCCTAGAGGTCATTGGCGTGATCGGCATACAGGAGGACATCACCCATAGCAAGCAGGTCGAGGAGCGGTTGCGTCAGCTCTCGGTGGCCGTGGAGCAAAGTCCGGCCTCCGTCGTCATCACGGATTTGTCAGGGGTCATTGAGTATGTCAACCCCCGCTTTACTGAAGTCACTGGCTATAGCGCCACCGATGCCATTGGGCAGAATCCTAGAATTTTGCATTCAAAACTCACCCCGCAGGCAACCTTCGATGGGCTTTGGAGCACCTTGGCCAAGGGCCAGGTGTGGCGAGGCGAATTCATTAATCAGCGAAAAAATGGAGAACGGTACTGGGAGGAGTCGCAGATCGTTCCGGTCCGCAGTACCACCGGAGCCATCACGCACTATGTGGCCGTCAAGACCGATATCAGCTTGCGCAAGCAACTGGAGGCAGACGGCGCAGCGGCTCTGGAGCGCTTGCAAAGAATTGCCCACCAGGTTCCGGGCATGGTTTACCAATACCGGATGCGGCCCGATGGCGGGTCCTGCTTTCCCTTTGTGAGCGAAGCCATACGTGGCATTTACCGGTTGAGCCCTGAGGACGTCCGCGAAGACGCCACGCAGCTATTTGCCAATATCCATCCAGAGGATCTTGCGGAGGTGGTTCATACCATCCAGGCATCGGCGACGGATTTGACGCCATGGCGCCATGAATACCGGCTGCGTTTTGACGATGGCGTAGAACGCTGGTTGTGCGGCAATGCCTTGCCGCAGCGTGAGGCCGATGGTGGCGTGCTGTGGCACGGCTTTATCACCGACGTCACCGAGCGCAAGCAACTCGACAGCCGCAGCCGCCAACTCGCCTTGCTGGATGCCCAGCAGCAACACGCGGTGAGCACCGACAAGCTCAACTATCTGGCGCTTTACGACGCCTTGACCTTGCTGCCAAACCGGCGTTTGCTACAGGAACGTTTGCAGCAGGCGCTTAGTGGAACCGATTCTGGTGTGCTATTGGGAGCCCTTTTATTTGTGGATCTGGATGATTTCAAAATCGTCAACGAAGCCCTGGGCCATAACAAGGGCGACTGCTTGCTGCAGCAAGTAGCCAAGCAACTGCTGCTGTGTGTACGCGACAAGGACACCGTGGCCAGGCTGGGTGGCGACGAGTTCGCCGTACTTCTTGAGGGGCTGAGCCACGATGCACAGGACGCCAGCGCACAGGCCCAGCGCGTGGCCGACAAAATTCTGCAGACGATCAACCAGACCTACCAACTCGGCGACAGTCGGCACCACTGTACGGCGAGCATTGGCATTACCCTGTTGGATGACAGTGCCAAGACCAGTGTTGACGTGTCCATGCAGCAGGCTGAACTGGCGCTGAATCAGGCCAAGGCGACGGGGCACAACACGCTGCGCTGCTTTGATCCGCTGATGCAGTCCATAGTTTCGGCCCGTGCCTCCCTGGAGATGGGTTTGCGGGATGCATTGGACAAGCGGCAGTTCCAGCTCCTATATCAGCCACAGCTCAACGCTGCAGGTCAGATCACTGGAGTGGAGGCCCTGGTGCGTTGGCTGGACCCGGTGCTGGGCCTGGTGTCGCCGGCCGAGTTCATCCCTCTGGCCGAGGAGTGCGGACTGATTATTCCCCTGGGCCGCTGGGTGCTGGAAACCGCCTGCGCGCAGCTAAAGCGCTGGTCTGCCATGCCCGGCTTCAGTGCGTTGACGGTCGCGGTCAATGTCAGCGCGCGGCAGTTTAACCAAAAAGACTTTTGCGAGCAGGTTCGCGGCGTACTGGCGCTGACGGGGGCCAAGCCGCAACGGCTCAAGCTGGAGTTGACCGAGAGTCTGCTGGTCTCGAATGTCGAAGAGGTGATCGCCAAGATGGACGAGCTCCAAAGCATCGGTATCGAATTTTCCCTGGACGATTTTGGCACGGGCTTTTCCTCGCTGTCGTATTTAAAGCGACTTCCTTTGAGCCAGTTGAAGATAGATCAGAGCTTTGTCAAAGACATTGTGGTCAACTCCAGCGATGCGGCCCTGGCAAAGATGGTGATCGCATTGGCAGGGAGTTTGAATCTGTCTGTAATCGCCGAAGGCGTTGAAACCGAGGCCCAGCGCATCTTTTTGGAGCAGCTGGGTTGCCACGCATACCAGGGTTATCTTTTCGCTCGCCCCCTTGACTCTGCTGCAGTTGAGACCTATGCACATCAGCACTTTGCGGTGACAGAAAATTTTTAGATTGGTCCTGGTGCAACATGAAAAAACAAATACCTTCTGACTTTGCGGGACCATCGAATGAGCGCGAGCAATTGGACACTCCGGGCGAGCGTCGACTGGCAGACGCAGGACTGTTCAGCAACATTGCCCTTCAAAGCGCTATTTTCAACAGTGCCAATTTTTCCAGCATCGCCACTGACGCCAATGGCGTGATCCAGATTTTCAATGTCGGTGCCGAGCGCATGTTGGGCTATGCCGCAGCCGATGTGATGAACAAGATTACCCCGGCCGATATCTCCGACCCGCAAGAGGTGATTGCGCGGGCCAAGACATTGAGCATGGAGCTCGATACGTTGATCACGCCCGGCTTTGAGGCGCTGGTGTTCAAGGCCTCGCGCGGGATTGAGGATATTTACGAGCTCACCTATATCCGCAAGGACGGCAGCCGTTTTCCGGCGGTGGTGTCGGTGACGGCCTTGCGTGATGCGCAGGATGCCATCATCGGTTACTTATTGATTGGCACCGACAACACCGCGCGCAAGCAGGCCGAAGCCGCGTTGCTCAAGGCCGGTGCCTTGCAAAGCGCCATTTTCAACAGTGCCAATTTTTCCAGCATCGCCACCGACGCGCAGGGCGTGATCCAGATCTTCAATGTCGGTGCCGAGCGCATGCTGGGATATTCAGCCGCCGAGGTAGTCAATAAGATCACGCCCGCCGATATTTCCGATCCGAAAGAGGTGATTCTGCGTGCCAAGTCCTTGAGCGTGGAGCTCGATACACCGATTACGCCCGGTTTTGAGGCGCTGGTGTTCAAGGCCTCGCGCGGCATTGAAGACATTTACGAGCTCACCTACATCCGCAAGGACGGCAGTTGGTTTCCGGCGGTGGTCTCTGTCACCGCCCTGCGCGACATGGAGGGCGCCATCATCGGCTATTTGCTGATTGGCACCGACAACACGGCGCGCAAGTTGATTGAAGAGGAGCAAAAAAAGCTGGACCAGCGCCTGCGCGACCAGCAGTTTTATACCCGCTCGCTGATCGAATCGAATATCGACGCCATCATGACCACCGACCCGGCGGGCATCATCACCGACGTCAACAAGCAGATGGAGGCCTTGACCGAATGCACCCGCGACGAGCTGATTGGCGCGCCTCTGAAGAAATACTTCACCGACCCGGATAGGGTGGTGGCGGTGATGAATTCGGTGCTCAGCGGCAAGAAGATTACCAACTACGACCTGACCGTGCGGGCCCGCAGCGGCAAGGAAACCGCGATTTCGTACAGCGCCACCACCTTTCACGACCGCGAACGGGTGCTGCAGGGCGTGTTTGCCGCAGCGCGTGACGTCACCGAGAGCAAGCGCCTGGACCAGGTACTGCAGGAAAAAAACATTGAGCTGGAGAGTGCCCGGCGGGTGGCCGACAAGGCGAATCTGGCCAAGTCGGACTTTTTGTCCAGTATGAGCCACGAAATCCGCTCGCCGCTGAATGCCATTTTGGGGCTGGCCTACCTACTGGAGCAGGCCAAGCTGGATCTGGATTCCAACAATATGGTGCGCAAGATCCGCGCCTCCGGGCGCATGCTCTTAAGCCTGATCAGCGACATTTTGGATGTCTCCAAGATTGAAGCCGGTCAGATGATGATCGAGCAGGCGCCGTTCCGTCTGGTGGATGTCATCGAAAACCTGTCCGTGGTGCTGGGCGTGGCGGTGGGCGAGAAAAATATCCAGCTGATCATCCAGCCGCCACCGGTGGGGGCCTTTACCCTGATCGGCGACGCCCTGCGGCTGGAACAGGTGCTGATCAACCTGAGCATCAACGCCATCAAATTCACCCATATTGGTGAAGTGGAGTTGCGGACCGAGCTGGTGTCGCGCAACAGCGAGCAAATCATTTTGCGCTTCTCGGTGCGTGACACCGGCATTGGTATTGCGCCGGAATTGCAGGGCGGGGTGTTTGCCGCTTTTACCCAGGCCGACAGCTCGACCACAAGGCGCTTTGGTGGCACCGGCTTGGGACTGACCATCTGTCGGCAATTGGTGCACTTGATGGGCGGTGAAATTGGCCTCACCAGTGTGCAGGGCCAGGGTAGTGAATTTTGGTTTACCGTGCCACTCAAGACGGTGGCGGATACCGGTCCTGCCGCCTCTGCAACGGTGCGTGTGGAGGCATTGATTGCCAACAGCAACGACGCCGAGCTGCAACTGGTCAGCGGCATCGCCCTGGGCCTGGGTTGGCAGGTGTGTTCCCTGGCCTCGGGCGAGGAGGTCATTGCCAACGCCTTGGGGCGCAACGGTGAAAAGTTGCCCGATGTGGTGGTGCTGGACTGGAAGATGGGCGCTTTGGATGGCTTGGCCACGGCGCGTGCGCTGCGCGATCGGGTGGCGCAAGAGAAATGTCCGCTGCTGATCATGACCACGGCGCATGCCCACGCCAGCAACTCCAGCGCCGAGTTGGTCGATGCCGTACTGGAAAAACCGATCACGCCCACCTCCTTGTACAACGCGGTGATTGAGGCCAAACGCAAGCGGGCCGCAACGGTAGGTACCAGCTTTGCCCTGCACCAGTCGGCCGGTCAAGGCTTGCTGGGCATCAGAGTGCTGGTGGTCGACGACAGCGAAATAAATTGCGAGGTGGCATTGCGAATTCTGCGTGGCCAGGGCGCCATTGTCTCGCTGGCTGCCGATGGGCAGGAGGCATTGGATTGGCTGCTGGCCCACCCCGACGATATCGATCTGGTGCTGATGGACGTGCAAATGCCGGTCATGGACGGTATCGAAGCCACGCGGCAATTGCGCCTCATCCCAAGGTTTGCCGATTTGCCCATCATCGCGTTGACGGCCGGTGCCTTCAAGTCGCAGCAAGACGCCGCCGAGGCGGTAGGCATGGCGCATTTCATCAGCAAGCCCTTTGACGTGCCCAGCACCATTGCCTTGATCCAACGCCTATACCGCAGGCCACCTTCCACACTGGGCGGTGGAGCCCGTCCAGCAGAAGCGAGGTCGCCCATGGACATTGCCGCTCCATTGCCCGCGGCAACGGTGATGGATGTGGTGCAGGGCTTGAATATCTGGATCGACCGGGCGTCATATCAGGAATATTTGCGACGTTTTGTCGATCTCTATGGCGGCACGGTTCGCGCCATGCGGGAGAGCCTGGCCCAGGGTTACCGACCCGCTGCAACCGCTTTGGCCCACAAGCTGTCGGGCGTGGCGGCTAACCTGGCATTGCCCGAGGTGCGGCGCCTGGCCGAACAGGTGGAACGGGTACTGCTGACGGAGCTGGATGCCAGCGTGGAATTGCAGCAGCTGGACGCGGCCATGGGCTTGGCCTTGGCTGAAATTGAGTGTTTTCTCCAGATCGCTGAATAGCCAGGTTTCAGGCCGGGTTCACGAGTTCCGGCGCTGCCTTCAACTCTGCATCGACCGCGCGCCGTTCGTCAAAAACAAAACAGCCGCCGCTGTAGTGGGCACTGCCCACTTCCTCAAAGTATTTCAGGATGCCGCCTTCAATCTGGTAGACATGCTCCAGGCCCAGCTCGTGCATCAGGATGGCAGCCTTCTCGCAGCGGATGCCGCCGGTGCAAAAGCTGACCACGGTCTTGTCTTCCAGCTCGGCCTTGTGGTCCCGAACGGCCTGCGGAAATTCGGTGAACTTGGTGAGGCGCCAGTCGATGGCGCCATTGAAGGTTCCGGCATCCACCTCATAGTCGTTGCGCGTGTCCAGCGTCACCACCGGGCGGCCATTGTCGTCATGGCCCTGGTCCAGCCAGCGCTTGACGGTCGCCGGTGCCACGGACGGTGCCCGGCCCTCGGCCGGGCGGATGGTGGGGTGGTCCATGCGGATGATTTCGCGCTTGACCTTGCACAGCATTTTCTTGAAGGGCTGCTTGTCGGACCAGCTTTCCTTCGGCTGGATGTCGGCAAAGCGCACGTCGCCATGCAACTGTGCGACAAAGCCGCGCACATACCATTCGGGCCCGGCCAGGAACAGGTTGATACCTTCCTCGGCCAGCAGGATGGTGCCCTTGAGCTGCAGTGCGTTGGCCCGTTGCAGCAGCAGTTCACGCAGCACCGCCGCATCGGGCAGGGGGACGAACTTGTAGGAGGAGATGTTGAGGATGGAGTTCACGCGGTTGATTTTATGACTCTGCCCTCAATGCCAGCGCTGCAAGAAATGCGCAGACCATGAACGGAGGTTGAAATACAATTGCATTACAATTTTTCGAGCCATCACCATGAAAACTGCAACCCTTCCTACTGTTCGCGTACTGCCCGAGATTCGAGAGCAGGCAGAAGGCCTGCTGGAGAAAGGAGAGTCGCTTTCCATGTTTATTGAAGAAAGCTTGCGCCGCCACATTGCGCTGCGCCAGAGTGAGCGTGCATTTCTTGCCCGTGGCATGGCCGCCGGTGCCAGGGCGCGTGAAGCCGGCGTGACAGTAAGCGCAGACGAAAGCCTGGCACGCTTGCGCGCATTGAAAGCTAAACGCATTGCAAGCCATAAGGCATGAACACTCACCGGGTGGTCTTGGCACCCGAGGCGCAAGAAGACTTGGAGCGGCTGTACCTTTTCTCTTTGGAACTGGACGCCACGGTTGCCGAGCGCGCCTTGGCCGCCATTGAAAACGCCTACGCCCTGCTGCGCCACAGCCCGTTCTCCTGCCGCAAGGCGGCCGACGGCAAGCTGGGCCCGCTGGTACGCGAATTGATCATCCCGTTTGGCGCAGCCGGCTTTGTGGCCTTGTTCGAAACCGTAGATGACCAAACAGTCCTGATCACCGCCGTGCGCCACCAGCGCGAAAGCGACTACCACTAGCCCGAGCCGATGCTACCAAAGCCATCCGGCGCTCGGAACTACTGGCGTGAGCTGTGGGCAAGCAACAGCAGCGGCAACCCACCGCCAGTGATTCCGTAGCCGACGCGACAAAGCCAAATCGGCTGTCCGCATGGAGCTCCCCCTCGCCCGGCGGGGGCGAGGGGGTTGGGGGGCGTGGGGAGTCAAAAGCCGAGGGGCGTGGGGAGTTAAAAACTTACAATGAGTGGATGTTTATCCACCTGCGCCTTCACACCGAATTCTCCGTGGTTGACTCCACCTGCCGCATTGATGAAGTGGTCAAAGCTGCCGCCCGGGACAAGCAACCGGCCCTGGCCATCACCGACATTTCCAACCTGTTTGGGGCCCTGAAGCTTTACAAAGAGGCGCGCGCCAAGGGCATCAAACCCGTCCTGGGTGCCGAAATCGTGCTCGAAGGCCTGGGCGGCGACCCGTTGGCCGTCTCCCGCATGGTGCTGCTGGTGCAGAACAAGCAGGGCTACCTGAATATTTCCGAGCTGATTGCCCGCGCTTACACGCAAAACGTGCTCACCACCGGTGGCAAGCAGCTGGCCGTGGTCAAGCTGGCCTGGCTCAAAGAATTGAACGAAGGCCTGATTGCACTCTCCGGCGCCCAGGCCGGGCCGGTCGGGCAGGCATTGGTGCAGGGCGACACCGCCCGTGCCCACGATGTGGCACTGCAGATGGCCGGCATCTTTCCGCATCGCTTTTACCTGGAGCTGCAGCGCGCCGGCCGCCCCGAGGACGAGCCGCAGGTGATGGCCGCCGTGCAACTGGCCGCCCGCATGAAGCTGCCGGTGGTCGCCACGCACCCGATCCAGTTCACCGAGCCGGATGACTTTGAGGCGCACGAGGCGCGCGTCTGCATTGCCGACGGCGAAATCCTGGGCAACGCCAAGCGCGTGCGCCGCTTCACCCGCGAGCAGTATTTCAAGTCGATGGAAGAGATGGAGGCGCTGTTTGCCGACATTCCCTCGGCCATTGCCAACACGCTGGAGATTGCCAAGCGCTGCAGCCTGACCCTGGTGCTGGGCAAGCCGCAGCTGCCGGAGTTCCCTACGCCGCTGGTGGACGGCGTGCGCATGACGCCGGACGATTATTTTCGCTACACCTCGCACGAGGGCCTCAAAGACCGCATGGCGCACCTGTACCCCAAGCAGGAAGAGCGCGAGGCGCGCATGCCCGAGTACGTGGAGCGCCTTGAGTTCGAGATCGGCACCATCCTGAAGATGGGTTTTCCGGGCTACTTTTTGATCGTGGGCGACTTCATCAACTGGGCCAAGAAGAACGGCTGCCCGGTGGGGCCGGGACGGGGTTCTGGCGCCGGTTCGCTGGTGGCCTATGCGCTCAAAATTACCGACCTGGACCCGATCAAATACAAGCTGCTGTTTGAGCGCTTTTTGAATCCGGAACGCGTCTCCATGCCCGACTTCGACATCGACTTCTGCCAGACCAACCGGAATCTGGTGATCGACTATGTGAAGGACAAATACGGCAAGGAAGCCGTCAGCCAGATCGCCACCTTCGGCACCATGGCCGCGCGTGGCGTGGTGCGCGATGTGGGCCGGGTGCTGGACATGAGCTACACCTTTTGCGATGGCATCAGCAAGCTGATCCCCAACAAGCCGGGCACCAGCGTCACGTTGCAACTGCCGCCCACCGATGGCAAGAAGAACGACAAATACGTCTATGCCAGCGAGGCCGAGCCCATATTGGCCGAGCGCGAGGCCAAGGAAGAAGACGTCAAGACGCTCTTGGAGCTGGCCCGCAAGCTCGAAGGCCTGACGCGCAACATCGGCATGCACGCCGGGGGTGTGCTGATTGCGCCGGGCAAGCTGACCGACTTCTGCCCGCTCTACCAGCAGCCCGGCAGCGAGTCGGCCGTGAGCCAGTACGACAAGGACGACGTGGAGGCCATCGGCCTGGTGAAGTTCGACTTCTTGGGCCTGGCCACGCTGACCATCCTGGAGATTGCGCGTGAGTTCATCATCAAGCGCCATCCCGGCCAGGAGAACTTTGCCTACGAGAACCTGCCGCTGGATGATGCCAAGGTGTATCGCCTGTTCCAGGAGGGCACGACCGAGGCCGTTTTTCAGTTTGAAAGTTCCGGCATGCAACGCATGTTGCGCGATGCCAAACCCACGCGCCTGGAAGACCTGATTGCGCTGAACGCCCTGTACCGCCCCGGCCCCATGGATCTGATCCCCAGCTTTGTGGCGCGCAAGCACGGTCGCGAGGTGATCGAGTACCCGCACCCGCTGGTGGCCGAGATGCTCTCCGAGACTTACGGCATCATGGTCTACCAGGAGCAGGTGATGCAGACCGCGCAGATTCTGGGCGGCTATTCGCTGGGCGGCGCCGACATGCTGCGCCGGGCCATGGGCAAGAAGAAGGCCGAGGAAATGGCCGAGCACCGCGCCATCTTCCGCGTCGGCGCCGCCAAGAACGACATCAGTGAGCAAAAGGCCGACGAGGTTTTTGACTTGATGGAAAAGTTTGCCGGCTACGGCTTCAACAAGTCGCACGCCGCCGCCTACTCGCTCTTGGCCTACCACACGGCCTGGATCAAGGTGCACTACACGGCCGAGTTCTTCTGCGCCAATATGACGGTGGAAATGGACGACACCGACAAGCTCAAGGTGTTGTTCCAGGACGCCGAAAAAATGGGCCTGGGCTTTGAGCCACCGAATGTGAACCGTGGCTTCCACCGCTTCGAGCCCATCTCCGACAAGCAGATCCGCTACGGTCTGGGCGCCGTAAAGGGCACCGGGCAGCAGGCGATTGAGGCAATTGTCGCGGCGCGCGAGGGTCGTGGACCCACTGCAGAGGCCGGGCCTTTCACCAGCCTGTTTGACTTTGCCCGCCGCGTCGAGCGCGCCCGCATTAACAAGCGCTGCGTGGAAGCGCTGATCAAGGCCGGTGCCTTCGACACGTTGCAGCTCAACCGCGCCAGCCTGGTGGCATCCATAGACCGCGCCTTTGATTTCGCCGCAGCTGCTGTTGCAAACGCCAACCAGTGCGGCCTGTTCGACATGGGCGATGACGACCACGGATCGAGCACGCAAGAGCCCGATCTGGTGGAGGTCACGCCCTGGGGTGTGAAGGAGCGCCTGACCTTTGAGAAGACGGCAATTGGCTTCTACCTCTCCGGCCATTTGTTCGATGAAGTGGAAACCGAAGTCCGCAAGTTTGCCAAGCGCCCGATCGAGGAGTTGCTGGACACGCGCGAGCCGCAGTTGCTGGCCGGCATCGTGAATGATTTGCGCGTCATCAACGGCCAGCGCGGCAAGTTGGGCCTGTTCAAACTGGACGACAAGTCCGCCACCATCGAGGCGCGCGCCGATGAGGCGCTACTGAACGCCCATAAGGGCTTGCTGAAGGACGACGAACTCATCATCGCCATGGGCAAGGCGCAGCCGGACCGGTTTTCCGGCGGCATGCAGTTCACCATCCAGCAGATATGGAGCCTGGAGCAGGCGCGCTGCCGCTTCGGCAAATACTTGCGCGTCACGGTCAATGGCCGGGCGCCCGACATTGCGCGGCTGGTGAAGGAATTCCCGGCGCAGCGCGAAATCTCCGAGCAGGGTGAGCTGGTGCGGGGCCTGGGTGTGCGCCTGCAACTGGCGCGCAGCCTGGAAGAGCCGGTGGATGGCTGCAAGGGCGCCGAGGTGGTGCTTGCGCTGGGCGAAGAGGCTAAGTTCTACCCCACCGACGCGGCGCTGGCTAGTTGGCGTGCGCAGGCGGATCAGGGCAGGGCGGTTATTGCCTACGACTAGGCGAAACTGGCAGCGGCTCACACCACCCCATTTGTTTGCGCTAGCGCAAAAGCCCTTCTGCTAACGGGAAATGCCGATGCCTACGGATTTCTAAATGAGATAGACTCTCATTTAGAAAT
>CAIMZI010000125.1 GCA_903845935.1 uncultured beta proteobacterium | reverse complement strand
TCCAGCCCCAGCTTCTTGATGCGCCGGGCAATGGCACGCGCAATCAGCGCCGGGTTCAGGTCGGCATTGGCCCGCAACAGCGTGTGTTCGCTCGGATTGGGCACCGACCATTCGCCACCTGCGCCATAGCGGTCTTCGGTGTCCACCGCGTCAAACTTGCCCAGCACCGTGGGCCGCACATCGGCGCGCCAGTTGTAGAGCTCTTCCTTCAGCTGGTATTCGATGACCTGGCGCTTTTCTTCGACCACCAGAATTTCCTGCAGGCCGGTGGCGAATTCGCGCGTCAACTGGGCTTCGAGCGGCCAGACCACGCCGACCTTGTGCAGGCGGATGCCGATACGCTGACAAGTGGCGTCGTCCAGCCCCAGATCGATCAGGGCCTGGCGCGTGTCGTTATAGGCCTTGCCGCTGGCGATGATGCCGAAGCGATCGTTCGGCCCCTCAATCACGTTGTAGTTGAGCCGGTTGGCGCGGATATAGGCCAAGGCTGCGTACCATTTGTGGTCAAAGAGGCGCGCCTCCTGCTCCAGCGCATGGTCGGGCCAGCGGATGTGCAGGCCACCGGGCGGGATCACAAAGTCGGTGGGCGTCTTGATCTGCACGCGGTTCGGGTCCACCAGCACCGTGGCACTCGATTCCACGATCTCCTGGATCGTCTTCATCCCCGCCCAGACGCCGGAGAAGCGGCTCATGGCAAAGGCGTGCAGGCCCAGGTCCAGAATCTCCTGCACATTGGCCGGAAAGAACACCGGAAAGCCACAGGCCTTGAAGATGTGGTCGCTCTGGTGCGCGGCGGTGCTGCTCTTGGAGATGTGGTCGTCGCCAGCCACCGCAATCACGCCACCCCAGGGCGTGGTGCCGGCCATGTTGGCGTGCTTGAACACATCCGAGCAGCGGTCCACGCCCGGGCCCTTGCCGTACCAGATGCCGAATACGCCGTCGTATTTGTTCGTGCCGGGAGGCGCAAAGCCGAGTTGCTGCGTGCCCCACAAGGCGGTGGCGGCCAGCTCTTCGTTGACACCGGGTTGAAAGACGATGTGCTGCGCCTTGAGGTGTTTCTCGGCCTTCACCAGCGCCTGGTCGTAACCACCGAGCGGCGAGCCACGGTAGCCGCTGATAAAGCCGGCGGTGTTCTTGCCAAGCTGTGCATCGCGCACGCGCTGCAGCATGGGCAGACGCACCAAGGCTTGCACGCCGCTCATGAAGGCGGGGCCGTGGTCTATGGTGTATTTGTCGTCCAGGGTGACGCTATCCAAGACTCTGCGCAGGGGGCCTGGCAGTTCGGAAAGTAGGCGGCTATCCAGCGGGGCATTCATGGGTATTGGCTCCTATTAATCTTCCTTGCCTCGTGGGCAAGTCTCAGTGCAACCCGCTCCGGGTAGGAGGGGTGCGGCGTGGAAGAAGTGTAGTGCAGACACTGAATCTGCGTGAGCAGGTCTTACCCTGGGTCGTAGCTTGGCTTATGCGGCGCGCTCCAGCACCCTGCGAATGGTGGCGCCCAGCTCTTCGGCCACAAACTTGGCCACATAGGCGTCGGCGCCCACGCTCTTGACGTGGCTCTCGTTGGTGCTTCCGGTCAGCGACGAATGGATGATCACCGGGATGCCGTTAAAGCGGGCATCCTGTTTGATGTTGCGGGTGAGCGTGAAGCCGTCCATCTCGGGCATTTCCAGATCGGTCAGCACCAGGGCCACCTTATCGCGCATGCTCTTGCCCTGCAGCTTGGCCTCGGCCTGCAGTGCGCCCAGCTTGTCCCAGGCTTCCTTGCCGCTACGGGTCATGATGTAGGGGATATTCATGGCCTTCAGGCCCTGCTCGATCATCATGCGCGCCACGGCCGAATCATCGGCCGCCAGCACCACCGAGCCCGGCGGAATGGAGGTCACCGGCAGCACGCTGCCCTCGACCACATCCTTGTGCTGCTCGGGAAACACATCGCGCAGGATTTGCTCCACATCCAGCACCTGGGCCAGGCGGGTGTTTTCGGCGTTGCCGTCCAGACGCGCAATGCTGGTGACCAGACCGCCGCCGGTGCCCTCGGCCGACAACACCTGCTTCCATTCCAAACGCACGATTTCATTGACCTCTTCGACCGCAAAGGCCTGGGTGCTGCGGGCAAATTCGGTGACCAGCAAAATGCCCAGACCCTTGCTCGGGTTGCAGCCGGTGATCAGCGGCAGGTTGATGACGGGAATCATCTGACCGCGGATATTGGCCACGCCCATCACCGTGTCTGGCGCATTCACCATGGCCGTGACCTCGGGCATCACCATGATTTCGCGTACCTTGAACACATTGATGCCAAACAGTTCGCGCTTGGACGTGCCCCTGGCCTCGCCCAGACGGAACAGAAGCAGCTCGAACATGCTGTTACCGGTCAGGTTGGTGCGCTCATCGATATCGCGCATTGCCGCGTTGCTGCTCATGGTGTGCTCCAGTTCATTTTGGGTAATTCCCGCCAGCGCGATGGTACCCCCATCCGCTCTATTTTGGCCAGATGACCCACATCTGCAGCGGCTGGCGCAGGCGCCCGGCAAGCTCCTGCGCATCCGCGCCCCAGCCGGCAAAGTAGTCGGCCCGCACCGCACCGGTAATAGCGCTGCCGGTGTCCTGCGCCAGCACCAGGCGCTGCAGTTTGGTCTGCGCACCGCTGGAGCTCAGCCAGACCGGTGTGCCATAGGGAATGCTGCCCGATCCGTCCACCGCAATCGAGCGCCCGGGCGTCAAGGCCACGCCCTGCGCGCCCTTGGGGCCAAAGCTGGCGTCCAGCGCCGACAGCGGCTCTTCCTTGAAGAACACCACGCGGGGGTTACTCCACAGCAGTTCCTGCTGGCGCTGCGGGTTTTGTGCCAGCCAGGCCTTGATGCCGGGCCAAGAGGCGTCCTTGATCAGGCCCTGGTCCAGCAACCAGCGGCCCACGCTGCGGTAGGGATGGTCGTTGGTGCCGGCAAAGGCCACGCGCACCAGCTGCGTGCTGCCATCGGCCTGCGCCAGGCGCAAGCGTCCCGAACCCTGAATCTGCAACACCAGCGCATCCACCGGGTCGGCCACATAGGCAATGGCGCGGCCCTGCAGCGCCGCCTGGGCCTCTGGCAGGGTGTCGATCTCATGGCGGTTAAACCAGGGCTTGCGCTGGCCCAGGCTGCGCGGCGGCTGGTAAATGGGAATGCTGAATGCGGCCGTTGGCAAGCGGCTGGCCTCTAGCTGAGGTTCGAAATAACTGGTGAGCAGTCCATTGGGGTCGCCCTGGCTGCTCTCAACGCGCTGGGGCTGGAAGTGCTGACGCATCCAGTCGCGCTGGTCCTGCGGCGTGGCGATGCTCAAGCGGCGCACGTCGCCGCAATAGCTGGCAAACAGCTGTGCCGGTCGCTCGCAGCTTTTGATCCAGGCGTTCCAAGCCTCGAACAAATTGTCCTCTTCAAAGCCCGGCAGCTCGCTCCAGGCCACGGTGATCCAGCGGCTTTTGGACTGGCTGGTGCGGGCGCCCAGGGCAGGCGCCGATGTGGGTTCCGGTGTGTGGGCTGGGCCGGCAGTGCTGGCAGCGGGGGGCGCTCCGGAGGGGTACAGCACGGGCGCACTGCCACATGCGGCAAGCATTCCTACAATCAGCGCCACACACCACCAAGCCAAGGACCGCGCCATGACACTCTTGTTGATTGAAGCCCTGGGGGCCGGACTGCTATTTGTGGGCATCATCTGGTGGACCATGTTTTCCGGACGCCCGGATGGCGACCCGCCATCTGCGGACCCGGAGGAAAAAGAAAAATCCTCATAGCACACGGTGCTGCAAAGACGGCAACTGGCTGCGCCATTGCTGCATGGCCAGCGCGTCGAGCTCGGCCAGCACCACGCCCGGCCCCTGCGCCTGCTGGGCCAGCACCTGGCCCCAGGGGTTGATGAGAATCGACTGGCCCCAGGTTTGGCGGCCATTGGTGTGTATGCCGCCTTGAGCAGCGGCGCAGACATAGGCCAGATTTTCAATGGCCCGGGCCCGCAACAGCACCTCCCAATGCGCCTTGCCCGTGGTGTGGGTAAAGGCGGCCGGCGCCAAAAGCAGGTCCACGCCCTCGGCGGCATAGGCGCGATACAGCTCGGCAAACCGCAGGTCGTAGCACACGCTCATACCGATCTGCCAGCTGTGGCCATCCTTGGACGGCAGGGCAAAGCGCGTCGGTGTCTGGCCCCGCTCCAACACGCGTGACTCGTCGTAGCTTTCGCGCCCGTTGTCATAGCGGAACAAATGAATCTTGTCGTAGCGCGCCACGCACTCGCCCTGAGGGTCAAATGCCAGCGAACTGTTGAAGACCTTGTTGCCAGCGGCGCCGCTCAAGGGCAGGGTTCCGCCGACCAGCCACAGGCCCAGCTCCCGTGCTGTGTCCGCCAGAAATTGTTGAATCGGCCCGCTGCCAAAGCGCTCCTGAATGGCCAACTTGTCCGCATCATGCGTGCCGATCAGGCAAAAGTACTCCGGCAGCACCGCCAGTTCGACTCCCTGTTCTGCCGCCTGTTGCAAGAGACCGCGCGCCTGCTGCAGGTTGTCTGCCAGCACCGCGCTCGACACCATCTGAATGGCTGCGACTTTCATTTGCTTTCCTTGAATGATTACTTGGATTCAGGCTTGCTGGCGGCCGGTCCGGCCAGGTGTTCCACCTTGGTGACGCGTGGATCAAGCCAACTGCCGTCAATCAAAAATTCCTGGGTGTTGGCCTCGATCAGCGGGCGGCGCAGGATCACATTGGCCAAAAAAGTGCTCAGGCCCACCAGCGGGTTGATGGCCGAGTAGATCAGGGAGGCGCTTGCCACATTGATCTCCGGAATCACCACCACCTTGAGCGCCTGTGTTTCCTTGGCAATATCGGCCTGGCCTTCCATCAGCACGGCGGCGTTCACACCCTTCATTTGCAGATTGTTGGTGTGGGCCATGCCCTGCGCGATGGTGGCGTCGCCGCGAATAAAGTCAAAGGAAAAGCCGTCGCTGAAAACATCGTGAAAATCCAACGCCAGGCGGCGTGGCAGCGACTGCAGGCTCAGCACGCCCAGCAGCTTGGCAATGCCAGGGTCAGCCTTGAGGAACTGGCCGGACTCCATGGCGATATTGAAACCACCGCCCATGCTGGGGTAATCGGGCGAAAACGGCGAGCCCAG
This sequence comes from uncultured beta proteobacterium, assembly GCA_903845935.1. Classification (GTDB taxonomy): domain Bacteria; phylum Pseudomonadota; class Gammaproteobacteria; order Burkholderiales; family Burkholderiaceae_C; genus Allorhodoferax. The sequence goes on along the minus strand of CAIMZI010000125.1, from coordinate 70,422 downwards.
CCACGACACCTGGCCTTCGATCTTGCCTTTGCCCTTGGCAATCACACCGGGCATTCCCATGCGCTTGAGCAGGTCACCCGAGTCGGCCACCTCGAGCCTGAAGTTCAGCGCCGTGCGGCGGCGTTCGCGCAGGCTGCGCGCCGTACCCGCCTGGGCGTTGACACTGGCCCAGTTGCCGCTGGCGGTGAGGGTGGCGTCTGGCGTGCTGATGTTGAACCGATTGAGTCGCCATTCGCGCGTGCCCTCACGTCCACCCTCACCGGCGGCCCCGCCCAAATTCACCGCCTGTATCTCCACCCGGCCCAGCTTTTTTCCACGCAGCTCCAGATCGTCCACCACTACATCCAAAGCCGGTACCGTGGCGGGTTGCTGGTCCAGCAGGTTTTCCACATCGGCGGCGGCGGATGGACCGATCACCAGATGGGCCAGTCGTGCATACACTCTTCCAGGCGTGCTGCCGCTGCTTTGCCGGTATTCCACATAGCCGTTGAGCTCGGCCGCATCCACGTTGGCATGCCAGACCGGTCCGTCACGCATGCCGCCTATCAAGACCTGGTTAAAGCTGCGGCCGTCCACCACCAGCTGCTGCGCGCGCAAGGCCATGCGGCTGGGCAGGTAGCCCATGCCGGCATTCAACGTACTCGGCCCAGAAAGCTCGCCGCCTACGATGCGCGTGGCCACCGCCGTCCAGGCATCCACATCTACCTGGGCCATGCTGACATTGGCGCTAACCCCCTCGTCTGGCAGCGGCGCATTCTCTTCGCCGCTCAAGCCTATGCCAATCGCACCGCGCAAGACCCTGGCCTCAGTGCCGGAAATGTCGCGCACATACGTCACGCTGACAAGTTTGCCCAGTTCAAGCTGCCACTGGTCCTGCAGGTGCATGCCTGCGCCCATGGAACTTCGTAGCACCTGGGTCTCCAGCCGCAACGGCAAGGCCGTTTCGGCAGACTTGCTAAAGGGTTCGGGCAGGTTCAGGGCCATGCCGACCAGATTGCTATTGATCAGCAGTTCGGGCACGCCGGCTCGCAGGCTGATGCTGGCGGTATAGCCCGCGCTGCCGTTGGCAAACAGGGCCAGGCGCGCGGCCAGGCCCAGTTCGGACGCCTGGCGCAGCCCCTCGGCCGTGGCCGTGCCCTGCAGGCGCAGGCTGTTGGGCGCATTGCGCGCCAGTGCAGCGGCACCAAAAACCATGCCGCCGTCCAGACGCACATCCCCGCCCAGAGCGCGGGCCTGCACGCCGGCCAGGCTAAAGCCGCTGTCGGTAAACGTCACCACACCCTTGGCCCGACCCAGCCGCGGCACCTGGGGAGCAAACTGGAAATCGTTGCCGCCCAGGGTGAGGCTGCCCTGAACCGTGGACTTCTCCATGTGCTCCACCGGGATGGATAGCTTGAGCTTGTAGTCGGCCAGACCCGAGACCGCGCTATGGGCCAGCGCATCGCCCATCCAGCCGCCCACGGGCGTGGTGTTGATGAAGGACTGCGCATCGGCAAGCGGCCCGTGCGCTTCAGCGCTCACCACCACCAACGGCGCGTCGTAGAGTTTGCTTACCGTCACATCGGTCTTGCTGAACTGCAAACCGGTGGCGCTGGCCAGCAGACCGTGCGCACCCTTAATCTGCAGGATGTCATGATCCAGCACCAGTTCCCCGGCGGCCTGGGTCAGCAAGGGCCAGGTGGCGCCGGGCATCACCAGGGGTGGGGCATAGGCAAAGCTGGCGTTTTTCACCTCACCGGCAATATGAAAATCACCCTGTTTGGCGCTGGCAAAAGGGAACTTTTCCAGATCGCCCTTGAGCTTGAATTTGACATTGCTGCCCTCGCCGGCCACCAGCGCCTGGGCCAGGTAGTCTCGTGCTTGCCGGTTCATCTGCTGCGGCAAATAGCGTGGAATGGCAGCCAGGTTGGCGCGGCTCAGCGTGCCGCTCAGGTCCAGCAGGCCAGGGAAACGCAGCTCGGACGGGCCAGCGCGCGGTGCGCTTTGCCATTTGAATGTCGCCTCGCCCTGGGCATCGGTGTTGGCGAAGCGCAGCTTGCTGGCCTCCACACTCAGGTGCGAACCATTGATCTTCCATAGCAAATTGCCGCTGAGCTCGTCCAACGCGACCTCCGTGCGCTCAAAAATGCCAGGGAAGTCCATGGACCCATCCTGGATGTGCAAGGCAGCCTTGCCGCCGCTCTGCGTCAGCTCAAAATCCAGCGCAGCCCCGCGCAGGCCCGGAATGCCCACGCTGGCCCGGGGCTGTGCCGCCAGTTCCAGTTGTGTAACACGACCGCTGGCGGCAAAGCTCTGCGGCTTGGCGATATCGCCCGTCCAAACCCATTGCAGCTGGTCCACCAGACCCTTGGGCGCCAGGCGCTGCAGCGTGCCGTGCAGCGCCTCGTCCAGCGGCAAGCGGTTGGCAATTTCGCTGACGGCCGCCAGATCCAGCCGGTCCGCCGTCAATCTTCCATGTGCCGGTTTGCTGCCCTGGGCCTGGAACACGCCGAGTTGCAAATTTCCACCGGGCCAATGCAAGCCATCGGCCGTGTCAAAACGCAGCTCCTGGGTGGAAACCTCGTAAGCCGCTGGCAGCATGCGCACGCCCAGCCGGCCCGACAGACGCTCCAGTTCAATGGCCTGCAGTGCCGGCGTCAGCTTGAACGTGACCGCCTGCAGTGCCAGATCGGCGGTGGCGCCCTTGAGCTTGGCATGGTCCACATCGACCCAGGCGCGCAGAGACCCGGCGCCCTGGCTCAGGTCCACGCCCAGGTCCACATAGTTGCGCAGCTGCGCCAGGTCGACCTGGGTGGCCTCGGCAAACAATTGCCCGGTCCAATTCCGCCAGTCACCGTGGCCAGGGGAAAAAAGGACTTGCTGGAAGCGGCCCATCAGGCTCAGGCGTGTGCCCCAGCCGGCGGGCGGATCGGCGTCCACCCGGATGGCATGCTGGCGGCGCTGGTTGCGAATCACCACATCCAAATCGTTCAATTCCAGCGGCGCCACGCCGCGCAGCTCATCGGTCCAGCGTACCCGGCCGTGGCGCACCACCAGCTCGGGCTGGGAAAACACCCAATCGAGCGCACCGCTGCCGTCGGCGCCGGCATCAGGCAGGGCAAAGCCTGCCACCCAAATGCGCCCATCCGCCGAACGACGCACCGACAGCTCGGGGCTGGCGATGTAGAGCTGCTCAAAGCGCAAGCCTATGGCAGAGCGCGGCGACAGGGCGGCCAGCACAGAGGGCAGATGCAGTGCCTCGCGTCCGTCGGCATCCAGCAGGCGCACATCGCGCAGCTCCACCGAGGGGATCAAACCATTGGAGGTGGCCAGAATATCGCCTATGCGCACGCTAATACCCATACGCTGACTGGCCTGCTGTTCCAGCCACGGACGGAAATCGCCGATTCGCGGCACAATCAAAAAATGCAGTCCTCCCCACAGCATGCCCAGGGTGATCCAGGCACCAGCCAGCAGCCGCAAGGCCCAGTGCGCCAGCGCAGCAGTTACCCTCAGCCACCGCGAGGGGCTTGCGTTTACGTGCGCCATTGATCAGTCTTCACCATGTCAGGAATTATGACCCGCAAGCCCATGACTTCAAGCGCCTTACCCTGGTCCGATTACCCGCGCTTTGGGCAAAGGGTGAGACGCCGCTATGCCGAACAATTGCCGCTATTGCCAAACGGCCTGCCCGACCGCGCCGCCATGCAGTCCGTATTCGATGCCTTGCGAGCGACCGGTCTGGACCTAGCCGGCGCACTGCGCGCCACGCGCCAGCTGGTGCTCGAACGACTGCTGGTGCTTGACTGCGACCAGGGCTGCGAGCTGGGCGCAGTGACCGCCTGCATGACGCAGCTAGCGGAATGGGCGCTGAACCTGGCCTTTGAAGCCAGCCAGCAGGCACTGGAGCAGATCCATGGCCAACCCTTGGGAGTCCAGGGCGAGGTCGCGCAACTGTGCATCGTTGGCATGGGCAAGCTGGGTGCGCGCGAGCTCAATGTGTCGAGCGACATCGATCTGATCTACCTCTACGACCACGATGGCGAGACCAGCGGCAGCGAGCTGGGCCGGGGCCGGATTTCCAACCAGGAATTTTTTGCCAAACAGGTGCGCGCCATCTACGCCCTGGTGGGTGACAGCACCGAGCATGGTTTTGTCTTTCGGGTCGATCTGGCGCTGCGGCCCAATGGCAATTCGGGCCCGGCGGCGGTGTCGCTGGCGGCGCTGGAAGAATACTTTCAGGTGCAAGGGCGCGAGTGGGAACGCTTTGCCTGGCTCAAAAGCCGGGTAGTGGCACCCAGTGCGGCTGTCGGCTCGCCCTGCGCGCTGGCGCTGCGCTCCGTGGTGTTGCCCTTTGTGTTTAGACGCTACCTGGACTACAACGTGTTCGATGCGCTGCGCATTCTGCACCGCCAGATCCGCGAGCACGCCGCCAAGCGCAGCGCCGGTCACCCGGAGCGCGGTAACGATGTCAAGCTCTCGCGCGGCGGCATACGCGAAATCGAATTCACCGTGCAGCTGCTGCAGGTGGTGCGCGGCGGCCAGTTTCCGGAACTGCGCACCCGCCCCACCCTGAGCGCGTTGCAGCGAGTGGCCAAGGCGGCCCTGATGCCGCAAAGCGCTGCCGACAGCCTGGCCAGGGCCTATGTATTTTTGCGCCAGGTGGAACACCGCATCCAGTACCTGGACGATCAACAAACCCATGTGCTGCCGACGGCCGACGCCGACCTGCTGTGGATCGCGCAGGCCATGGGTTTTACTGAGACCAGCGCCTTTCTGGCCCAGCTCGACGCCCACCGGGAAAGCGTGGCCCATGAATTTGATGCGCTGTTGGGTGGCGCCCAGCCCGAATGCAGGGGCTGCAACGGCAAGAGCGCAGCGCCCGACGCCAGCGACTTTGGCGTGCTGCTGAAAGCGGCCCAGGGCAAGTTCCGCGAGCGCATCACCAGTTGGCAGGCCCACCCACGCGTGCTAGCGCTGCGCGAGGAGTCGCGCCTCAAGCTGGGCAAACTGATTCTGCGCACCGCGCAATGGGTGGCCGAGCGCCGGGTCAGCGAGGACGCTGCGGTGCGTCTATTGGACTGGATAGAGTCGCTGTTGCGCCGCGAAAGCTATCTGGCCCTGCTGCTGGAGCGCCCCAATGTGCATGAGCGTCTGCTGCACCTGCTGGGCGCGGCCAAATGGCCGGCGCGCTACCTGCTGCAGCATCCCGGCGTGATTGATGAACTGGCCAGCAGTGACATGCTGGACGAACGCTTTGATGCCGCCGAGTTCGAGGCCGAGATGGAGCGCCGTCGTCAATCCCTGGCGGCCAGCGGTGAGGACGATGACGAGGCGCTCTTGAACCTGCTGCGTCGCGCCCACCATGCCGAGGTGTTTCGCACCCTGGCGCGCGACGTGGAGGGCCGCATCACGGTGGAGCAGGTGGCCGACGACCTGAGCGCCCTGGCCGAAAGCATGCTGCGCACCACCACTCGCTGGTGCTGGGAACGGCTGAAAAACCGGCACCTCGACCAGCCCCGCTTTGCCATCATTGCCTATGGCAAGCTGGGTGGCAAGGAGCTGGGCTATGGCAGCGATCTGGACATTGTGTTTGTGTTTGATGACCCGGACGAGCGCGCCTTCGAGGTCTACGGCGCCCTGATCCGCAAGCTGATCAACTGGCTTACGGTGAAGACCGGCGAGGGCGATTTGTACGAGATCGACACCGCGCTGCGCCCCAATGGCAACTCCGGCCTGTTGATCACCAGCCTGGATTCCTACGCCAACTACCAGCAACAGCGCGGCAGCAACGCCGCCTGGACCTGGGAACACCAGGCCATGACCCGCGCCCGCTGCGTGCTGGGCGATGCCGACCTGCAGGCACGATTTGACGCGGTGCGTGAGGCCGTGATCGGCACGGCACGCGATGCGGCGGCGCTGCGTGCCGAAATCGTAGACATGCGCGTCAAGCTGGGTCGGGCGCGGCCGGTAAAGGCCGGGCAGTTTGACGTCAAGCACAGCCCGGGCGGCATGGTGGACATCGAGTTTGCCGTGCAATTTTTAGTGCTGGCCCACAGCGCGCAACACCCGGAGTTGCGCGCCAATGTAGGCAATATTGCGCTCTTGCAGCGTGCCCAGCTCTGCGGTTTGCTACCCGGACACACCGGGGACAACGCGGCACTGGCCTATCGCAGCTTGCGCCAGATCCAGCACCGGGCGCGCCTCAACGAAGAGCCCACACAGCTGGATGTGGAGCAGGTCAGCTTTGAGCGCGATGCGGGCCTGGCCTTGTGGGCCGCGGTATTTGGTTAAGGTCACTCGAGAGCCGCGCGCTTCTTCTCGCTATTCAGGGGTGTGGCGGGGGCCGATACGTCAATTCGACGACGGTGTTCAGACACGTCCTGATGCGGAGCGCCAACTGCAGGCTATCACGGCACGGCAATAGGTCTGAACAGGGGCGGCAATGAATGGCGAGTCTCAGGTACGGAATTCGACAACTGCTCCGGACTTGTTGCGCTATCTAAGCCGCCGAAGCGGCATGGGTGTAACACTTCTTGGGGCAGATCTTGGCGCAGGCGGTGCAGCCTATGCACAGCTCCTGGTGGGCAATGGTCATGACCTTCTTTTCGTATTCCTCGTCATCGTCCTCGTCGTCCAGGTCGACCGCAATGCGCTCGCCGTCTTCGGTCAGGCCGACGAGTTCCAACACGCCGCGCGGGCAGACCTTGAAGCAGCGCCCACAGCCGATGCACTTGGTGTCGTCCAGCGCCTGCACAAAGGTCGGCGTCCAGGTCTCGCCGCTGGGCATGGTGACGGTAAATTTGTCGCTCATCAGAAGGCCTCCGTGCGGTGGGCGGTCGGGTTCATAAGGCGGCCGCAGCTTTGCGGGCGTCCATCAGCATGGCGTGGGTCTCGTGGCAGCGCTGGGCCACCGTGAGGATGTTTTCCCAGTTAGTGGGCAGTTCCTCCGACAGGTCGTGCAAGTCCATCTTGGCCTGGGTGGCGCGGGCGTTGAGCTTCTTCAAACGGGCCTTCAGTTCTTCGGCATCGGTGCTCATGGTGCTGGCTCCATTCAAGCGCCGTATTGGGCGACTTCGGGATAGGTGCGGATCATGGTCACCGCCTCTTCGAAGAATTTGCCACCCGCCGCCGCCAGCTTGGCCAGCGAGGGGAAGCCAAAGCGGTGCACATCGCGCAGCTGCTTGTTGACCACCACCAGGCGTCCAGCAATCAACACCATGCGGCCAAAACCTTCGTGGCTCATCTTCATCATCGGTGACACCATCTGGCCGGTCTCGCGCTCAATGGCGACGGCAATCGCGTTGTAAAAGATTTCCAGGTGCCACAGCGTCTCCGGGTCCGGGTCGCCCAGGATGGGCAGCGCACGGCGCTCTTCAGCAGTGTGGATATAAGGCTTGAGCAGCTCCAGGTCGCTCTTGGTTTCCCAGGTGCCGTGGATGTCCTGCGCGCGCATCTGCTTAATCAACTGCTGCACGAAAGGGGCGCTCATCAGACTTTCGTCTGTGGCTTCTGTGGTGTCGGCCACGGTGGCGTCAGTTGTCATGGGGTGACCTCGTCTTCTTCAAAGTTAACTGCGCGGGGATTGTCTTTTTCCAGGGCCTTGCGAAGCCAGGGCGGCGGCGTGCCCTTGAGCACCACCACCAGCTTGTCCAGGATCTCGGCAATCGACTCGGGGGCGGGCACCTTGATCGGGTGGATCTTCATGGCCACCACGCGCGCGGCGCCGGAGCCGCCGATGGCCGCCACGTAGACGATGGCGCAGTCTTTGATGGCTTCGAGCTTGGGCGCGAGCTTGTCCTCGTCGCCGTCTTCTTCAAGCTTGTCGCCAAACTCAAAGCTCTCGACAAAGCGGTGGCCCTCGGCGTTGGCCTCGTAGACAACGATGCTTTTGGCCCAGCCAAAGTGCGCGTCGACGTGCTCCTTGTCCTGGGTAGCGAAGGCGATTTTCATAAGGCTTCTCCGGTAGTGAGTTAAACGCTGGCCTCGGCCAGATCAGTGGGAATAAATGGATGCGTGCTGGCGGCGCGCAGGGCCTCGGGCGTGAGCGGCCAATCGCTGGCATGGTGGTGGCCCATATTGGCCAGCATGGTGTTGGCGAACTCGAAGATGAAGTCCATGGTGCCGCGGTAGCCGACCATGCGTTTGTGTGCGTTACCAATGCGGTCGAACACCGGGAAGCCGATGCGCAACAGCGGTTTGCCCAAGCGTTCGGAAGCCTGGCGGCCGTGCGCGTGGGTGATCAACAGGTCACAGTCGGCGGCGCCTTTTTCCAGATCTTCCAGATCACCCAGCATCACCTGTTCCGCGGGCAGCAGCGCGTGCGAGGCCGACTTGGTGGTGCTGATGCAGGTCGTCAATTCGGCGCCCATCTCGTGCAAGAGGCTGCCCACGGCCAGCAGCAGGTCGGGCTCGGCGGCAATCGCCACCTTGACACCGCCGGTGTAGAAATGGCCGTCCAGCATGGCGTCGAGCAACTGGCTGCGCTGGCGGCGGTATTTGGCGGGCACCGGTTTGCCGGAGATTGCGGACAGGCGTTGCAACAGGCGGTCGTTGACCTCCAGGCCCAGCAGGCGATCAAAGATTTCCAGCGGCGTGCCGGCAATTTCCTGCAGGGCCAAAGCGGCCTCGCGGGTCTGCTCGCCCACGCCAATGGTTAGCGCCGAGGCACCGGCGGCGCGGATGTCTTCCAGCGGGGTGCCACCAATCGTGGTGCCACGCCAGTCGGGCGGGATGTGGCCGTCGAGCGAGCCGGAGATGTCGGGAAGCACGATGGCACGCAGGCCAAAGGACTCGATGGTCTCGCGCAGCTCGTCGATGTCGGCCGGTGTCAGGTGGCTGCCGGGCAAGAGTGTGACCTGATCGGCCTGCATCGGCAGCGGCTTCACCAGCGTCTTGACTATGGCAGTCACCGCGTGGGCATAGCCATCTTCAAAACCGCCCACATAGTCGGGCGTGGAGACATAGACGATCTCGGTGTCGGCCAGCTCCGGCTTGCGCTTGCGCACGGTGGCAATAAAGCCGTCCACATCGTCGCCCTTGGTTTCTGTGAGGCCGGTGGAGCAGATGGCGATGACCCGGGGCGCAGCGCGCTTGTGGATGTTGAGCAGCGCGGCCTCGATGTTGTCGTAACCACCCATGATGGAGGTGACCTCGTTCATGGCGGTGGTCTGCAGCGGAATCGCTTCCTTGAAATGGCGCACCAGCAGCACCAGGCCAAAGGAGGTGCAGCCCTGCGAGCCATGCATCACCGGCATGCAGGAGTCCAGCCCCAGAAAGGCCAGGCTGGCGCCCAGCGGCTGGCTCATCTTGAGCGGGTTGACCGAACAGGCTTTTTTGGTTTCAACGACGTTTGCCATGGGCAATTCCCTTTATTCGCCGGCGCTTCGGGGGAGAGTCATGCTTCGCCCCAGGGCGCGGGAATGCGCACCTGCTGCCACACCGGGTTGAAGATGGCGCGCGAAATTTCGCGCACCAGATCCACCATGCCCACGTAACCGGCATAGGCGTGGTGGCGCTCCTGGTTGATGTCCAGCCAGGGCATGCGCGCCTTCAGCGCCACGAATTGCGAGCGGCCACCGCTCAGCATGATGTCGGCGCGCGCGTCGCGCAGCATGGCGTACATCTCGCGCGGTGTCATGTCGTCAATCATGTGGGCGTCGGCGCCATCGCCCAGAATGTCCTTGAGCTTTTCCTTGTCTTCCTTGGTGCTCTTCTTGACGCTCGTTCCCACGATTTCCATGCCGCCCTCTTGCAGCGCCGCCACCACCGACCAGGACTTCACGCCGCCCGTGATCAGCAGCACACGCTTGCCCGCAAGCTTCTGTTTGTATTCGGCAATGCGCTTCCAGGCGCGCGCCTCTTCCACTTCAATCAGGCGCTCGGTTCGGTCCAGCAAATCAGCCGGCGCGCCGGTCTGCACCAGCAGCTTCGCAATCATGCGCAGCGTCTCGCTCATGTCGCTGATGCCGTAGAAGGAACCTTCAAAATACGGAATGCCCCAGCGCTGCTCCATCTTGGTGGCGATGTTGATCATCGACTTGGAGCAGACCATCATGTTGACCTTGGCCCGGTGCGCGCTGGCCACCTCCTCGTAGCGGCCGTCGCCCGAGATGCAGGACAGGATGCGGATGCCTAAAGCGTCCAGCAGCGGCTTGACCTGCCACAGCTCGCCAACCAGGTTGTATTCGCCGATGATGTTGATGTCGTAGGGCGTAGTGAACTCCGGCTCCATGGTGCCGATGACGTAGTCCAGCAGGGCCTCGGCGCCCAGCTTGTTGCCCAGGTTTTTCGGGCCTGCAAAGCCCGGTGCATTGACCGGAATAATGGGCTTGCCAAACTTCTCGCTGGCGCGCTGGCACACCGCTTCGATATCGTCACCGACCAGCGCCGTGACGCAGGTCTGGTACACAAACACGGCGGGCGGATCGTACTTTTCCAGGATCTCGCGGATGGACTTGAACAGGCGCTTCTCGCCACCGTAAATCACGTCGAGCTCATTGATGTCGGTGGTGAAGCCGGTGCGGTAGATCTGCGAGTGCGAGGAGGCGCTGTGGCGGTTGTCCCAGGAGTTGCCCTCGCAGGCAATCGGGCCGTGCACCAGGTGCGCCACATCGGCAATCGGTTGCAACGCAATCTTGGCGCCGTCAAAAGCGCAGCCACCGGCGGCCGCGCCCGGGTTGAGCTGCTTGGTGCAACCCTTCTTGCGTTCCTTATCGCTTTTTGCCACGTTCTTGTCGCAGCCCGGCTCTTCGAACACTTCGGCAATCTTGGCTTTGAGCGAGACGGACATGGGCTACTCCTGACGGTGGGTAGTCTGCTTATTGCAAGTTGGGTGCCAGGCGAAATGGCTGTTTTGTGGAGGGTTTTGGAGTCGAATGGGCGCTTGGCGCGCCGCTCTGTGGCGGGTTTGAAGGGTATGCGACAAAGGGCATGCGCGCTGGCAACGTGTGCAATGGCAGTGGACGATCCATTTGCTGGGAAATTGCCAGCTGAACGCAATCGATCCACAGAGGCAACTGCCGTCGGCATGGCTACTTGGCTTGGGTGACATCCTTCCGTTGAACGCATGGGGCAGGAACAAGCCCCAAAAGAATAAATAGGGCGCGGCCTGATACATGGCGCTTGCGCTGAAGCAGCCTTCCCTCGCAGATGTCGCGATAGTCCTTGCGTGACGCTTTATTTGTCGCGATACTGGCGAACTGCTGCCAAAGAACAAAGCCCATGCCGCGCATCCCTTCCCAAACCGAACTTGATAGCCTGGTTGAATTGATCGCTGAAAACCCAGATGGTATTGGAATAGATGCCATTGCCCAGAGGCATGGTGACAGCCTGAAACGCCGAAGCTTGCAGCGTCGAATGGCCTTGTTGGTAGCGCAGGGACGGGTCCAGATGCTCGGCGAGGCGCGCTCGGTTCGCTACATTCGCACCCCGAAATCCGTTGAAAGAGTCCTGTCTGCCCATGAAGATGGAACAGACCTGATGCAGCCTTCCGGCGAAGTCTACGTGCCCACATCGCCACAGGGTGCCGAGATCAAGGCCTATGTGCGTCGGCCTCGCGCGGCGCGCCGGCCGGTGGGCTACAAGCTGGCGTTTCTGGAGCAATACCACCCCAACCACACGGCCTATCTGCCGCAGGGTTTGCGGGACCAACTGCAGGCCTTGGGCAAGTCGCCTGCCGAGCAAACACCCGCAGGCACTTTCGCCCGCGACATCCTCAACCGCTTGTTGATAGACCTGTCATGGGCGTCGTCCCAACTCGAGGGCAACACCTACAGCCGACTCGACACGGAGCGACTGATCGAGTTCGGCCAAGCCGCCGAAGGCAAGGACGCGCTCGAAACCCAGATGATCCTGAATCACAAGCACGCGATTGAATACCTAGTGCTAGACCCTGCGCATGCACAGCTGACGCCGGATGCGATCATCGCGTTGCACGCATTCCTGTCAGATGGCTTGATGGCGGACCCGGCAGCGGTGGGGCGCATCCGTCGTCGGGCGGTAGAGATTGGTGGCAGCGTGTATATGCCCGTGGCCTTGCCGCAGCGGCTGGAGGAACTGTTTGGCATCGTGATCCAGATGGCAGCAGAAATCCTAGACCCCTTCGAGCAGTCGTTTTTTCTGATGGTGCATTTGCCCTACCTGCAGCCGTTTGAGGATGTGAACAAGCGCGTGTCACGGCTGGCGGCAAACATTCCATTCATTCGCCACAACTTGTGTCCCCTGTCCTTCATCGACGTGCCGCAACAGGCCTATGTGGATGCCATGATCGGCGTATACGAGCTCAACCGCATCGAGCTTTTGCGCGATGTTTTCGTCTCGGCCTACGAACGCTCATGCCAACAATATGTAGCTATCCAACAGAACCTGGTGCCGCCCGATATCTTTCGCCTGCGCTACCGTCAGGCCTTAAGCGAGGTCGTTGCCGCCATCATCAAAAGCGATGAAACTGCAACACCTGCCAACGTGAAGGCCCGTGTGCCGTCTACGGTGGCGGCCATCGATACAGACCATTTCATCCAACTGGTTCTTCAAGAGTTCGCCGCCCTGCATGCCGGTAACGCGGTGCGTTTTGGCATCCGGCCCCTGGAACTTGCCACGTGGAAGCAAAAGCACGAAGGGGCGAACTGATACCCCGCCTCAGCCCTGCGTCGGCAACTTCGCCCCGCTCACATGCAGTTGCATCCAGCGCTTGAGTTCGGCCACATGTTCGGCCTCTTCCTCGACGAACTCCTTGGCCAGCACCTTGATCTCGGGGTCATCGGTGGCGGACAGCACGTCGGCGTAAAAGTTCAGACCGGCGGTCTCGGCGTCCAGGGCGACCTGCAGCGCCTGCTCAATGCCGATGAAAGGGTCGGCGGCCCAGATGGCGGCGGCCTCGGGGCTTTCGATGTCGGGCCAGCGGTAGTCACCGCTGTCCATCGCAGGCAGCTTGCGAAAACCGGCACGCGCCTTGGCGTCGCCCAGGTGCAAGAGCGAGTAGTCGGCCAGGCGGCGAAACAGGCGGCCCACCTCCTTGTTGCCAGCAGTCACCATGGCGTCGGCGAGTTGGCCGAAGCGCAGCGCGGCCTCGCTCTCGAGCTGGATGGTGTGGGCCAAAAATTCTTCTACGCTTTTCATGACTTTCCTTTTTTCCAATAGCCGCGAATTGCCGCTAGTAGCCAATCTCGAACCACACCGGTTCCGCGCGCCTGAGCTTGGTCAGCAGCTCCAGCGTGGCCGGCACCAGCAGATAGACCTCCACGCGCTGCAGCGTGTTGGGGCTGGCAAACAGCTCCGACTCGCTCTGCATTTCCTTCAGCAATTGCTGCAGATTGCGGGCGCTGGCCAGCAGAATGTCGTATTGCATGCGCGTCAGCATCCGGCTTTTATCCTTGTGCCTTAGCAATCGTCGGCCAGCACTTCCAGCGCCACCAGTTGTCCATAGAGTGCGCGGCGTGCATACCAGCCATCCTTGCCGGCGATCAGCGGGTCGCCACCCTCGAAGGCGGCAACCGCCTCGGCCTCGTTCCAGTAGACGATGCGCTCCACGCCATCGGACTGCAGCAACAACAGCTTGCGCGCCAGATCATCTTCATCAAAGCTGAACCAGGCACTGGGTGCGCGCTGTTCGGGAAGTTCTACAACATAGATCACGCCAGGCTCCCGTTGATGGAACGTTGTATCACGCTATTCCACGCCATCGGCATGGGCCTTGGCCCAGACCGCGTGGCGCAGACGCTGCGTGATGCCGGAAGCGCTGGCGTCAAAGTCGCGCTGCGCAATCGACAGCGCACCTTGCACCGCCGCCGCTTCGGCCAGCGTGAAAGGCAGGCGCCCACCGGCATGGGTGGCGCCGGGAACCGCCTTCCCAATCGCCTGCCGATTGGGGTGCTCGTCCATGGGAATCAGGCAGTCGGCCTCCCGCACGCCCGCCAAACAAATCCAGCCGTCAATCACCTCGACCTTGCGGCCGTCGAGCGTCGTCTTGATGTAGGTGGCGGTCATACATGGCCTTGTGTTTAAAACTTCACCAGGATGTCTTCGTCGCGCAGCACCATCTGGCAGGCCAGGCGCCAGGGCGGCGGGATGTCATTGGTTTCGGCGTCGATGATTTGCTGCGACGTGATTTTGCCGGCCAGCTTGAGAACGATCTTCTCTTTCTCGGTCAGCGCAGTGCCGATCTTGCGGTAGTTGCTCAGCAGGCTGACCTCGACCGGGCAGGAACCGCATTCGCCGTTCTCGCATTCAAAGCTCAGCGGAATCTTGTGGGCCTTGGCCACAGCCAGCAGGGTCTTGGTGTCACCGGCCACAGCGTAGACGGTGATGTCTTTCTTGAGCTGCGGTGAGGAAAAGGTTACGTTAGGCATGGTGTTCTCAATGGGTGGGATTCAAATGCAACAGGGCTCCTGTTTGGGCAGGAGCCCTGTAGACCACTAGCGAATAATGTCGTAGCTATAGTCCGTTTTCGCGATTTCCATGGTGTTGCCGTCCAGAGCCTCAAAGAACTCATCCAACAACATCACCAGCGTGCGCATCGCGCCGTCGTAGCCCCAGGTGGCGTAGCGGTGGTAGTGGTGGCGATCGAAGATCGGGAAGGTCAGGCGCACCAGCGGTGTCTTGGTGTCGCGTTCCAGGAACTTGCCGTAGGTGTTGCCGATCATGAAGTCCACCGGCTCGGTGAAAAGTAGCGAACGCAGGTGCCACAGGTCACGCTTGGGGTAGGCCTTACAGCCGGCGCCGTAAGGGCTGGATGCAAACAGTTCGTTCATCTTGATTTCCCATTCCTTGCCGCCGTTGGTGGACAGGACGTGGGAGGGCTCGGCACCGAGTTCCATCAGGAAGGCGGCCGTGCCAATCATTTGGTCCGGGTCGCCGTAGATGGCGTAGCGCTTGCCGTGCAAATGGGCCTGGCTGTCGGCCATAGCGTCCACCAGTTCGCCGCGTTCCTTTTCCAGCTGGACGGGAATCGGCTTGCCGGTCAGGCGGCTGATTTCCATCAGGAACTTGTCGGTTCCGGCCACGCCCATGGGGGCATTCAGAACCACGACTTCCTGGCCGTGCTCGGCGATGAACTTGGCTGTCTTTTCGCAGCAGTATTCCTGGAACACGATGGTGGCCTTGGCGTGCAGGCCGGCAATCACTTCTTCCTTGGTGGTGCCGCCGGCGTACATGCGGAACTCGCCATCGGTCGGTGTGTTCCAGTTGCCGGACGGGTCGCAGAGGATGTTTACCTTGACGCCGAACAGGTCGAATATGCGGCGGATTTCCTTCATGTTGCCGACGACAAAGCCGTCAAAGCCGGCGATGAAGTTGATGCTCTCATCTGGCACGCGCACCAGGGGCTCGGTGGTCTTGGCCTTGCCGTCCCAGAAGTGGCGCAGCACGCCCATCAGCGCATTGTCGTAGCCAGTGATGTGGCTGCCGACAAAGGCGGGGGTGTGGGCAAAGGGCACGTCGAATTCTTCGGGGATGCTGCCCTTTTGCTTGCTGGTCTTGATGAAGGCGTCGACGTCATCGCCAATCACTTCGGCCATGCAGGTGGTGGAGACGGCAATCATGTCCGGCTTGTACAGGCTGTAGGCGTTGGCCAGGCCGTCGACCATATTGTTCAAGCCGCCGAACACGGCTGCGTCTTCCGTCATCGACGAGGACACACAAGAAGTGGGCTCCTTGAAATGGCGCGAGAAGTGCGAGCGGTAGTAGGCCACGCAGCCCTGGCTGCCGTGCACAAAACTCAGGGTCTTGGCAAAGCCGTTGGCCACATACACGGCGCCCAGTGGCTGGCAAGCCTTGGCCGGGTTCACCACCAGCGAATCGCGGGCGAAGTTCTTGGCCTTGTAGTCTTCGGTCTTGGTCCACTCGACGATGGACTTGATCTTGTCGTCGGCGTGGTTGAACTCGAATTCTTTCTTGTTGGCGAGCATCGTTTGATACTCGGGCTCACGAAACAGCAGTTCGTGGTCGATGATTTTGTCAGCGGATTGAGACATGGCTGGCTCCTAAAAATAAGGTTAAGTTTTAGCGTTCAAGCAGGCTGCGCGGTGCCTTTGCCAGGGCACCCGCAGAACCGGCTTTGCCGGGCTGCTGGGTGCGCCCCTTGAGGGGGAGGCGGCTACGCGAAGCGAGCAAGCAACGGGGTGTGTCAAGTTTTCCAAGGCGCCTTGGTCAGTCCCCAGATGGGTGAGCTGATAGCCATGTCCATGTCGCGGGCGAAGATGGCAAAGCCGTCGTAGCCGTGGTAGGGGCCGGAGTAGTCCCAGCTGTGCATCTGGCGGAAGGGCACGCCCATCTTCTGGAACACGTACTTTTCCTTGATGCCTGAGCCCACCAGGTCGGGCTTGACCTTGTCGACAAAGTGCTCGAACTCAAAGCCGGTCACGTCGTCATAAATCAGCGTCGCGTCCTTGATGTAGTGCGTGGTGCGCTGGTAGTCATCGTTGTGGCCGAATTCGTAGCCGGTGCCGACCACGATCATGCCCAGATCTTCGTAGGCGCCGATGACGTGGCGGGGGCGCAGGCCACCGATGTACAGCATCACCGTCTTGCCTTCGAGGCGGGGTTTGAACTTGTCCACCACCGCCTGCATCAGGGGCTTGTACTTGGCGATCACGTCTTCTGCTTTAGCCTTGATGGTGTCGTCAAAGTGGCTGGCGATTTCGCGCAGGCTCTTCTCGATCATCGTGGGGCCGAAGAAGTTGTACTCAACCCATGGCACGCCGTACTTTTCTTCCATGTGACGGCTGATGTAGTTCATCGAGCGGTAGCAATGCAGCACGTTCAGTTTTGCCTTGGGCGTGTTTTCGATTTCGGCAATGGTGCCGTCGCCGGACCACTGGGAGATCACGCGCAGACCCATTTCTTCAAGCAGGATTCGGCTGGACCAGGCGTCGCCACCGATGTTGTAGTCACCAATGATGGCCACGTCGTAAGGGGTGGAAACAAATTCGGGGTGCTTGTTGGCGTCGGTCTTGTCGAACACCCAGTCGCGGATGGCGTCATTGGCCAGATGGTGGCCCAGCGACTGGCTGACGCCGCGGAAACCTTCGCAACGCACGGGCACAATGGTGTGGCCTTCATGCTCCTTGCTCTTCTTTTTGGAGACGGCTTCGATGTCGTCACCGATCAGGCCGATCGGGCATTCGGACTGGATCGAGATGCCCTTGTTCAAAGGGAACAGTTCCTGGATTTCGTCGATGATTTTGTCGAGCTTCTTGTCGCCACCGAACACAATGTCCTTCTCCTGGAAGTCGGAGGTGAACTGCATGGTCACAAAGGTATCGATGCCGGTGGTGCCGATGTAGTAGTTGCGGCGCGCGGCCCACGAATACTGGCCGCAGCCCACCGGGCCGTGGCTGATGTGCACCATGTCTTTGATCGGGCCCCACACCACACCTTTGGAGCCAGCGTAGGCGCAACCGCGAATCGTCATCACGCCAGGCAATGACTTGATATTGGACTTGACGCCGCAATCGGGCTTGCCCTCTTCAAACGAGCCCAGGTGCTTGGCGCGCCGCTTGGCCATCTTTTCGGGATAGGCCTTCAGCACTTCATCAATCAGGGCCTTGTTTGTGGCCTTGCGCTCTTCAACGGTGGCGGTCATGGGGTAACTCCAGAAATAAAAATGTGTTGTTGCTAATCCCGCCGCATGCGCCAAAGGTACCTCAGGGGCCCCGCGGATCTGGCTCTGCCAGTCCGCTGGGGCCGCCCCCTTCAAGGGGGGATGAGGCTACACGCAGTGAGCAATCAACGGGGGTAAGTCGCTCAGGCGACTTCGGCAGTCTTTCCCACCTGCGTTTCGTCGATGGTTTCCATGATCCCGAATTCCATCAGCATGTCTTCCAATTGGTCCATGGTGATGGGCGTGGGGATGGTGCCATTTCCGGCGTTATTGTGGATCTTGCTGGCCAGGGTGCGGTACTCGGCGGCTTGCTTGGAATCGGGTGCGTACTCGATCACGGTCATGCGGCGCAGTTCAGCGTGTTGCACGATGTTGTCGCGTGGCACGAAGTGAATCAGCTTGGTGCCCAGCATGCCAGCCAGCGCGTCGGCCAGTTCATATTCCTTGTCGGTCTGGCGCTCGTTGCAGACCAGGCCGCCCAGACGCACACCACCCGAGTTGGCGTACTTCAGAACACCCTTGGAGATGTTGTTGGCAGCGTACATCGCCATCATTTCGCCGGACATGACGATGTAGATTTCCTGCGCCTTGTTTTCGCGGATGGGCATGGCAAAGCCACCGCACACCACGTCGCCCAGCACGTCGTAGGACACATAGTCCATGTTGTCGTAGGCGCCATTTTCTTCCAGGAAATTGATCGAGGTGATGACACCGCGGCCAGCGCAGCCAACGCCTGGCTCGGGGCCACCGGATTCGACGCAGCGGATGTTCTTGTAGCCGATCTTCATCACGTCTTCGAGCTCCAGATCCTCCACGGAACCGGCCTCCGCTGCCAGCGACAGAATGGTGTCCTGTGCCTTGGCGTGCAGGATCAGGCGGGTGGAGTCGGCCTTGGGATCGCAGCCGACGATCAGGATTTTTTGACCCAGGTCGCTGAGGGCGGCCAGGGTGTTTTGGGAAGTGGTCGATTTACCGATGCCACCTTTGCCGTAGAAAGCGATTTGCCGAAGTTTAGCCATTTGGAAGCTCCATTCAGTAGGTTGAAAAACAAGGTTGCGTAGCCGCGACCGAGTCAGCCTGACGTGCCTGTAAGTCTTGTTAGGAGGGTCACGATTCGGCCGGACTTTTGTCCGCGCATCCCACCTATTGCATGTTGCGTGCCATGCTTTTTGACCCGTGCTTTATGGCCCGCTGAACACCCCTTCTTCATAGGAGAAACGCCATTTTTCAGAGGTAGAAACCGGGTGCTGGAGGGCTTTGTTGATTTCCCGACAAAACGCAAATCAATGTCGTAAAAATCCCGCAACGGGGGGGGCCGCCGGGCTGGTTTGTGTAGCGTTTGCAGGGACTTGACTGCTCCTGTAGGTTGGTACGGTCATTGCTCATAGTTGCGCAGACCTCTTAACCACCACGAAGGACTCTTCATGACCGCCACCCTGGCCACCACCCCCATAGCCGACACCGCCTTCGCGCGCCTGGAGAGCGAGGGGCGTCTGCTCAACCCCCTGCACAAGGACCTGACTGCTAAGTCCGGACGCTTCGGCTTTCGTGGCGAGCTGGCCCTGCGCTTTGCACCCAAGCTGGCCGACGAGGCCCGCCCGCCGGAACTGCTGAGCCAGCAGGTCATGGCGGTTGCCAAGCTGGGTGAAAAGCACCTGCCCTTCTTTGCCGGCTATCTGCTGAGCTTTGCCTACCTGAAGGACATTGCCGAAGTGCTGGGCGACACCTTGAGCGCCGGTGGTAAATACTTTTTGTTCTGCAACAACATCGACCTGTCCAAGAAATACCAGGTGCCCTACAAGGGCGCCATGTTCTACGTGCTGCCGATCGACGAGTCCACCGTCTACAACGAACTGCTGGACCTGCTCTACCTGGAAAAGAACGACCTGAAAAAGAAGGACACCGCCGGCAAGCTCGACGCTGTGGCCGATGCCGCGCTCAAGTACGACGTGACCTTTGACACCATCACCTACGAAGAAGGTCTGACGCTGATGGGCCCCGTGCGTAACCCCAACGAAAACCGCCCTGTGTGAGCAAACCAGCGGCTGTGGTGCAAAAGCTTGAAGCCGAGCAGGCCCAGTGCTGGTACGGGACCAATCTGGTCGGCGTGCCGGCGCGCGTGCTGGCCAGCACGGCTTTCAACACGCACCCCACGCCGCTGGCGATTGCCGGCACCTACGCCGCGCACCGCACCCTGTTCGAGTTGCTGGATGCCAGCACCACGCTAGACGAGGCGCATGACATGTTCTCGCACTACCTGCACGTCGCCTTCGGCCTGCGCAAGCCCGAGCCGCATGAACTGGCCGCGCTGTCGGCGCACGATCAGCGGCGCTGGCGCAGCAGTTGGCGCAAGCTGCTGCAGGGCTGGGGCATGGACTCCAACGGCCCGGCCGGTGCCGTGCTCAAGGGCTGGGTGGAAAGCCGCTTCGGCTTGGCGCCCGCTTTTCACAAGGCGCCGCTGGCGCGCTTTCCCTCGCCAGCGTGGGTGACGTATATGCAAGAGAAGGTAGCCAGCCGCTACCACAACAACAACATCTACCAGCAGCTCGACCTGCTGTATGCCTTCTGCCAATGGGCGCTGCGCCGCGTGCGCGACGACTCTGGCCGCGCAGCGCAGCATCTGCGGCTCTGGCGCGGCAGCAACCAGTTTGAAGAGCAGCTGCTCTCCGGCAGCCTGCAGACAAGGCGCTGCACCGTGCGCCTGAACAACGTGGTGTCCTTCAGCCTCTCGGAAGAAGACGCCTCCTGCTTTGGCGACTGGGTGATGGAGGTGCAGGTGCCTATCTGCAAGGTCTTGGTGTTTCCGGAACTGCTGCCGGGCCAGGTGCTGCAGGGCGAGCAGGAAGTGCTGGCCCTGGGTGGCGACTATGAAGTGATGGCCCGCTATGCATGATTCCACGCCCGATCTGTGGGACCGCGCCTTGGGCGCCTACCTCGGCTTTGCGATTGGCGATGCACTGGGCGCCACGGTGGAGTTCATGCGTCCGCGCGAGATCGCACAAGCCTACGGCGTGCACCGCGACATGATTGGCGGTGGCTGGCTCAAGCTGCCGGTGGGCCAGGTGACCGACGACACCACCATGAGCCTGGCGCTGGGCGACGCGCTGCTGGCTGGTGGCACCGCCGCGCTGCAAGGCTTTGTCGCGAACGGAGATAAGGCCCTGCTGCACAGCATCGGCGACTCCTATGTGCGCTGGCTCAAGGGCAAGCCGGTGGACTGCGGCAACACCTGCAGGCGTGGCATCCAGCGCTACCTGCGTGAAGGCACGCTGGAAGGCCTGTACAACCCCGGCGACGGTGGCAATGGTGCGCTGATGCGCAATATGCCAGCCGTCTTTGCCACGCTGGGCCATGACACCGCCTTCGAAAAGCTGTCCATGGCGCAAGCGCGCCTGACGCACCACCATCCGTTTTCCGACTCCGCCACCGTTGGCCTGGGCCAGCTGCTGCGCCTGCTGTTGCAAGGCACTGTTCACGCTGCCAGCCAACAGTGGATCGCACAGTGGGTGGACGCCAACGCCGTTTTCCGCTTCACGCCTTACAAAGACCGCGCCACCGCCTATGTGGTGGACACGGTGCAAACCGTGCTGCACTATTTCAGCCTGCACGAAGGCTTTGAAGCCGCCATGATCGCCACCGTCAACCAGGGCGACGATGCCGACACCACCGGCGCGCTCCTGGGCATGCTGGCTGGTGCGCGTTGTGGTGCCGCGCAGCTGCCACGGCGGTGGCTAGAGCGACTGCAGCCCGCCACGGTGCAGGCCATCACCGTGCAGACACGCGGTCTATTGGCCTTGTCGCATGCCTTAAAGAATTTGCCGCAACATCCCCATGAAGGAGAACCGCACCATGCCCCTGTTTGATTTCCGCTGTCAGGCCTGTGGCCACGACTTTGAAACCCTGGTGCGCGCTGGTGACACGCCGGTCTGCCCGGAATGCCAGAGCGCCGCTCTTGAGAAATGCCTGTCGCGCATCTCACCGGCCGGCAAGATCGAAGGCATCCGCATGGCCCACCGCCGCGTCGCCGCCGCGCAGGGCCACTTCGACCACTACAGCCCGTCCGACAAGGCCAAGCTGCTGGCGGGCAAGAAGGGGATTTAGCCCGTTGCCGGGCCGCCCCAAACCGGTCGGCGCCCCTCGGGGGCTGCGACCCATGCGAAGCGGGTGAGTTGGGGGCAAGTTTGAGTCGCTACTCCGCAAACACTTCCTGCAGCGTAACCAGCACCGCAGTCAAGGTCTTTGCAGACACAGCACCCAGTCGTTTAGCCAACCGCGCCTTATCGACGATGCGAAGCTGATCCAGCAGAATCAGGCCCTTGGTGCCCGCGTGCGTGAGCGGCACTCGGAATGGCGCCGGGAAGCCTTTGGAGGTCATGGGTGCAACCATCACCAGCACGTCGCCGCCATTTGCAGCAACGGCCTTGGCACACTCGGCCCAGCCCGCACGCACCGCTTTGGCAGGCCTGCGCGATAAGATGGCGCCGTTTTCAACGGTCATGTCCGCCGTGCCTTGGTCATCCAGGCCCGCCTGCGCAAGCACTACGGTTTGGGCTGTAAGGAGCCACTCGCTACAACGGCGAGACCCCAGCGTAAATATGGAACGGTGCCACACGATTTCGCTGTAAGCAGTCGCTCACCTCCAATGCCAAGAGTCAGCATGTTGGTGCCGACACAAATTTAACCGCTGGGTCAAAATGCCGTCGGCCGCAACACACCTTACGGCTGAAATGAATTCTGTGCAAAAATCTGGGAATGTGCCACAGTGCACTTTCCGTGTAACACAAAGGACTGATATGAGCGACGCAACTTTTACTTTCCGGGTCGATGAAGGATTGAAGGACCAGTTTTCCACGGCAGCGAAATCCCGCGATCGCACGGGCGCACAGCTGTTGCGGGACTTCATGCGGGACTTCGTTAAGCAACAACAGGAAGCGACCGAGCACGACATCTGGTTTCGTCGCCAGGTGCAGATCGGCCTTGATTCGGCCAATGTTGGCCACCGGATTCCAGCAGCGGAGGTTGAAGCCGAATTTGCGGCTAAGCGGGCAGCAACACGCCGTCGGCTTGAATCTTCGGCCAAATGAGCGAACTGTTTTGGACACCCGAGGCGAGGCACGACCGCAACGAAATTTATGACTACATCGAGGCCGACAACCAGGCCGCAGCGCTCACACTCGATGAACTGTTTTCAAAAAATGCCGGGCATCTGCTTGAGCATCCCGGCCTGGGTCGTGCCGGCCGGGTGAAAGGCACCCGCGAGCTGGTAGTTCACCCCAACTACGTTCTGATTTACGACTTGATTGGCGACTGGATACGCGTGCTGCGTGTGCTCCACGCAGCCAGGCAGTGACCACCAGAAAAGCATTGATGGAGCGGGGCACCGGTGTGGCCCCCGCGTGAAAGTTACCCCCGCAATCCGTAGCCAAGGCTGTGGACAACTCTAGGAACAAGTCCCAAACCCCGCGCTGGGCCAGGCTCTGCAAGGGGTGCCCAAATAATGCGCAAAGTGCCATTGGGATTGATGTCACGGACTCCAGAGGGGCTGTTTGCAGACATACAGGGCGCTGGCTTTTGGACACTCAGATTCGGCGAGAATATTCGTACATTGGATTGGCGGAGGCACAAATGCTCACGGAGTTGACCGCGTTGCCGAATATTGGAAAAGCTATTGCTACCGACCTGCTTGCAATTGGGATTGGTTCGCATGACGATTTCAAAGGTAAAGACGCGCTAAAGATTTTCGATGACTTGAAGGCGGTAATGGGGCATAGGCATGACCCATGCGTTTACTACACGTTACTGTCCGTGGAGCACTTCATCAAGACGGGGGAATCGCTGCCCTGGTGGAAATTCACCGCAAAAGGCAAGGCGGATTTGGCATTTAACAGAAGGAACACACCATGAAATTTGGTTACACCATTGTTTATGTACCTGACGTGCTTGCGTCAGTGGAATATTTTGAAAAGGCATTTGGAATGAAGCGGCGCTTCGTTCACGAATCGGGCTACGGCGAAATGGACACCGGTTCTACTGCACTGGCATTTGCAACCCATGACCTTGGCGCGTCCAACTTGCCCAGCGGCTACGTCAAGGCCAGCAATTCGCAAGAACCGCTGGGCATGGAGATTGCCTTGGTCACCGACGATGTCCCCGCTGCCCACGCAAAGGCACTAGCTGAGGGGGCGGTGTCTATTAAAGAGCCATTATTAAAACCGTGGGGTCAGACCGTTTCCTATGTACGTTGTCCTGACGGAACGCTGGTCGAAATCTGTTCTCCGGTAGCAACCTAAAAGTGATGCTTTTCCGAGCGAGTTGGATGGCCGGAATCGCGGCAATGCGGCTACTTTTAGCCGCGATCTGAGCTGGACTGTGTTGGTGCCCAAGTCATCCATTTCACAGGCCCCGGTTCACCCGGTTAGCCCTTACAACGCACCGCACACCTCCCGCACACAGCCGCGCAGCCAGCGGTGCGCTGGCGTGACTTCCCCCAGGCTGAGCGGGTGGCCCTGGCGCACCACGCCGATGAGGCGGTCGCGAAACAGGGCCTGCACGCGCAACTCAGGGGCCGTGGTTTTTTCCAGCACGCCGGTCTCCAGGCCCACGCTGCCCTGGCGCAGGGGCGCGCTGTCCTTGTCGGGCTTTTGCACCAAGCGCAGGCGCACGCCGGGGGCATCGCGGGCCCACGCGCTCGCGCAGCGCAATGGCATGGGGCGTGGGCACCAGGCCGCGCCCGGCCCGCACCAGTAGCGGATCGCCGGTGGTCTCGCGCAGCCGCGCCAGCGTGCGGCTCATGGCCGAAGGGCTCAGGCTCAGGCTCAGGCTCAGGCTCAGGCTCAGGCTCAGGCTCAGGCTCAGGCGCAGGCGCCGGGCGGCGGCCGCCACACTGCCCTCGGCCAGCAGCATATCCAGGGTCAGCAGCAGGTTCAGGTCGGGAGCCAGACCTAGAACGGAGCCCCCCATGGAAACCAGCCCCAAGCCAACGGCCACCCAGCCAGAGATGCAGCCAATGCCCCAAGCCCGCCCCGCCCTGCGCTGGGCACTGGCCAGCCTGTCGCTGTCCATGCTGCTGTCCTCGCTGGGCACCAGCATTGCCAATGTCGGCCTGCCCACGCTGGCGCAGGCCTTTGGCGCCTCGTTCCAGCAGGTGCAGTGGGTGGTGCTGGCCTACCTGCTGGCTATTACCACCATGGTGGTGAGCGTGGGGCGGCTGGGCGATCTGCTGGGCCGCAAGCGCCTGCTGCTGGGCGGCATTGCGCTGTTCACCCTGGCGTCGATTGCCTGCGGCCTGGCGCCCTCGCTGGAGTGGCTGATTGCGGCACGCGCGGCACAGGGCCTGGGTGCCGCCACCATGATGGCCCTGACCATGGCCTTTGTCGGCCACACCGTGCCCAAGGAGAAAACCGGCAGCGCCATGGGCCTGCTGGGCACCCTGTCGGCCGTGGGCACGGCGCTGGAGCGCGGCCACTTCGGCTGGCTCAACCTGGCGCTGCTGCTGGCGGCGGTGATGATGAGCACCCTGGTGGTGGGCCCGTTTTATCTGGCACAAGGGCTCGGCCTGGCCGCGCCGCTGGTGGGTCTGGCGCTGTCGGTGGGCCCGCTGGTGGTGGCCTTCTCGGTGTGCCGGCCGTCTGGCTGACCGCTGGGGCGCCGAGCACGTGAGCCTGCTGGGGCTGGCGGTCATGGTGAGCGGCGCCTTGCTTCTGGCACTGCTGCCCACCTCCTTCGGTGCGGCCGGCTATGTGGCTGCCATTGCGGTGCTGACCGCCGGCTATGGCCTGTTCCAGACCGCCAACAACACCGCCGTCATGGCCAGCATTGCGGCCGACCAGCGTGGCCTGGTGTCCGGCCTGCTCAACCTCGCGCGCAATCTGGGGTTGGTCAGCGGCGCCTCGTTGATGGGTGCCGTGTTCAGCCTCGCATCCCACGCCGATGACATCGGCAAAGCCCAGCCCGAAGCCCTTGGCAGCGGCATGCGCATGAGCTTTGCCGTGGCCGCCGTGCTGCTGCTGATAGCCCTGGCCATTGCGTTCACAGGCCGCAAACTGGCAGCACGCGCTGTGCGCGGCACACCATCACTACCAACAACAATGCCCGCGTCTAGCATGTAGCGCGGCGCAGCTCCGGGATTGGCTGCCGCCGGACAGCAGCGCGCATCCGGCGGCCAACCCGGCACGCTATTTGCGCAGGTACATAGCGCTCACTGGTTTGCGTTCTGTTTGTCGGACCTCTCGTGTTGCGTTTGTTGGTAAGTCCACATTTTTGGAGAGATTGGATGTTCCATGCGCTGTATACCAAGCTACCCAACGCAGGCTCTGCACTTCAGAACCAAGCCTGCCCCGCGCGCCGGGCCCAGTCCCAGCGTTGGTTGACCGATCTGCCGCGCGACCTGCAAGCCCTGGTGGTGGTGCCGGCCACCGTCGATGTGTTCCAGGAATACGAAATGCGGGCCGAGCGTGCCCAAGGCCGTGACAAAACCGACGCTCCCTGCTTTTCCGAGTTCCGCTACGTGATCACGCAGTTGCGTTCGGATGACGACGAGATGTTTTACGAGATGCCCGTGTATGCCGAGACTTTGACCAGCTGGCGCCTGATTGACGAACGCTGGTTGGTCTGCCGCACCACACTGGACCGGCTGGGCCACGGCGGCTCGCAGACCGAGTTCAGCGTCAGCGAGCGCATGCCGCGTTAGGCCCCGCATGCACACCCACGAACAACCGCTGACGCGGCTATCAAGCCGGCACGCCCACCAGCACATGGCTGGCCTTGAACAACGCGACCACCGGCACGCCATCGGCCAGAGCCAACTCGGTCGCGGCATCGTTGGTGATCATGGCGCTGAGCTTGGCGCCGCCGGTCAAGGTGACGGTGACCTGGGTGTTCACACCGCCTTTGGTCAGACCGCTGACCACACCCTCAAGCTGGTTACGCGCACTGAAGCGGTAGGCCGGGGTGCCCGACAACAGAGTCACCCAGGGTGTCTTGACCACGGCCACGGCGTGCGATCCCAGGGCCAGGCCGAGCGCCAGCACACTGGCTTCGGTCAGCATGGCGACAATCTTGTCGCCACCCATGGTGGTAATTTCAACCTCGGCGTTGACGGGACCGCCCTTGATGGAGGTGACCTTGCCTTTGAACACATTGCGTGCGCTGATACCCATGATGAATTCCCAAATTGATAATGAATGACCCTGCAACAGGGGCTGCACACAGGATGCGCCTACCCGTTGCCTCTTTTCCACCCCAACGTGGCATTCCTGCCACGCCTGCGAGCCCCACACCATGACCAGCCCCGCCACCCAACTCACCGGCAAGCTGCTGATCGACACCGCCATGGGCAGTTTCCTGGGCGACAAGCGCATCCGCCTGCTGGAGGCCATCGACAAGTCGGGCTCCATCTCGCAGGCCGCCAAGGCCGTGCCCCTGTCCTACAAGGCGGCCTGGGACGCGGTGGACGACATGAACAACGTGGCGCCCGAGCCGCTGGTGCTGCGCAGCGCTGGCGGCAAGCATGGCGGCGGCACAACACTCACCAGCTTTGCGCGGCGGTTGATTGCCTTCTACCGCGCGCTGGAAAAAGAATCGCAACTGGCGCTGGAAAAGCTCACCAGCAATCTGCACATGGGCGGTGTCAGTGATGTGAATGACTTCCGCCAGATCCTTAGGAGAATGTCCATGAAAACCAGCGCGCGCAACCAGTTTGCCGGACCCATTGTGGCCATCAAGGAGGGCGTGGTGGACACCGAGGTTTCGGTGGAGCTGGCGCCCACGCTGGCCTTGACCGCCATCGTCACCCGCGAGTCGGCCGAGAACATGAACCTCAGCATGGGCCGCGATGTGCTGGCCTTTGTCAAGGCCTCCAGCATCCTGCTGCTGGTGGGGGACAAAAGTCCCATTTCCGCGCGCAACCGCTTCACCGGCACCATTGCCGCCATCCACCAGGGGCCGGTGAATGCCGAGGTCACGCTGTCCATGCCGGGCGGGCGCCATGTCATCACGGCCGTGATCACCGACGACAGCGCCCGGCGCCTGGGCCTGGCCGAGGGCCTGGAGGCCACGGCGGTGTTCAAGGCGTCCAGCGTGTTCCTGGCCGCCGTCGAATGATTTTTTGTTTTTTACTTAAGGAGTTTTTATGAAGCGCATCCCCCTGCTGTCCGGCCTGCTGGCCTCTTTGTTGCCCGCGCTCTTGCTTGCGGCCCTGCCCGCCCACGCCGAAGACATTTCGGTCGCGGTGGCAGCCAACTTCACCGCGCCCATGAAACTGATTGCCGCCGAGTTCGAGAAGGACAGCGGCCACAAGGTGCTGGCCTCGTTTGGCTCCACCGGCAAGTTTTACGCGCAGATCAAGAACGGTGCGCCGTTTCAGATCCTGCTGGCCGCGGACGACGAGACCCCGGCCAAGCTGGTGAAGGAAGCCGTGGGCCTGAGCGGTAGCCAGTTCACCTACGCCGTGGGCAAGTTGGTGCTGTGGTCGGCCAAGCCCGGCCTGGTGGACGGTGCGGGCGCCGTGCTCAAAAAAGGGGACTTTGCGCATCTGTCGCTGGCTGACCCCAAGCTAGCGCCCTATGGTGCAGCCGGCATTGAAACGCTCAAGGCACTGGGCGCCTATGAAGCGGCGCAACCCAAGATCGTGACGGCCGAGAACATCACCCAGGCCTTCCAGTTCATCAGCAGCGGCAATGCCGAGCTGGGTTTTGTGGCGCTGTCGCAGGTGCTCAAGGACGGCAAGATCGACGGCTCTTCCTGGCTGGTACCGGCCAACTTGTACACGCAGATCCGCCAGGACGCCGTGGTTCTGGAGCCAGGCAAGGGCCGGGCCGCAGTCGAGGCGCTGATGAAGTTCCTCAAAAGCGACAAGGCCAAAGCCATCATCAAATCCTTTGGCTACGAATTGTCGTAAACCCCACACTGCCTGCGCCGCACAGCGGGCACGGAACTGGCTAGGCAATGCAAGGGCCCGGCCCGGGCTTTCAGCACAAAGGATTTGCCGCATGAAAATCGCCGTCGCAACCAAGAACGACTGGAGCCAGGTGGCAGGCCACGCCGGACGGGCGCACGACTGGCTGGTGTTTGACTGCCAGCCCGGCGCGCCCCTGCCTGCACCGCAGCGTGTGTTGCTGACCGACGCCCAATTGCCGCACAACTTCAAGGACAACGGCCCGCATCCGCTGCACGGCGTGGAGATTGTGGTGGCAGCCAGCGCCGGTGACGGCTATATCCGTCACATGCAGAAGTGGGGCACGCAGGTGCTGTTGACCGGCGAGACCGTGCCCCTGCACGCACTGCAAAAAATCATCGCAGGCGTTGCCCTGCCCGACACCCGCTTTGACATCACCACCGCGCTGTGCAAGATGCGGGACCTGTTCAGCCGCCATTGACCGGGCCCTGCCATGAACCCCTCCCACGATTGCCGCGAACAGATGCAGGCCGAGTTGCTGGGCCGACCCGTTTGCGCCGCTGTCCAGGCCGACCCCTTGCGTCCGCTGCTGGCCAGCATGCTGACGGGCCGCTCGCTCAACCAGGGCGTGCTCACCGCCACCCTGGGCCTGCCGCCCGCAGACTTTGAAGCGCTGTGGCAAAGCTACTTTCCTGGCGACGCGCTGCAGCTGCACAACGGCCCGGGCGAAGACATTGTGGAGCTGGACGACCTGCTGCAGCTGTTGATTGAATACCGCGCCGGGCTGTTTGAGTCCGAGCTTTGGCTGGCGCACATCGTGGCCTACAGCTGCTGCGGCCGCAACCACCTGTGGCAGGACCTGGGGCTGGCGGACCGGGGCGAGTTGTCGCTGCTGATGAACGCGGCCTTTCCGACGCTGGCCG
This sequence comes from uncultured beta proteobacterium, assembly GCA_903845935.1. Taxonomy (GTDB): domain Bacteria; phylum Pseudomonadota; class Gammaproteobacteria; order Burkholderiales; family Burkholderiaceae_C; genus Allorhodoferax. Next base: position 41,027 of record CAIMZI010000125.1, on the reverse strand, counting down.
AGCTGAACATGGGCGACATGAAGTGGAAAAAATTCATTTACCGCCACTACTGCACGCGCGAAGGAATTTATGTCTGCCCGGCGCCATCCTGCGGCGAGTGCAGCGACTACAGCAAGTGCTTTGCCAAAGAGGAATAGTGCCCGTTCACATTGAACATGCCCTGGCCCGCCGCTTCCATGTCACCTGAAGACTTCACCGCCCTCGCGTTGACCGCCAAACTCGCGGCCCTGAGCACTGTGCTGCTGCTGATCCTGGGCACGCCGGTGGCCTGGTGGCTGGCGCGCAGCCGTTCGCGCCTGCGCAGCTTGGTCGGCGCCATCGTCACCCTGCCCTTGGTAATGCCGCCGGCCGTGCTGGGCTTTTATCTGCTGGTGCTGATGGGGCCGCAGGGTGCTATCGGGCACTTCACACAGGCGCTGGGCCTGGGCCTGCTGCCGTTTACCTTTGCCGGGCTGGTGGTCGGCTCGGTGATTTACTCCATGCCCTTTGTCATACAGCCACTGCAACAGGCCTTTACTGCCATAGGCAACCAGTCGCTGGAGGCCGCCGCCACCCTACGCGCCTCGCCCTGGGATGCCTTTGTCAGCGTGGCACTGCCATTGGCGCGCCCCGGATTTGTCACAGCCGCCGTGCTGGGCTTTGCGCACACCGTGGGCGAGTTTGGTGTGGTGCTGATGATTGGCGGCAATATCCCCGGCAAGACCCAGGTGCTGTCCATGGCAATCTACAACCATGTGGAAGCACTGGAATATGCCAACGCGCACTGGCTGGCCGGTGGCATGCTGGTGTTCTCCTTTGTCGTGTTGCTGCTGCTCTACAGCCGTGGCTGGAACCGCCAGCCATGAGCGAAGACATCCAGGCGCGCTTTAAGCACCGCTATGACGGCTTCACGCTGGATGTGGATCTTGTGCTGCCGGGCAAAGGCGTCACCGCGGTGTTTGGCCCCTCGGGCTGCGGCAAGACCACGCTCTTGCGCTGCATGGCCGGCCTGACGCGGGCCACACAAGGCCAGCTCACTGTCAAGGGTGACGTCTGGCAAAGCGCCGCGCAGTACATGCCCACGCACCAGCGCCCGCTGGGCTATGTGTTTCAGGAAGCAAGTCTCTTTCAGCACTTGACCGTGCAGCGCAACCTGCTCTATGGCCATGCGCGCGTGCCGGAAAGCGCGCGGCGTATTGAACTCGGTAGCGTGGTCGAGTTGCTGGGCATTGCCCATCTGCTGGAGCGCATGCCCCAAGGCCTGTCGGGTGGCGAACGCCAGCGCGTGGCGATTGCCCGCGCCCTGCTGACCAGCCCGCGCCTCTTGCTGATGGACGAGCCGCTGGCCGCGCTGGACATTACGCGCAAAAACGAATTCCTGCCCTATCTGGAACGCCTGCACGACGAGCTGGATATTCCCGTGGTCTATGTCAGCCATGCGCCGGACGAAGTGGCGCGCCTGGCCGACCACATCGTCGTGATGCAGGAAGGGCGTACTGTGGTCACCGGCGCGCTGACCGAAACCCTGGCCCGGCTCGATTTACCGATGCATCTGGGCGAAGACGCTGGCGTGGTACTGCGCGCCGTGGTGGTGGAGCGTGACACCGCCTGGCATCTGGCGCGCGTGGAGTTTCCCGGTGGCAGCCTGTGGGTGCGCGACGGTGGCCATGCAGTAGGCCACGCGGTGCGGGTGCGCATACTGGCGCGCGATGTCAGTATTGCGCTGGCCCCGGTGGTTGGCGTCAGCATCCAGAACTGCCTGCCGGCCACGGTGGAGCAGATGGCAGACGACTACCACCCGGCCCTGTCGGTGCTGCGCCTGCGCGTGGGCGGGTCGCCCTTGCTGGTGCGCCTGACGCGGCGCTCGGCCGCCGGCCTGCAGTTGCAGCCGGGCAAGCCGGTGTGGGTGCAGATCAAGGCGGTGGCGCTGATTGACTAAAGCCCGGCTGGCCTCGAAAGGCTGCGCTCAACCGCCGCTCGCGCAGCGCAGCACCCTAACGACCCGACAGGACAGGAAAATCAACCACGCCCGCAACACTTCTTGAACTTCTTCCCGCTGCCGCAATGGCAGGGGTCGTTGCGCCCCGGCGGCGGCGGCACGCGCACAGTCTCCACCCGCGGCCCGAGTTGGCGCCAGGTGTCGCGCATGTTGTAGACGGCCCAGATGGCATCGCCAAAGGCCCACATGCGTTGTTCGCTCACCGAGGGAGCACCGGCCTGCGCATCGGCAAAGGCCCACAGGGTGGGGGTGTCGTTGTCATCCAGCGTGAGCGCCTGCAACAGATCCAGCGTGGTGCCGCGCCAGTGTTGCGCCGCCTTGTTGCGCGGGCCGGCCCATTCTTCGGGCCAGGCATTGACGGCGGCCATAAAGCCCAGGGCCCAGAGTTGGCCAAAGGACGGCAGGTGCGTGCCCGGCGCAGCGCTGGCTGGTGGTTGCACCATGGATGCACGCGCATCCACCACCTCGGGTTGGTAGGCGCCGGGGTCGTCCAGCGATGTGACCTTGGTGTCCAGCGCCAGGGTGACGGCACGCCAGCGCTGCAGCCACAGTTGCAGAAAGCGCTGTTGCAGGGCAACGTCCGCAAACACGGTGTCCAGCGGCAGGCGGGTGCCATCGGTGGTCAGCAGCACGGGCAGGTATTCATCCGGCGCCATCGGGCGGCGGCAGCACACCAGTGCGGCCATGAAGCCTTCGCAAAATTCCCAGCACGGTGTCACCTTCAGGCGCAGGCGCAAGGTGCTGAGCATGGCATCCAGCTCGGCAAATTCGTGGGCGGTCAGCGGCTGCATCACAGCGCCAGGCGAAACAGTTCGGGCATGTCGCTGCGCATGGCGGGCTCTACCTGGGCGGTGCTGTCGAGGATGTGCGTCATGCCGTCACGCCTGACTCGGCTGCCACCAGCAGGCGGGTGTTGAGTTCGATGGCAAATTCGCGCCAGGCGGCCGCTAGGTCCAGCGTGATGGCGCGTAAGGTGTCGGCGTCGGGCCGGTGCTCCTGCGGAAAATTCGACAGCGCGCAGGAGCTGGCGTTATGGCTCAGGGCTGCATCCAGCAAATTCTTGTTCCAGCCTTCAAAGGGGGCCAGCAGCGCGGCACTGAGCGCGTGGCGGCCATGGGCCACATCGGCGTTGGCAGCGTCCAGCCCGGGCAGCAAGGGGTCCAACTGCGCCAGCGCTTCGCTGTAGCACTGGTCGGCCGTGGCCAGCACGGCGCGTTGCGTCAGCATGTCGCTCTGCTGGGCCACCAGCAGGCGCGTGAGGTGCAGGCGGTAGCGCTCGGGCGCCATGCCGCGCAAGGACAGCACGTTGGCAGAAAACGTGCCAATGGCAGCGGCGCGGCTGGTGCGTGATGCCGCTGAAACTTCTGCCTGGGCCCTAGCGAAAATCCGCGCCGCGTGTGGGGGACTGCCGGCCTGCGCCCGCGCCAGCGCATGGGCGATGCGGTCTGCAGATTCGAGTGCGCCTTCCATATGCCCGGTGCCATGGGCTGCCGTCTCACTGCCGCCAAAGAATACGCGTCCATTCCACAAGGGCTGGCGCAGCAGCGGGTCGGCCTGCGGTGGTTCGGGCGGGTTCGCACGGTCGGTCATGCTGCAGGTCCAGGGCTCGGTGGCCCAGTCCTGAAGGAACAGGTGGCCGCCCTGCGCGGACACGCCATACAGCTGGGCCAACTGGCTGTCGATCAGCAGGGGCAGGCTGCGCCGGAACTGGTCGCGTTGTGCGGCGTTCAGGGCGATGAAGCCGCCGAGGGCGCCGGCTTGCGTATGGGTATCGAGGCTGTCAGCGCAGCAGTCAAACACCTCGGCCAGCACGGCCTGTGGGTGGCGCACAAAGGCGTTGCCGGACTGGCCCGCTGTGCGCCAGAAGGGTGTGACAAAGGTAGTGACGGCCTTGGCCTGCGCGGCCATCCAGGTCGGAGAGTCGGCTAGCGCCTGCAGCACCGAGTCTGGCAATGCAGGTGCAAATTGAATGAGTTCGCGCAGCAGGCGCGGTGGCAGGGCCAGCACAACTTGCTTGGCCTTTAGGGCCGGTCCGCTGGCGGTGGTGATTTCGATAAAACTGCCACGTTCGCGCAGTGCTGTCACTGCCGCGTCCAGGCGCACGGTGTCCGGCGGCAAGGCGGCGGCCAAGGCTTCCACCAGACGTATCGCGCCACCTTGGATGCGGCGCGCACCGGCATGGATGCCACCGGCCTGCACGTGGCGTTCGGGCGCTCGACTGGGGTCGGTCAGCCACAGCGCATCGCCGGGGTCATGCTGGGCGATGCTGGACAGGTCCAGCTCCGCCAGCAGCGCCGCGATGCGCGGTTCGGTCTCGGGCCAGAACCAGGTCGGGCCCAGGTCCAGCGCCTGCCCGGTGGCCTCGCACTGCGCCGTCAGCACGCGTCCGCCCAAGCGGCTGCGCGCTTCCAGCACCTGCACGCGCAAGCCGCGCGCAGTGAGCACGCGTGCCAACGCCAGACCGCACAAGCCTGCACCGACGATGGCGACATCTGCCAATGGGGCGACGGGCAAGGGAACGGGTGTGGTCATGGCGTGGTGCTCGGGTGGGTGGGCTTGCGCAATGCGTGCGCGGCGCTACTTACAGAAGCTGCACCGTAACAGCTTCTTCGCCCAGGATGGCCTGGCAGGCCAGGCGCGAGGCCGAGGCAATGCCAACCATGCCGTCGAGCTTCTCATTCTCGGCGCGCTGGATCTTGGAGAGGGTCTTGCGGCCCTCGGTCACCATCACGTGGCAGGCTTCGCACTTGGCGCCGCCGCCGCATTTGCTCTGGATCGGTTCGCCCACGGATTGCAGGGCAGCCATCAGGCTCTGACCGGCGGCCACGTCATAGGTTTTGCCGGAAGGAAGAACAGTGAGTGAGGTCATGGTGTCTATGGGCGATAAGGCCGTTGGGGTTGGGAAAGGGGTGGTGAAAAACGAGGAAAGCAAAAAACTCAGGCGGTCACTTCGGCCTGCATTGCGGCGATCAGGCTTTCAGAAAATGCGGCTAGCGGCAGGGCGATGCGCGTGATGTTCTGCTCGGCCAAAAAGCGCGCTTCCATGCGCGTGGGCTCTTCGGGCAGCACGGCCCAATGGCGCTCGCTGGAGCGCTTCATGATCTGGCGCGCAAAGCAGCGCGTCAGCTGGTCGTCGAAGCGGCAACCCAGGAACAGGAAGCTGCGTCCGGTGCGATGCGCCTGCACGGCGACGGGAATCGGCGTCTGGATGTCGATCTCGGTCAGCACCTCGACATAGTCGCTGTCCGACACCAGGTAGTTGGAAGAAGGTCCATGGCTGCCCAGCGGCTTGTAGAGCAGGCGCTCGGCTACTGCCGGGTGATCCGGCAACAGGCTGCCATCGGCGGCATAGGCGCCGGTCCAGTCGCCAAAGTGCTCGGACTGCGACAGGCCCTGCACCTGGCTCCATTCGCCCGGCGTGGCTTTCAGCGCTGCGGCAAAACTGTCGTCGTACCAGGTGTCCACCCACAGGCCGGCGTTGCTGGCGGCCAGCGCCAGTTGCAGGGGCGACGGTGCCGGTGTGGCGGCAAAGGCCTCGTTCATCAGGTGCACCACCGATTTGCGGTGCTTGAAGTTCTCGATGAACTGCGCCGCCTGCGTCAGGCGTTTGCGGATCTTGTGTGGCACGCTGACCTTGGCCGTCATACTCTCGGCCAGGGCCAGCGGCGTGGCCGGCACCTTGACATCGGCGCACAGGGCCAGCATGTCCGGGCCCATGTAGGGGATGACCGAGCCGCTGTCGAGTCTGCGGGCGATGTCTTGGATCAGGTCAGTCATGGTGTTCCCTTGGTTCATAAATAAATTGCCGCACCGGCACCGACATTGGTGGCGGTGTCTTTGAGGGTCTTGACGATGTACTGCACCTGCTCCTCGTCCAGCAGCGTGTGCAGCGGCAGGGCCAGGGCGCGGTCGCCGATGCGGTCGGTGTCGATCAGCACGCCGCGCTGGCGGCCAATCAGTTCGCCCGCCTGCATGTAATAAAACTGCTGGTGCAGCGGATGGCTGTAGGCCACGGTCTCGACGCCGCAGGAGCGCAGGTCGTCAATCATTTGCGCGCGGGCGCTGCCCGAGAAGCGCTTGCCCAGGTGGACGACGTATAGCATCCAGTGCACCTCGTCCACGCCCTCGCCGATGTAGGGCGGCTTCACACCCTCAAAGCTTTGCATCTGCTCGTGGTACCAGGCCACCACCTGCTTGCGCGCGTCCAGCCGCTCATCGAGTCCTGCGAGTTGCGCCAGGCCGAGGGCGGCCGTCATCTCGCTCATGCCAGCCTGCAAGGGCACGCGCGAGCCGACCGACACGGAGGACCGATCCGCCACGCGGCGTTGGCGCAGGTAGCGCAGCTCGTGCACCAGTTCGTCGTCATCGGTGACCAGCATGCCGCCTTCGCCCGTGCACAGGGCCGAGGGTGCGGAGAAGTCGAACACCGACACATCGCCAAAGGTGCCAACCTGCTGGCCCTTGTAGCGCGAGCCCAACGCCTCGGTGCTGTCTTCGATCAGCGTCAGCCCTTTGGACTGGGCCAGTGCACGTAGCGGCTCCCAGGCGGCGGGATGGCCGTTGGTGTTGCCGGCCAGGATGGCCCTTGTGCGCGCCGTGATCTTCAGCGCGGCCTTCTCGGGGCTGAGGCTGCCGGTCCAGTAGTTGATGTCGGCAAACACCGGTGTGGCACCACACAAGGTGATGGCCTGCGCCACCTGGTGCCAGGTGTGCGAGGTGCAGACGACCTCGTCGCCCGGGCCAATGCCGAGTGCGCGTAGCGCGATCCAGGTGCCCAGCGTGCCGCTGCCCACAGCGACGGCGTGCTTGCGGCCGACCCAGCCGGCAAAGGCACGCTCAAAGCCCTCGACCATGGGGCCGTCGCCCCACTTCGCGGATTCCAGCACGGCACTGACGAGTTCGATTTCGCGTGCGCCGCATTCGGGTTCGAACAGGGAGATGAGGTCTACTTCCATGGCTAGCCTTCGGTAAGGATCAGGGCGGTGGCCTCGGCGGCCTTGTCGGTGACCGACCAGCAGTGGCCATTGGTGCTGGCCAGATAGACCTTGCGTGCGCCCAACCGCAACGCCGGGGTTTCGTCGCGCATGTCCATGGCATCCACCAGCACCACGCGCATGGCGGGGTCGCGGGCACGCCACAGGGCGGCGGCATCGCGCAGGGAGGCAGCGGCACCTATCACTTCGCCGGCGTCGCGCAGGTAGTCGGTGGTGACCATGATCAGTCTTCTTCGGTCAGGGCCAGACGGCGCGCTTCCACGGTGATGGGCAGCGGCGTATCGGCCGGCATGTCAGGCAGGTCGAACTGCCAGCCATTGCCGAGCGTCACAATCCCGCCCCACATCTCCGGATTGGCCATGGAAACAATGGGCTCCTCCAGATCTTTCTTGGGCACATAGCCGGTCAGCACGCCCTTGCTGTCTTTGCGGATCATCAGTTTCATCAGGAACTCCAGGTTTAAATCGTTGTCAGTTCGGGATGCAGCAATGGCGCCAACAATGGCGGCAAAGTTTCCAACAAATAGTTCACATCAGCTACGGTGGTGCTATGGCCCAGCGACAGGCGAACCGCTGCCAGTGCCTCGTTGGCCGGCACGCCCATGGCGGTCAGCACATGCGAGGGTTCGCTGCCGTTGGAGGAGCAGGCGGCACCACTGGAGGCGGCCACGCCGAGCTTGTCCAGGCGTTGCAAGACCACGTCCACGGAAAGTTGGCCAAAGCGCAAATAGCTGGTGCCGGGCAGGCGCTCCACGTCACGGCTCCAGATATGGGTTTGCGGCAAGGCGTGCAGCAGGCCGGCTTCGAGCACATCGCGCAACTGGGCCAGACGCTGGGCTTCCAGCGACACGTCGCCCAACAATTCGAGCGCTGCAGCCATGCCGGCGATGGCCGGAAGGTTCTCGGTACCGCCACGGCGCTTGCGCTCCTGGCTGCCGGGGGTTTGCGGCACCAGCGGCGTGTCTTGGCGCAGCACTAGAGCGCCCGCGCCCTTGGGGCCTTGAAACTTGTGAGCCGACAGCGATACCGCATCGGCGCCACACGCGGCAAAGTCAAACGGCAGTTTGCCAATCAGCTGGGTGGCGTCCACATGCAGTAATGCACCTGCTGCATGGGCCAAGCCCGCGACCTCGTCCGTGGGCATCAGCACGCCGGTTTCGTTGTTGGCGGCCATCAGCGAGACCAGTGCCACATCCGCCCCCATCAGCGCGGCAGCGGCAGCCAGGTCCAGCGTGCCATCCGGCAGCACCGGCATATAGTCCACTTGCACGCCACTGGCGGCCAGCGCATGCGCCAGGCGCAAGTGCGCCGAGTGCTCCACGCTGCCGAACAGCACGCGGCGGCGTGTGGGTTCAGCGGCTGCCAACAGGCCGCGCACGGCCAACTGATTCGCTTCGGTCGCACCACTGGTAAATATAACTTCCACCGGCTTGCAACCCAACACGCGAGCGACCGTGGCACGCGCAGCCGCCAGCAACCGCTTGGCATCCTGGCCGGGGCCATGCTGCGACGAGGCGTTGGCCCAGATGCTGCTCATCACGTTCACCATGGCTTGCACCACGTCGGGCGCGGGCCGGGTGGTGGCGTTGTGGTCCAGGTAAATCATGGCGGCGTGTTCTTTGGGCTTGCTGCTTACGGCCAGAACTGGCGGTCGTGGTCTATGCACAGCGCGTCGAGCGCATCGTCCAGCGCGGCGTTCTGCAGGCGCGGCACCCACTCGCCGGCAGCGTGGTCACGCGAGCACAGGCACCAGCGGTTGCCGCCGTGCGGGACCAGCAACGCGATGTCGATGACACCACCACTCGGGTCCACCTTGCGCGAGCAATTGGGGCTTTGGATGCGAAAGGCCGCGCCCTCCTGCACTACCTGCGGCCGAACATAGCGGTAGCGCACGCGCTCGCGCAGGGCGCGCTGCAGCCGGTGCAGCGTCAGGTTGCTGACGGCTGTTACGCTGGAGGACGCGATGTGCGCGGCGAGGTGGTTCATGCCGCGGCTGCGTCGGTTTCGGGTAGCAGGCCCATGGGTGCTGGCACCAGTTCGATTTCCAGGCAGCCGACCACGCAGCCAGCAAACTGCACCAGATAGACCGGCTCGTTGATGTCCTGCGCGTGGCCGATGTTGACGATCTCGCCGACATCGCCGCGCGACGCCAGCAGCGCATCGGGTTCGCGCTCGGGGTGGCTGCCATCGTTGACCAGGTCGTCAATCGCGATCACGCGCTGGCCCCAGGCGTAGGCGGGCTCGCGGATTTCCATGCCGGTCATGGCGGGCAGTGCGGGGGTGGCGGCTTGGTTCATGTGGACTCCAGGGTGGGTGAGTTGGAACCCAGGCTTTGCAGCACAGCGGCCTTGTCGCCCAGCTGTGCCAGCACTTCCTCGGGCAGGTTGTCCAGGGTGCAGAGTTCCTTGGCGCGCATGCCGACGCGGTGGCCGGATTCGACAAAGTCCACCGCGTAGATATAGAACTGCTGCAGGAAGGTATTGATGTTGATGACGTAGCCGATCTCGCCCTTGTGCACCAGCACCTCGCCCACATCAAAGCCGTTGTAGGTGCCATCGTTACGCACCATGGAGCGTGCGATCACGCGTTCGCCATAAGAAAAACGCGGTGGCGAGGCCAGTTCGATTTCGTCGCTGTCGCGGTTGATATCAGCCATGGATTACTCCCGAAGCGTTGTCGGAGGGTGTTGTTTGCGCCAGGCGCTCAAGCCGTTCTTGCACGGTCTGGCGGATGTCGGCCTCGTCGTCGTGCTGCATGCTGTGCAAGGTCGCGGCGTCGGCACGCTGCGCCACTTCAAAGCGCACACGCCAGTCAGCGTCTTTGCCCAGGCGCATCAGCAAACCGGTGGGCAGGCGCTCGGCGACGATGCGGCGCACCTCGGGCTCGGCGTCATCGGCCATGCGCAACAGGGCCGGCATTTCCAGCCGTCGGGCCACGTGCATGCGCACAGCTCGGTCCAGGTCTGTGACCATGGCGGGCAGCAAAGGCAGTGGCAGGCGCTGCGCCACCAGTTCGCGCACACCGTAGTCTTCGTCCTTGCGCATCAAGGCCAGATCAATGGGCGACAGGCGTTGTGCCACGCGGATGCGCACTTCGCGGTGCGGGTCAGCCACCATCTTCAGCAACTGCGTCATCGGCAGCCGCAAGGCCACTTGCAGGCGCACGGTCTCGTCCGGATCGTCCATCAGGGGCGTCAGACGGAACACGGAGGCATGGCGCGCGGCAATGGCACGCACTTCAAAATACGGATGCGCCAGTTGCTCGCCACCCAGCGTGGGGTGCCAGCGGAAGAAGCGGTCGATGCGACGCGCGTAGACGTCCTGCATGCAGGCATAGCCGGGCTCGCAACCGAGGCGACCTTCGAGCCCGCGCATACCCAAGTAGCTGCAGTCGGCGCAATCCACGGGACCACCATTCCAATGCTGGGCCGGGATGTCGTCTTGCGGGGCACGCGCACTTTGTCCGTCACGATGTATGACAGCAACGGCGTTCATAGCGAAGCACTCCAGCCGCGCACCGTGTAGTCGGGTGAGTTCTCGTTGGCCCCACCGGCCTCGTGACGGGCCAGCACGTGCGAGAGCAGGCCACCACCAACCACGTCTTTCGGGTCCAGATGGCGCAGGGCCCGCAACAGCATGCGCGCCTCGTCCAACTCACCCAGACGCATGTTCAGATAGGCCAGCCCCTTGGTCACAAACAAATAAAAGCGCACGGCGGCGTCATGGCGCGTGGCCTCTTCGCTAGGTGGTACATCGCCAAAGTGGGGGCCCAGGGCGACGCGGGCAATCGTCAGCGCGTCTTCACCCACGGCGCGGGCCTGCTCCAGGCGGTGGCCGTAAAAGTGAAAGCGGTATAGCGCAATCAACGGCCCTGGATGGCGCGGTGCCGCAGCACGCGCGCGCTCCAGCAGCGCTAGCGCTTGGCCGGGCTCGTCATAAAGTCCAGCAGCCTGTTCAATCAGGGCCGTAACGTGCGGGCTTATGCCGGCGCCGATGACGCTGTCGGCAAAAGCCGCCAGGTCATCTCCAAAGCGCAGGCTGTCCGCATTCATCGTGGCCTTGGACGTTAATGCGTCAGGAAGCCACGACCGGGGCCGGGCGGCCACGGCCGATCGAACTGATGTCGATCTTGGTGATGCCGACCTTGGGCGCCGCGTCAGCCGTGCTGCAGGCACAGGCTTCCTTGTTCGGGTCGATAAACGACAGGCCGGACGAGGTGGCGGTTTCCACAAAGTCCACCGTGATGCCGTTGAGCATCAAGCGGCTCTCTGCTGCCAGGAACAGGCGCACGCCGCCCACTTCCAGCAGTTGCTCGCCGCCTTGCGGTGCCGCTTCGGCGCTGAACTCGCTGGAGTAGCCAGAGCAGCCACCGGGCGTCACGGCCAGACGCAGGCCGGCGCCGGCAGGCAGGCCAGAGAAGCGCACGATGCGGTTGATGAACTTGGCCGCGGCGGGCGTGATGGTGACGTTGGGCAACATGTCAAACCTTTACGATGCAGCCGTCCACCGGGCACACGGCCACGCACTGGGCGGTGTCGAAGTGGCCGACGCAGTCGGTGCACTTCTTGGGGTCGATGATGTACGTGCCGTTCTTTTCACGGATGGCAACGTTGGGGCACTCGGGCTCGCAGGCGGAGCAGGCGGTGCAGGTCGAGCTGATGATTTTGTGGGCCATGGTGGTCTCCGGTTGGGTTGAAAAAGTTGATTGATCAGGCAGCCAGTGCCGCGTTGGTCAGGTTGGTAAAGGCGCCTTGGCGAATCTGTGCGTCGCCGCGCGCCTGGTGCACCACGGCACCGCCGGCAATGCGGCCGCGGTAGTCCTTGAACCAGTCGAGCGCGGCCTTCTCGATGAACTCGCCGACATACTGGTCCACGGCTTCGACACCGGCAGCGGTGAGTTCGTCCTTCGGGCAGGCGCCGATCTTGGCGACCAGCACGGCGTGGCAGTCGTTGATGGCACGCACGACGGAAGGCAGTTGCGCGTCATCGCCCTCGCCACCCTGGCAGTACTGGTCGACGCGGCGGTGGCCGATGAAGAGCGCCTTGGCGGCGGAGACTTCAAACACCTGGAATTCGGTGACATGGCCAAAGTGTTCGTTGACACGGCCGCCGCCCTTGGTGGCCACTGCCACCATCACGGTCAGGTCGTCGGCCACATCGAGGGCGCTGGCTTCTGCCAATGCTTGGTGCTTGGCGGCCTGTTGCGCGGCGCGCTCCACTTCCACCTTGTCCTGGTAGGACTTGCGCTTGTCTAGGTCGTAAACCACGTCCATGCTTTCCAGCTTGTCCAGCGTGAATTCTTCGCTGCGGTCTTCACCGAGTAGGCCCACGGCATCGGCGCGGCACTGGCGGCAGTGGCGCATCAGATTGGCGCCGCCCATGCAGGCGTCCTGCACCGCTTTCAATTCAGAGGCGGTGGGCCCACGCTGGCCGGTCAGGCCGAACACCGTGCCGTGCTCGGCCTCGGAGATCAGCGGCATGATGTTGTGCAGGAAGGCGCCGCGCTTCTTCACTTCGCGGTTCACTTCAATCAGGTGCTCGTCATTGACGCCGGGGATCAGCACCGAGTTGATCTTGGTCAGCACGCCGCGTGCCGTCAGCATTTCCAGGCCCAGCATCTGGCGTTCGTGCAGGATGGTGGCGGCCTCGATGCCGGTGATGCGCTTGTGCTGGTAGAAGATCCAAGGATAGATTTTTTCGCCCACGGCCGGGTCCACCATATTGATGGTGATGGTGACGTGGTCGACGTTGTACTTGCAGATCTCGTCCACATGGTCGGGCAGGGCCAGGCCGTTGGTGGAGATGCACAGCTTCAGATCAGGCGCCTGCTCTTGCAGCATGCGGAAGGTGTCAAAGGTCTTGGCCGGATTGGCCAGCGCGTCGCCGGGGCCGGCAATGCCCAGCACCGTCATTTGCGGAATCTCGCTGGCCACGGCCACTACCTTGCGCACGGCCTGCTCGGGCGTGAGCTTTTGCGAGACCACGCCGGGGCGCGACTCGTTGCTGCAGTCGTATTTGCGGTTGCAGTAGTTGCACTGGATATTGCAAGCCGGGGCCACGGCCACGTGCATGCGGGCGAAGTGGTGGTGGGCTTCTTCGGAATAGCAGGGGTGGTTTTTGACCTTGTCCCAGATCGCCTGGGGCATGTCGTCCGGGCCATCGGAAGAGCCGCAGCTGGCCTTGCCTTCAGCGCCGTGGGTGTCGCAGCCGCCTCCCGTTTCCGGCACGTCGAGTTTGGCGCCCAGGGGCTTGATCTGACCGATGCTCACATAGGTCTTCGCTGGCATCGACCCGGATTGCGTGCTGGCTTGCATGGAAACCTTTTTCGCGTCCGTAGTGGCCGCATAGGGTCTTGATAGCTAAATCCATGCCATGCGAAAACCGCCGGTTTGGGCGGATTTTTGTCGCATCCGGCACAGGCTTTGCGGGCGGCCTATGTGGGTTTGTGTGGGGCCTGTCAGTGATGCGACAAAGCTGACATTGCGCGTGAACAGTCTGCACACGGAGCGCAGGCGGCAAACCGGGCGACTCGCTTCCCTTGGAACAGCGCTGGTGCTGCGCAAAATTGGAAGATTTGAATCAAGCCAAATAATTGTGACGCCCGTTACCAAGGTCAATCGACATTTGGCAATCCACTGCCGCCACCTGCAGCAGAGAGCTTGCAGGAGCGAGCCCCCTTAGAACTTGCGCACCTCAATGCCGTTCTTCTGCAGCGCATAGCCCATTTGCCGCGGCGAAATCTTCAGCAGGCGTGCCGCCTTGGCCTGGACCCAACCGCAGCGCTCCATGGCCCAGATCAAACGCTCGCGCTCGCCCTCGGGCTTGCCATCGGTGTCCACGGCCGCCACCTCGGCGGCATCGGCATCGGCGGCGGACAAGGGGATTTCACTATCGGAAAAATCGGCATGGGCGGACGAAGCCGCAGGCGTTGATGCCGACAGGGGCGCAGGCATGGTGGGCGCTGCGCCAGGGGGGGCAGCATGCGGCGGCGAGGCCATGGGAACCTCCACCACCGGAATCTCGGTGATGCGCGTGGGGGTGACCGCGTCCTCGCGTTCGATGTGGTGCAGCACCTGGGTCAGGCAGCGATTTTCCTTGCAGGGAAACGCCAGGTCGTTGATCACATCGCCCTGCGCCATGGTGGCGGTGCGCTCCACGCAGTTTTCCAGTTCGCGCACATTGCCCGGCCAGTAGCAGCTGGAGAGCACCCGCATGGCGCCGGGACTGAACTGCGCCTTGCGCACATTCTCGCGGTTGAAGCGTTCCAGAAAGTGTTGCGCCATGGCGGGGATGTCTTCACGGCGCTCACGCAGCGGCGGCAACTGGATATTGACCACGTTGATACGGTAATACAAATCAGCGCGGAATTCGCCGACCTTAACCATGCGCTCCAGGTTGCGGTTGGTGGCCAGAATCAGGCGCACATCGACCTTGACCGGGGTGCTGCCGCCCACCCGCTCAAACTCGCGCTCCTGCAGCACACGCAAAAGTTTGGCCTGGAAGGACATGGAGATTTCACCAATTTCGTCCAGAAACAGCGTGCCGCCATGGGCCAGCTCAAAGCGCCCTTTGCGTGTGGCCTGCGCGCCAGTAAAAGCGCCCTTCTCGTGGCCAAACAATTCGCTCTCCAGCAGTGACTCGGACAGGGCCGCGCAATTGACGCTAACAAAGATCTCGCTCTTGCGCGTGGACAGGTTGTGCAGCGCGCGCGCAATCACTTCCTTGCCGGTACCGCTTTCGCCGCGCAGCAGCACCGTGGTGCGGGTGGGTGCCACCTTGTGCACTTGGGCAAACACGTCCTGCATGGGGGTGGATGTGCCAACCACCTGAGGCAACTGTTTGCCCGGTTTGGCCAGGCCCTTTTGCATGCGCCGCACCTCGTCTTGCAGACTGTCATGTGCGTTGCTCACCGTGCGGTGCAAGAGCAGGGCCTGGCCCATCAATGTGGCCACCATTTTGAGCAATTGCAGGTCATTGGCGAAGCCGCGCTTCTCGTCGGGGTTCAGGCAGTCCACCGCCAGCACGCCAATGGTGTGGCGGTCGGCGCGTATCGGCGTTACCATCATCGCCACCGGCACACCGGGGCTTTGGTCGGCGCCACCGGTGCGATTCAAAAACAGCGGCTCGGCGCGCACATCGGGCACCAGCACCTGGATGCCATTGGTAAACACACGACCCACAATGCCCTCGTTGGATTGGAACTGCAGGCGCTGCTGCTCTTCGCGCGTCAGCCCCACGGCGCACATACCGCCCAGACGGCCATCGCCTTCGTTGAGCACAACGAAGGCGCGCCGCCAGTCAAACGCGTGCAATAAATAATTAAGCGCTTCGCGGAGTGTCTTGCTGACATCCAGCGACGTGGCCAGCGTCTTGCTGACTTCGTAGATCGCGTTGAGCTCGCGGCGGGATTCGATGACCTGGGCGTTCACCATGAGGAGCTCCGGTTGATAAGAGGGGGCACACGCGGGCGCCTTGGTTTTGTGAGATGCAAGAAACGCGCCCAAATTCGTCCGGATTCCGCCAAACGCCAGAACAAGGCGCTTCGCGACAAACAAGACAAGAATCTGCACGCAACGCTACGTTTCACATACAAAAACAACAAACCTTCCGTGCAAACCGCGTATTTCCGGCCTGCAAGCCATGGCACCAATATTGCGGATTGACAGGTGTCCACCACTTCACCAGGAACGCACCATGCCGGACTCCAGCACCATAAAAGTACCTGCGCGCAGCGCCCTGCCGGTGTATCTGGACTACGCCGCCACCACGCCGGTGGACCGGCGCGTAGCCGGCAAGATGATTCCGTATTTGACCGACTTCTATGGCAACCCCGCCAGCCGCTCGCACGCCTATGGCTGGGCCGCCGACGAGGCAGTTGAGCTGGCACGCGAACAAGTCTGCGCCCTGATTGGTGCCGACCCGCGCGAAATCGTCTGGACCAGCGGCGCCACCGAATCCAACAACCTGGCCATCAAGGGCGCAGCGCATTTTTATAAGTCCAAGGGCAAGCATCTGGTGACCTTGGCCACCGAGCACAAGGCGGTTTTGGACAGCATGCGCGAACTGGAGCGCGAAGGATTTGAGGTGACGGTGCTGCCCGTGCTGCCCAGCGGCCTGCTGGACCTGGATTTATTTGCCGCCACATTGCGGGCCGACACGCTGCTGGCTTCCGTGATGTTCGTCAACAACGAAACCGGCGTCATCCAGGATGTGGCCGCCATAGGCGCCATCTGCCGCGCCAAGGGCGTGCTGTTCCATGTGGACGCGGCCCAGGCCGCCGGCAAGGTGGCTATCGATATGGAGACGCTGCCCATTGATATGCTGTCTTTGTCGGCACACAAAATATACGGCCCCAAAGGCATTGGCGCACTCTATGTGCGCCGCAAGCCACGTGTGCGGATTGAAGCGCAAATGCACGGTGGCGGCCACGAGCGCGGCATGCGCTCAGGGACCTTGGCCACCCACCAGATCGTCGGCATGGGCGAGGCCTTTTGGCTGGCGCGCAAATGCATGGCCAGCGACAACCAGCGTATCGCCGCGCTGCGCCACCGCCTGTGGGCTGGCCTCTCCAAGATGGACGAGGTAGTGCTCAACGGCGACGAGAAGTACCGCGCCGTGCACTATCTGAATGCCAGCTTTAACTATGTAGAGGGCGAGTCGCTGCTGATGGGCATCAAGGGCGTGGCCGTGTCGTCCGGCTCGGCCTGCACCTCGGCCAGCCTGGAGCCCAGCTATGTGCTGCGCGCCATGGGCCGTAGCGACGAGTTGGCGCATAGCTCGGTGCGATTCTCCATTGGCCGCTTCACGACGGCAGAAGACATTGACTTCACGATTGCACAGGTCACCGAAGTGGTGGCGCGCCTGCGCGCCATGAGCCCGCTGTGGGACATGGTGCAGGCCGGTGTCGACCTCAGCACGATTCAATGGTCAGCGCACTGATCCCCTTCTTTTTCAAATCTGGAGAACCACCATGGCATATAGCGACAAGGTCGTAGACCACTACGAAAACCCCCGCAACGTCGGTGCCTTTGATGCGGCCGGTGACGACATCGGCACCGGCATGGTGGGCGCACCGGCCTGCGGCGATGTGATGCGCCTGCAGATACGCGTCAACGCCGACGGCGTGATCGAGGACGCCAAGTTCAAGACCTACGGTTGCGGCTCGGCGATTGCGTCGAGTTCGCTGGTGACCGAATGGGTGCGCGGCCGCACGCTGGACGAAGCCCTGACCATCAAGAACGCCGACATCGCCGAAGAGCTGGCCCTACCGCCCGTGAAGATCCACTGCTCCATCCTGGCCGAAGACGCCATCAAGGCCGCAGTGGCCGACTTCCGCTCGCGCCATCCGGCACCTGGTGGCGGCACCCTAGTTTCCGAACAGCTGGCCTGCGCTTCCAGCAAGCCCTGAGCCGCACCCCACGCCCTGCCCCACACACCCACCGCACACATCCAAGGAGTCACCATGCAAGCAGCCACCAGCGTTGAAGTCAGCAGCCAGCCCATGGCCATGCCCGGCCAACTGGAATTCACCCCAACTGCTGCCGCCAAGGTGGCCGAGCTGATCATTGAAGAGGGCAACCCCGAGCTCAAGCTGCGCCTGTACGTGACGGGCGGCGGTTGCTCCGGCTTCTCCTACGGCTTTGCCTTTGACGACGTCGCCGCTGAAGACGACACCATGATCATGACCGAGGGCGTAGCCCTGGTGGTGGACGCCATGAGCCTGCAATACGTGCTGGGCGCACGCGTGGATTTTGAAGACGGCCTGGAAGGCTCGCGCTTTGTCATCCACAACCCCAATGCCCAGACCACCTGCGGCTGCGGCAGCTCGTTCTCGGTGTAAGGAGACAGAAAACATGAACCCCCACGCTCACCATTTCATGTATTCGCAGCCCCCCGAGGGGGCGCATGCCGCCTTTGAGGCGGCTCGGCAGGAGGCATGACATGTCTGTTTCCCTGACCCCTTCGGCCGTGCGCCATGTGAAGAAGTCGCTGGCTAAGCGCGGCAGCGGCATTGGCCTGCGCCTGGCCGTAAAAACCAGTGGTTGCAACGGCTTTGCCTACGCGCTGGAGTTTGTCGACTCCGCCAACCCCGAAGACGAATGCTTCGATTCCCTGGGCGTGACGGTGGTGGTGGACCCGCGCAGCCTGGGCATGCTGGACGGCACCGAGCTGGACTTTGTGCGCGAAGGCCTGAACGAGGGCTTCAAGTTCAACAACCCCAACGCGAAAGCAAACTGCGGGTGCGGCGAAAGTTTCGCTGTATAAAAAATGGCACTTCTCCAGATTTCGGAACCGGGTCAGAGCGCTGCGCCGCACCAGCATCGGCTGGCGGCGGGGATTGATCTGGGGACTACCAATTCGCTGATCGCCACGGTACAGAGCGCGGTAGCGCGGGCGCTGCCGGATGAGCATGGCGCGATGCTGCTGCCGTCTGTGGTGCGCTACCTGCCGGGCAACGGCATTGTGGTGGGGCGGGAAGCCCAGCAAGCCCAAGCGGACGATCCGGAGAACACCATTGTGTCGGTCAAGCGCTTCATGGGTCGCAGCCTGGCAGACGTGAAAGTGGCCGCTGGCCTGCCCTACCAATTTACCGATGGTGCCGGCATGCTCGGCATCAGCACCATCTGCGGCGAACGCTCACCCGTGCAGGTGTCGGCCGAGATTCTGGCGGCCCTGCGCGAGCGCGCCGAAGTATCACTCGGCGGCCCGCTGGCCGGCGTGGTGATCACAGTGCCAGCCTACTTTGATGACGCCCAGCGCCAAGCCACCAAGGACGCCGCGCGCCTGGCCGGCCTGACTGTCTTGCGCCTATTGAACGAACCCACCGCAGCGGCGATTGCCTACGGCCTGGACAAGGCCGCCGAAGGCACGTTTGCGATTTACGACCTAGGCGGCGG
Source organism: uncultured beta proteobacterium (assembly GCA_903845935.1). Lineage (GTDB taxonomy): Bacteria > Pseudomonadota > Gammaproteobacteria > Burkholderiales > Burkholderiaceae_C > Allorhodoferax. The sequence continues at coordinate 22,160 of CAIMZI010000125.1, read as the reverse complement.
CACCTTTGACATCTCCATCCTGCGCCTTACCAAGGGTGTGTTTGAAGTGTTGGCCACCGGCGGCGACTCGGCCCTGGGTGGCGATGATTTTGACCACGCCATTGCCGAATGGTTTTGCACACAACATGGCATTGAAGGTCTGGCAGCCCTGGCACCCGGCGCCCAGCGCACCTTGTTGGCAGCCGCGCGTGCGGCCAAGGAAACGCTGTCGGTTCACGATACCGCCGCCGTGTCGCTCACCAGCGCCGACGACAAGACGCAACAGGCGATCCTGTCGCGCAGCCAGTTCACAGAACTCACCGCGTCTCTCATCGACCGCACCATACGCGCCACCAAACGCGCGCTGCGCGATGCGCAACTGATCGTGGACGACATCACCGGCGTGGTGCTGGTTGGTGGATCCACCCGCATGCCGGTGGCACGCGAGGCGGTGCGCGCCTTCTTCGACCGCGAGCCGCTGGTGGACATTGACCCGGACCAGGTGGTGGCGATTGGCGCCGCACTTCAGGCCAACATTCTGGCTGGCAACGGCAGTGCGGATGACGACTGGCTCTTACTGGACGTCTGCCCGCTATCGCTCGGCATCGAGACCATGGGCGGCCTGGTAGAAAAAATCATTCCGCGCAACAGCACGCTGCCGGTAGCCCGCGCCCAGGAATTCACCACCTTTAAAGACGGCCAGACCGCCATGTCGCTGCACGTGGTGCAGGGCGAGCGCGAATCAGTGGCGCATTGCCGCTCGCTGGCGCGCTTCGATCTGCGCGGTATTCCGCCGGCTGTGGCCGGTTCGGTGCATATCCGCGTCAGCTTCCAGATCGATGCGGATGGTTTGCTGTCGGTCACGGCGCGCGAACAGGCCAGTGGCATTGAGGCGCATATCGAGGTCAAGCCGACGTATGGCCTGGCCGACACGCAGATCTCCGCCATGCTGAAGGATGCGATTGGCTCCTCGAAGGAAGACATGGCCTTGCGCTCGCTACGTGAAGCGCAGGTGGATGCACGGCGACTGCTCGACGCCACCGAGGCCGCGTTGGCTGCGGATGCGGCGCTGCTGTCGGAATTCGATCTAAAAGCCATTCGCCAGGCCATGTTCGCCTTGGGCGACACGTTGGAAACCGAAGCGGCGGTCGAGCAGGTGCGCGTCGCCAGCGCCGTGCTGGGTGCTGCCACCGACGGCTTTGCCGCGCAGCGCATGAACGCCTCCATCAGCAAAGCCCTGTCCGGCCGCACCATGGACAGTCTGGCCTGACGCCTTTTTCAACATCCCCACGCCATGCCCATCATCCATTTGCTGCCCCATCCCGATCTCTGCCCCGAGGCGCGCAGCCTGGAAGTCAAGCGCGGCGCTTCGCTGTGCGCAGCCCTGCTGAAGCACGGTGTGGCGATCGAGCACGCCTGCGAGATGGTGGCGGCATGCTCCACCTGCCATGTGTATGTGCGCGAGGGAGCTTCTTCGTTGGCGGAGCCAGATGATGAAGAGAACGACCAGCTCGACAACGCCTGGGGATTACAACCATCCTCGCGTCTGGCCTGTTGCGTGAAAGTGAAGGATGTGGACATCACGATTGAGTTTCCGAAGCACACGCGCAATCACGCGCGGGAACATTAACTTCCTCAAATCCTTAAGTCCTTTGAGTCACTTCCGGGCTCTGTTATCTCTGGCCTCAGGCCGCTGTGGCACTCACCGCCGTCCGTGTCCCCCGCCCGCTTAAGCGGGCTCCTCCTTTACCTACCGGCGGCAAGCGCCACACCGTCCTGAGTCTGCCAACCTTGTAGGTACGCGAAGGCATTCAGTCATTGCACGCAAACGTGTGGCAAGAAGTGGGCCGAATGCATTGGCATTCGGTATTCATCTGTCGAGTACCACGTTACAGGATGCCGAGGGCAGTGGGGTGGTCGGTTCCGGTAGGTAAAGGAGGAGGCCGAAGGCCGGGGGACACGGACGGAACCGTCTGCCCCGCTGGCGCCGGCGTACACCACGCTGCGTTAGGGCCACTGCGCACCAACAGCGCAGGCTGCCGAGGGCAGTGGGGTGGATGTTTCCGGTAGGTAAAGGAGGAGCCCGCAGGGCGGGGGACACGGACGGAAACATCTACCCCGCTGACCTCGGCGTACACAAACTACTGCCCCCAAAGAAGCACTGTCTGAAACAAAACATTCCCGACACAGCACAGAGCAGCAAGAGAGAAAAGCGTAGCGTTTGAGGGCAAAAACGCCTGGCACACAGCTTGCAATGAGCTAGTCAAACGACGCTCACCATGGCACCCAAGCTCATCATCAACGACACCACCCTGCGCGACGGCGAACAGACCGCCGGGGTAGCGTTTACCGTGGCTGAGAAATGCGCGATTGCTTCGGCCTTGTCCCAAGCCGGTGTGCCGGAAATGGAAATTGGCATCCCGGCCATGGGCGTGGAAGAGATCGACTGCATCAACACTATTGCCGACCTGCACCTGCCCTGCGCACTGATGGTCTGGGGCCGCCTCACGGATGGCGACCTGGCGAGCGCACTGCAATGCAACGCCGACATCGTGCATCTTTCCATCCCCGTGTCCGACATCCATCTGCGCCACAAATTGCGCCAATCACGTGAGTGGGTGCTGGAGCAGGTGACGCGCGTCATCACAAAAGCCGTGCGCAGCGGCCGCCGAATTTCGCTGGGCGCAGAAGACGCCTCGCGTGCCGACGCCACGTTCCTGGCCGAAGTAGCGCAGCGCGGCGAAGAATGTGGCGCCAGCCGCATCCGCTTTGCCGACACATTGGGCGTGCTGGACCCCTTCACCACTTTTGAGGCAGTGGCGCGCCTGCGCGATGCGGTGGAGATGGACGTTGAAATCCACACCCACAACGACATGGGCCTGGCCACGGCCAACACCCTGGCCGCGCTGCGCGCCGGTGCCACGCATGCCAATACCACCGTCAACGGCCTGGGCGAGCGCGCCGGCAACGCGGCACTGGAGGAAGTGGTGATGGCCGTGCGCCACCTGCACCATGCCGAGACCGGGGTCGACACACAAGCTTTAGTGCCGATTTCGCATCTTGTGGTCAAGGCCTCCGGGCGCGCCGTGGCCTTCAACAAAAGCATCGTCGGCTCGGCGGTTTTCACGCACGAGTCCGGCATCCATATCGACGGCCTGATGAAGAACGCCGCGACCTACGAAAGCTTTGACCCGTCGGAACTGGGCCGCTCGCGCAGCACCGTGCTGGGCAAACATTCGGGCTCACAAGCCGTGCGCCAGGCCTATGCGCTCTTGGGCGTGGTGCTGGATGACGATGCGTTGGTCGGCCGCTTGCTGGCACGCATTCGCGAGCACGCCATGCGCGTCAAACAGGAAGCCACGGCCGATGAGCTGCGCAGCTTCTTGTTCGCCTCCGTCGAATTACCCACCCCCCGCACCGGCGGGCACGCGCTATGAGCAGCTGGTGGTCCCTGCTGGTCAGCGACGTGCACTGCGTGCTGCAGCGCGACCCGGCCGCCCGCAACCTGCTCGAAGCCTGGACCATCTACCCCGGCGTGCATGCCATCGCCCACCACCGCATCGCCCATGCGCTGTGGACGCGCGGCTGGCGCTATCTGCCGCGCTGGATTTCGTTTGTGTCGCGCTGCGTGACACAGGTCGACATCCATCCCGGTGCCCGCATCGGCGCACGCTTCTTTATCGACCACGGCAATGGCGTGGTGGTGGGTGCCGGCGCCAAGATTTTGGGTCCAATCCGCATCGGTGACCGCGCCCGCATTGCCGCCAACTCGGTGGTGATAGAGCCCGTGCCGGCGGGTGCCACCGTGGTCGGTATTCCCGGCCGCGTGGTGGCACCCCAGCGCAGTACCACCTATGGTTTTGATCTGGACCACCACCTGATTCCCGACCCGGTCGGCAAGGCGATTGCATGCCTGCTGGACCGCGTGGCGCTGCTGGAACGTACGCACCTGGCCGCCAGCGAGACCAACTGCGCCACCTGCGATGACGCCTGCGTCGAACCGATTTTTTCCCGTCCTGCCTACCCCTCCGCTCTTCAACCCTCCCACAGCGCCCACCTGGAGTAACACGCCATGGAAACCTTTCTTCTCAAACTCAAGGAGCTGTCCTCCGCCGAGGACTTCCTGCAGTACTTCGGCGTGCCCTTTGAACAGGATGTGGTCAATGTGAGCCGGCTGCACATCCTCAAGCGCTTTTTCCAGTACATCCGCCAGGCCAATCTGCTTTCCAGCGGCAACGAGCTGGAGCTCTACACGGCCTACCGCGAACAGCTGGTCAAGGCCTATGCAGACTTTGTGAAATCCACCCCGGCGCAGGAAAAAGTCTTCAAGGTGTTTCAGGACACGGCCGGCCGCCAGCATGTGTCCATCGACAACTTGCGCGCCTCCATGACCCAGCGCATGGCCGCCTAAAGACGCTCAACCGAAAGATCACCATGCACATCGTTGTCTGTATCAAGCAGGTGCCGGACTCGGCGCAAATCCGCGTCCACCCGGTCACCAACACCATCATGCGCCAGGGCGTGCCGGCCATCGTCAACCCCTATGACCTGTTCTCGCTCGAGGAAGCCCTGCGCCTGAAGGACAAATTCGGCGGACGGGTGACCATGCTGTGCATGGGCCCACCACAGGCCGAAGAGGCGCTGCGCAAGTGCATCAGCTTTGGCGCCGACGACGCCGTTCTGGTGACAGACCGCGCCTTTGCCGGTGCCGACACCTTGGCCACGTCCTATGCGCTGGCCGCCGGTGTGCGCCAGATCGCCAAGGAGCAGGCAGTCGACATCGTGTTCACCGGCAAGCAGACAATTGACGGCGACACCGCGCAGGTCGGCCCCGGCATTGCCAAACGCATGGGCCTGCAGCTGCTGACCTACGTGTCGCGCATTGTGGAGACCGATCTGGAGGCCCGCACCATCACCGTGGAGCGCCGTGCCGAGGGCGGTGTGCAGGTGCTCAAGACCAGCCTGCCGGTTCTCATCACCATGCTGGAAAACACCAACGAGATGCGCTTTGCCGCCCTGCCCGCCATGATCCACGCCGCCGCCTACCCGGTGCGCAAATGGAGCAAGGAGCAAGCTGGTATTGAAGACCTGAGCAAGATCGGCCTGAAGGGTTCGCCCACGGTGGTGAGCAAGGTGTTCGGGCCCACGCCACGCACCGAGAAGGTCGAGATGCTGGACCTGGAAACCAGCAACCTGCGCGATGTGTCGCTCAACCTGATCCAGAAAATTTTCACCCGCCATCCGACTTTGGAAGCCGACCTCTTGATGAAGGAAACAGCATGAGCCAAGCACCTGCCCCCGCCGCACCGGCGCGCCCCACCGCCGGCCGTGGCCGCAATCTGGAACTGTCGGAAGAACTCAAGGCCTACAAGGGCGTCTGGGTCTTTATCGAGCATGACCGTGGCCATGTGCACAGCGTGTCCTGGGAGCTGGTTGGCGAAGCGCGCAAGCTGGCCGACCAGCTCGGTTGCCCGGTCAGCGCGATCATTCTGGGCGGGGCCGATGAAGGCCTGGAGAAGTTCGCGGCGGAAGCCTTCAGCTTTGGTGCCGACCACGCCTACCTGATGCAGGACCCGGTCTTGAAGGGCTACCGCAACGAACCCTTCACCAAGGGCCTGACCGATCTGGTCAACAAGTACAAGCCGGAAATTCTGCTGCTGGGCGCAACGTCCCAGGGCCGCGATCTGGCTGGCTCGGTGGCCACCACCTTGCTCACCGGCCTCACCGCCGACTGCACCGAGTTGCGCATCGACCCCAACACCAAGGCCTTGGCTGCCACGCGCCCGACCTTTGGCGGCTCGCTCTACTGCACCATCATGACCCTGGCCTACCGGCCGCAAATGGCCACGGTGCGCCCGCGGGTGATGGAGATGCCGCGCGCCGACGCCACGCGCACCGGAACCAGCAGCTACGACACCCTGGGCCTGGTGGAAACGCAGATCGTCACCAAGCTCTTGGACTTCATTGCCGACGCCCACAGCAACAAGATCAACCTGCCCTACGCCGATGTGATTGTCAGCGGCGGCAAGGGCATGAAGACACCGGAGAACTTCAAACTGGTGTTTGAGCTGGCCCGCGTGCTGGGTGGCGAAGTAGGTGCCACCCGCCCCTGCGTGCAGGCCGGCTGGGTGGAGGCGGATCGCCAGGTCGGGCAGACCGGCAAGACCGTGCGGCCCAAGCTGTACATCGCCGCCGGCATCTCCGGCGCGGTTCAGCACCGCGTGGGTTGCGAGGCAGCCGACGTGATCGTCGCCATCAACACCGATGTCAACGCGCCCATCTTTGACTTTGCGCACTACGGCATTGTGGGCAACGCCATGCAGGTGCTGCCCGCGCTGACGCAAGCCTTTGCCGCCCACTTGGCACTGCGCATGCGCCAAGTGGCCTAAAAAGTAACAGGAGAACGCGATGAAAAAACCATCCCAATTCGACGCCATCGTCGTCGGCGCCGGCCCCTCGGGCAACGCCTGCGCCTACACATTGGCCCGGGCCGGCCTGAAGGTGCTGCAGATTGAACGCGGCGAATATCCCGGTAGCAAGAATGTGCAGGGCGCGATTCTGTATGCCAAGGCGCTGGAGGAGATCATCCCTGACTTCCGCGACGACGCGCCGCTGGAGCGCCACATCATCGAGCAGCGCATGTGGGTGCTGGACGACAACTCCTTTGTCGGCACGCACATCCGCAGTGAGGAATACAACAAGCCGCCTTACAACCGTTACACGATTCTGCGGGCGCAATTTGACAAATGGTTCAGCGCCAAGGTACGCGAGGCCGGTGCGCTCTTAATCTGCGAGACCACGGTGAGCGAGCTGATCATGGACGGCGACCAAGTGGTGGGTGTGCAGACCGACCGCGTCAACGGCGATGTCTATGCCGACATCGTGATCCTGGCCGACGGTGTCAATTCCACGCTGGCGCGCAAGGCCGGTTTCCACGGCGAAATCCCGGCCGGCAACGTGGCCCTGGCGGTCAAAGAAGTGCTGTTCATGCCCGAGGACACGATTCGCCAGCGCTTCAACATCGGCGAAGAATCTGGCGTGGTGATCGAGATGGTGGGCCGCATCACCGACGGCATGATGGGCACAGGGTTTTTGTACACCAACAAGGAATCCATCGCCATTGGCGTGGGCTGCATGTTGAGCGACTTCAAGGCGAATCCGAACAAGACCACGCCCTACGCGCTGTTGGAACAGATGAAGCGTCACCCTTCCATTGCCCCGCTGATCGAGGGCGGAGAGATGAAGGAATATACCGCCCACCTGATTCCCGAAGGCGGCTTCCACGCCATCCCGCAGATCTACGGCAACGGCTGGATGATCGTCGGCGACTCCGGCGGCTTTGTGAACGCGGTGCACCGCGAAGGCTCGAATCTGGCCATGACCACCGGTCGTCTGGCGGCCGAGACGGCAATTTCCGCCAAGGCCGCCGGCAAGGGTTTCAAGGCCGCCGCACTGGCCGGCTACAAGAAGGCGCTGGACGAGAGCTTTGTGATGAAAGACCTGTACAAATACCGCGACATGCCGGCCGTGCTGCACAAGAACCCGCAGTTCTTCACCAGCTACCCCGACATGCTGGCCCAGGCCGCGCGCACCATGATCACCGTGGACGGTGTGGACAAGAAAACGAAGGAGCGCGAAATCTTTGCGAACTTCCGTCAAACCCGCAAGCTCACCGGCCTGGTGGGTGACGCCTTTAAACTCTGGAAGGCCATACGATGAACGCCATTGTTGTGAATGTGGAAGACAAGCTCTTCCAGAACCGCTACCGGGTGGACGCGGGCCGGCCGCACATCAAGATCAAGGATGCCGACACCTGCACCAATATCTGTGTGGCCAAGAGCTGCACCTATGTCTGCCCGGCTTCCTGCTACAAGACCGAAGGCAACGGCAGCGTCACCCTGATCACCGACGGCTGCCTGGAGTGCGGCAGCTGCCGCATCATCTGCAGCGAACACAGCAACGTGAACTGGGAATATCCGCGCGGCGGGCACGGAATTTTGTTCAAGTTCGGTTAGACCAAAGGGCAGGGTGGGGCGGTACAGGACCATTTCCACGGTGGTGGCTCATCTGTCCGTCGGACCTGCTCCGATTGTCAGCTTTGCGGCACCCAACATCAAGACGATGAGTTCCGCTTAGGGCACGATCCCGACGGCCATCAACGGCTGCTGAATCGGGTTGAACTGGGCAACCGGAAAGCCGACTGTCGGGAGCACCCAAACAGCCCTATGCTGGCATTACGGACTCAGGTAAGGATGAGTGCCATCTACCGACAATCCGGATACCCTAAACAACAATTGTTCAGCTGGCCCGAATCCGGTTGATCAACTGCGTCGTCGAGTAACCGGCAACAAAGGGCAGGGCCAACGCGTGTCCGCCCCAGCTCTCGACCAACTGGGTCTCGGCCAGCTTGGACATGTCGTAGTCGCCACCCTTGACCAGAATGTCGGGCCGGATCTCGCCAATCAACTGCAGCGGCGTGTCCTCGTCAAACCAGGTCACCAGACTCACCGCCTCCTGCGAGGCCATGACGATGGCGCGGTCGGCATCCTTGTTGAGCGGCCGGTCATCGCCCTTGCCCAGGCGCTTGACCGAGGCATCGGTGTTGAGCGCCACGATCAGGCTGCCACCCAGGGCACGCGCCTGCGCCAGATACACCACATGGCCACGGTGCAGCACATCAAACACGCCATTGGTAAACACCCAGGGCCGGGGCAGGGTCTGAAGGGCTTCCAGCAAATCGGTGCGGGGGTGAATTTTGTGCAGAAAGGCGGGGGAGCGGTCTTGGGCTTGCATGGCGTGGATGCTATCAGCGAAACCGGCCCCCACGCTTCGCTTCGCACTGCCCCACTTATGCCCGGCTATTCCCAGCCTCTGCCGGATATTGAAAGGCATAATCTTTTGGCGCATGAATCTCATTCCCATAGAAATCGACTCGATCCGCATTGGATACCCGCTTCCCTGTGACCTGGTCGACAAGGATGGGGTACTGCTGGCAAAAAAATCGTTTGTCGTGGCTTCCAAAAACGATCTTGTCCACTTCCACCAGCGCAGTGGTGGCCTGTTTATCGACGGTCTGGACGCCGAAGCCCTGCAAAAGGCCTACTTCGACCAGTTGCAGACCATGATGCGCAAGGACAAATCCATAGGCGAAATCGCCGATTCCAAGCTGCTGGTACACAACTCCGTCAAGCGCCTGGTGGTGGAGAATGACAAAGTAGACTGGCGCGATTTGCAGGTGCAGGCCAACTATCTGCTGCGCGACCCGCAACGGGAATCCTTTGCCCAGCGGCTGGAACACATTCACCAGTGCCTGAACAAGGAGTCGCTACGCAACCCCAATGGCGTGTTGTTTGCGCTGATCCAGCTCTCGGCCACCGAGACCACGATGTACAGCGCCACCCACGCCATGCTGGTCAGCGTGATCTGCGGTCTGGCCGCGCGCGAGGTGCTGAACTGGCCCGAGCCGGTGGACCTGTTGCTGCGCAAGGCGGCGCTGACCATGAATATCGCCATGACGGATCTGCAGGACCGCCTGACCTCGCAAAAGCGCCCGCCCGATCCCGATCAGCTGGAACAAATCGAAAGCCATGCACCGCGTGCGGTGGAACTGCTGCAGTCCCTGGGCGTCAGCGACGCCATGTGGCTGGAGACGGTGGCGGCCCACCATACGGTCGCCCCCGGGCCCTTGCGCAGCAAGACCCCGTCACAGCGCCTGGCACGCCTAATCCAGCGCGCCGACATGTTTGCTGCCCGCCTGTCCCCGCGCATGACGCGCCCACCGGTAACGCCTGCGGTAGCCATGCAGGCCTGTTACTTTGACGAAAACAAGCAGGTGGACGAAGCCGGGGCGGCGCTGATCAAGGCGGTGGGCATTTACCAGCCCGGCGCCTATGTGCGACTGGCCTCGGAAGAAGTGGCCGTGGTGGTGCGCCGTGGCGCCAACACCAGCACGCCACGTGTGGCGGTGGTGCTTAACCGCAGTGGCATGGCCACGGCCGAGCATGCGGTACGCGACACCAGCAACAAGGACTACAAGGTCGTGGCCAGCGTGCCGCACAGCGAGGTCAAGGTGCAAATCAAGCTCGAGCGACTGCTGCCCCTGACCGTGGGCTCCGACCGCTCCTGGTAGCTCGCCGACATAGCTCGGCCATCAGGCCTTTTCCAAGCCTCCGGCCGGCTCCTAGCCTGGACAGCCGCGCCCGGGGCAAGCAATGCCCCTAGAGTGCGAGTGGTTTATATACCGATTAAATCACTTTATTACTGTTCAGTCACAAAATGATCCGAACATTCAAAACACCATGAAAATTGCCATCATCGGTTCCGGCATCTCCGGACTTGCCGCCGCCCACCGCCTGCGTACTCAGGCCGAGCTGACTCTGTTCGAGGCGGGAGACTACTTTGGTGGCCACACACACACAGTGGATGTGACATTGCCCGGTGCGGCCGGTGCAGTGACGCATGGCGTGGACACCGGCTTTTTGGTGTTCAACGAGCGCACCTATCCCAAGCTGATTGCGCTGTTTGCCGAACTCGGCGTCGCCACGGCCAAGTCCGATATGTCGTTCTCGGTGCAGGTGCCCCAGGCCGGCGCCGCATTGGAATGGAGCGGCTCCTCGCTCAACACCGTGTTTGCCCAGCGCCGCAACCTGTTCAATCCACGCTTTTTGAAGATGCTGGGCGAGGTGCTGCGCTTCAATGCCTTGGCCACGCGCATTGCCGAAAGTGGCAGCGACATCGAACTGCTGCAGCCGCTCTCGGCATTTCTGGAACAGCACGCTTTTTCCAGCGTGTTTCGCGACTGGTATTTCCTGCCCATGCTGGCCTGCATCTGGAGTTGTCCAACCGACCAGATGCTGCAGTTCCCGGTCTCCACCATGATCCGCTTTTGCCACAACCATGGCCTGATCCAGGTGACCAATCGGCCGCAATGGTGGACGGTGTCCGGTGGTGCACGCCATTACGTGGAAAAAATCATCGCCGGCATAGCCGACAAACGCCTGAACTCCGCGGTGACCGGCATACGCCGCGATTCCCACGGAGTCTGGATCGTCTCGCGCGGCCAACTCGAGCGCTTTGACCGGGTAGTGCTGGCCTGCCATTCGGACCAGGCGCTCAAGCTGCTGTCGGACGCCAGTCCGGCCGAGCAGCAGACCCTGGGCGCCATTCGCTACCAACCCAATCGCGCCATACTGCACACCGACACCACGGTTCTGCCCGAAAAACGCCGCGCCTGGGCGGCATGGAACTACGAGCGCGCCACCGACCCCACGCAGCAGCAGTCACAAGTCTGCCTGCACTACCTGCTCAACCTGCTGCAGCCCCTGCCATTTTCGCAAAGCGTGCTGGTGTCGCTGAACCCGGTGCGGGAGATCGCGGCTCAGCATGTGCTTGGCAGCTACTCCTACGACCACCCGGTGTTTGACCTGGCCGCCATCCAGGCACAAAGCCAGGTTCCCGCACTGCAGGGTCAGCGAGGAACCTATTTTTGCGGCGCCTGGACCGGCTACGGTTTCCACGAAGACGGACTGGCCTCCGGACTGGATGTGGCGCGGCGCATTTCCCAAACGCTGGCGCTGCCTGAGCAGCTGAGAGCGTGAGCATGCCCCATGACGGAAAGCCGGAAAGCCGCGCCCTGATCGGCTTTGGCCAGGTGCGGCACCGGCGTCTCAAGCCGGTGCTCCATGCCTTTGTCTATGGCAGCTACTTCCTGTTGCTGCCCTTGCGCAGCCTAGAGAAAAACGGCCCCGGCGCACTGGCGCTCAACCGTCGCGCAGCACTCAGCTTTTTTGATGCCGACCATGGCGACGGCCGCGGTCCGGAGCAGGGCGGTGCGCTGGCCTGGCTGGATGGGCTGCTGCAGGCCCAAGGCATTCTGGACGCTACGGGCGAGGTCTGGCTGCATACCTATCCACGCGTGTTGGGCTTTGCATTCAAGCCGGTCAGTTTTTGGTACTGCCATGGCGCAGATGGCAGCCTACGGGCCATCGTGGTCGAGGTCAACAACACCTTCGGCCAACGCCACTGCTACCTGCTGGACAGCCCCGCCTATGGCCGCGAGCTGCGTGCCGACAAGGTGTTTTCTGTATCCCCTTTTTGCCAGATCGAGGGCAGCTACCGCTTCCGCTTCATGCTCACTGCGGACCTACGCCACACAGTGGTGCGGATTGACTACGACGACGCGACGGGCCCGTTGCTGGAAACTAGCGTCAGCGGCAAGCTAGAGCCGCTGAGCGCCGCCAGCGTGCGGCGTGCCCTGTGGCACTACCCGGCCATGAGCTGGAACGTGCTGGCCCGCATCCATTGGCAGGCGCTCAAGCTGTGGCTTAAGCGCGTGCCGTTTTTCGGCAAGGGCGACATGCCCTCGGCCATTGTCAGCCGCTAGCGCCCCGCTTTTTTACGCCCACTCCATGCGCACAAACCCATGAACACCAACACCTTAGGTTCCCGATCCAGCGACGGATTTTCCCTGCCGCGCGGCACAGCGGCACGCACGGTTTTCAAACTGCTGCAAGGCCTGCGCCACGGCAGCTTGACGGTGCAACTGCCAGACGGCAGCATGCAGCGCTTTGGAGGCGATGCCCTGCCGCATGCCACGCTGACCCTGCACAACTGGAACGTATTTTCCGCCGCACTCAAGTCCGGCGACATCGGCTTTGCAGAAAGTTATATCGCCGGTGACTGGACCACGCCCAACCTGACCGAGCTGTTGCGCGTGCTGGTGAAGAACCGGGCCGAGGTGGAGGCTGTGATTTACGGCAGCTGGATCGGACGGCTTTTCTATCGCATCAAGCACCTGCTACACCGCAACACCCGCTCCAACAGCCAGAAAAACATCCACGCCCATTACGACCTGGGCAATGGCTTTTACCGACTGTGGCTGGATGAAACCATGAACTACTCCAGCGCCCTATTCAATGGGGACATGGCGCAAAGTATGGCGCAGGCGCAAAACGCCAAGGTGCGCCGGGCATTAACCCAAGCAGCCGTCAAACCCGGTGACCGCGTGCTGGAAATCGGCTGCGGCTGGGGCGCGCTGGCCGAGATGGCTAGCACCGAGATGAGCGCCCACATCACCGGCGTGACGCTTTCTACCGAGCAGTTGGCCTATGCACAGGCCCGCATGCAGCGCCTGGGCGTGGACCACATGGCTGAGCTTCGACTGCAGGATTACCGCGACATTGATGACGCACCCTTTGACGCCATCTGCTCCATCGAAATGGTGGAGGCCGTGGGCCGCGAATACTGGCCGACCTACTTTGGCGCGGTGTCCAAACTGCTCAAGCCGGGCGGTCGCGCCTGCATCCAAAGCATCGTGATCGACGACGCTTTTTACGAGCGCTACATCCACTCCACCGACTTTATCCAGCAGTACATCTTCCCCGGTGGCTGCCTGCCCTGCCCGCGCGTCTTCAAAGAGCAGGCCGAGGCCGCGGGCCTGGTGGTGGAAAACAGTCTGGCCTTTGGCCCCGATTACGCCGAAACCCTGAGGCGCTGGCGTGACCGTTTTCTGGCCGAGCGCAGCGCTGTGATGGCGGGCGGCTTTGATGAACGCTTTGTACGCATCTGGGAGTTCTACCTGGCCTACTGCGAAGCGGCGTTCGATGAGCGCAATATCGACGTGGTGCAGTACACGCTACGCAAACCGGCGCCCACGCATTGAACAGCATGCACGCCTCGCTTGGCAGCACAGAGGTCTTTGCTTGGCGTGACGGCTGGCGCTATGGCTTGATGGGCTTGCCGCTGGCCTTTGTCGCCCTGCCCCTGTATGTGATGCTGCCCAACCACTACGCGCTGCACTACGGCGTGCCGCTGGCCACACTGGGCGCGTTGCTTCTGGGTGCGCGCCTGTTTGACGCGCTGATTGATCCGCTGCTGGGGCGCTGGTGTGACCGCCTGTATGCCCGCGCAAGCCAGCAGGTGCTGGGCTGGGCGGCGCTGGCTGCTGGTGCGCTGGGACTCGGTTTTATCCTGCTGTTTTTCCCGCCGGTGCAGTCCGGCCCCTGGCTGCTGGTATGGGCCGTGGCGTGTCTGCTGCTGACCTATGCGGGCTTTAGCGCCGTGTCCATCTTGCACCAGTCCTGGGGCGCCCTGTTGGGCGGCGACGAGTTGCAGCGCGGGCGCGTGGTGGCCTGGCGCGAAGGCTTGGGCCTGCTGGGCGTGCTGCTGGCCTCCGTCGCCCCTGCGCTGCTGGGCCTGCAGGCCACCTGCGCCCTGTTTTTTGCGGCCCTGGCGCTGGGCTGGTGGGCCTGGAGTCATGCCATCCAGCCGCCACCACGCGCAGCCGCCACAGAACTTCACACGACTCCAGCCAAACCCGGCACGGGCCTGTGGCGGCCTTTTGCGAACCCAGCTTTTCGGACGCTGCTGGCGGTGTTTATGGTCAACGGCATTGCCAGCGCCATACCAGCTACTTTGATTCTATTTTTTTTGCAGGACCGGCTGCAGGCCACGGCCGCCCTGCAGCCGCTATTTCTAGGCAGCTACTTTTTGAGTGCGGCACTGTCCATTGCGCTCTGGCTCAAGCTGGTGGCACACATAGGCCTGGCGCGCACCTGGGGCCTGGGCATGCTGCTGGCGATTGCCGTGTTTGTGTTTGCCAGCCAGTTGGGTAGCGGCGACAGCGCCGCCTTTGTGCTGGTGTGTGCGCTCTCGGGAGTGGCCCTGGGTACCGATCTGGCCCTGCCCGCAGCCCTGCTGGCCGGCGCCATTGCAGCCAGCGGTGACCGCGGCCAGGCCGAGGGCGCCTACTTTGGCTGGTGGAACTTTGCCACCAAGCTCAATCTGGCCCTGGCCGCCGGTGTGGCCCTGCCCCTGCTGGACTGGCTGGGCTATGCGCCCGGCGTGCAAGACGCGTCCGCTCTGCAGACACTCACCAACGCCTATTGCCTGCTGCCCTGCGCCCTCAAGCTGCTGGCGGCCACCCTGCTCTACACCCTCATCATCCGGAGAACCCCATGAAAAAACGTCTGCTGATTGCCGTGCTGGCTCTTGCATTGGCCACCGTTCTGGGCGGTTGCGCCTCCCAGAAAATTGATACCTACACCGCCGAAAAACCGGTGCTGGACTTGCAGCAGTATTTCAATGGCACGCTGGACGCCTATGGCGTGTTTACCGACCGCTCGGGCACGGTGGTCAAGCGCTTCACGGTGGTGATGCGTTGCACCTGGGAAGGTGACGAAGGCACGCTGGACGAGCGCTTCAGCTACTCCGATGGCAGCCAGCAAACGCGCATCTGGCACCTGAGCAAGCAGGCCGATGGTCACTTCGTCGGGCGTGCCGATGATGTAGTCGGCCAGGCTCAGGGCGAGAGCCGTGGCAATACCTTGCACTGGAACTACACGCTGAACCTGCCGGTGGACGGCAAGATTTATGAAATGCAGTTTGACGACTGGATGTACCTAATGAACGACAAGGTCATGCTGAACAAGGCCACCATGAGCAAGTTCGGTATCCGCCTGGGGGAGGTCACCCTGTCCTTCTTCAAACGCTAGAGCGACGGAGCATGGGCTTTTTTACACCTCTGAACCCGCCTCAGACCGACTGGCGCGGCAAAACGGTATGGCTGCTGGGCGCCAGCAGCGGCATTGGCCAGGCCACCGCTGCCGCCCTGCATGGCCAGGGCGCTTTGGTCATCGTTTCAGCGCGACAGCAAGAGGCGCTGGAAGACTTTGTGGCCCAGCATCCGGGCGCCCAGGCGCTGCCGCTGGATGTCACCGATCGCGTTGGCGTGCAGACTGCCGCACAACAGGTGCTGGCACAGGGACGACTGGACTGCGTGGTCTATTGCGCAGGTACCTACCAGGCGATGCGCGGCTTTGCGTTGGATGTGGATGTCGCCTTGCGCCACCTGCAGGTGAATTACAAGGGCGCCCTGTATCTGCTGGAGGCCGTGGTACCGCAGTTGCTGGCACAGGGCGGCGGTCACATCAGCCTGGTAGGGAGTGTGGCGGGCTATCGTGGCCTGCCCCATAGCCTGGCCTATGGGCCGAGCAAGGCGGCGCTGATCCATCTGGCCGAGACGCTGTACCTGGACCTGAAGGACCGTGGCGTGGGCGTATCCATCATCAATCCCGGCTTTGTGCAGACACCGCTGACGGCCCAAAACGACTTTGCCATGCCCGCCATCCTGACGCCGCAGCAGGCCGCACTGGCGATCCTCAAGGGCTGGGCTGCCGGGGACTTTGAGATCCATTTCCCCAGGCGCTTCACGCTCTGGCTCAAGCTGTTGCGCCTGCTACCCTATCGCCTCTATTTCGCGCTGGTTGCGCGCGTCACCTTATGAACCCCACACACAGCACCGACAGCAGTGCCGCAGCAGCCGCCCTGGCGCAGTATTTTGAAACCCTCACCGAGCAGTCGGCGCGCGAGGTGGCACGCTACTACGCCCCCGATGCGCGTTTCAAGGATCCGTTCCAGGCAGTGACCGGGGTGGCTGCCATCCAGCACATTTTTGAACACATGTTTGTCCAGTTGGAGCAGCCGCGCTTTGTCGTCACCCAGACCGTGGTGCAGGGAGAACAATGCTTTATGACCTGGGAATTTCACTTTAGCTTCAAGGGTTTCAAGCCTGGTGTGCCGCAGCGGATTCTGGGCGCCTCGCATCTGGTGTTTTCAGATACCGGCCTGGTCGTGCTGCACCGCGATTACTGGGATGCAGCCGAAGAGCTGTATGAAAAGCTGCCGCTAATCGGTTCGCTGATGCGCTGGCTCAAGCGCCAGGTCAACAAATAGAGCCCCCACGCTCACCCGAACTTTTAGGCCGGAACGGTGTCGGCGAAGCTGGCGCGTTGCATCAGCTTGTCGTGCAGCTTGACCAGATTGGGGTAGTCGCCACGCCAGGCCAGTTCGGGGAAGCGGAAATCCAGATAACCCAGCGCGCAGCCGACTGCGATATCGGCCAGACTCAGGTGGATGCCGGCACAGAAGGGCTTGTCACCCAGGCCCAGGCTCATGGCCTTTACGGCGTCGTGGCACTTGTGCAGCTGGCGATCGATCCAGGCCTGGCTGCGCTGGGCCTCGGTACGGCCAGGCCAGGTGGCTTCCAGTCGGGCCAAAATGGAGGCATCGAGCAGACCATCGGCCAAGGCTTCCCAAGTCTTGATTTCGGCGCGCTCACGGCCCACCGTGGGAATCAGCTTGCCCACGGGGGAGAGCGTGTCGAGGTATTCCACAATGACGCGCGAATCAAACAGCGCCTCGCCACCTTCCATGATCAGGCAGGGCACCTTGCCCAGCGGGTTGGAGCCGGAGATGGTGGTGGTGTTGGCCCATACGTCTTCGCTGACGAAGGCGTATTCGAGTTTCTTCTCGGCCATCACGACACGCACCTTGCGTACGTAGGGGCTGGTGGTGGATCCGATAAGTTTCATGGTTACCCTGCAAATATGTCTGGCATTCATTCTATCCATTGCCTGGCATCAAATGGAGCCGTCGGCAGCCGGGTGGCGCACAACCTACAATTCGGTCATGACTTTCAATGCCATCTCCGCACTTTCTCCACTCGACGGGCGCTATGCCGCCAAACTTGCCACCTTGCGCCCCATCACCAGCGAGCTGGGCTATATGCAGCGCCGCGTGCAAGTGGAAGTGGTCTGGTTCATCGCCCTCAGTGATGCCGGCTTTGCCGAATTCAAACCCTTAAGCCCTGGCGCCCGCACCTATTTGTTAGGTCTGGTCAAAAACTTTTCCGAGGTCGATGGCGAGGCCATCAAGACCATAGAGAAGACCACCAACCACGATGTGAAGGCCGTCGAGTACTGGCTCAAGTCCAAGTTCGATGCCAGGCCGGAGCTGGAAAAGGCTGGTGAATTTGTGCACTTTGCCTGCACCAGCGAAGACATCAACAACACCAGCCACGGCTTGCAGATCCGCTCGGCACGCGACACGGTCGTGCTGCCGCTGTTGGACAAACTGGTGCTCAAATTGCGCGACATGGCCCAGGCCCATGCCGAGGTGCCCATGCTCAGCCGCACACACGGCCAGACCGCCAGCCCCACCACCGTCGGCAAAGAAATGGCCAATGTCGTGGTGCGCCTGCAAACCGCCTGCGATCGCATTGCCGCCGTGAAGATTCTGGCCAAAATGAATGGCGCAGTGGGCAACTACAACGCGCATCTTTCGGCCTGGCCCGAGCATGACTGGGAAGCCTTTAGCAAAAAGGTCATCGAGACACCGGAGCCGCTGGGCCTGGGCCTAAACTTCCAACCTTTCAGCACGCAGATCGAGCCGCACGACTACATGGCCGAGCTATTTGACGCCGTGGCCCGCACCAACACCATCCTGATAGACCTGTCGCGCGATATCTGGGGCTATGTGTCGCTGGGTTACTTCAAGCAGAAGCTGCGCGACGGCGAAGTGGGCTCCAGCACCATGCCGCACAAGGTCAACCCGATCGACTTTGAAAATGCCGAGGGCAACCTGGGCCTGTCCAACGCCGTGCTGCGCCATATGGCCGAGAAACTACCGGTGTCGCGCTGGCAGCGGGATCTGACCGACTCCACCGTGCTGCGCAATATCGGCGTCGGCCTGGGCTATGCGGCCTTAGCCTACCAGTCGCTGATGACCGGTTTGAACAAGCTGGAAATCAACAAGGCCGCGATTGCCGAAGATCTGGACGCGTCCTGGGAAGTGCTGGCCGAGCCGATCCAGACGGTGATGCGCCGCTTTGGTCTGCCCCAACCCTATGAGCAGCTCAAGAAGTTCACCCGCGGCGAAGCCATGACGGCCGAACTGATGCGCGGCTTTATTGAGGGCCTGGAGCTGCCGCAGGCCGAAAAAGACCGCCTGCTGGCCATGACGCCGGCGACCTACATCGGCAAGGCCGCTGAACTCGCAAAACGAGTCTGAGCGACCGATCAATGGCGATTAAATCCACCATCTTCAAGGCCAATCTGCAGATTGCCGACATTGACCACAGCTACTACGCCGACCACGCGCTAACTCTGGCGCGTCACCCCAGCGAAACCGACGAACGCATGATGGTGCGGCTGGTGGCGCTGGCGTTTCAGGCGCACAAGCTGCAAAGCGTGTGTGGTGGCGATGGCACCTTAAGCTTTGGCGCCGGTCTGTCCGACGTCAATGAACCCGACGCCTGGCTGCGCGACTTCACCGGCCTCACCCGCCTTTGGATCGAGGTCGGTCAGCCCGAAGACAAGCCCCTGCTCAAGGCCTGCGGCAAGGCCGATGAGGTGGTTCTGTACTGCTTTAACCACGCGGCCGAGGTCTGGTGGAAGGGCATGGAGAGCAAGCTCAGTCGGCCCAAGAATCTGTCGGTGTTTCGGATTCCCACACTGGCCAGTCAGGCGCTGATTCCGTTGGCGCAACGCAGCATGCAGTTGCAGGCGACGATTCAGGAAGGCACGTTGACCCTGGGCGACAGTTCCAACACGGTCGATATCGAACCTATCCGCTGGAAATAACTCTTTCCGCGTATTTGTTGAAGCGCCAGGCCGTACCTTCCAGGGTGATGCGGCGCCAACTGGCGCGCTTTTGCACAGCGTCCATTTCGGTCCACTTTTGCACCTCTTCAAAGCTGCGACCACAGCCCTTGCATATATCGTCGCCCTGGCTGGTGGAGCAAATGGCAATGCAAGGGGTGTCGGGCGTGCTGTGGTACCACTCCATCCAGGCTGCCAACGCTTCGGAGGGCATGGTGGCCTGGTCGGCCTCACTCTCGCGGTGATAAACCATCAAGGCATAGGCCTCGGCCAAGGCTCTGGTGGCAGAGGGCAAGGCCATCCCGTCGGGCGAGGGCTCGCGCTGCCGCCAGTAGTTGATGGCGGACTCGATATCGGTGATGTGAATGCCTGGCAACGGAATGGACTGGTGGCGCTGAGGGGAGGCGCATCATAGCCTGTGCGCTATCGCATGGTGCTATGCTGAGCACATGAAACTGCTTGTCAAATGGCTTCTCAGTGCGGCCGCCCTGCTGGCGGTTGCGCATTTGTACTCCGGCGTGGTGGTGCAGAGCTTTTCTGCGGCGCTGGCGGCGGCCCTGGTCATCGGCTTCTTCAATGCCGTCCTGCGTCCGATCCTGATCGTGCTGACGCTGCCGGTCACCGTGATCACGCTGGGGCTGTTCCTGTTTGTAATCAACGCCCTGATGTTTTACTGGGCCGCCGCCCTGCTGGACGGTTTTCAGGTGCGTGGCTTTGGCGCGGCACTGATTGGCTCGCTGGTCTACACGCTGCTGGGCATGCTGATCCACTCAGTGCTCGAGCGCCTGTTCCCTCAGCAGTAGCTCCATTTGCCGGGCCCTTGTGTCCACAATCGACGCGTCTATGTGATCCACCTGCAGCGTGCTCTTGCTCGCCAGGTCTTGCGCGGCCTTGAAGCGCGTGAGCGCGCTTGCAAAATCCAGTTGCGCCACGTTGACCTCGCCCTCAGCGCGTACGGCCGCGACAGGGCGTCCTATTGCCGCATCGGCGGCGGCCAGCAGTTGCCAGGCCTGGGCATCGCGCGGATGGTCGGCCAGCCAAGTCTGCAAATCCTGCGCGACACTGTCTGCCCGTCCGGTGAGCGTGTCAGTTTGCGCACGCAGTAGCAGTGCGGCCCGGCTGCGGTCCTTCTGCACCTCGGGGCTTTTTATCAGGAGGGCTGCCGCAACCATATCGCCCTGAACCAGCGCCATCTCCAGCGACATCAAGCGGGTCAGGCGGGCACCCGGCCCATCACCCTGGGTGCGCTGCTGCAGGCGCTGCAAGTCGGCTTGGGCCTGCGAATAATCGCGCAACTTGAGCGCCGCCAGCGTGGCGCCATACAAGACGCCGACCTGGGCCGCTGGCTTGAGTTTGGCCAGATTGGCGGGCTCGGCCTGCTGCGCCCAGATGCGCAGTTCGTCGACCGCAGGATTGGACAACACGCGGGCCCGTGCCGCCACCATGGCGTGCTCCAGTGTGGTGACCGGCGCGGCGTCGCCCTTGTCAGACTGGCGCACTCGCGACTGCATGTCAGCAATGCGCTCGGTGGTCAAGGGGTGGGTGCGCAAATACGGAAAGCCACCGGCGTCGTTCAAACGGCTGGACTGCTGCAGCTTTTCAAACATGCTGACAAAGCCCTGGGGCGCAAAACCGGCCTGGGTCTGCACCGTAAAGCCAATGCGGTCGGCCTCGCGCTCCATGTCGCGCGAGTAATTGAGCTGGCTTTGCACGGCGGCGGCCTGGCCGCCCACAATCGTGGCCTGCGCCGCATTGGGGTCCTTGCTGGCGGCCAGAATGCCCAAAATCATGGCACCCATCAGCCACGGTGCCTGCGCGGCCTGGCGCGACATACTGCGCGAGATATGGCGCTGGGTGACGTGGCTGAGCTCATGCGCCAGCACCGAGGCCAGCTCGTCCCGGCTGGTGACAATACCCACCAGCCCCAGGTGCAGGCCAAAGTAAGCGCCGGGCAGGGCAAAGGCATTGACCGTGCGGTCACGCCCCATCAGGATTTCCCAGGCAAACAGCTCATCGAGCTGCGGCAGCAACTCGCCACGCTGGCGTGAGGCGGCCAGCAGGGGCTGCCAAATGCCTTGCACGTAATCGGTGATGACAGGATCGTCGATGTAATCCGGGTCGCGATAGAGCTCGCGCGCAATGCGGTCGCCAATGCGCTTCTCTGCGGCCGGCGTCATGTCATTGCCGTCGCCCAGATTGGGCAGGGGCGTGGCCACAGTCGGTGACGGCGCTGCTTGAGACTGCGGCATGACAGGTCCTGCCAGCAGGCTAGCCAGGCACAGCAGGGCCAGCCTGGGCCCCAGCCCGTTGCGGAAATACGGCTTTGAATGGAATAAGTGCATCAGAACGCGTTGAAGTGCGAGGCCACAGAATGCCATCAAGTGGGCGACCTGCGGGTCAAGCTCGGGTAAAGTCCCGATTATGAGCAACCTTACCCACTTTGACGCCCAAGGCCAAGCCCACATGGTGGACGTGGCAGCCAAACAGGCAACCCATCGCATCGCAGTCGCCCAGGGTCGCATCACCATGCTCCCCGCCACGCTGGAGCTGATTGCCTCCGGCAGCGCAAAAAAAGGCGATGTGCTGGGCATTGCCCGCATTGCCGGCATCCAGGGTGCCAAACGCACCAGCGAGCTGATTCCCTTGTGCCATCCGATTGCACTGACGCGCGTGGCAATGGAATTTGAAGTGCTGCCCGAGTCTGGCGAGCAAGCCGCCCAGGTGCTGTGCCACGCCACCGCCGAG
>CAIMZI010000124.1 GCA_903845935.1 uncultured beta proteobacterium | reverse complement strand
CCAGATCATTCAGCGCATCCGCTCGTTTGTGAAGCGCAGCGAGCCCAACCGCACGCTGTCGGACGTCAACATCATGGTCAGCGAAGCCATGGAGCTGGCCGACATCGAGCTGCGCAGGCGCAATGTGCGGCTCAACCCCTTTATCGCCGCGCGCCTGCCGATGATGCTGGTGGACCCGATCCTGATCGAACAGGTGTTGGTCAACCTGCTGCGCAATGCGGCCGAGTCGATCGATCTGGCCCAGCGCCCCACGGCCCAGCGTCTGGTCGAGCTGCGCGTGGTACCGGTGCGCATCGAGGGCCAATCGGCAATCGATTTTTCGGTGCGCGACTCCGGCATGGGCCTGGCGCCCGAGGTGATGGCGCGGCTGTACGAAGCCTTCTTTTCCACCAAGGCCGACGGCATGGGCATAGGCCTGTCGCTGTGCCGCTCCATTGTCGAATCGCACCTGGGAAGAATGAGCGCCGAGAACATCTACAATGGAGCAGAGGTGGTAGGTTGCCGGTTCTCCTTCTGGATTCCGGTGGCAGACATCAAACAACCCGCGCTCAGCGCGCCCACCTCACGCACATAACGGTCTGGAAAATTGAATGAGCCTGATACCAAAAAAAGGGACGGTCTACGTTGTCGATGACGATGAGGCCGTACGTGATTCCTTGCAGTGGTTGCTGGAAGGCAAGGGCTACCGGGTTCGATGCTTCGATTCCGCTGAGTCTTTTCTCAGCCGCTACGACGCCCGCGAGGTGGCCTGCCTGATTGCCGACATCCGCATGGGCGGCATGACCGGGCTGGAGCTGCAAAACCGCTTGATCGAAGGCCGCTCGCCCTTGCCCATCGTTTTCATCACCGGCCACGGCGACGTGCCCATGGCCGTGGACACCATGAAAAAAGGTGCCATGGACTTCATCCAGAAGCCCTTCAAGGAAGACCAGTTGGTCAACCTGGTGGAGCGCATGCTGGACCACGCCAAGGACTCTTTTGCCGACTACCAGCTGGCCGTCAACCGCGATGCCCTGCTGTCCAAACTGACGTTGCGCGAGTCGCAGGTGCTGGAGCGCATTGTGGCCGGGCGCCTGAACAAGCAGATCGCCGATGACTTGGGCATCAGCATCAAGACGGTGGAAGCGCATAGAGCCAACATCATGGAAAAGCTCAGCGCCAACACCGTGGCCGATCTGCTCAAGATTGCCCTGGGCCAGAACGCGCCAAAGGTATAAGACGCCCCATGGCCCACTCGCCCGCAACAATGCGTTGCGGGCTTTTTTATTCCGGAGATCCGCATGACCACCACAGCAAAAATCATTGACGGCAACGCCCTGGCCGCCCACACCCGCGCCGACGTGGCGCGCCGCACGGCGGCTCTCAGCAGCCGGGGCCTGACGCCCGGCCTGGCGGTGCTGCTGGTGGGCGAAAACCCGGCCTCGCAGGTCTATGTGCGCAACAAGGTCAAGGCCTGTCTTGACGCCGGTCTGCACTCGGTGCTGGAGCGCTACCCGGCCAGCATGACCGAGGCCGAGCTGCTGGCCCGCATTGACGCGCTCAACGTCGATCCCAGCATTCACGGCATCCTGGTGCAACTGCCGGTGCCGGCCCATATCGACGCGCACAAGGTCATCGAGGCGATTGCCCCGGCCAAGGATGTGGACGGTTTCCACGTCTCCAGCGCCGGTGCCTTGATGGTCGGACAGCCAGGTTTTTGGCCCTGCACGCCCTATGGCTGCATGAAGATGCTGGAATCCATCGGTTACGACTTGCGCGGCAAGCATGCGGTGGTCATCGGGCGCAGCAACATCGTGGGCAAGCCCATGGCCCTGATGCTGCTGGCGCAAAACGCCACCGTCACCATCTGCCACAGCGCCACCGCCGACCTCAAGGCCATGACGCTGCAGGCCGACGTGATTGTGGCAGCGGTGGGCAAACGCAATGTGCTGACCGCCGACATGGTCAAGCCCGGTGCCGTGGTGCTGGACGTGGGCATGAACCGCAACGACGAGGGCAAACTCTGCGGCGATGTGGACTTCGCCGGCGTCAGCCAAGTCGCTGGCTTTATTACCCCGGTGCCCGGCGGGGTCGGCCCGATGACGATTGCCATGCTGCTGGTCAACACCGTGGAAGCAGCCGAGCGCGAGGCTGCAGCCAAGGGCCTTGCCTAATCGCGACCTTGTGTAAGCGCGGCAATCCCCCACTTACCGAATACTGGTCATTTGAGGCAGCGCCAGCCGCTGCCTGTTCCGACTTTCACTGATATTTTTAGGTCCCATGAATCCACTGCTTCGTTTTGATACCCTGCCCCTGTTTGACCAGATCCAGCCCGAACATGTGCCCGAGGCCATCGATGCCTTGCTGCAACAGGCCGAAGCCGCGCTGGAGGCCGTCACTGCAGCAGACTTTCCGGCGAGTTGGATAGACATGTCGCGCACCCTGGATGTGGCTACCGAACGACTCGGCATGGCCTGGGGCGCCGTTAACCACCTCAATAGCGTGGCCGATTCGACCGAGTTGCGCGCCGCCTACAACGCCGCCCTGCCCCGCGTCACCGAGTTCTGGACTCGACTGGGCGCCGATGAGCGCCTGTATGCCAAGTACAAGGCGATGGACGTCAACGCACTCAATGCCGAGCAGCGCCAGGCGCACAAGAATGCCATGCGCAATTTCGTGCTGGGCGGTGCCGATTTAACCGGTGATGCCCGCAAGCGCTTTGCCGAGATCCAGGAGAAGCAGGCCGCCCTGAGCCAGAAGTTCAGCGAAAACACGCTGGATGCCACCGACGCCTTTGCCTACTACGCATCAGAATCTGAGGTCGGCGGTCTACCCGAAGACGTAAAGCACACGGCCATGGCGGCGGCCCAGGCCGATGGCAAAAGCGGCTACAAGCTGACGCTGAAGATGCCCTGCTACCTGCCGGTGATGCAATTTGCCTCCAGCAGCGCCCTGCGCGAAATCATGTACCGCGCCTATGTCACGCGCAGCTCCGACCAGGCACCGGCCGACAGCCGCAAGTTTGACAACACCGCCATCATTCGCGAGATCCTCAGCCTGCGCAAGGAAGAGGCGCAGTTGCTGGACTATGACAATTTCGCCCAGGTCTCCCTGGTGCCCAAGATGGCCAACACGCCCGAGGCTGTCACCCACTTTCTGCGCGATCTGGCCACCAAGGCCCGCCCCTTTGCCGAGAAAGACCTGGCCGACCTGCGCGCCTTTGCCAAAGGCGAGCTGGGACTCAACGACCCGCAACCCTGGGACCTTCCCTATGTCAGCGAGAAGCTCAAGGAGGCGCGCTACGCCTTTAGCGAGCAAGAGGTCAAGCAGTACTTCACCGCACCCAAGGTGCTGGCCGGACTGTTCAAGATTGTCGAGACCCTGTTTAACGTCAGCATCAAGACCGACCAGGCACCGGTCTGGAACGCGGGCGTGCATTTCCACCGCATCGAGCGCGATGGCCAGCTGATAGGCCAGTTTTACCTGGACCCGAGTGCGCGCACCGGCAAACGCGGCGGGGCCTGGATGGACGACGTGCGGGGCCGCTGGCTGCGCCCCGACACCGGCGCCCTGCAAACCCCGGTGGCGCACCTGGTGTGCAACTTTGCTGGCGGCGTAGACGGCAAACCCGCGCTGCTGACGCATGACGACGTCACCACCCTGTTCCACGAGTTCGGCCACGGCCTGCAGCACATGCTGACGCAAGTGAACGAGCACGATGTCTCCGGCATCAGCGGCGTGGAATGGGACGCAGTGGAGCTGCCCAGCCAGTTCATGGAAAACTTCTGCTGGGAGTGGAGCGTGCTGCAGCACATGACCTCCCATGTGGAAACCGGTGCAGCCCTGCCGCGCCCTCTGTTCGACAAGATGCTGGCCGCGCGCAACTTCCAGAGCGGCCTGCAGACTCTGCGTCAGATTGAATTTTCGCTGTTTGACATGCTGCTGCACAGCAGCCATGACCCAGAGCAGGATTTCATGCCCCTGCTCGAAGCCGTGCGGCGCGAAGTGGCCGTGGTGTCGTCGCCGCCCTGGAGCCGTGCGCCTCATACCTTTAGCCACATCTTTGCCGGTGGTTATGCCGCGGGTTACTACAGCTACAAATGGGCCGAGGTGCTGAGCGCCGATGCCTACGCCGCCTTTGAAGAAACCGCCGCATCGGACGGCACAGCCAGCGTGGAAACCGGCGCCCGCTATCGCCAGGCGATTCTGGAGTCGGGCGGCAGCCGCCCGGCCATGGAGTCATTCAAGGCCTTCCGGGGTCGCGAACCGAGCCTGGACGCACTGCTGCGCCACCAGGGCATGTCCGCATAAAATCGGGCGATACCGGGAGCATCTCCATGAATCTGTCGGCACTGCGCAAAACCACGTTGACCATCGGCCTGCTGGCCGCTGCGCTGGTTCAAGTGCGGGCACAGACGGTGTACCGGATCGTCGGCCCAGACGGCAGGCTCACCTTCTCGGACAGGCCACCGGTGACTGCCGATCAGGGCAAGGTGGTCACCACCGGTGCGATCGCAGCAGCCGCTGCAGCCAGTGCCGCGCTGCCGTTTGAGTTGCGCCAGGTAGTGTCTCGATTTCCGGTTGTTCTCTACAGCGCGCCCGACTGCGGACCCTGCAGCACCGGTCGCAGCCTGCTGAGCGGCCGCGGTATTCCATTTTCTGAGCAGACGGTCGTGAGCCCCGACGACCTGGCCGCACTGCAGCGGCTCAGCGGTGAAACCTCCCTGCCCTTTCTGAGCATTGGCGCTCAGCGCATCAAGGGCTACTCCGAGGCGGAATGGACGCAGTACCTGGATGCGGCCGGCTACCCCAAGACCTCGGTACTGCCTTCGAGCTATAGGGCAGCACCCGCCAGCCCGCTGGTGTCGCTGCAAAAACCTGCTCCAGCCAAGGCCGAGCCCAGGCCTGAGCCCTCGGTGCCCACCGGTCCTGGCCCCGCCAACCCGGCGGGAATTCAGTTCTAGCCCGGCGCCAGCTTTAAAAGTTCAGGGTCTTGACGCCGCTGGACGTGCCCAGCAGGCAGACCTGGGCACGCTGGAAGGCAAACACGCCCACCGTCACCACGCCCGGCCACTGGCTGACCTCGGCCTCAAACGCCAGCGGGTCGGCAATCTGCAGACCCAGCACATCGACGATGTTTTGGCCGTTGTCGGTCACCAGCGGCTGTCCGTCCTTCAGGCGCAGCGCAGCCGTTCCACCCATGGCTGCAAACTGCCGGATCACGCGGCGCGTGGCCATCGGGATCACCTCCACCGGCAGCGGGAATTTGCCCAGCTTCTCAACCAGCTTGGACTCGTCGGCAATGCAGACAAAGCGCGCCGATTGGGCCGCGACAATTTTTTCGCGCGTCAGCGCCGCACCGCCGCCCTTGACCATGTTGCCGTGGCCGTCGATCTCGTCGGCGCCGTCGATATAGACGGACAGATGCTCCACCTCGTTGGAGTCGAACACCGGGATGCCCAGGGCCAGCAGACGCTCGGTGCTGGCCACCGAGCTCGACACGGCGCCCTTGATCTGGTCCTTGATGCTGGCCAGCGCGTCGATGAACTTGTTCACCGTGGAGCCGGTGCCGACGCCGACGATTTCGCCCGGCACCACATATTGCAGTGCGGCCTGGCCGACCAGGGTTTTGAGCTCGTCCTGGGTCAAGGCGGACACGGGGGACGTTGTTGGAGTTGCAGAGGTGTTCATGGGGGAAAATCAGGGTAGTTAACGTTGTATCTAGGAATTATCAATGGCTCTTGTCCCTTACGGTCTTGCCCGTCCCTTTTTGTTTGCCCTGGACCCGGAGGCCGCCCACGATCTGACGATTGCCGCGCTGGCAGCGTCCCAAGGCAATTTGCTGGCAGCGGCCTATCGCACGGAGCGCGTCGCTGATCCGCTGCAGCTCGCTGGCCTGACCTTCCCCAACCGCGTCGGCATGGCCGCCGGGCTGGACAAGAATGCGCGCTGCATAGACGGCCTGGGCGCCATGGGCTTTGGCTTTGTCGAGGTCGGCACCGTGACGCCGCTGCCGCAGGACGGCAACCCCAAGCCGCGCATGTTCCGCCTGCCCAAGGCACGCGCACTGATCAACCGCCTGGGCTTCAATAACCACGGCCTGGACGCCTTTGTGCGCAATGTGCAGAAGTCGGCGCTGCGCCAAGAGGCCAACCAGACGCTGCTCTTGGGCCTGAACATCGGCAAGAACGCCGCCACGCCGATTGAGAGCGCCACCGACGACTACCTGCGCTGCCTGGACGGCGTCTACCCGCATGCCGACTACATCACCGTCAACATCAGCAGCCCCAACACCAAGAACCTGCGCAGCCTGCAAGGCGACGCGGCGCTGGACGCCCTGCTGGGTGCGATTGCCGAGCGGCGCGAACTGCTGGCGCAACGGTACGGCAAGCGCAAGCCGATCTTTTTGAAAATCGCACCCGATCTGGATGCGGCGCAAATCGAGGTGATTGCCGCCACGCTGCTGCGCTACGGTACGGACGGCGCGGGTCAGGTCAACAACGCCTGGGGCGTGATTGCCACCAACACCACACTCAGCCGAGACGCCGTCAAGGGCATGCACCATGCAGAGGAGACCGGCGGCCTGTCGGGCGCTCCGGTGCTGCAGATGAGCAACCAGGTGATCGCCCAGTTGCGCGCGGCGCTGGGGCCGACATTCCCCATCATCGGTGTCGGCGGAATCTTGAGCGCCGGAGATGCGGTGTCCAAAATCCGGGCCGGTGCCGACCTGGTGCAGCTCTACACCGGACTGATTTACCGCGGCCCAGCCCTGGTCACAGAGGCCGCCCTGGCGCTTCAGGCGCTGCGGGCTTAGTCACAGCTTCGGCCCCTGCCGACTTCAGCGCAAGCTCGTCGGTAGTTGGGTCTATGGCCAAGGACATGCCGGGCGGCACGCTCAAAAAGGCCAGCGCATCCTGCATGGAAAGGCCGAACACCAGGCTGGCCGGACCCTTGTCGCTGGTCGTAGCGTAGCCATAGCCCCGGGTGTCGCTCAGCAGCGTAATTTTCAGGCTGAGCTGCGAACCCTCATTGCAGCGCAGGTCGACTTCGCCGCTATTGGTTGCGCTGTAACGCATGCCGCCACTGCAACTGCGCACGGCGCCCTGCTCGGCAGCCAACGAGGCCCGCCCGCTGCGGTCCGGCACCAGCAGCAGGTCGCCGCTCAGCAGCTGCCCGTTGACGATCAAATAGGCAGTGGTCTTGGTGGAAAACAGACGCAGACCGGCGTCATTGACCTTGGCACAGCCGCCCAGCAGCACAGCCGCCATGGTGATGCAAAGCCATCCACGGCTTGCTTGCGTGACATCGTGCTGCATGAAAAACCTCCTGTTGTGCTTGCTTGAGCGTGTACCATCTTAGCCAATTAGCAGGCTGTCACCCATCCATGCATTCTCACAGCTTCTCCCCCTTGCCAAACAAAACTGCCGGTCCACTATCCTGGCTGCGGCTGGTCTCGGGCCTGCTGTTGCTGGTTGCTGTGGCCTATTGGCTGGGGCCGCGCAACGACACCGGACCCTTTATGCAAAGCGCCAGACCCCTGCCCCCGCAAGACATCACGGCGCTGGGCGACTGGATAGCGACAAGCGAATCGGCCTATACCGACATCAAACCCGGCAACGCCAAGGGCATTGTCTGGGCCGGCCCACAGGGGCAGCGCACGCCCTGGGCGGTGGTCTACCTGCACGGTTTTTCTGCCAGCCGCCTGGAAACCGCGCCCCTGGCCGAGACCGTTGCAGCCCAGCTGGGCGCCAACCTGTTCTATACCCGGCTCAGCGGCCACGGCCGCTCCGACCCTGCCGCCATGGGCGAGGCCAGCGTGCAAGACTGGATGGCCGACACGCTGGAGGCGGTGCAGATCGGCCAGACCCTGGGCCAGCGCGTGCTGGTGATAGGTTGCTCCACCGGCGCTACGCTGGCCGCCTGGCTGGGCACCTCGCCCGACGCTGCGCGAATGGCGGCAGCAGTATTTGTGTCACCCAATTTCGGCCCCAAGGACAAGCGCGCGGACATTGTCAACTTGCCCTGGGGGCAAAAAATTGCACTCTGGGTGCAAGGTCCCGTCCGAAGTTTCACGCCGTCCAGCGCGCAGGAAGCCAATGCCTGGACATCCAGCTATCCCACCAAGTCCATCTTCCCCATGATGGCCCTGGTCAAAAGCGTGCGCCAAAGCGATCTGTCCTTATTTCAGACTCCCTTGCTGGTGCTCTACAGCGAGCGCGACAAAACCGTGGAACCCAGCGAAACCCTGGCCGCTTTTACCCGCATCGGCTCGGCACGCAAGTCGATTGAACCGGTCGCCTACAGCAAGAGCTCTGGCCAACATGTGCTGGCCGGCGCCATCAAGGACCCGGCAGCCGTGGCACCCATGGCAGACACCATTAGCCGCTGGGTCAAGGCGCTGCCCAAAGAGCCGGGTTAAGGCTGGGCACCGAAGCCAACTGTCCATCGCTTGACAGTTTGACGCTGCCCAGCCGCGCGGCTGAACGCGCTTTTCTCCTCCCAAGATTCCGATAAACCCAAAGATTTCGCTTTGTATGTGCGAATAAGACTACAATAAATTGTACGATTAAGAAGACTTTTTGTATTTTCTTAATTTGATACTTTCGATATAAAGCACGGCGCTCTCTGATGATGGTTTGGTGCGCTGGCGCATTCATTTTTAGGGGAAAAAAGTGAATCGTTGGGGAATCCCGGTACCCATTACCGATGGCCTGGCACGGATTGCCCAGGCCATGCACCAACGCTAGCGATTTACCCATCCTCCAGGAGCACTCCATGGCATCGCTCGACGGCACCCCTCTCAAGCCCCTATTGCTGATCGCAATGGCATTCATCGCACAGGCACAGGCCCAATCACTCCCAGACGCCGGCTCCTTGCGACAACAACTGGAACAGAATCGCCCGCCACCTCCCGCACAAGCAACGCTTCCAGCCAAGTCGGCTGAGCCCCCACCGCTGTCAAGCCTCAAGGGTGTGGTGGTCACGGTCTCGGCATTTCGCTTTTCGGGCAACACGCTGCTGGCATCCGAGCCATTGCAGGCTGCAGTCGCCAGTTTTTTGAATCGTCCACTGGATTACAGCCAGTTGCAGGGAGCCGCGGCAGCCGTCGCCGAGGTCTATCGCAAGGCAGGCTGGGTCGTGCGGGCCTATCTGCCTGAGCAAGACATCGTCGGGGGTGTGGTCAACATCCGCATCGTTGAGGCGGTGTTTGGAGGCACGAAAATCGAGGGTGCGGCGCCACAACGCGTCAGTCTGGCGCGTATCCAGGCGATATTGAATGCGCACCAGAAAGTGGGCGAATTTCTCAATGCCGACGAGCTGGACCGCGCCCTGCTGGTGGCCGGCGACCTGCCCGGTGTGGGTGTGAGCGGAACGCTGCGCGACGGCGCCCGGCCGGGCGAGACCGATCTGGTGTTGCGCGTCACCGACGCTCTGCCCATCAAGGGCAACGTCTCGGCCGACAACAATGGCAGCCGATCAACCGGAACCTCGCGCCTGAATGCGGACCTGTACTTCAACAGCCTTTTGGGTCAGGGCGATCAAATCAGCAGCAGCTTCATTCTTTCCGAAGGCAGCAACTACCTGCGCGTGGAGGCCACATTTCCGGTGGGGCCCAAAGGTTGGCGCGTTGGAGCCAATACATCGGCCCTGACCTACCGGATAGTAGCGCCTGAATTTGCCGCACTCAATGCAACGGGCTCGTCCTACAGCGGCGGAATTGAAGCCAATTACCCACTGATTCGCACGCAGCAGCAGAACCTGTATTTCAACGCCAATGCCGACCACAAGACCTATGACAACCAGTCCAACGGCGCAGTGAGTTCGCACTACAACGCCAACACCGTCAGCCTGGGCTTGTCCGGCAATCGGGTTGACAACCTGGGCGGTGGAGGCAGCAACAATGCCAGCGCAGTGATGACCATGGGGCAGCTGGACTTGGGCGGATCTCCCAACCAGGCGGCCGACGCCGCCAGCGCGCGCACCGAGGGCGTCTTCAACAAATTGCACTACAGCCTGAGTCGCCAGCAAGTGCTTGACAACAACTGGTCACTGTACGCAGCCCTATCGGGCCAATGGGCCGACACCAATTTGGATTCGTCCGAGAAGTTTTACCTGGGCGGTGCCAGCGGGGTGCGCGCCTATCCGGCCAATGAGGTCGGTGGCGCCATCGGACAATTATTCAACCTGGAAGTGCGAAGGCGCTTGCCCCAGGGCTTCACGCTCAGCGGCTTCTACGACTACGGCCAAGTGGACGTCAACCGCAACAACGATTTCACCGGAGCCCTGCTTGCCAACAACCTGGTGTTGCGTGGAGCCGGACTTGCGCTGGACTGGCAACAAGGTGCGGGGGTCAACCTCAAGGCCACCTGGGCGCGCCGCATGGGCGACAACCCCAACCCCACGGCCACCGGCACCGATCAGGACGGCACGCTGGTGCTGGACCGCATGTGGCTGAACGCAAGCCTTGCATTTTGATCTGAGATTCGAGGGACATAGAACATGAATAAGCAATACCGCCTGATCTGGAATGAATTCACCCAAGCCTGGGTTGCTGTCGCAGAAAATGCCAGGGCAAGGGGAAAGCGCGCATCGGGTGCCGTGCTCGTTGCTGCAGCGGGTCTTGCAATCGCTGCCGCATCCACTTCGGTGGGGGCCGCCCCCCCTAACCCGCCCACCCCACCGGCTCCCACCCAGCTCCCCACCGGCGGCCAGGTGGTAGCGGGCCAGGCCGCGATCTCACAGAGTGCGGCCACGCTGACCATCAACCAGACCAGCAGCCGCGCCGCCCTGGACTGGAACACCTTCAATATCGGCAGCCAGGCACGCGTCAACTTCAACCAGCCAAGCGCTAGCAGCGTCACGCTCAACCGGGTGCTTGACTCCAACCCCAGCCAGATCTTTGGCCAGATCAACGCCAACGGCCAGGTATTCATCAGCAACCCCAGCGGCGTGACCTTTGCCCCCGGCTCCAGCGTGGACGTGGGCGGCCTGGTGGCCACCACGCACAGCATCAGCAATGCCGACTTCATGGCCGGCAGCAACAGCTTCAGCCGCAATGGCGCAACGGGGAGCGTGGTCAACGAAGGCACGCTCACGGCCGACCTGAACGGCTACATCGCCCTGCTGGCACCCGAGGTGCGCAACAGCGGCGTGGTGCTGGCACAAATGGGCACGGTGGCAATGGCTGCGGGCGAGGCCTACGATCTGCAATTTGTGGGAAACCGCCTGACCCATATTCTGGTAACCCCCGCCACCATGGCGACCCTGGTGGACAACAGCCAGGCCGTGCTGGCACCCGGCGGCCTCATCATCCTCTCGGCACAGGCCGCCAACCGCTTGCAGGGCGGCGTCATCAACAACAGCGGCAGCCTGGAAGCCAACGGCCTGGTGGACAACGGCGGCACCATCCGCCTGCAGGCAAGTGACCAGATCAACCAGAGCGGCAGCATCCATGCCGATGCAGCACCAAGCAGTGTCGGCAACGGCGGCAACATCAGCCTGATTGCCGACCTCAGCAACCCCGACAGCGTGACCCGTGTCAGCGGCAACATCACAGCCAAGGGCGGCAGCCTGGGCGGCAACGGCGGACAGGTAGAAACCAGTGGCGCCCATTTGAAGGTGGCCGATGGCACGGTGGTGGACACCAGCGCAAGTTTGGGCCTGAGCGGGACATGGTTGCTTGATCCGACAAACTTTACGATTTCGTCAGGAACGGCTGCGCAAACCACCAGCGGGATTGGTGCAACTACTTTGCAAACCAGCCTTGGGACAAGCAACGTCAGCATTACCACCAGCGCCACGGCAAATGGCAGCGATCTGGGTGACATCAACGTCAATGCCCCTGTGACTTGGACCAAGAACAAGCTCACATTGACTGCTGCGAACAACATCAACGTCAACGCGGTGATGACCGCAGGTGCCACAGACAACACCGGTATTGCAGGCACCTATGCTGTCCTTGACTTGGTAACTCCCACCTACAATATTGACACCCTCACACCAGGCGGACAGGTTCTGATGGGCATGGGCTCCAGCGGATTCTCAGGTCAGATAAATTTTGTCAAAGCAGATGGCAATACCGCGAGGAGTGGCTCAAACTTTTTGACCATCAACGGCACTGGCTATACGGTGATCAACAGCCTGGGCAACAGTGGCAGCACCACCGGGACTGACCTGCAGGGCATGAACGGTGGGCTGAGTACAAGCTACGCGCTGGGCAGCAATATTGACGCCAGTGCCTCATCTGGCTGGGCCAATAATTTTGTCCCTATTGGCAACGGTAGCGCCTTTAGCGGCAACTTCAACGGTTTGGGCCACACCATCGGCGGCCTAATTGTAAAAGGCAAGGGCCTGTTTTCGGCTCAGGTTGGGACAGCTCAATATTCGGGCATTCAGCAAACAGACGTGACTGTGCCAAACGTTATCAGCAACGTCGGACTCGTGGGCGGCAGCGTAACAAGCACCACTGACAAGACAGGAGGCTTGGTCGGTTACAGCTCTGGAATCATCACCAATGTTTTTAATTCCGGCATGAGCGTTACATCCACTGGATCACAAGTGGGTGGTTTGGTGGGTTGGGGCTATGGCAGTATCACAAACAGCTATTCCACCGGTAACGTGTCGGGTGTCAGCGATGTTGGTGGGCTCGTCGGTTTTTTAGAAGGCACCGTAAATACAAGCTATGCCAACGGTGATGTTACGAAGTCAAGTTCAAATGCCGGCGGCCTTGTTGGTGTTACGTCCCGACTTAATTCCGACTCAAGGTGCCACGCTATGTCAGGACGAATTCGGGTCGGCGTCCCGTAGTAATTCCGGTGGTGCACAGGCCTGTCAGTAGGTGGGACAGGCGTTGGCGACAGCACAAACAGAAACGCCGCCAGGGGTGATGCTGGCGGCGCCGGCGTGTTGGGCTTAAAGCCTGCTCACTCGGAGAATTCCTCCGTTTCAAACTCCTGCGCTTCCTGCCATAGGGTGTGATAGAAGAGATCGAGTTGCTGGCCGTAGTGGTCCTCGAAGACATCAAGTGCCAGATGCAGGAAGTCTTGAATCTGAATGAGCGCCTCGTCGCTCAAGGCGGGCAACACGATTTTCTTTCGGCGTGGGTTGGTCGGTTTAGGGTTGCGTGTCATTGCAGTTCCTTGATTGCTTGTTGCAAGATTTCGTCGGGTAGGTGGTTGAGGCCTTTGGGTACGGCCAACCGCATGGCGGTGCACAGGATGCGTCCGGCCTGACGGGGCAGCCCTTTGGAGGCCTGGCGCAGGATCTCCATGCCGGTGTCGGCCAGCAGGTTGTGCTGGCTGCCCGCACTCTTTAGAGCGTGGGCCACGAGCAGCGCAAAGCGCTCACGTTCCAACACGGGCTTGAGTTGCACATGGACCTGGATACGGCTGTACAGCGCAGAGTACGGAGCCCTCTCCAAGACCTGTGCCAGCACCGGGTGGCCCACGAGCCACACAGTCATGAGGTCCCTTGAGTCGAAGGCGAAGTTCAGGAACGAAGGGAAGTCACGGAAGAATTCGGCTGGCAGGTTCTGCGCCTCATCAATGATCCACAAGGGGGTGAGCTGCTTGCTGTCGACCATCTCGTGCACGCGCTGCTTGATGTCACGCCACAGTTGTGCCCGCCGGTAGCTGGGCTCCAATCCCAACTCGCGGGCCAGGCTGCGGTAAATGTCCACCCGCCCGAAGTCGGTTTCTGACTGGTACAGCACCTGATAGCGGTGAGGATTGAGTGGGTGGGTCAGGCTGCGCAGGGCGGCAGTCTTACCGACACCGGGCTCACCCGTGAGCAGCCCGATGCCGGGGGACTGCAGCAGCCAGTTAAAGCGCTGGCTGAGCTGCGCCAGTACACCGTCGTCCCAGAGCTCGGTGAGCTGCTTGCTAAGTGGTGGGTGGCGCAGGCCAAAGTGTTGCAGGTACATCTCAGAGCCCCGACTTCGTAGGCAGTACCAGTTCACGGCCCAGGCCGTGGTACTTCTCATGGGCCAGCTCCACCAGGTTGGGTCCGTTGCGTGGCGCGCACATGGGCTCAGTCACCGGTTCTGGTTTGCGCCGGGTACGGTGGATGTTGGCCAACATGTCCAGAGGGGTGGCCGCTCCCAAAGAGACGCCAGCTGCATCCTCCACACCCACGACACGCTCGGCGTGCGGATCGACCACCAGGCGCACGGTCTTGCCCGACAACTCGTAGGGCACTTCAAAGCGCTGACCCAAGTAGGACACCGTGGCGTCCTTCCTCACAAAGCGGGCAATGCGATGAAGAAACAATGCGTCGAGCTGGACTGCCTTGGCGCCCAGGCTACGGATCCTGGGTAAATCGCGCTGGTAGCGCTCCAGTGGAGTCAGCCCATTGAGCCCGGCATGCGCAGTCTGGTGGTAGACCTGCTCAATCCAGGCCCACAGCCGGGCGTTGAGATCGGCCAGATCGGCAATGTGGCGCGTGTCAAGTTCGCTCAGGAACTGGTCACGAAACGTGCGGTGCCAGCGCTCCAACTTACCCTTGCCCTCGGGGGCATAGGGCCT
>CAIMZI010000123.1 GCA_903845935.1 uncultured beta proteobacterium | reverse complement strand
GGCGGCCTGATGGCCGAACACCACCACACCCGCACCGCCGCCGGACTGTTTGATGTCTCCCACATGGGGCAACTGCGCCTAGTAGGGGCCGACGCAGCAGCCGCCTTCGAGAGCCTGATGCCGGTGGATGTGATTGACCTGGCGGTGGGCAAACAACGCTACGGCCTGCTGCTTAACGCGGATGGCGGCATCATGGACGACCTGATGTTTGTGAAGCGCGAAACCGACATTTTTGTAGTGGTGAACGGTGCCTGCAAGGTGGCCGACATCGCCCACATCCAGGCTTCTATCGGCACACGCTGCGAAGTCATCCCCATGCCGGAGATGGCGCTGCTCGCATTGCAAGGGCCGCAAGCCGTGACAGCCCTGTCGCGTCTGGCACCCGGCGTGGAAAAGCTGGTATTCATGACCGGCGGCCACTTTATGGTGGACACCGGCACGCAAACCATCCCCGTTTTTCTGACCCGCAGCGGCTACACCGGCGAAGACGGTTTTGAGATCTCGGTGCACCACACACAAGCCGACGCACTGGCCCGCGCCCTGCTGGCACAAGCCGAAGTCAAACCGATCGGTCTGGGTGCGCGCAACTCGCTGCGTCTGGAAGCCGGCCTGTGCCTGCATGGCAATGACATTGATGCCAGCACCACACCGGTGGAAGCGAATCTGCTGTGGGCCATGCAAAAAGTCCGGCGCAGCGGTGGCACCCGCGCGGGCGGCTTCCCCGGTGCCGACCAGATTCTGGCGGCAATCAACCACCCGGCAGTCGGCAGCCGCAAGCGCGTCGGCCTGGTGGCACTGGAGCGCGTGCCGGTGCGCGAGCACACGCTGCTGCAAGACCTGAACGGCAACACCATTGGTGAAGTCAGCAGCGGTCTGCTTGGCCCCACCGTCGACAAGCCGGTGGCCATGGGCTATGTGCCCCTCGAATTTTCCGCCCTGGGCACCCTCGTTAACGCCATCGTTCGCGGCAAGGTCGTGCCCATGGAAGTGGTGGCCATGCCCTTTAACCCCACCCACTATTTCCGCGGCTGAACCCCTGGCCGATAAACTGCCATCTGATACTCCAACCCCATTGAAAGGAAAACCTCCATGACACTGAAATTCACACCCGACCACGAATGGCTGCAGCTTGAAGACAACGGATCGGCAATAGTTGGCATCACCGTCCACGCACAAGACGCGCTGGGCGACGTGGTGTTTGTGGACCTGCCCGAAGTCGGCAAGACCTACGCCCGTGGCGAAGTGGCCGGCGTGGTCGAGTCGGTCAAGGCTGCGGCCGACGTCTACATGCCCATCGACGGTACGGTGACCGAGGTGAATGAAGAACTGCGTGCCGACCCGGCACTGGCCAATAGCGACCCGCAGGGCGCTGGCTGGTTCTTCAAGGTGACGGTAGCCAACCGTGCCCAGTTCGATGAACTGATGGACGAAGTGGCCTACAAGCAGTTGTCCGACGCCGCCTGATCGCCGGGCCTGCGGGCCCTGCTTCCGTTTTCCGCCCCCTTTAGCGTTCACCGATTGATTGCCATGACCGTATCTGTCCCCAGCCTTGCCGAACTTGAAAACAACAGCGAATTTCTTGCCCGCCACATCGGCATCACCGATGCCGACGAACAGCACATGCTGGCGGTGATTGGCGAGCCCAACCGTGCCGCGCTGATTGACAGCATCGTGCCGCGCAGCATTGCACGCACGACAAAGATGGCAATTCCGGACGCGGTGACCGAGGCGGCCGCTCTGGCCGAACTGAAAGCCATGGCAGGCAAGAACAAGGTGCTCAAAAGCTTTATCGGCCAGGGCTATTACGGCACCCACACCCCCGGCGTGATCCTGCGCAACATCCTGGAAAACCCGGCCTGGTACACCGCCTACACGCCGTATCAGGCCGAGATTTCGCAGGGCCGCATGGAGGCGCTGGTGAACTTCCAGACCATGGTCTGCGAGCTCACCGGCATGCCCATGGCCAATGCCTCCATGCTGGACGAAGCCACCGCCGCGGCCGAAGCCATGACCCTGGCCAAGCGCAGCGTCAAAAGCAAAAGCAACGTGCTGGTGGTGGCGGGCGACTGCCATGCGCAAACCCTGGAGGTGCTGGAAACCCGCGCCGCACCGCTGGGCCTGGAGATCCGCGTGGCCAACTCCGCCGACGAATGGGCTGCCCTGCTCGAAGGCGAGTACTTTGCCGTACTGGCGCAATACCCGTCCACCAGCGGCCGCATTGACGATCTGCGGGCAGACGTGGCCAAGGTGCACGCCAAGCAGGCGGCCTTTATCGTGGCGGCCGATCTGCTGGCACTGACGCTGCTGGTGCCTCCCGGCGAATGGGGAGGCGCACCGGGCGCGCCAGGGAATGCCGACATCGTGGTCGGCACCACCCAGCGCTTTGGCATGCCGCTGTGCAACGGTGGCCCGCACGCCGCCTACATGGCCTGCCGCGACGAATACAAGCGCTCCATGCCGGGACGCCTGGTCGGCGTAAGCGTGGACGTGCACGGCAACCCGGCCTACCGCCTGGCGCTGCAAACCCGCGAACAACACATCCGCCGCGAGAAGGCCACCTCCAACATCTGCACGGCACAGGTGCTGCCGGCCGTGGTGTCTAGCATGTACGCGGTCTACCATGGCCCCGCAGGCCTCAAGCGCATCGCACAACGCGTGGCCACTTACACCACTATTCTTTACAAGGGCCTGCAAAGCCTGGGCTACACCCCAACCGCCAGCACCGCGTTTGACACCTTGACCGTGCGCTGCCGCTCGGCCATCGAAGCGCTGGAGTTGACCGAGCGTGCAGTGGCCCACGGCGTGAATCTGCGCCTGTCCTGGGCGCAATACATCAGCGTCTCGCTGGACGAAACCACCACGCGCGAAGACATCGCCCTGCTCTGGTCGCTGTTCGCCCAAGAAGGCCAGGCCCTGCCAACCGTCGAAGCGCTGGCCGTTGACGCCGCACCGCTGATCCCCGCAGAACTCCAGCGCAGCAGCACCTTCCTCACCCACCCGGTGTTCAACAGCTACCACTCCGAAACCGGCATGTTGCGCTACATCCGCATGCTCTCCGACAAGGATCTGGCACTGGACCGCAGCATGATTCCGCTGGGCAGCTGCACCATGAAGCTCAACGCCACCAGCGAGATGATCCCCATCACCTGGCCCGAGTTTGCCAACATCCACCCCTTTTGCCCGCCCGAACAGCGCGAAGGTTATGCCGAGCTGGACCGCCAACTGCGCGCCTGGCTGTGCGCCGCCACCGGTTACGCCGGCATCAGCCTGCAGCCCAATGCCGGTAGCCAGGGCGAATACGCCGGTCTGCTGGTGATTCGCGCCTGGCATGCCTCGCGCGGCGACAGCAAGCGGACCATTTGCCTGATCCCCAGCAGCGCCCACGGCACCAACCCGGCCAGCGCCACCATGGCCGGTATGCAGGTGGTGGTCACCGCCTGTGACGCCAGTGGTAATGTGGACATGGCCGACCTGCAGGCCAAGTGCGAACAGCACAGCGCCAATCTGGCAGCGGTGATGATCACCTACCCCAGCACCCACGGCGTGTTCGAGACGCAGGTGAAGGAACTCTGCGCTCTGGTGCACCAACACGGCGGGCGCGTCTATGTGGACGGCGCCAATATGAACGCGCTGGTCGGCACCGCTGCCCCGGGCGAATTTGGCGGCGATGTCAGCCACCTGAACCTGCACAAAACTTTTTGCATTCCCCACGGCGGTGGCGGCCCCGGTGTCGGCCCGGTGTGTGTGGTCGAAGACCTGGTGCCCTTCCTGCCCGGCCACGGTGCCGCTGGCCTCACCAGCAAGGGTGTGGGCGCCATATCCGCTGCACCTTTGGGTAATGCCGCAGTGTTACCGATCAGCTGGATGTACATCCGCATGATGGGCTCCGATGGCCTCAAGCACGCTACCGAAGCCGCCATCCTGGCCGCCAACTACATCAGCGCGCGCCTCTCCGAGGCCTATCCCACGCTGTACGCCAGCGCCGGTACAGACGGCAAGCCCGGCCATGTGGCGCATGAGTGCATTCTGGACCTGCGCCACTTCAAGGAGAGCTGCGGCGTGATGGCCGAGGATGTGGCCAAGCGGCTGATGGACTATGGCTTTCACGCGCCGACCCTGTCGTTTCCGGTGCCCAACACCTTGATGGTGGAGCCCACCGAGAGCGAAACCCTGGCCGAGCTGGACCGCTTT
>CAIMZI010000122.1 GCA_903845935.1 uncultured beta proteobacterium | reverse complement strand
TTGACACCTCCCTCTTCACCACGCTGGGGGGGTAATCCCCCCGATAGACCAACGGTCCGAGACGTAGAAGTTTCCAAGAAGGAAGTTCTACGTGAAGAAGTCAAGATTTACCGACAGCCAGATCATGGCTGCCCTGAAACGTGTTGAGGCCGGTTTGCCGGTGCCGGAGATGTGCCGGGAGTTGGGCATCAGCACCGCCACGTTCTACAAGTGGCGTGCCAAGTTCGGCGGCATGGACACCTCCATGATGACCCGCATGAAGGAACTCGAAGACGAGAACCGGCGCCTGCGCAAGATGTACCTCGAAGAGAAGCTCAAGGCCGAAATCGCCAACGAGTACCTCGCAAAAAAGTAGCCCGGCCGTCTCGCAGGCGCGAGATGGCCAAAGAAGTTGTGCAGCAGCGTGGGCTGGCCATACGGGTCGCCTGCTCGGTTTTCTCCATCAGCGAGTCATGCTACCGCTACGAACCCAAGCAAGACGCTGAGAACGCGCTCATGGCCGACTGGCTGATGCGCCTGACCGACAACCACCGCAATTGGGGATTTGGCCTGTGCTACCTGTATCTGCGCAACGTGAAGAGCTTTGGCTGGAATCACAAGCGTGTGTACCGCATCTACCGCGAGCTGGAACTCAACTTGCGCATCAAGCCCAGGAAGCGTCTGGTGCGTGAGAAGCCAGAGCCGCTGAGGGTGCCAGATGCCATCAATCAAGTCTGGTCGATGGACTTCATGCACGACAAGTTGGAGGACGGCAGGAACCTGCGGCTGTTCAATGTCATTGATGACTTCAACCGTGAGGCGCTGGGCATTGAAGTGTGAAGTGGACTTCTCGCTGCCGTCGGAGCGGGTGATCCGGGCCTTGAAGCAGATCATCTCTTGGCGCGGCAAGCCGCAGGTCATTCGCTGCGACAACGGGCCGGAAAACATCAGCGGCACGATCCAGAATTGGGCCGAGGAATGGGGCATCCGGTTTGAATATATTCAGCCGGGTAATCCTCAGCAGAACGCCTACGTCGAGAGGTTCAACAGGACAGTTCGCTACGAGTGGCTATCCCAGTATTACTGGTCCAGCATTGAAGAGGTTCAGGACTTCGCCACCCAATGGATGTGGTCCTACAATCACGACCGCCCGAATATGGCCCTGGGCGGTTTCACCCCAAAGCAGCATCTGGCCATGGCTGCATAAACGTTCTACTTCTCAGGTCAGTGGAAATTGGGGGGATTAACGTTTGGTAATCCCGGCAAAAAAGCCCAATCGACATTACGAATCACAAAATCCAAGGATTTGACTGGCAATTTAGGCGCCTTCTTCCATTGGAATCCTATGTGAATAACCGCTCATAAGAAACTGGCGCGTTTTGGCAAAAGACAACTTTCTTCGGACCAAACAAAATTCCTTGGAATTTTTGCCCGAAGGCGTATGTGGCAAATGGCTTGGACTTGAGATGCAGGCGACGTATTCCTGTAACAGCCAACAATCGGGAGCAAATGACGCCATTTCCAATCCGACCATTTTCGCCATCAAGCTCTCCCGATGGCATTTTGCTGGCTGCTAGGGACGAATGGCCTGGGCGGGCTGTTTCATTTCACAGAATGCTTGTCGGTGAGCTTCACGCGCGTAGGGTAAACAGCTAACCAAAAGCCTACATCCTGGTTGAACTTAGGAGCCAATCAATTGGATTTCGAG
Organism: uncultured beta proteobacterium; assembly: GCA_903845935.1. Classification (GTDB taxonomy): domain Bacteria; phylum Pseudomonadota; class Gammaproteobacteria; order Burkholderiales; family Burkholderiaceae_C; genus Allorhodoferax. The sequence goes on along the minus strand of CAIMZI010000122.1, from coordinate 12,208 downwards.
TCAGGATTTTGCTGCGCTGTCAAACTACATTGCGCAATTAGTCGCACATCATATAAGGGCCACGAACTTCTTGCGTCTTCACTTGGTGGGAGCATCCATTTGCCCATGCAAATTAGATGCACAAAGAATTGGTTTAGATAAGAACCCTAGGAGGACTCACATCCTCGCCGGTTTTCAAGACCGGTGCCTTAAACCGCTCGGCCAAGCTTCCTGTGGCGCCTATTCTAACCGGCCTGCAGCATGCCCCGGGTCTCAATAAAGCGCACGATGTCGGCCACACCGCTCAGTGTCTTCAGGTTGGTCATGACAAAGGGCTTGAGGCCCTTGGGTGTGGTGCGCATGCGGATGGTGTCGGCCTCCATCACATCCAGATTGGCGCCCACATGAGGTGCCAGGTCGATTTTGTTGATGACAAACAGATCGCTCTTGGTGATGCCGGGGCCGCCCTTGCGCGGGATTTTTTCGCCAGCCGCCACGTCGATGACGTAAATGGTCAGGTCGCTCAGTTCCGGGCTGAAGGTGGCGGCCAGGTTGTCGCCACCGCTTTCCACAAACACGATGTCGGCGTTGGGGAACTCGACCAGCATGCGGTCAATCGCCTCCAAATTGATAGAGCAGTCTTCGCGGATGGCGGTATGCGGGCAGCCGCCTGTTTCCACGCCCATGATGCGCTCGGCGGGCAGGGCGCCGCTGACGGTGAGTAGACGCTGGTCTTCTTTTGTGTAGATGTCGTTGGTGATGGCCACCAGGTCGTACTGTTCGCGCATGGCCTTGCACAGCATTTCCAAGAGCGTCGTTTTGCCCGAGCCTACGGGTCCGCCTATGCCGACGCGCAGGGGCGGCAGCTTCTTGGTGCGCTTGGCAATGTGGTGAAGGGAGGAGGACATGATTTTGGTTTTCCTAGGATCGAAACAGACGGGAATATTGCACTTCGTGCTGGCTGCTCAGAATCGCCAGCAGGGGAGAAAAGGCCTGGCGCGTGTCGTCATCCAGCGCCAGGGCATGGTCGACGGCGGCGGGGATTTGCGCGGTGATGGCGGACAGAATGCGCTGGCCGCTGCTCTGGCCCAGCGGCACGGATTTGATGGCGGCCTGCACCATGTTTTCGGCCCAGCCAAAGGCATAGGCCAAGAGGCAGTCGCGCACGGTGGCCTGCGTGGCGGAGGCGGCCAGGGCAAAGGCCATCGGATAGCTGGCATCCATGGCGGCCAATGTCGCAATTTGCGTTGGCGTGGCCGTGGTGTGGTTGCGAAGCCACTCCAAGAGGCTGCGGCCCATTTGCTCGGTCTGGGCGCGCAGCTCGCTGCTTTCGCGGGTCTGCAAGACCCAGGCGTTGAGCGCGGCAATGCGTGCGTGGTCGTTCTCGCGCCAGGCGGGGATGGCCTGGGCCACGGCAGATAAATCGGAGCGCGACAGGCTCAGATGCAACTGGTCCACCAGCCAGGTAGAGGCTTCGCCTTCGCTGCTGACGCGGCCGGAATCGACTGCCGCTTCCAGCACCTCCGAATACGAAAAGCCGCCGATCGGCAGGGCTGGTGAGGCCAGCCACATCAGCTGCATGAAGGCCATGTCGTGCACAGGAAGGGTCTCAGTGCTTGTGACCGCAGTCGGGACCGTGCACATGCCCGTCAGGGTCGCGATCGTGTGCATGGTCATCATGCCCAGGCGCGTGGCTATGGCCGTGGCCGTGGCCATGGGCCTCCACCGCATGCTGCTCGTGGCCATGGTGTAGCGCATGGCCGCCGGTGGCATAGGCGCCGTTCTCGGGTTCAAACGGCGCGTCCAGCGCGCTCACAATCAGGTGCATGGCGCGCAGCATATCGGCCAGCACATGGTCGGGCTCGATCTGCAAAAAGTCGGGCTTGAGTTCAATCGGCACATGGCGATTGCCCAAGTGGTAGGCCGCGCGTATCAGGTCAAACGGCGTGCCATGGTTCTGGCAATGTGTGATGCGCAGCACCTGCTGCGGTGCGGCCCACACCTGCACCAGCGAGCCGTCTTCCGCCACCAACACATCGCCGCCGCGCAACACCGAGCCGCGCTGCAGAAAGATGCCGATGCTGCGCCCGGTCGAATCGGTGGCCTCAAAGCGGCTTTTTTGCCGCAGGTCCCAGTCCAGCTCGATGGTGGAAGCCCGCTTGAGCAGGGCCGCAGCCAGGCCCTTGCCCTGGGGGATGAGTTTGGATGCTTGGATCATGGTGTTCTCTTGTAATGGCCCTGGTTCGCAGATAATATTACAAATGTTATAACTTGGAGTCCATCGCCATGTCCGCACTCAAACTGACCCAGATCGGCAATTCGGTAGGGGTGATCCTGCCCAAGGAGTTGCTGGCGCGCTTGAAAGTTGCAAAGGGCGATTCGCTCTTCTTGACGGAGGCGGCCAATGGCTTGACGCTGACCCCATACGACCCGGAACTCGACGAGCAACTCAAGGTTGGCCGCGAATTCATGCGTGAATACCGTGACACCTTCCACCAGTTGGCCAAATGACGCAGTGGAAGTGGGTGAATCGGCAGGTGCTGCTCCTGCTGCATGACGAGAGTCTGGCCGAGCATGGTGGCGCGAGCGGACTGCGCGACGAGGGCTTGTTCGACTCTGCTCTGGCACGGCCGGTCAACCTGGCCCTTTGCGAGCAACCGGACGTAGCCAGTCTGGCTGCCTCCTACGGTGTGGGGTTGGCGAAGAACCATCCCTTTGTCGATGGCAACAAACGCGCAGCCTTTCTTGCAGTCGGCTTGTTTTTGGCCACCAACGGTTACCGGCTTCGCGCGAGCCAAGCCGACGCCACTTTGACCGTGATGGATGTGGCTGCGGGTGCCATGAACGAATCCACTTTTGCACAGTGGATTCGCGACCACATCCAGCTCCGCTGACAACATTCCCGTCAATGCGCGATCAGAACAAAAAGTAACGCTGCGCCAGCGGCAGGCTGGTGGCCGGTTCGCAGGTGAGCAATAGGCCATCGGCGCGCACGGCGTAGGTTTGGGCGTCGATCTCCATAGTCGGCAAGTAGCTGTTGTGAATCATGTGTTGCTTGCGCACACCCCGGATATTTTTCACCGCGCTCAAGGTCTTGTTCAGGCCAAAGCGGGCCTGAATGCCGGCGTTCATTCCGGCCTGCGACACAAAGGTCAGCGATCCCCGGTGTAGCGCGCCACCAAAGGCGCCGAACATGGGGCGGTAATGCACCGGCTGCGGTGTCGGAATCGACGCATTGGGGTCGCCCATCGCCGCAAAGGCAATAAAGCCGCCCTTCAAAATCAGTGCCGGCTTCACGCCAAAGAAGGCGGGCTTGTAGACCACCAGATCGGCAAATTTTCCGACCTCGACGCTGCCCACCTCGTGGCTGATGCCATGGGCAATCGCCGGGTTGATGGTGTATTTGGCGATATAGCGCTTGACGCGGAAGTTGTCGCTGCGGGCCGTGTCTTCGCCCAGTGATCCACGCTGCGCCTTCATCTTGTGTGCCGTCTGCCAGGTGCGGATGATGACCTCGCCCACGCGGCCCATGGCCTGGCTGTCGCTGCTCATCATGCTGATGGCGCCCAGGTCGTGCAGTATGTCTTCTGCGGCAATGGTTTCCTTGCGGATGCGGCTCTCGGCAAAGGCCAGGTCTTCCGCAATGCCCGCGTCCAGATGGTGGCAGACCATCAGCATGTCCACATGCTCGTCCAGCGTGTTCACCGTGTAGGGCATGGTCGGGTTGGTGGAGCTGGGCAAGAAGTTGGCCTGGCCCACAACCTTCAAAATGTCGGGCGCGTGGCCGCCTCCTGCCCCTTCGGTGTGGAAGGCGCACAGGCCGCGTCCCTTGGTGGCCGCAATGGTGTTTTCGACAAAGCCGGATTCGTTCAAGGTGTCGGAGTGGATGGCGACCTGCACATCGGTCTCGTCGGCCACGTCCAGGCAGTTGCTGATGGCCGCTGGCGTGGTGCCCCAGTCCTCATGCAGCTTCAAACCAATCACACCGGCGTTCACTTGTTCGTGCAGCGCAGCGGGCAGGGACGCATTGCCCTTGCCCAGGAACCCCAAGTTCATGGGGAAGGCGTCTGCGGCCTGCAGCATGCGCTCGATGTTCCAGGCGCCGGGCGTACAGGTGGTGGCAAAGGTTCCGGTGGCAGGCCCCGTGCCGCCGCCCATCATGGTGGTCACACCACTTGCCAGGGCCTCTTCAATTTGCTGCGGGCAGATGAAATGGATGTGGCTGTCGATGCCACCGGCGGTGACGATATTGCCTTCGCATGAAATGATTTCGGTGCCCGGGCCGATGATGATGTCCACACCCGGTTGCGTGTCGGGGTTGCCGGCCTTGCCTATGCCGACAATGCGCCCGCCCTTGAGGCCGATGTCGGCCTTCACAATGCCCCAGTGGTCGATGATCAGCGCATTGGTCATGACGCAGTCCACCGCGCCACCGGCCTCGGGCCCAGTGCCGGTTCCGTCGCGCGTGCGCTGGCTTTGCGCCATGCCATCGCGAATCGTCTTGCCGCCGCCGAATTTGACTTCCTCGCCATAGCCTCCGGCCGCGAGCGTGTAGTCTTTCTCGACTTCAATGATCAGGCCGGTGTCGGCCAGGCGCACGCGGTCGCCCGTGGTGGGGCCAAAAATTTCCGCGTAGGCGCGGCGTCCAATGGTTGCCATGGCTCAGTCCTTACTTCGTCAATGACGGTGTGACTGGAGCGGCCAGCGGCCCTTGCGTCAAACCTCTAAATCCATACACCAAGCGGTCGCCGGCATAGTCCACCAACTCCACCGTGCGTTGCTGGCCCGGCTCAAAGCGCACGGCAGAACCCGACGCAATGTTCAGGCGCATGCCCTGCGCTGCGGCGCGGTCAAAGCCAAGCGCGCCATTGGTTTCGGCAAAGTGGTAATGCGAGCCGACCTGCACCGGTCGGTCGGAGCTGTTTTGCACCACGACGGTGAGCGTGCGCCTACCGGCATTGAGTGTGTGTTCACCGTCGTCGGTGAGGATTTCGCCTGGAATCATGAAGAGCGGCCCAATCAAAAGTTAGTTCGTCAGTTGCAACAGCAACAGGGCGCTGCCCAGCGCCGCCACAGTGCCACCGATCAGGCGCGGCACCCAGACGTTGGCGCCGCGCAGCGACCAGCCCAGCGCCAAACCAATCGTGTGCAGCAGCACCGTGGCACTGACCATGCCGGCCAGTGCCTGGAAGGCATTGACGTTGTCGGCCAGCTCATAGCCGTGGGCCAGTCCGTGAAACAGGGCAAAGGTGCCCGCCAGCATGGCCGCACCGACGCCGCGCAGCGGCAGTTTGGTCAGCACCAGCAGCCCGGCGGCCACCAGCGAAGCGGCAATCAGGGGCTCTACGGCCGGAACATTCACGCCTCCCAGGCCCAGGGCGGCGCCCACCAGCAGCATATTGGCAAAGGCCAGCGGACCCCACAACATTTCGCGGCCAAATTTCTGTGCGATCAGTGCGCTCCACAGACCAATGGCCAGCATCACCGCCAGATGATCCAGGCCGGTGAACGGATGCAAAAATCCGGACATAAAGCCCATTTGCTGGTGCGCGTTCAAGCCGGTATGGGCGAGGGCGCTGCCGGATGCGGCGGCGGTAACAATCAGGGCGGTCATGGCTTTCAGGCTGGTACGCATGGTCAATTCCTCCGTGGGTTGATTTTCAAAGCAGGGTCAAACAATGGGCTCGTGTACCGTGACGAGTTTGGTGCCGTCGGGAAAGGTGGCTTCCACCTGGATGTCGGGAATCATCTCGGCAATGCCGTCCATCACGTCGTCTCGCGTCAGCACGGTGCGACCGAATGACATGAGTTGCGCCACGGTCTGGCCGTCGCGCGCGCCCTCCATCACCGCTGCGCTGATGAGGGCAATGGCTTCGGGGTAATTCAGCTTGAGCCCACGCGCCTTGCGGCGCTCAGCCAGCAGCGAGGCCGTGAAGATCAGTAGCTTGTCTTTCTCTCGTGGTGTCAGTTCCATGGAATGCTCGTATCTTTAGTTCGGACTACAGATTAATGCAATTACCTAAGCAAGTGCCGTGCCCTGTTGCAATGGCCCCACGTTGTTTGTGGTGGCACAGAACATGCTGCCCGCACTTGGTGCACCCATCGCCCCCAGTTCCTGAAAGCGCCGCCGAAGCCAACCCCGCTGCCCGCCAGCGGGTGGTCAAGATCCGTCGCGACTACAACAACTGGGTGGCCAGCGAGACCATGGAAGATTACGCGCTGCGCTTCACGCCCCAGCGCTTTCGCCGCTGGTCCGAGTGGCGCGTGGCCAACACCGCCTTTGGTGCGGCGTCTTTTTTGGTGCTCGAAGCGGTGGGCGCCACGCTCTTGGTGCAATACGGCTTTGAGAACGCCTTCTGGGCGATTCTGGTCACCGGCCTGGTGATCTTTTTGGCCGGCCTGCCGATCAGCGTCTATGCCGCGCGCTACGGCGTGGACATGGATCTGCTAACGCGCGGTGCCGGCTTTGGCTACATCGGCTCCACCATCACCTCGCTGATCTACGCTTCCTTCACCTTCATCTTCTTCGCGCTGGAGGCGGCCGTGATGGCCTATGCGCTGGAGCTGGCGCTGGACATTCCACCCACCTGGGGTTATCTGATCTGCGCACTGGTGGTGATCCCCTTGGTGACGCATGGCGTGTCCACCATCAGCCAGCTGCAACTGTGGACGCAACCGATTTGGCTGTTGATGCTGGTCGTGCCCTTCTGTTTCGTTCTGGTGCGCGATCCCTCGGCCTTTAACGGCATTACGCACTATGCCGGTGAATTTGGCGCCGCCGGCCGGTTTGATGTGCGCCTGTTTGGTGCGGCGCTCACGGTGGGAATTGCCCTGATCACGCAGATGGGCGAGCAGGCCGACTACCTGCGCTTTATGCCGCAACAGACCGATGCCAACCGCAAACGCTGGTGGCTGGCGGTGCTGGTGGGTGGGCCGGGCTGGGTGCTGCTGGGTGTGGTGAAGATGCTGGGCGGCGCCTACCTCGCCTATCTGGCCATCAGCCACAGCGTGCCCACCGACCGCGCGGTGGACCCGAACCAGATGTACCTGGCGGCCTACGAATATGTGTTTCCCACCCTGGGCTGGGCGGTGGCTGCCACAGCGCTGTTTGTGGTGCTCTCGCAGCTCAAGATCAATGTCACCAATGCCTATGCGGGGTCTTTGGCCTGGAGCAATTTTTTCTCGCGCGTGACGCACAGCCATCCGGGGCGGGTGGTGTGGGTGGTGTTCAACAGCCTGATTGCATTCATGCTGATGGAGATGAATGTGTTTCAGGCGCTGGGCGATGTGTTGGGCCTGTACTCCAACATCGCCATCGCCTGGATCATGGCAGTGGTGGCCGACCTAGTGATCAACAAGCCGCTGGGCCTGTCGCCCCAGGGCATAGAGTTCAAGCGCGCCCATCTGTACGATATCAATCCGGTCGGTGTGGGCGCGATGGCGCTGGCGTCTGCCCTGTCCATCGCTTGCTATCTGGGACTGTTCGGTGCCATGGCCCAGGCCTTCTCAGCCGTGGTGGCGCTGGTTACGGCCATGATTACATCACCGCTGCTGGCCTGGTACACCAGGGGCCGCTATTACATCGCTAGAGAATCGCAAAACGAGCCCGGCGGCTATTCGCGCCTGTTGCCCAGTCGTTGCGTGATCTGTGAGCGCCATTACGAAGGCCCGGACATGGCGCATTGCCCGGCCTACCAGGGGAGTATCTGTTCGCTGTGCTGCACGCTGGATGCGCGTTGTGGCGACGCCTGCAAACCCCACGCCAGCCTGGCCGTGCAATGGTCGGGCGCCCTGCGCTGCTTGCTGCCGCGCTCCACCTGGCCGTATCTGGACCGGGGGCTGTCGCATTTCGTGCTGCTGATGGGCGTGATCGTGCCGTTGCTGATGACGGTGTTTGCCATGTTTTACCGCCAGCAGCTGGATGCCTTTGCCGACCGGGCCGACACCCAGGCGCTGTTGCGCGGCGCCCTGCAGTCGGGCTTTAGCAAGGCGTTTGCGGCGCTGCTGCTGCTGTCCGGCATCGTCGCCTGGTGGCTGGTGCTGGCGCACAAGAGTCGGCAGGTGGCGCAGGAGGAAAGCAACCGGCAAACGCATTTGCTGATGGTGGAAATCGAGCTGCACCGCCAAACCGACCGGGCGCTGCAGGAGGCCAAGCGGGTGGCCGAACTGGCGCGCAAGCAGGCCGATCAGGCCAATGCCGCCAAGAGCCGCTACATCAGCGCCATCAGCCACGAGTTGCGCACGCCTCTCAACAGCATCCTGGGTTATGCGCAGCTGATGGGGCAGGACGCCGGCATACCGCCGCACCGCAAACAGGCGGTCAGCGTCATCCTGCGCGGCGGCGAGCATTTGCTCTCGCTGATGGAGGGCACTCTGGAGATGGCGCAGATCGAGTCCGGCAAGTTGGTTCTTAGCCCGAAGCCGCTGCAGTTTGAGGCGGCCATGGCCGATATGGCCGATATGTTTGAGCTGCAGGCCGAGGAGAAGGGCCTTTCCTTCAGCTACGAGGTGATAGGGATTCTGCCGGACTGGGTCAAGGCCGATGACAAGCGCGTGCGCCAGATCTGCTTCAACCTGCTGGGCAATGCCATCAAGTTCACGCAGACCGGTGGTGTGACGTTGCGGGTGCGCTATGCCCGCGAGATGGCGCATATCGAAATCCACGACACCGGCCCCGGCATGACGGCGGCGGAAATCGACAAGGTCTACGAGCCCTTTGTGCGCGGGGCGGCCCAAGGTGCGGGTGGTTCCGGCCTGGGCCTGACGATTGCCAAGATGCTGACCGATTTGATGGGCGGCGAGATGCAGCTGACAAGCGTGCCGGGCCAGGGTTCGGTGTTTGCCGTGCGCCTGTTTTTGCCGCAACTGCATTTGCCGCCCGAGGGCGCCCGGCGCCTGGAGGACGAACGGGCACAGCGCCAGGCGCGCAGCGGCTATACGGGACCTAGGCGCAAGATTCTGGTGGTGGACAACGAGGCCGCCGACCGCAGCCTGCTCTTGCAACTGCTGGAGCCGCTGGGCTTTGAGCTGCGCCAGGCCGCCAGCGGTCACGACTGCCTGGACCTGCTGGCCGCAGGCCTGAACCCGGATGTAGTGTTGTTGGACCTGGCCATGCCCGGCATTGACGGCTGGGAAACCCTGCGTCGCATACGCGCCCTGGGCGATCCGCAACCGGCGGTGGCGATTGTCTCGGCCAATGCCTTTGACCGTGCGCTGGACCACGGTCTGGGCATTGCTTCCGAGGACTTCATCGTCAAGCCGGTGCGCCACAGCGAGCTGCTGGACTGGCTGGAGCGGCGCCTGCAGCTGCAATGGGTGAGCGCCGCGCTGCCAGTGCACGCTGACCTACAGGCGCCTTTGGCCGCGCCGGAGCTGCCTTCGCGCGCCGACCTGTTAGCCTTGCAGACTCTGGTGCAACTGGGTTATTTTCGCGGCATCATTAACAAGCTCGATGCCATCGCATTGGCACAGCCACAGTGCAGCGCCTTCGCGAGCGCGCAAGCCGCTTTGGCGCGCCAGTACCAGTTTGAAACCATGTTGAGCCAACTACAGAAAGTGCTGGATGAACCCGTCGATTGACATGGATCGCACGCTGGACCGCAGCAACAGCGATGTGGTGTTGATCGTGGACGACGTGCCCGACAACCTCTCGGTGTTGCATGACGCGCTGGACGAGTCCGGCTTTACCGTGCTGATTGCCATCAGCGGCGAGGCTGCACTGCAGCGTGCCGCGCAGGCCTTGCCCGATGTGGTGCTGCTGGATGCCATGATGCCTGGCATGGATGGCTTTGAGGTGGCGCGCCGCCTCAAGGCCAATCCCCAGACGGCACATATTCCCATCATCTTCATGACCGGGCTGACCGAGACCGAGCATCTGGTGGCGGCGCTGGAATGCGGAGCGGTGGACTACGTTACCAAGCCGATCAAGCCCAAAGAAGTGCTGGCCCGCATGGCGGTGCACCTGGCCGGCGCGCGCGAACGCCGCCAGACCCGCAATGCGCTCGATGCCTTTGGCTATGCCACCATCACCGTGCGCGCCTCCGACGGTGCCCTGCTGTGGCAAACGCCGCTGGCGCGCGAACTGTTGGAGCGCTACTGCGGCACCCAGGCGCCGCAGACGCCGTCCGCCGTGATGGACTGGCTGCAGCAGTGTTTAAGCAAACTGGACCAGCCCGGCGAACCACCGCGCCTGACGCTGGAGCAGGGCGCCAAGCGGCTCTCGTTCCGTCTGCACCAGCAAATTGACGACGCCGACCCGCAAGGCGATTGGCTGATCGTGATGCGCGAGGTGTCTGACCAGGCCGTGATCGAGGCCCTGTCCTTGAGCTTCAAGCTCACTCCCAAGGAGGCCGAGGTCTTGTACTGGGTGGTCAAGGGCAAGACCAACAAGGACATTGGCGACATTCTGGGTAGTAGCCCGGCGACGGTCAAAAAGCACCTGGAGCACATCTTCGTTAAGCTCGGCGTCGAGACCCGCACCGCCGCCGCCGGCATGGCCATGGGACGCATCCGTTTGTTGCAGCCGCAATTTGAAGTTTGATCAAGGTGGCGTCATGCGGGCACCGCATTTGATATAAACAGGGTCTACTACAAAGCAGGCAGCACAACATGTCGTTACATCAGGCCGAGCGCAGTTCCGCTCCCGAGTCCTCCACGGTTTTTGGGCTTTGGGCGCCCGGTGTACGGTTCATGGGGGGCCTGCAATTCGGGTTCAAGGCGCTGGTAATTTGCCTGTTTTTCCTGGCGCCGCTGAGCTGGATGGCCTGGAGCCTTTTCTACAGCCAGAACACCAGTCTGGAATTCTCGTCCAAGGAAATTCTCGGAGTTGAGTACAACCGCGAGGTCTATCCGGTCATCGACATGGCGCAGCAACTGCGCCGTGACGCCAGTGCGGCAGCCGCCAGTGGTAACGTGCCCGCCACCATGGCCGAGGTTCAGACCCGGCTCAAGTCTGCGTTGGCCAAATTGGCAGCGGTGGACGCGCGCCTGGGCAGCACGCTGGGTACGGCCAAGGCCTATGCCGAGGTGGAGAAGGCCATCGCCCAGGCCGACAAGGCCGAGGGACTGACGCAAGTGTTCGATGCACACACCGCCTCCATCCAGGCCCTGGTGGCGCTGCTGTCGCAGGTGACCGACGCTTCCAATCTGAGTCTGGATCCCGACATAGACAGCTATTACCTGGTGGACTCGGTGTTCTTTCGTGTCCCGGATATTGTGGAGAGTTCCGGCAAGCTGCGCGGTCTGGGCCTGGGCATCATGAAGGCCGGTTCCAGCACGCCCGAGCAGATGAAGACGCTCAATGCGGTCGTCCCAATCGCCGACTTCCAGTTCGGCAACATGCGCGACGGCCTGGGCAAGGCCTTTGCCTACAACGCGGAGCTTGGCACCAAGGTGAATGCCAGCGAGGCGCTGGATGCCACGGCCGCGTTCTTTGAACTGGCGCGCAAGGCAGTGATAGACGGCAAAGACTATGCACCGGAAACCCAGACGGCCTATCTGGCCCTGGCTAACAAGGCCATCGCGGGTCAATACGCGCTGACCGATCGCATGCTGACCGAGCTGGAAGGCCTGTTGAAAAAGCGCGTGGCCGGCATCCGTTCAGAGCTGCACACGGGCATTGCGGTGTTGTGCCTGGGCCTGCTGTTGGCGGGCTATTTCTTCTACAGTTTTTATCTGGTCACCAGTCGTGGGCTCAAAGCCGTCAAGAGCCATTTGCAGGAATTGGCCGATGGCGACCTGAGCCATGTACCGGCTGCACCCACCACCAGCGACGAAATTGCCGAGGTGCTGAATTCCCTGATCATGGTGCATGGCGTGCTGGGCCAGTTTCAGGCGGCGCAATCCGAAATGGCGCAAAAGCACGATGCCGGTGAAATCTCCCACAGCATGCCGGCCCATGACTTGCCGGGCGCCTATGGTGAACTGGCTTTGGGCGTGAATGCCATGGTCAAGTCGCACATCGACCTCAACGCACGCGCCGTCGACCTGATGGACCAATATGCGCATGGCGGCTTTGAGCAAAGCATGGAAGCTCTGCCCGGACAGAAGAAGCGCATTACCGAGGTGGTGAACGCAGCCAAGGATCAGATGCAAGACGCGGCGGCCGCCGCCACCTTTAACCAGCGTATTCGCTTGTCGCTGGACAGCCTGCCGGTCTGCGTCACGGTGTCCAATGCCGAGGCGCTGCTGGTGCACGCCACGCCCCCGGCCAAGGATCTGCTCAAGCTGT
>CAIMZI010000121.1 GCA_903845935.1 uncultured beta proteobacterium | reverse complement strand
GTGGCCGGACACGGCCGGGCACAGAAGAGCCAGATCCAGGAAATGGTGAAGCGCCTGCTCTCTTTAAGCGGTCTGCCCGGCACCGATGCCGCCGACGCCCTGGGCCTGGCGATTACCCATGCGCACGCGGGCAAGGCCATGGCCAGGCTGGCGGCGGCCGATAGCCTGGGCGGCAGTGTCGCGTCCAAAATCAGTACCAAGGCCTCGTACCGGGCCGGCCGCAGCCGATAAAAAAGTTACGTAACGGCTTCGTTTTACCCTCCAAACCCGCTTGTAAGGGTATAGCCTATGTGGGGCAGTGAAATGCTTGAACATACTGCTCTGACTGAAGAACGGATCACAAGAATATGTTGAGCTCGAACGATATTTCCGCACTGATGCGGGCGGACCATCCCGATGCGTTCAGTGTCCTGGGAATGCATGAAACAGCCGGTGCCCTCTGGGTCAATGCCGTGTTGCCGGGGGCCGAACAGGTCGCCGTGCTGGACCGCAACACCGGAGCCGCACGCGCCACCTTGCAGCGCTGCCCGGATTCAGATGTCTTCAGCGGGGCCATTCCCGGTGCCGGCGCGCGCTTTGACTACCAGTTGGAAATCAAATGGGCCCCCGCACCGGAGCGAACCACACCGCATGTGCAGGTGCTGGAGGACGCCTACCGATTCCCCTTTGTACTGCAGGAACTCGACACCTGGCTGCTGGGCGAAGGCTCGCACCAGCGGCCTTTCGAAGCCCTGGGTGCGCACCTGACGCAAATGCTCGGTGTAGACGGCGTGAGCTTCGCCGTCTGGGCGCCGAATGCCAAGCGCGTCTCGGTGGTGGGCAGCTTCAACCAGTGGGACGGCAGACGCCACCCGATGCGCCTGCGCCGCGAATGCGGGGTCTGGGAGATCTTTATTCCCGGCCTGATGCAGGGCGACATTTACAAGTTCGAGATCCTGGGTGCCAAGGACGCCATTGTGCTCAAGGCCGACCCCTATGCCTTCCAGTCGCAGCTGCGCCCGGACAATGCCAGCGTGGTCTACCCGTTGATGCCGCGCCGGCCCATGCGCGCCGATCGCGCCGCAGCCAATGCCTTTGACAAGCCGTTGAGCATTTACGAGGTGCATCTGGGCTCCTGGCGCAAGGCCGATGGCTGGCGCTGGCTCAATTACCGCGAGCTGGCGCAAACTCTGGTGCCCTATGCCAAGGAAATGGGCTTCACCCACCTGGAGCTGCTACCCATCAGCGAGCACCCGTTTGACGGCTCCTGGGGCTACCAACCGCTGGGCCTGTTCTCGCCCACGTCGCGCTTTGGCACACCGGAAGAATTCCGCGACTTTGTTGACGCGGCCCATGACGCCGGTCTGGGCGTGATTCTGGACTGGGTGCCGGCCCACTTCCCCAGCGACGCCCACGGCCTGGCCGAATTTGACGGTACCCACCTGTACGAATACGCCGACCCCAAGGAAGGCTTTCACCAGGACTGGAACACGCTGATCTACAACTTCGGTCGCACCGAGGTGCGCAACTTTCTGGTCGGCAATGCGCTCTACTGGCTGGAGCGCTTTGGCATTGACGGCCTGCGCGTGGATGCCGTGGCCTCCATGCTGTACCGCGACTACAGCCGCCAGGAAGGCCAGTGGATTCCCAACGCCCAAGGCGGGCGCGAAAACCTGGAGGCCATCGAGTTCCTGCGCCGCATGAACTACATTGTCGGCACCGAGCGAGTCGGCGCCATCACCCTGGCCGAGGAGTCCACCTCCTTTCCCGGTGTCAGCCGTCCGCCCAGCCCTGATCTGCAAAGCGGCGGCCTGGGCTTTCACTACAAATGGAATATGGGCTGGATGCACGACATCCTGGCCTACGCTGCACTCGACCCGGTCTATCGCAAGCACCACCAGAACCAGCTCACCTTCGGGCTGATGTATGCCTTTTCTGAAAACTTTGTGCTGCCGCTGTCGCACGACGAAGTGGTGCATGGCAAAAAATCCATGCTCGACAAAATGCCGGGCGACCCCTGGCAGCGCTTTGCGAACTTGCGCGCGCTCTACGGTTTTATGTGGGGCTACCCCGGCAAGAAGCTGTTGTTCATGGGCTGCGAGTTGGCCCAGACCACCGAATGGGCCGACACCGGCAGCATCCCCTGGCATCTGGAGGGCCAAAGTTCGCATGCCGGCATGCAGCGTCTGGTGCGCGACCTCAACCTGGTCTACCAGGCCTACCCGGCGCTGCACCAGCAGGACGTGAAGCCCGGCGGCTTTGAATGGATTTCGCACAACGATGCGGCGCAAAGCATCATCGCCTTCACCCGCTGGGGCGAGGATGGCAGCTGTGCCGTGGTGGTGTGCAATTTCACCCCGGTGCCGCGCCATGGCTTCAGGCTGGGCGTGCCACAGGCGGGGCAATGGATGGAGGCCATCAACTCTGACCTGGCGGTTTACGGCGGCAGCGGTATGGCCAACGGCACCGTCGTCACCGAGCCAGTGGCCGCCCACCACAAGCACCAATCGGTGGTGCTGACCCTACCACCCCTGGCCACCGTGATTCTCACCAGGGCAGCCACTTAGCCACTTGGAATTCGACTATGGCGCTTCTCCCCGGTAACACCCGCGCGCTTGGCGCCAGCCTGCAAGCCGACGGCGTCCACTTTGCCCTGGCAGCGCCTCATGCCGTGGCGGTTGATTTATGCCTTTTTGATGACAGCGGCCGCACAGAAATAGCGCGCCACGCCATGCCCTCCCAAACGGATGGCATCTGGCATGGCTTTCTGCCCGGCGCACAGGCCGGCCTGGTCTATGGCTGGCGCGTCCACGGCCCCTGGGCGCCGCATCTTGGCCACCGCTTCAACCCGGCCAAGCTCATGCTGGACCCCTATGCCCGAGAGGTCGTAGGCCAGTACCAGGGACAGAACATTCACCTGGGCAACGACCCCGCCGACCCAAGCCGTCCCGACCCGCGCGACAACGCCACCGAGGCGCTCAAGGCGCGCGTGGTGGCCGACCTACCCGCACCGCTGTCCGGCGTGAGCGTGGATGCCGCGCAGCGCGTGATTTACGAGCTGCACATCAAGGGCTTTACTGCCCTGCATCCGGACGTGCCGCTGGAACTGCGCGGCAGCTATGCTGGTCTGGCACATCCGGCTGCCATTTCCCATTTGAAGGCCCTGGGCATCACCTCCGTCTGCCTGATGCCGGTGGCGCAGCGCGCCGACGAAGCGCGGCTCTTGAACATGGGCCTGACCAATTACTGGGGCTATAGCTCGATTGCCTGGAGCGCGCCCGAACAGCGCTACTGGAGCGGCACCGAGGGCAGCAGCCCGCGCAGCGAGTTCAAGCACATGGTGGACGCGCTGCACCAGGCCGACCTCGAAGTGATTCTGGACGTGGTCTACAACCACACGGCCGAAACCGACGAGTTTGGCCCGTCATTGAGCCTGCGCGGAATCGACAATGCCACTTACTACCAGCTGGAGCCCGGCAATCCGGCGCGCTACATCAACTGGACCGGCTGCGGCAACTGCGTCAATCTGAACCAGCCTTTGGTGCTGCGCACCGTGATGGACAGCCTGCGCCTGTGGGTGCAGGAATTCGGCGTGGACGGTTTTCGCTTTGATCTGGCACCGGTGCTGGCGCGCGGCGATCAGGCCACACAATACCGCTTTGCCAGCAACGCGCCCTTTTTGTTGGCGGTGGCGCAAGACCCGGTGCTGCGCTCCAAACTAATGGTGGCCGAGCCCTGGGACATTGGACCCGGTGGCTACCAGCTCGGGCAATTCCCTGCTGGCTGGCTGGAATGGAACGACAAGTTCCGCGACACCCAGCGCGCTTTCTGGCTGTGCGGCCAGGAGACGCCGGGCGCCTTGGCGCAGCGCCTGGCCGGATCTTCGGAGTCCTTTGATCCGCAACGCCGCGCCGCCAGCAGCAGCGTCAACTTTGTCACCGCACATGACGGTTTCACCCTGAGCGATCTGGTCAGCTACAACGAACGCCACAACCTGGCTAATGGCGAGAACAACCGCGACGGCCATGGCCATAACCTGAGCTACGACCACGGCGCCGAAGGCCCAACGGACAACCCGGCCATCCTGGCATCTCGGCTCAGCCACAAGCGCGCCCTGCTGGCGGCCACCGTGCTCTCGCTGGGCACGCCCATGCTGTTGGCCGGTGACGACATCGGCCACAGCCAGCGCGGCAACAACAACGCCTATTGCCAGAACAACGCGACCACCTGGCTGAACTGGCTGAACGCGGATCGGCAGTTAAGCGCCTTCGTGACCCAACTGCTGCAAGCGCGCCGTGCACGCAAGGCTCTGCAGGCGCGCAGCTGGTGGCAGGCGGAACCGGCGCGCGGTCAACTGCTGGCCCGCTGGTCCACGCCGCAGGGCGCGCCGCTGACACCTGACGAGTGGAACGATGGACGGCAGCGTGCGCTGGCCTTGCATGTAAGCCTGTCCAGCCCTGACACGCACGGTGCCGACAACGCCGACTGCCTGTTGCTATTCAATGCCGCGCGGCAGCCCCAGACCTTTGACCTGCCCGCCGGAACATGGCTGCGCCACATCGACAGCAGCGGCGGCACTGGCGCCGACAGGCTGCTGACCGCAGAGGAAACCCTGCCCGCCGGATGCCTGTGGCTGGCCAGCACACAGGCCCTGTTCAATACCTGATATCAACCTCCAAGAGTCCGCCACCATGACGATCCAGACCCTGCCCACCACCCCCTACAACGACCAGCGCCCAGGCACCTCGGGCCTGCGTAAAAAGGTCACCGTGTTTGCCCAGAAGAACTACCTGGAAAACTTTGTCCAGGCGCTGTTTGACGTGCTGCCCGACGCCCACGGCCTGAGCCTGGTGCTGGGTGGTGACGGGCGCTATTACAACCGCGTGGCGGTGCAAACCATTTTGCGCATGGCAGCAGCCAAGGGCTATGCCCACGTGCTGGTGGGCCAGGGCGGCATTCTGTCCACACCGGCGGTGAGCGCAGTGATCCGGGCCACAGCGGCCAGCGGCGGCATTGTGCTGTCGGCCAGCCACAACCCCGGCGGGCCGGATGGCGACTTTGGCATCAAGTACAACATCGCCAACGGCGGCCCGGCGCCCGAAAAAATCACCGAAGCGGTGTTTGCGCGTTCCAAGGAACTGAGCGAAATCCGCATCAGCGACAGCGCGGACATCGCCCTGGACGTGCTGGGCGACTATGTCTTGGACGGCATGCAGGTGACGGTGATAGACCCGGTAGCGACCTATGCCGAGCTGATGCGCACACTGTTTGATTTCGATGCGATTCGCAAGCTGTTTGCCGGTGGTTTCAGGCTGCGCTTCGATGCCATGAACGCGGTCGGCGGGCCCTATGCCAAGGCGCTGCTCGAAGGCGAACTCGGTGCCCCGGCCGGCACGGTGGTGAATGCAGAACCCTTGGAGGATTTTGGCGGCCTGCACCCGGACCCGAATCCGGTCAATGCGGAAGACCTGATCGCCCACATGTTTGCCGAAGACGCGCCCGACATGGGTGCAGCCTCCGACGGTGACGCGGACCGCAATATGGTGGTGGGCCGCCGCTTTGTGGTCTCGCCCTCCGACAGCCTGGCCGTGCTGGCGGCGCACGCCACGCTTATTCCCGGTTATGCCAAGGGCCTGGCCGGTGTGGCGCGCTCCATGCCCACCTCCACCGCGGCAGACCGTGTGGCCAAGTCGCTGGGCATTCCCTGTTATGAAACGCCCACCGGCTGGAAGTTCTTCGGCAATCTGCTGGATGCCGGCAAGGTGACGCTGTGCGGCGAAGAAAGCTATGGCACGGGCTCCGACCATGTGCGTGAAAAAGATGGCCTGTGGGCCGTGCTGTTCTGGATCAATCTGGTCGCCGCCAGCGGCAAATCGGTCGAGACCCTGGTGCGTGAACTCTGGACGGAGCATGGCCGCTGCGTCTATTCGCGCCATGACTACGAAGCCATTCCCACGGACAAGGCAGACACGTTGATGGCCGGTCTTCGCGCATCCCTGGCCAGCCTGCCCGGCACCACCGTGGCCGGCTGCGCGATTGCCCTGGCCGATGACTTTGCCTATACCGACCCGGTGGACGGCAGCGTCAGCCAGAAGCAGGGCATACGTGTGATCCTCACCGACGGCTCGCGCGTGGTGTTCCGCTTGTCGGGCACCGGCACCGAGGGTGCTACCTTGCGCGTTTACCTGGAGCGTCATGAGCCCGACGCCAGCCGCCATGACCTGGAGGCGCAAAGCGCACTAAAGCCGCTGATCGATCTGGCCGAGACGCTGGCCCATATCCGCAGCCTGACCGGTATGGAACAACCCACGGTCATGACCTGAACCCCGTATTCAAACCAATTTGAACGATTCAAAAAAGGAGCTTTCCGTGAACTTGCTGGACACCACCCACAACAACCCCCATGACCGCATGATGCAGCCGCACATGCTGGTGCGCCGCACCATTGCCCTGGTGCTGGCCGGCGGGCGCGGCTCGCGCCTGAAGCAGCTGACCGACAAGCGCGCCAAGCCGGCGGTGTACTTCGGCGGCAAGTTCCGCATTATCGACTTTGCACTCTCCAATTGCGTGAACTCGGGCATCCGCCGCATCGGCGTCATCACCCAGTACAAGTCGCATTCGCTGCTCAGGCATCTGCAACGCGGCTGGAGCTTTTTGCGCGCCGAGCTCAATGAAATGGTGGACCTGCTACCGGCCCAGCAGCGCCTGGACGAGGAACATTGGTACCGCGGCACCGCCGACGCGATCTACCAGAACATCGACATCATCCAGGGCAGCAACCCGGAATATGTCGTCATCCTGGCCGGCGACCATGTCTACAAGATGGACTATTCGTTGATGCTGGCCGACCATGTGGCCAGCGGCGCGGGTTGCACCGTGGGCTGCATCGAGGTGCCGCGCGACGAGGCCAGCGCCTTTGGTGTCATGGCCGTGGACGAGACGCGCAAGATCATAGAGTTTGTCGAAAAGCCGGACAACCCACCACCCATGCCCGGCAATGAGGACGTGTCGCTGGCCAGCATGGGCATTTATATTTTCACTGCCCAGTACTTGTACGACCTGCTGGACGCCGACATCGCCAACCCCGGCTCCAGCCACGACTTCGGCAAGGATGTGATTCCGCTGGTGGTGGCCGAAGGCCGGGCCGTGGCCCACCCTTTCTCCATGTCCTGCGTGTCGTCCACGCCCGACGCAGCACCCTACTGGCGCGACGTCGGCACGATCGACGCCTTCTGGGAGGCCAATCTGGACCTGGCATCGGTCACGCCCGAGCTCGATATTTACGACACCAGCTGGCCGATCTGGACCAGTCAACGCCAGTTGCCACCGGCCAAGTTTGTGCAGGATGCCGACGGCAAGCATGGCCAGGCCATCAACACCATGGTCTCGGGCGGCTGCATTGTGTCGGGCTCGGTGGTCAGCAATTCGGTGCTGTTCTCCAGCGTGCGAATTCATTCCTATTGCACCATAGACCAGGCCGTGCTGCTGCCCGAGGTCACCATAGGCCGTGGCTGCCGCCTGAGCAAAATCGTGGTGGATCGCGGTTGCACGCTGCCCGATGGGCTGGTCATAGGAGAAGATCCGGCACAGGATGCTGCGCGCTTCGAGCGCAGCGAAAATGGCGTGGTGCTGGTCACGCGCGACATGCTCAAACGCCTGCCCAACTAAGCCACATCAACCCGAAACCCTGGAACCCCCATGCGCATACTGCAGGTCAGTGCCGAAATCTTTCCCCTCCTGAAAACCGGCGGTCTGGCCGACATTGCCGGCGCCCTGCCGGCCGCCCTGCTGGCCCAGGGCTGCGACGCCCGGGTGCTGTTGCCCGGCTTTCCAGCGATTCTGGCCGGACTGACAGACCCGGTGCGCGTAGGCTCCTTTGGCACGCCCTGGGGCGAGTCGGTGGAGGTGCTGTTTGGCGCATTGCCAGCCTGCAGCAAGGGCGATCTCATCGTCTATGCCTATGTGCTGGTAGCGCCTGGCCTCTATGACCGGCCCGGCAACCCCTACGAGGATGCCAACAAACACCCCTACAGCGACAACCACCGTCGCTTTGCCACCCTGGGCTGGGGCGCTGCGCACCTAGCGCACGGCCTGGACACGCACTGGAGCGCCGAATTGGTGCATTGCCACGACTGGCATGCCGCCCTGGCACCTGCCTGTCTGGCGGTCTGGAACGCTGGCCAAGGCCCGCGCGTGCCCAGCATCTACACCATCCACAACCTGGCCTACCAGGGCGTATTCTGGCCGCAGAACTTTGGCGACCTGGGCCTGCCCGGCTATGTGTTCAGCATGCAGGGCATGGAATACCACGGCCAGATTTCCTTCATGAAGGCCGGCCTGTCCTATGCCAGCCACATCACCACCGTCAGCCCCACCTATGCGCGCGAAATCCAGACTTCCGAACAGGGCTGTGGCCTGGACGGGCTACTGCGCGTTCGGGCCTCGCAACTCAGCGGCATCCTCAACGCGGTGGACGATAGCGTCTGGAATCCGGCCACCGACAGCCATCTGGCGCACCGCTATGACGTGCGCAACCTGACCGGCAAGGTGCGCAACAAGACCGACATGCAGGCCACCATGGGCCTGACGGTGGATGCCGATGCCCCCTTGTTTACCGTGGTCAGCCGCTTGACCGAGCAAAAGGGCCTGCCCCTGGTTCTGTCCGGCCTGGATGAAATCATTTCGCACGGCGGCCAGCTGCTGGTGCTGGGCAATGGCGACACGCAGTTGGAGCAGGCCTTCACGCTGCAGGCCAAGATGCACCCGCTGCAGGTGGCATTCAGGAAAGGCTACGACGAAGACTTTGCCCATCGCGTCTTTGCCGCCAGCGACGTCACCCTGGTTCCCTCGCGCTTTGAGCCCTGCGGTCTGACCCAGATGTACGGTCTAAAATATGGTAGCTTGCCCCTGGTGAGAAGGGTTGGCGGATTGGCCGACACCGTAACGGACACCGATCTGGAGACGCTGGACGACCACAGCGCCACCGGCTTTGTCTTTGATGACTTTGAGGTCGGCGACTACCGGCGCGCCATCCGGCGTGCCTTTGCGCTGTACCGCAGGCGCTCCGACTGGAACCGCGTGCGCCAATGTGGCATGCGAATTGCATTTGACTGGGCCAGCGCAGCCCAACACTACACCAACCTTTACAAGAGTCTGATTTGAACTCCATCACACCTTTTGCCGCCGCGAATCCTCAAGCCGACTTCCCGTTTGATGCCCCGGGGCGCGATCTGGAGTCGCTCAAGCATGCGATTGCCAACAAGCTGATGTTCACCGTGGGCAAAGACCCCAAGGTGGCGCGCGCCGAAGACTGGCTCAATGCCGCAGCCTATGCGGTGCGCGACCAGTTGGTCGAGCGCTGGATGAAGACCACGCGCACCCAGTACGCCAAGGATGCCAAACGCGTCTATTACATGTCGATGGAATTCCTGATTGGCCGCACCTTTGGCAACGCCATGCTGGCCCTGGGTCTGCGCGACCGCGTGCGCCAGGCCCTGCTCGATTTTGGTGTGGACATGGATGCCCTGGCCGAACTGGAGCCCGATGCGGCCCTGGGCAATGGCGGTCTGGGACGGCTGGCAGCCTGTTTTCTGGACTCCATGGCGACCCTGGCGATTCCAGGCTTTGGCTATGGCATACGCTACGACTACGGCATGTTCCGCCAGACCATTGTGGACGGCCGCCAGGTGGAGGTGCCCGATTATTGGCTGACCCACGGCAACCCCTGGGAATTCGCCAGGCCCGAGGTCACCTACCGGGTGCGCTTTGGTGGGCGCGTAGTCAAGGAAGGCGATGCCTTCAAATGGATCGACTCCAATGACGTGCAGGCCATGGCCTATGACACCATCATTCCCGGCTATGACACCATGGCCACCAACACCTTGCGTCTGTGGTCGGCCAAGGCCACCCAGGAAATTGACCTAGGCGCATTCAATCGCGGCAACTACTTTGCGGCGGTGGAGAGCAAGAACCACAGCGAAAACGTGTCGCGCGTGCTGTACCCAGATGACTCCACCGACTCCGGACGCGAACTGCGCCTGCATCAGGAATACTTCTTCTGCAGCGCCAGCGTGCAAGACCTGCTGCGCCGCTATACCAGCCGCCACGAAGGCTTTGATGAACTGCCCGACAAGGTCAGCATTCACCTCAACGACACGCACCCGGTGCTGGCCATACCCGAGTTGATGCGCCTGTTGCTCGACGTTCACAAGCTGCCCTGGGACTACGCCTGGCGCCTGTGCCAGCGGGTGTTCTCTTACACCAACCACACGCTGATGCACGAGGCGCTGGAGACCTGGCCGGTGGGCATGTTGGAGCGCATCCTGCCGCGCCATCTGCAAATCATTTATGACATCAACGCCCAATTCCTGACCGGCCTGGCTCAGGCCGGTGTGAACGCCGGTATGCTGCAAAAGGTGTCGCTGGTGGACGAACATGGCGACCGGCGCGTGCGCATGGCCTACCTGGCGGTGCTGACCAGCCACAGCATCAACGGCGTATCGGCCCTGCACTCGGAGCTGATGAAGGAGTCGATCTTTGCCGACTTTGCCCGGCTCTGGCCCGAGCGCTTCAACAACAAAACCAATGGCATCACACCGCGGCGCTGGCTGGCCCAGGCGAATCCAGCTCTGTCCGCGCTGCTGGACAAGAAAATCGGCAGCGGCTGGCGCCGGGACCTGACGCAACTCAAGGACTTGCAGCCGCTTCTCACCAACGAAAAAGTCATCACTGGCTTCCAGCAGGCCAAGCTGGTCAACAAGCGCCGACTGGCGGCCTGGGTGCAGAGCCACATAGGTCTGGAAATTCCTACCGATGCGCTGTTTGACGTGCAGGTCAAGCGCATACACGAATACAAGCGCCAGTTGCTCAATGTGCTGCATGTGGTGACCCGCTACCTGCACATCATCAACAACCCGGACGCCGTCGTGGTTCCGCGCGTCGTAATCTTTGCTGGCAAGGCCGCCTCGGCCTACCACATGGCCAAGCTCATCATCCGCTTGATCAATGACGTGGCCAAGGTCATCAACAATGACCCGCGCGTGGGCAACAAGCTTAAAGTGGTGTTCATCCCCAACTACAGCGTCAGCCTGGCCGAGATGATCATCCCGGCCGCCGACCTGTCGGAGCAGATTTCCACCGCTGGCACCGAGGCATCGGGCACCGGTAACATGAAACTCTCGCTCAACGGTGCGCTGACCATAGGCACGCTGGATGGTGCCAATGTGGAGATTTTGCAGAACGTGGGCGCGGACAACATCTTCATCTTTGGCATGACCACGCCCGAGGTGGCTGCCGTGCGTGCGGCCGGTTACCAGCCGGCCCGCATTGTCGAGCAGATCCCTGAACTTTCTGCCGTACTGCAAGCCATCCGCACAGGCTTGTTCAACCCGGAAGAGCCGGAGCGCTACCAAGCCATTTTCGATACCCTGGTCACCTGGGGCGACCACTACCTGCTGCTGGCAGACTACGCCAGCTATGTGGAAGCGCAAGCCAAGGTGGACGCCGCCTACCTGGATCCCAAGGCCTGGGCCATCATGGCGCTGCGCAATGTGGCTGGCATGGGCCCGTTCTCATCTGACCGCACGATTGCCGAATACGCCGAAAAAATCTGGAACAGCCCCTCGCTGCAGATTGAGGGCTAGGCCGCACGGAGGCAGCGTAAGGCCAGGCTGGCCTTACGCGATGCGCTCCAAGATGAGCACTGCGAAAAAGCCGAGTCCGGCCAGCACCACCCACCTCAGTCCCATAAGCCCGATGCGCTTAAAGCGTTCCTGCCCGGTGGCGATATACAGGCCAAAGCTGGCGATGATGCCCAGCGCGAACATCATGCCGAGCCAGCGAAAGAACAGCATGCTGGGCTCCTGTATTTACCAGGCGCGCGCCGGTTGCGCGAAACCGGCAGGTGCTTGTTTGACGTCTTCGAAGCTCACCACTTCCCAGCAGTCGGGATGGGCCAGCAACGCGCGCAAGAGCTGGTTATTCATGGCGTGTCCCGAGCGAAAGGCCGAGTAGCTAGCCAGCAGTGGTTTGCCCACCAGGTACAGGTCGCCCATGGCGTCCAGAATCTTGTGCTTCACAAACTCGTCGTCATAGCGCAGACCGTCGGAGTTCAAGACCTTGTAGTCGTCCATGACGATGGCATTGTCCAGACCGCCGCCCAGGGCCAGGCCGTTGGCGCGCATCATTTCTACATCCTTGGTGAAACCAAAGGTGCGTGCCCTCGCGATGTCGCGCGAATACGAGCCGGTGCTCAGATCGAACTCCACGCACTGGCCGGTGGAGTCCACCGCCGGATGGTTGAAGTCAATCTCAAACTTGAGCTTGTAGCCGTGGTAAGGCTCCAGGCGCGCCCACTTCTGGTTGGCACCCTCCCCTTCGCGCACCTCCACCGGATGGGTCACGCGGATAAATCGGCGCGGCGCGTTCTGCAGCTCGATGCCCGCGCTTTGCAACAGGAACACAAACGAGGCGGCCGAGCCATCCAGAATTGGAATCTCCTCGGCCGTGATGTCCACATACAGATTGTCCACCCCCAGGCCGCAACAGGCCGACATCAGATGTTCCACCGTCAGCACCTTGGCGCCTCCCTTGGACAGGGTGGAGGCCATGCGCGTATCCGTCACAGCCTCGGCCGACACCGCAATCTCCACCACCTGCGGCAGATCGATGCGCCTGAACACGATGCCGGTGTCGGGCGCTGCCGGGCGCAGCGTGATTTCCACGCGCTGTCCGCTGTGCAGGCCGACGCCTACGGCGTGGGTGAGGGATTTGAGGGTTCTTTGTTTGAGCACAGGGTGATTTTAGTCCGCCTGTTTTCTTAGGAAGGCCGGGATCTCGTAGTCGTCCATGCCGCCGCTGGAGAGCGCATCAACGCGCGCTGCTGCCTGGGTGCGATTGGTGCGCCACACGCTCGGGGTGTTCAGTCCGGCGTAGTCGGTCTGGACGTGTCCAACGGTGGCCGGTGCCGTGTTTTGTACACCCACGGCACTGGACATGGTGGGTACGTTGAAGGGCACGTTGTCGGTGCCGGTACGCAGCTGGGTCTGCACCACGCGGATCGGGGGGCGCTGGCCGCTGCGGGACAGGCCGGTGGCGACCACGGTGACGCGGATTTCTTCACCGAGGCTGTCATCGTTGGCGGTGCCGTAGATCACATGCGCATCGGGCGATGCGAAGGCGCGAATCGTGTTCATGGCCAGCTTGGATTCGGACAGTTTCAAAGAACCCTTGGCAGCGGTGATCAGCACCAACACGCCCTTGGCGCCAGACAGGTCAATGCCTTCGAGCAGCGGGCAGGCAACAGCCTGTTCGGCAGCGATGCGGGCGCGGTCCGGACCCTTGGCCATCGCGGTGCCCATCATGGCCTTGCCGGGCTCACCCATGACGGTGCGCACGTCTTCAAAGTCGACGTTGACATGGCCCGGCACATTGATGATTTCGGCAATGCCACCGACGGCGTTTTTCAGCACGTCATTGGCCTGGGCAAACGCCTCTTCCTGGCTGATGTCGTCGCCCAGGACTTCCAGAAGTTTTTCGTTCAGCACCACGATCAGCGAATCGACATTGGCCTCCAACTCGGCCAGGCCTGCATCCGCATTGCTCATGCGCCGGCCACCCTCAAAGTCGAAGGGCTTGGTGACCACGCCCACGGTCAGAATGCCCATTTCCTTGGCCACACGGGCAATGATGGGCGCCGCACCGGTGCCGGTGCCGCCGCCCATGCCGGCGGTGATGAACAGCATGTGCGCGCCCTGAATGGCTTCGCGGATATCCGCCTCGGCCAGCTCTGCCGCCTCGCGGCCCTTGTCGGGCTTGCTGCCGGCGCCCAGGCCCGAAGAACCCAGTTGAATAATCTTGTGCGCGGAGCTGCGCGTGAGGGCCTGTGCGTCGGTGTTAGCGCAGATGAATTCCACGTTGTCCACCGAGGACTGGATCATGTGCTCGACGGCATTGCCGCCGCCACCGCCTACACCGATCACCTTGATCTGCGTGCCCTGGTTAAAACCTTCTTCTTCAATCATTTCGATGGCCATCTTTGTTACTCCTGAATGTCAAATGTACGTGAATCAATATGCTTTTTTGCGTGGGGGTATTGAATAGATTACGCAGGTGGATCTACACATCGCGATCTATTTGGGGGACTGCCTCTTGCCAACCAAATTTTGTTTTTATTCATCAGAAGTTTCCAATGAACCAGTCCTTGATGCCGCCAAAAGCGGTCTTCATGGAACCTTGTTTTTGTGCCACCTTGTAGCCGCGCATGCGGCCCAGGCGGGCTTCTTCGAGCAGTCCCATGACGGTGGCAGCGCGCGGATGGGCCACCATATCGGACAGGGCGCTGCGGTATTGCGGAAGGCCACGGCGCACCGGCTTTAAAAAGATGTCCTCGGCCAGCTCCACCATGCCGGGCATGACGCAGCTGCCACCGGTCAGCACAATGCCGCTGGACAACACCTCTTCAAAGCCTGACTCCCTCATCACCTGGTTGACCAGGGAAAAGATTTCTTCGACGCGAGGCTCAATCACACCGGCCAGTGCCTGACGACTCAGCATGCGCGGGCCGCGGTCGCCCAGTCCCGGCACTTCGACCTGGGTTTCCGGATCGACCAGCAACTGTTTGGCGTGTCCCGATTCGACCTTGATATCTTCGGCGTCCTTGGTCGGCGTGCGCAGGGCCATGGCGATGTCACTGGTGATCAGGTCACCGGCTATCGGAATCACGGCGGTATGGCGGATGGCACCATTGGTGAAGATGGCAACGTCGGTGGTACCCGCGCCAATGTCCACCATGGCCACGCCGAGCTCGCGCTCATCCTTGGTCAGCACCGACAGACTGCTGGCCAGCGGATTGAGCATCAGCTGGTCCACTTCCAGGCCGCAGCGGCGCACGCACTTGATGATGTTCTCGGCAGCGGTCTGGGCGCCGGTGACGATATGCACCTTGGCCTCTAGGCGGATGCCGCTCATGCCTATAGGCTCGCGCACATCTTGGCCGTCGATGATAAATTCCTGCGGCTCCACCAGCAACAGGCGCTGGTCGGTCGAGATGTTGATGGCCTTGGCGGTTTCCACCACGCGTGCCACATCGGCCTGCGTCACCTCGCGGTCTTTTACCGCCACCATGCCGCTGCTGTTGATGCCGCGGATATGGCTGCCTGTGATGCCGGTATAGACGCGGGTGATCTTGCAGTCGGCCATCAACTCGGCCTCTTTCAGTGCGGCCTGAATGCTTTGCACGGTGGCGTCGATG
Organism: uncultured beta proteobacterium; assembly: GCA_903845935.1. GTDB lineage: Bacteria > Pseudomonadota > Gammaproteobacteria > Burkholderiales > Burkholderiaceae_C > Allorhodoferax. The sequence goes on along the minus strand of CAIMZI010000121.1, from coordinate 45,303 downwards.
TTGACCACCACGCCACGCTTCAAACCATTGCTAGGTGCGACACCCAGACCGGCCAGCTTGAGCTCGCCGCCGGGCATGACCTCGGCCACCACCACCATCACCTTGGCGGTGCCGATGTCCAGACCTACAATCAAATCTTTGTACTCTTTTGCCATGCGTTCACCTGTGTTGCATTATTTCTTTGCCACATCCGACTGCGTGGTGCTGACACCGTGCAAGCGAAGGGCATATCCGTTTTCATGCCGCAAATCGGCCGACTCCACTGCGTCTGGTGCCCGCCCATAGCGGGACACCACCTGGGTCAATGTTTTCAAAAGGCGCTCCACGCGTGGCCTGAGTTCGTCGGGGCTGCCGCGTCCCAGTTCGATCTCGGCACCGGCCTGCAGTCGTAGGCTCCAGCTACCCCGACCCGATAGCGCCAGTTGCTCCACCAGCATTTCCCTGTCTGCAAACAGCGGGGCGATGACGCGGTACATGGCCAGCACCTCGGCTCCTGTACCTTCGGGCCCGCTGAGCATGGGCAGGCTGTCCTGATCGACCTCGCCAATATTGGCCTCGAACACCTCGCCAAAGCTGTTGACCAGGCGCGCGTCGCCCTCACCGCCCCACAGCGCCACCGGCTGGTGCTCCTGCAACGTCACGCGCAGGCGATTCGGAAAGTCACGCTGCACCACGGCGCGACGCACCCAGGGAGCAGCCTCAAAGGCGGCCCGTACGCGCTCGAGATCGACGGTCAAAAATGTGCCAACAATGCGCGGCGCCACATTGGCACGCAAGCTCACGCTGTTGTTGTGGCGGGTATCGCCGACAACGCGAATGCCCTGGATATCAAACTGGCTGGCACGCGACAGCAGACGCACGCTGGCCACCGCGCACAGGGCGACAAACACCAGCACCAGCACGGCAACCGTGAGGTTCATGAGTTTGACGTCGACGGGCGTGACCAGAGCGGATTTCATGCAAACGCTTTCGCATCGAGAGTGGCGCTCTGCAGCAGTTGCACGCACAGCTCTTCGTAGCTGATGCCGGCAGCCTTGGCCGACATCGGCACCAGGGAGTGACCCGTCATGCCGGGCGAGGTGTTGATCTCCAGCAGATAGGGCTTGCGGGTCTTGCCATCGATCATCACGTCGATACGGCCCCAGCCACGGCAACCCAGTACCCGATAGGCCTTGAGCACCAGTGCCTGAATGGCTTCCTCTTCACCCTGCGGAATTCCAGACGGCACCAGATAGTGGGTGTCTTCCGTAAAGTACTTGTGTTGGTAGTCGTAATTGCCGTCGGGCGCCACGATGCGGATCACAGGCAAGGCCTGCGCCTTGTCGCCCTCGCCAATCACCGGACAGGTGACCTCATCGCCCTCTATGCATTCTTCGCAAAGAATGTCGGCGTCCATTGTTCCGGCCAAGGACACGGCCTCGGCCATGCCGGAATAGCCCATGACCTTGGTCACGCCAATCGACGAGCCTTCACGCGCGGGTTTGACAATGAGGGGCAGGCCCAGCGCGTCCGGTATCTCAATCACCTCGCGCCGCTGAAAGGCGCCTTGGTGCAGCACCTTGTATTGGGGTGTTGGAATGCCTTCTGCAATCCACACCCGCTTGGTCATCACCTTGTCAATCGCGATGCTGGATGCCATGACGCCGGAACCGGTGTAGGGAATGCCCAGCAGTTCCAGCGCGCCTTGCACAGTGCCGTCTTCACCAAAGCGCCCGTGCAACGCGATGAAGCAGCGCGCAAAGCCTTCGCGTTTTAGCTCGTCGAGCGCGCGTTCTGCCGGGTCAAACGCATGGGCATCTACGCCCATGGAAAGTAGCGCCTTCAGCACACCGCCGCCAGACATCAAAGAGACCTCGCGCTCGGCCGAGGCGCCGCCCATCAGCACGGCCACCTTGCCGAATGTGGTCCCCACGCTTGCCGCTTCGCGTGCTGCGCTGCCCCCCGTGGGGGCCTTCGCGCCTTGGGGCGGCCCGGCGGCGCTCATATTCGCTGCTTCCTGCATCGTCATACTACGGCGCCTTTCACTGTCAACATGTCTGCAATCTTTGCAGGCACCGCACCAATGGAGCCGGCACCCATGCAGACCAGCACATCGCCATCGCGGGAATTGTCAATGGCCGCCTGCGGCATGGTCAGAATGTCGTCCACAAAGATCGGTTCGACCTTGCCGGCAATGCGCAGGGCACGCGCCAGGGCGCGGCCGTCGGCCGCGACGATGGGCGCTTCACCGGCGGCATAGACCTCGCCCAGCAGCACCGAATCCGACAGGGCAATCACCTTGATGAAATCGTCAAAGCAATCGCGCGTGCGGGTATAGCGGTGCGGCTGGAAGGCCAGCACCAGACGCCGACCCGGGAAGGCACCACGCGCGGCCGAAAGGGTGGCGGCCATCTCCACCGGGTGGTGGCCATAATCGTCAATCAGCGTGACCGTGCCGCCCGGCTTGCCATCCCTGCTGGGCAGGGGCAGATCGCCATAGCGCTGAAAACGCCGTCCGACGCCGCGGAATTCGGCCAGGGCTTTTTGCACGGCAGCGTCTTCAATATTCAGTTCCACCGCCACGGCAATCGCCGACAAGGCGTTGAGCACATTGTGCAGGCCCGGCAGATTCAGCACCACATCCATGTCAGGCAGCACCACGCCATTGCGGCGCTGCACGATGAAGTGCATTTGTGCGCCGACGGCTCGCACATTGACAGCGCGCACCTGGGCGTCCTCGTTGAAACCGTAACTGGTAATCGGGCAGGTCACGTCGTTGACGATGTCGCGCACCGCCGCATCGTCGGTGCACAGAATGGCAGTGCCATAAAAGGGCATGCGGTGCAGAAAATCGACAAAGGCTTTTTTGAGACGGTTGAAGTCGTGGCCATAGGTTTCCATGTGGTCGGCGTCGATATTCGTCACCACCGCCATCACCGGCAGCAGGTTCAAGAACGATGCGTCCGACTCATCGGCCTCCACCACGATGTGCTCACCGCTGCCCAGTCGGGCATTGGCACCCGCGCTATTGAGGCGTCCACCAATGACAAAGGTCGGGTCCAGACCGGCCTGTGCAAGCACGCTGGCCACCAGGCTGGTGGTGGTGGTCTTGCCATGGGTGCCGGCAATCGCAATGCCTTGCTTGAGGCGCATCAACTCGGCCAGCATCAGGGCGCGCGGCACGATGGGAATGTGCATCTCGCGGGCGCGAATCACCTCGGGGTTGTCCTGCTTGACGGCGGTGGACGTCACCACCGCATCGGCGCCGGTGACATGGTCGGCGCTGTGGCCTACATAGGTGGTGATGCCAAGCGTTGCCAAGCGTTTGGTGGTGGCGTTGTCGGCCAGGTCGGAGCCCGAAATGGTGTAGCCCAGATTGCACAGCACCTCGGCAATGCCGGACATGCCCGAGCCGCCCACGCCGACGAAATGAATGTGCTTGATGGCGTGTTTCATACAGACCCCTTCATTTCGTCGGCATTCCTATTTCTCGAAGAAGTGAATATGTTGATCGCGTGTTTCATTGGACTAGTTCCTCGCAAGCGGCGACCACCGCATCGGTGGCGCGCAGTTGTTGCATGTGTTTGGCTGCCAGCGCGCGCTGCAGCAAGGCGGGCCGGTCTATGTTGGCAATGAAGCTTGCCAGGCGCGCGGGCGTCATCTCGGCTTGCGGCAATAACCAACCCGCGCCCTGGTCCACCAGAAATCTGGCGTTGCTGGTCTGGTGGTCATCAACCGCCGAGGGAAACGGCACAAACAGGGCCGCAGCACCGACGGCGGCCAGCTCGGTGACGGTGCTGGCACCGGCGCGGCACAGCACCAGATCGGCATCGGCAAAGGCCTGGGCGGTGTCGGTAATAAACGGGGTAAGTGTGGCGGCAACTCCGCTGGCCGCGTAGTTGGCACGCAGCTCGTCGATCTGTTTTTCGCCGCTTTGGTGGATCACCGTGGGACGCTGCGCCTCGGGAATCAGTGCCAGCGCCTGGGGCACGATGCTGTTGAGCGCCCGCGCGCCCAAACTGCCACCCACCACCAACAGCCGCAGGGAGCCGCTGCGACCTACAAAGCGGTCCTGCGGCTCGGCTTGTGTCAAGAATTCAGCGCGCAGCGGATTGCCAACGCAGCGGCCCTTGGCGATGACATCGGGAAAGGCGGTAAACACGCGGTCGGCGATGGAGGCCAGCAGCTTGTTGGCCATACCGGCCACCGAGTTCTGCTCATGCAGCACCAGGGGCTTGCCCATCAGCTTGCCCATGAGGCCGCCGGGGAAGGTGATGTAGCCGCCCAGACCTACCAGCACATCGGGCTTGACGCGGCGCAGCACCTGCAGGGCTTGCCAGCAAGCGCGCAACAGGCGCAGCGGCAACAGCAGCAGGGTCCATCGGCCCTTGCCGCGCACGCCGCCGAATGCAATCGTTTCCAGCGTGAAGCCACGCGCAGGCACCAGTCGGGTTTCCATGCTGCCGGGCGCGCCCAGCCAGTGCACGCGCCAGCCCTTGGCGCGCAGCGCCTCGGCCACGGCCAAACCCGGAAAAATATGGCCGCCGGTGCCGCCGGCCATGACCAAGGCACAGGGGGTTTTACTCATACACGGCCTCCGTGCATGAGTTGCCTGTTTTCGTAGTCGATTCTCAGCACCACCGCGATGGCAATGAGATTGATCAGAATCGCCGAGCCGCCATAGCTCATGAGTGGCAAGGTCAGGCCCTTGGTCGGCAGGGCTCCCAGGTTCACACCCATATTGATGAAGGACTGAAAGCCCATCCAGATGCCCAGACCCTGAGCAACCAGACCGGCAAACACGCGGTCCAGGGCGATGGCCTGGCGTCCGATCTGCATCAGACGACGGGTCATCCAGAGGAACAGGGCGATCACGATCAGCACACCGACAAGTCCACACTCTTCCCCAATGACGGCCAGCAAAAAGTCGGTATGCGCCTCGGGCAGCCAATGCAACTTCTCCACGCTGCCGCCCAGTCCCACGCCGAAAATTTCGCCGCGCCCGATAGCGATCAGCGAATGCGACAGCTGGTAGCCCTTGCCCATGGAATAGGCATCGTCCCAGGGATTGAGGTAGGCAAAAATGCGCTCGCGCCGCCAGGGGCTCAGGGCAATCATCAGGCTAAAAGCCACCATGAGAATCGCCGCGATCAGAAAGAACATGCGAGCGTTGACCCCACCCAAAAACAAAATGCCCATGGCGATCACTGCAATCACCATGAAGGCACCCATGTCGGGCTCGGCCAACAGCAAGATGCCGATCACCGCCACCGCAGCCCCCATGGGCAGGACGGCGCGAAAGAATCGCTCCTTCACCTCCATCTTGCGCACCATGTAATCGGCGGCATACAGCACCACGGAAAATTTGGCCAGCTCAGACGGCTGGAAGTTCAACAGCCCTAAGGCAATCCAACGCCGTGCGCCGTTCACGCCCTTGCCGATAAAGGGCACCAGCACCCCTATCAGCAACACCAAGGAGGCGACAAACAAATAGGGCGCGACCTTTTCCCAGGTCGCCACAGGCACCTGAAAGGCCAGCAGCGCGGCGACAAAGGCCACGCCTATGGACAGGGTGTGACGCAGCAGAAAATGGGTATGCGCGTAGTTGGCAAAGCGAGGGTTGTCCGGCATGGCAATCGAGGCTGAATACACCATCACCAGACCCCACAGCAACAGGGTTACGGTGACCCAGACCAGAGGCTGGTCAAAGCCGCGTATCTGGGTGCTTGCGATATGGGGGGCAAAGGAACCGCGCCCGCCCAGACGCACCGGCAAGACCGAGGACGGCGACGATCCTGACTTGCGCGAGAACCAGCCCTTCAGAGTGTGTGCGACGGTGCTCATACGACACTCTCCAGGTCTGAGCCACTGTCCAGCGCCAGCGTACGCACCGCATCGACAAAACACTGTGCACGGTGCGCATAGTCCTTGAACATGTCAAAGCTGGCACAGGCCGGCGACAACAGCACGGCGTCACCGGCGTGCGCCGCACGGTTGGCTTGCGCCACGGCGTCCTCCATGGAAGCAGCGTCCAGCAGCGGTACTTCCGAGGCTTCAATGGCCGCGCGAATCAGCGGCGCATCGCGGCCGAACAGCACGACGCTGCGCACATGGCGAGCAATAGGTGCAGCCAGCGGCGAAAAGTCTTGCCCCTTGCCTTCGCCACCCAGCAGCAACACCAGCTTGCGGTCTTCGCCCAATCCATTGAGAGCGGCCACGGTGGCGCCCACATTGGTGCCCTTGCTGTCGTCAAAGAATTCCACGCCGTTCAAAATGCCTACGCTTTCCACGCGGTGCGGCTCGCCGCGGTATTCGCGCAGGCCAAACAGGATGGGGCCCAGCGCACAACCCGCCGCCGAGCACAGCGCCAAGGCAGCCAAGGCATTGCTGGCGTTGTGGCGACCGCGAATGCGCAGTGCGTCGGCCGGCATGAAGCGCTGAAAATATAGTTCTTCATCATCGTAGGCCCCCATGCTTGCCACTGCGTGTGCTGCGCTACCTCCCAGGGGGGCTGTCGCGCCTTGGGGCGGCCCGGCGGCGCGACGCCTTGGCTTGCGCGTCTCGTCGGCTTCCAGCGCACGCACCAGCCAGACCATGCCGTTCATGTCTTCCAGACCAAAGTCACCAGGGCGCTGCGGCATGTCGGTGCCGAAGGTCACATATTCACGCTCGATGGGCCGCTGCAGTTTGGCCCGAATGGGAGCCGGGCGCATCGCCATGACGGACGGGTCTTCGCGGTTCAGCACCATCAGTCCGGTGGAACCAAAGATATTCGCCTTGGCCTTGGCATAGGCTTGCATGCTGCCATGCCAGTCCAGGTGGTCCTGGCTCAGGTTCAGCACCACGGCAGCCGTGGGCTCCAGGCCGCTGGGCAGATCAAGCTGGAAGCTGGAGAGTTCCAGCACCCAGATTTCGGGCAGGGCATCTTCGGCCAGGGCCTTGGTCAGCGTATCCAATAGGGTCGGGCCGATATTGCCGGCCACGGCCACGCTTTTTCCGGCCCAGCGCACCAGATGGCCGGTAAGCGAGGTGACGGTAGTCTTGCCATTGGTGCCGGTGATGGCCAGCACCTTTGGTGCATACAGCGCGTGGATGGTCGGCACAGCGCTTTGCGCCAGGTCCTCGAGTGCTTGTGCAAACAGGCTGAGTTCACCGCCCACCCATAGACCTAGAGTCTGCGCTGCGTCCATCACGCCAACGGTCTCTGCCGGGCTCAGACCAGGGCTCTTGAAGACGGCGCGAATGGAGCTGCCTTCAATCAGCGAAGCGTTGAAATCCGAATGCACGAAGCGCACATCCGGCAGCTCTTGGCGCAGCACGGCCAGTTGCGGTGGCGCTTCGCGCGTATCCACCACGGTCACCACGGCACCGTGCAACGCGCACCAGCGCACCATGGCCAGGCCGGATGCACCCAAGCCCAGAACCATGACGTGGAGACCTTGCAGGTTATGCATGACAAGCCTCCGCCGGGCCGCCCCAAGGAGGCGTACGGCCCCCTTGGGGGCAGAGCAGCTGCGTAGCAGCAAACGTGGGGGCAAACATGTTTAGCGCAGCTTCAGGGTGGACAGGCCGATCAGGCACAGCAGGATGGTGATGATCCAGAAGCGCACCACGACCTGCGTTTCCTTCCAGCCATGCTTCTCAAAATGGTGGTGCAGTGGCGCCATCTTCAAGAGGCGCTTTCCGGCACCGAATTTCTTTTTGGTGTATTTGAAGTAGCTGACCTGCAGCATCACCGACAGGGCCTCGACCACAAAGATACCGCCCATGATGGCCAGCACAATTTCCTGGCGCACGATGACGGCCACGGTACCCAGCGCCGCTCCTAAAGCCAGCGCGCCCACATCGCCCATAAACACCTGGGCCGGATGGGTGTTGAACCACAAAAAGGCCAGGCCCGAACCGGCCATGGCCGCACAAAAAATCATCAGTTCGCCAGAGCCCGAAATATGCGGGAAAAACAGGTATTTGGAGTACACGGCGCTACCGGTGACATAGGCAAATATGCCCAGGCAGGAGCCCACCAGCACCACCGGCATGATGGCAAGTCCATCCAGGCCGTCGGTGAGGTTGACGGCGTTGCTGGAGCCCACGATCACTAGATAGGTGAGGATGACAAATCCCAACACGCCCAGCGGGTAGCTCACCTCCTTGAAGAAGGGCAGCAGCAGACCGGCCTTGGGCGGCAGATTCACATCAAAGCCCGAACTGACCCATTGGAAAAACAACTCCATCACGCGCATATTGGAGCTCTCGGAAATGCTGAAAACCAAGTACAGCGCCGCCAGTAGTCCAATCAGCGATTGCCAGAAATACTTTTCGCGCGAGCGCATGCCTTCGGGGTCCTTGCGCACCACCTTGCGCCAGTCATCGACCCAGCCAATGGCACCAAAGCCCAGCGTGACGATCAGCACAATCCAGACAAAGCGGTTGCTCCAGTCAAACCAAAGGAGTGTGGAGACGACGATGGACAGCAGGATCAACACACCGCCCATGGTCGGTGTGCCGCTTTTGGCCAAATGGCTTTCCATGCCATAACCGCGGATCGGCTGGCCGATCTTGAGTTCGGTCAGGCGGCGAATCACGTAGGGGCCTGCGGCCAGGCCAATCAACAGTGCCGTCAGCGCAGCCATCACGGCGCGAAAGGTGATGTACTGGAAAACGCGGAAGTAACCGAATTCCGGAGACAGGGTTTGCAGCCATTGGGCCAGGCTTAGCAGCATGTGAGTCTTTCGTTCTTGTTTTTCATTGCGTTTCCTGCGCGGCGGCGTATACCGCCTCCACTACCCGCTCCATGCGCATAAAGCGCGAACCCTTGACCAACAGGCTGCTGCTCTGCGGCAATGCTTGCAGCACGGCGGCGTTCAGGTTTTCAATGGAGTCAAAGTGCTGCGCACCGGGGAAGGCGGCCACCGCAGCCTTGGCCAGTTCGCCAATAGCGAAGAATTGCTCGATGCCGGCGGCCTTGGCTTCGGTTCCGGCCTCGGCGTGGAAGGCCGGGCCCTGCTCGCCAACCTCACCCATGTCTCCCAGCACCAAGAGGCGCGGACCAGGCAGCTCGGCCAGCACGGCGATGGCGGCGCGCACCGAGTCGGGATTCGCGTTATAGGTGTCGTCCACCAGGGTGCGGCTGCGGTCTGCAAACGCCAGCTTGATGGCGCGTGAGCGGCCCTTGACCGGCACAAAGGCCTCCAGCCCCTGGACCACCGCATCCACAGCCACTCCGGCCGACAGGGCGCAGGCGGCTGCGGCCAGCGCGTTCTTGACGTTGTGGCGCCCGGCAATGTGCAGAGCAAAGGCGAAGTCCTGGCCCAGACCGCGTGCCTGCACGGCCCAAGCAGCGTCGGCCCAGGTTGCAGAGACGCAACTCACATCCTGCTCGCGATCTGTTGCTGCCAGAGAAAAACCGGCCACACGGCGCGGTGCGGCCAGCTCGGCCCACAGTCCGGTAAATTCCTCATCCGCCGGGAACACCGCTATGCCGCTGACCGGCAGACGGCCAATGACGCAGCCGTTTTCTTCGGCCACGGCCCGCACCGTTTGCATGAATTCAAGGTGCTCGCGCTGCGCATTGTTGACTAGGGCCACTGTGGCCTGAGCCACTGCAGCCAGTGCGTCGATTTCACCGGGATGGTTCATGCCCAGCTCGACCACGGCAATGCGGTGGTGGGGGCGTAGCCGCAGGATCGTCAGTGGCACGCCAATCTCGTTGTTCAGATTGCCGCGTGTGGCCAATGCATCGTCACCGGCGGCGGCGCTCAGGATGCTGGCAATCATTTGCGTGACCGTGGTCTTGCCGTTGCTGCCGGTCACCGCAATCAGCGGCAGACTGAACTGTGCACGCCAAGCGGTGGCAAGTTCGGTCAACGCCACATGGGTGTTGGCCACCTCGATGCGGGGAATGCCCGCAGGGTAGCTGTCTGCAGGCAAACCGGCATGGCAGACCAGGGCAGAAGCGCCCTGCGCACAGGCCTGATGCAGCATGTGGTTGGCATCGAACTTTTCGCCCTTGAGGGCCAGAAACAGATCACCGCGCTCCACGCTGCGGGTGTCGGTGTGTACGCGCAAAACGGCAGCACCACCGTCTCCTACCAGGGTCGCGCCGGACAGCCACTGCATAGCGGCCTGCAAGATCATCATGGGTTTCATGCCGAGACTCCTATGGCTCGCAGCCGCCATTGCTGCAGGGCCGCCGCTGCATGGACCCGGTCGGAAAACGCGGACTTCACACCGGCAATTTCCTGCGTGAGCTCATGGCCCATTCCGGCCAGCAGAATCACGTCCTGGGGCGCCGCGCCCTGAATCGCCTGGGCAATCGCCTGCGCCCGATCGCTCTGCACCACCACGCTGTTGCAGGAGGGCAGGCCCAACAGAATTTGGGCAATGATGGCCTCGGGCCTCTCGCTGCGCGGGTTATCGCTGGTTACCACCACCTGGTCGGCCAGCTTGGCCGCTATGGCACCCATCAGCGGACGCTTGGAGTTGTCGCGGTCACCACCGCAACCAAACACGCACCAGAGCCTGCCGCCGCGCGCCTGCACCAAGGGGCGTAGCGCGGCCAAGGCGTGATCGAGTGCGTCCGGGGTATGGGCATAGTCCACCGCCACCAGCGGCGTGTCGGCGTCGCCCAGACATTCCATGCGACCCGGTACGGCATGCAGGGTGCTGCAGGCACGGACCGCATCCGCCAGCGGCACGCCCAGGGCGCGCATGGCGGCCAAGACGCCCAGCAGGTTGGAGATGTTGTAGCCGCCAATCAACCGGGTCTGCAAGGGCAGCACGGTATCGCCCTCCACCACTTCACACGCGATGCCACTGGCGTGGTACACCAGATGGCGTGCCTGCAGCCGGGCAGGTCCGACCGCGGACACGGTCCACACATCAAGCAAACCGCCAGCCAAATCGGCTGCCAGCTCCACGCCGCGCAGGTCGTCGATGTTGAGCACCGCACTTTGCAGCCTGGGCCAGGCAAACAGGCGGCGCTTGGCCTGCCAATAGGCGTCCATGCCGCCGTGGTAGTCCAGATGGTCCAGCGTGAGATTGGTGAACAAGGCCACGCGAATGTGCGTGCCGTCCAGGCGGGCTTCTTCAATGCCTATGCTGGAGGCCTCGATGGCGCAGGCCTGGAGACCCTCATCGGAAAAGCAGCGCAGCGCGGCTTGCAGCAGCACCGGGTCGGGCGTGGTCAAACCAGTGGGCAGCACATGGCCCTGGGCGCTGGCGGCGTCTTCCAATGTGTCGGCGGCGGGCGGACGACCCACGCCCAGCGTGCCGATCATGCCGCAGGGAATGGCCAGCTCGGCTGGCAGCGCCGACAGGGCCTGCGCCAGCCACCAGGCGGTCGAGGTCTTGCCATTGGTGCCGGTCACTGCCAGCACCGCCAGCTCCTTGGAGGGATGGCCAAAGTAGTCGGCGGCAATCGCTCCGGTGGCGGCCTTCAGGCCAGCAAAGCGCTCCACGCGGCCGTCTGCCAAATCAAAGGCTTCGGCGCCCTCGGCCTCGACCAGACAAACCGCAGCACCGGCTTGCAAGGCGGCAGCCACAAAGGAGCGCCCGTCCACCGCCGCACCCGGCCAGGCGATAAAGGCGTCGCCAGCTTGCACCATGCGACTGTCGGTGCGCAGGCTGCCGGTGACATGTTCTTTGAGCCAAAGCGCGGCCTGTGTAGTGGTGTGCAGCATCAGAAACTCTCCTCCACCGCATTGGCAACGATGCTGGGGCGCACCGACATGTCCGGTTGCACATTGAGCAGACGCAGGGTCTGCTGCACGGTGTCGCTGAACACCGGGGCGGCCACATCGCCGCCAAAGTAATGGCCAGCGCTGGGCTCATCCAGCATCACGCCCACGATCAGGCGCGGCTTGTCTATCGGTGCCATGCCGACAAACCAGCCACGGTATTTGCGGTTGCTGTCCGTGCCATAGCCCTTGCCAACCTGTTTGTACGCGGTGCCAGACTTGCCGCCGACCGAGTAACCCTGGGTCTGGGCCTTGGGGCCGGTGCCGCCGGGGCCTGCCGCCATTTGCAGCATCTTGCGAATTTCCGTGGCCGTGGCGGGTGAGAACACGCGCACTCCGACGGCGGGCTCGGTGTTCTTCATCAGCGTGACGGGAATGATCTCGCCGTCATGCGAGAACACGGTGTAGGAATGCACCATCTGGAACAGCGAGGCCGATAGGCCGTAGCCGTAGGACATGGTGGCCTGCTCGATCGGGCGCCATTTGGCCCAGGGGCGCAGGCGGCCCGAGACCACGCCCGGAAATTCAACCTGCGGCTTCTGGCCAAAGCCGGCTGCGGAAAAGGTCTCCCACATGGCGCTGGCCGGCATGCCCATGGCAATCTTGGCGGTGCCGACATTGCTAGACACCTGGATCACCTGCTCGACGGTGAGCGCGCCGTGGGCATGCGAGTCGTGGATGGTGACGCCGGTAATGGACCAGGAGCCGGGAGCGGTGTCGATGATGGTGCTTGGCTTGACGTGGCCGCTTTCCAGCGCCAGGCCAATGGTGAAGGGTTTCATCACCGAGCCAGGCTCGAACGTATCGGTCAGGGCCCGGTTGCGCAACTGGGCACCGGTCAGGTTCAGCCGCTTGTCGGGGGTGTAGCTGGGGTAGTTGGCCAGGGCCAGCACCTCGCCGCTGACGGCGTCCAGCACCACGATGCTGCCGGCCTGGGCGCGCTGCTGCAACACGGCTTCCTTGAGCTTTTGGTAGGCGAAGAACTGCACCTTGCTGTCGATGCTGAGCTGGATGTCCTGGCCGTCCACCGGTGGCACGATTTCGCCTACGTCTTCCACGGCACGGCCCAGACGGTCCTTGATCACGCGGCGCAGACCGGACTTACCCAAGAGGCGCTTGTTGTAGAGCAACTCCACGCCTTCCTGGCCGTTGTCTTCCACATTGGTAAAGCCCACCACATGGGCGGCGGCCTCACCCTCGGGGTACTGGCGCTTGTATTCCTTGCGCTGGTAAATGCCCTTGAGATTGAGCGCGGCGATTTGCTTGGCGGTGCCGGCGTCGACCTGGCGCTTGATCCAGACAAAGCTTTTGTCCTCGTCGAGCTTCTTGGCCAGATCGGCATAGGGCATGTCCAACAGCTTGGCCAGTTCCTGCAGCTTGGGGTGTTCGCCGTCGGTATCCACGTCGTCGGGAATAGCCCAGATGCTGGGCGCGGGCACGCTGGAGGCCAGAATCAGGCCGTTGCGGTCCAGAATGCGGCCCCGGTAGGCCGGCAGCTCCAGGGTGCGGGCAAAGCGCACCTCGCCCTGGTGTAGAAAAAACCGGTTGGCAAACACCTGGATGTAGGCGGCGCGTGCGGCCAGGCCGCAAAAAGCCAGGGCGATGGCAGCTACCACAAACTTGCTGCGCCACACCGGCGTGCGGCTGGCCAGCAAGGGGCTGGAGGTGTAACGCACGCTGCGACTCACGGCTTGGTCCCCTGGGCTGGGGGAGTGGCAGCCTGGGCCTTGGACGCAGCGTCGGCGGCATTGCCAGCCGCGGACTTGACCGGCTCGGTGTAGCTCACATAGGTGGTGATGGCCGGCATCACCAGACGCATCTGGAGCTTCTCGCGGGCCAGTCTTTCCACCCTTGCCGAGGTGGCCTGGCCGCGCTTTTCCACCTCAAGCCGATCGAGTTCGCTGCTCAAGCGGTGTTCTTCGGCGCGCACCTTGTCCAGTTCGGTAAACAGGCGCCTCGATTCGTACTGGACATTGACCAGGTAGATGGCGCTCAGCACCACCGCCAGCAACAGCACCAGGTTAATCCTAGTCATGCCGCCGTCCTCTGCGCCACGCGCATGATGGCGCTGCGCGAGCGCGGGTTGCCCTTGATTTCTTCCTCGCTCGGTTTGACCCGGCCCAGTGACAGCAGCTGCATCACCTTCGGTGCAGCGAAGGGGGCGCGGCGGTCATATTCCTCGCGCGAGTGCTTGGCAATGAATTGCTTGACGATGCGGTCTTCCAACGAATGAAAACTGATCACCGCCAGACGCCCGCCCGGTTGCAGCACCTTCAGGCTGGCTTCTAACGCTTGTTGCAGCTCTTCAAGCTCGGCGTTGATGAAAATCCGAAAAGCCTGAAATGTGCGCGTTGCAGGGTCCTTGCCCGGCTCGCGGGTTTTGACCTGCTCAGCCACGAGTTGGGCCAGCTCGGTGGTGGTTGCAAGAGGGCCCCGTTCCTGTCGGCGAGCAACAATCGCCTTTGCAATTGGCCCAGCAAACCGTTCTTCACCATATTCACGTATCACCTCCGTGATTTGACCGACATCTGCTGTTGCCAGCCATTGGGAAACACTTTCGCCGCGCGTGGTGTCCATGCGCATATCCAGTGGCCCCTCGTTCCTGAAACTGAATCCCCGCGCCGGGTTGTCGATCTGCGGCGAGCTCACGCCCAGGTCCATCAACAAGCCGGCCACGCTGCCCGCTGGCAGCTCACCCAGGTTGGCAAAGCCCTGGTGGCGAATGGAAAAGCGCGCGTCCGCAATCGAGGCCGACTCGGCCACGGCCTGTGGATCCTTGTCAAAGGCAATCAGGCGCCCGGCAAGCGACAGATGCGACAGGATCAGGCGTGAGTGGCCGCCGCGCCCAAATGTGGCATCGACATAGGTTCCGTCGGCCGCATCGGGATAAGGCGTATCGCCGTCTTTGAACAATGCGTCTACCGCTTCGTTCAACAGCACGGTGGCATGGTTCCAGGTGGTTTCCACTGCGCGCCTTAGAAAGAAAAGTCCTTGAAGACATCGGGCATGTCGCCCTGCATGGCCTTGGCCTCTTCGGCGTCGTACAAGGCCTTGTCCCAGAGTTCAAAGTGGTTGCCCATGCCCAGGAGCATGGTGTCGCGGCTGATGCCGGCAGCCTTGCGCAGCTCGGGCGACACCAGCACGCGGCCGGTGCCGTCCATCTCCACATCCATGGCATTGCCCAGGAAGATGCGCTTCCACCACTGGGCCGACATCGGCAGATTGGCAATGCGCTCACGGAACTTTTCCCACTCGGGGCGGGGAAACAGCATCAGGCAACCATGGGGGTGCTTGGTCATCGTCAGTTGGCCGGCCGCGGTCGCACTCAGGACGTCACGGTGCCGGGTCGGCACGGAGAGCCTACCTTTTGCATCCAGACTGAGAGACGAAGCACCTTGAAACACGACAACAAACCCTTTTTTTGAAAATCGGTGGGACCGTGGTTGATCAAGGGCACTAATTACCACTTAATTCCACTTTTTTGCACTGTATCAGCAATTGGCCCACTTGCAACCGGGCCTGCAACAAAAATTTCCAATGAAATCAAGGACTTAGCGCCGCAATCGCAGGTTGTAACAAGGCAAAAACCGTTCTAAATGAAGCACTTAGCAAAGGGTCTGAAAGTGATGCGTGAAGCAAAAGCCCGCTTCCCTGACGAGCACCGTAGCGGCCATCCACGGCAGGGGCTTGATTAACATTTCACGCACATATAAGATGCGTTGCTTGATACTCCAGCGCAAACAAGCCAAGATCCATGGAAAACCGAACCGCACGCCTGACTGTCCTGATTGACCCGGACAAGAAAAAACTGTTTGAGGAGATCTGCGCTGCCAAGGACCGCACGCCCTCCCAGGTGGTGCGCCAGCTGATTCGGCAATACATCGTCGACAACGCCGGCAACCGGGTGCTGCCCGAGTGGCTGACATCCAACGTGGCCGACAAGGCCTAGCACCGGGCTGCTGTCCAGGCCGTAAGCCCTTCATGAACCAACTCATACAGGCTGTTCTGGTATTGATGCTGGGCGCCGCTCTGTGCCTGTTGCCGATTCGTAACCGCGCGCGGGCAGGCATTGGCTTGCTGTCCCAGGCACTGGCTACCGCCCTGGCCTGGTCGGTGGTGTTGCCGGTGCTGTTTGGCGCAGCGGACATCACCGGCGCCCTGCCCTGGGCCTATCCCATCGGCGAGCTGCACTTTCGCCTGGACGCGCTGGGGGCATTTTTTCTGAGCTGGTCGCTGCCCATGACCCTGTTGGGCAGCGTCTACGCGGTGGGCTATCTGCGCAGCTATTTCGACGGCCCGCGCCATCTGGGTGTGCATTTCGCCCTGCTCAATATGGTGTCGGTTTCATTTTTGCTGGTCTACACCGGCGAACATGCCGTCACCTTCCTGTTTGGCTGGGAGATTGCGGCCCTGGCGGCCTGGCTGCTGGTGATCTGGGACTACCCCAATCAGAAGGTGCGCTTTGCCGGCTTCAACTACCTGGTATCCACCCACATCGGTCTGATCTTTCTGGTGGCTGCGGTGATGATCTTGTACACCCATAGCCAGTCCTGGTTTCTGGACGATTTTGGTGTCTGGCTGCGGCTCAACCCCGGCACGCTGCGCAATACCGTGTTCCTGCTGCTGGTGACCAGCTTTGGCCTCAAGTCGGCATTCTTTCCCTTTCACTCCTGGCTGCCGCGCGCCCATGCCGCGGCACCGGCCCATGTCTCGGCCCTGATGTCGGGCGTGATCCACAAGGCCGGTCTGTATGCACTGCTGCGCTTTATCTTGTTGTCGGGCAAGCCCGATGAATGGATGGGCTGGTTTTTGCTTGTGTTTTCGGCCTTGTCGGCGCTGATAGGCGGCCTCTACACCGTGGGCCAGCGCGACCTCAAGCGCCTGCTGGGCTACTCCTCCACCGAAAACGTCGGCATTGCCGGCATGGGTTTTGGCATAGGCTGCCTGGGCCTGAGTTGGGACCTGCCGCTGATGGTGGCTTTGGGCTTTGGCGGCGGCCTGCTGCATGTGCTCAACCATGCCTTCTTCAAGTGCCAGCTGTTTTATGCCGCCGGTTGCGTCTACCAGGTCAAGCATGTGGTGGACCTGGAGCGTCTGGGCGGGCTGGTCAAGCTCATGCCGATGGCCGCATTCTGTTTCCTCGGTGGCGGCCTGGCGATTTCGGGCCTGCCGCCATTCAACGGCTTTGCCAGCGAGTTTCTGCTGTATTCCGGCCTGCTGGGTGGCCACGCCCTTGGCATCTGGGCCCAGCTCAGTCTGGCTCTGGTGGCGGCGGCACTGGCCTTTGTAGGCGCGGTCTCCGCCCTCAGCATCACCCGTGCATTTGGCGTGATTTTTTTAGGCACGGCACGCGACGACAGTCTGCCCCCTGGCCAGGTGGCGAACCGCTGGATGCTGCTGCCGATGGGACTGCATGCCCTGGGTAGTCTGTTGCTGGGCATTTTTCCGCTGGCCGGATTTTCCATGGTGGCCGGCCCTGTCACTTTGTTTTTACATGGCAGCCCGGACTCGGTCACCGCAGCCAATCTGGCAGCTGTTGCCGCCACGCTGACACGCGTAGGCGCCCTGTCCCTGGGCCTGCTGCTGCTCATTCTGCTGGTGCTGTGGCTGCGTTTTCGGGCTGAGCGAGCCAAGAACCTGGAGCACGGCGCCACCTGGGCCTGCGGCTATGGGGCTCCGAATACCCGCATGCAGTACACCGGCACCGGCTTTTCGATCGACTTTGCGCGGCAGTTCAAGAATGTGCTGACCCTGGTGGAGCGCCGCAAGGCACCGGTCGGCTACTTTCCGCAGGGCAGTTATGTGGTGACCGATTGCGTGGATGCGGTGGAGCGGCGTCTGTATTCGGTGATCGGCCACGGCGACGAAACCGCCGCCGAGCTGTCCCACAAGATGCAGGAGGACGACCCGCGTCTGGCCTTCTCCATGGCGCTCGCGGCCCTGGTGCTGATTGCCATGCTGGTGTTTCTGGTCGAGGGCGCCCTGCCATGATGCTATCGCTGCTGCACCTGCTGCTGGTACTTGCCATGCCGATTCTGCTGGTGGGCGTGGTCAACCGCACCAAGTCCTGGTGGGTGGGACGGCGCGGCCCCGGCCTGTTGCAGTCGCTGTGGGACCTGCGGCGCCTGCTGGGCAAACAGGCCGTTCTCAGCACCACGGCCAGTGCCCTGTTTCGCAGCGGCCCCTATGCGGTGCTGGTCTGCAGCCTGGTGGCGGCCAGCATGGTGCCGCTGCTGGGTCAGTTTGCGCCGCTGTCGTTTGACCATGACTTTGTGGCCGTGGCCTACACGCTGGGCCTGGGCCGCATCGTGCTGATGGTTTGCGCCCTGGACGTGGGCAGTTCCTTCGAGGGCATGGGCGCGGCACGCGAGGCCTCGTTTTCCACCTATGCCGAGCCGGCCTTTTTTCTGCTGCTGGGCACGGCCAGTGCAGCCACCGGCATGCACAGTTTTGCCGATGCCATTGGCGCCCTGCACCACAGCGCCCACTTTGCCTTGATGGCTGTTCCGCTGGTGCTGGCCCTGTTGATTTTGTTGCAAACCGAGGCCTCGCGGGTGCCGGTGGACGACCCGCTAACGCACCTGGAGCTGACCATGATCCACGAGGTGATGATTCTCGACCACAGCGGTCCCGAGTTGGCCGCCATGCAATACGCCGCAGCCCTGAAGATGGCGCTGTACGCCGGCCTGATCGCCGCCCTGCTCAACCCCTTTGACCCCCGGCTCGCTCCGGTCGCGGCCCTGCTGTTCTGCGTCGCGGCGATGCTGGCGGTGGCCGTGACTGTCGGTTGCGTGGAGTCGCTTAGCGCCCGTCTGCCCCTGCGTTGGGTAGGCGGCTATCTGTTGCTGGCTTCGGCCCTGGCTCTGGCTGGCATGGCGGTGGTCGGCGTGACTGGAGGCAATCCATGACGCTGGCCCTGATGCTGTGCCTGTTGGCGACCCTGATTCCGGCCTTCTTCGGCCGGGTCTCGGCCGCACCCTTGTGGTTGAGCGTGCAGGCCCTGAGCCTGGGCTGGATCACCTTGACCCAACATCAGCCCTTAAGCGCGCATGCCGCCCTGGCCGGCGCCGAGGTGCTGTTGGTGCGCGCCCTGCTGGTGCCCTATCTGCTGCGCCGCGCACTGGCATTGCAGGTCCAGGCCCAGCTCAGCCTGATGCCTTCCAACCTGTTTGCCTGGGGCATTGCCACCAGCCTGATCATTTTCGCCTTCAAGTTCGGCGATGGCGCGCGCGCCGATGTGCGCGCCTTGACCCTGGGCGTGGCCGCCGCCACGGTAGTGATTGCCTTCCTGATTCTGGCCAGCAACCAGCAGCGGCTGGCGCAACTGGTGGCCCTGCTGTTCATGGAAAACGCCCTGGCCCTGTTTGAGTCGCTGATGCCAGAGCCCTGGCCGCTGCCGGTGCACCTGGCCATCAGCCTGGTGTATTTGCTGACGGTCACGATCGGCAGCTGGCTGGTGGCCGCATCCGAGCCGTCCGGACCGGCATTGGCGGCGGTGTCCGGAGAAACGCCATGACTGCCACCAGCCTGCAGGCAGCCGACACCAGGGCCGTACCACCAGCAAAGCCGGACAGCGGACGCTGGATCCTGCCAGTGATGCTGTGCCTGGCGCTGCTGATCTGGTTGGCCACGGTGGCCAGCTTTCTGGCCCTGCCCCTGGAGCGCCTGCCACTCTACTTTGCCCACCGTTATCTGGTGCTGGACGCCACCTCGATGCTGTTTGTGCTGGTCATCAACACGGTGTTTCTGGGCATTGGCGTGTACATGCTCTCGCGCGAGCGCGGCTCGCCGGAGCTGATTCGCGACCTACGCACCCGTGCGCTCTGGTCCTCGCTGTTCATGCTGCTCATGAACCTGGGAGTGATGTGCAACCACCTGATCCTGCAATGGACGCTGATCGAGCTCACCACCGCCTGCGCCGTGATGATGATGGTCTGCGGACAGTATGGCGCGCCGCGCGCCGTGGCCTGGCGCTACCTGCTGTATTCGTCGATGACGCTGGCCATCAGCTTCGTCGGCTTTATGTGCCTGGCCCAATCGGCCGACCTGCGCGGCCTGGAGATCAGCTTCCACGCCGACCGGCTGAGCGAAACCCTGACCATTGCCAAGGACTCCTGGCAAGGCCTGGGCCTGGCCTTGATTCTGCTGGGGCTGGGCGGCAAGCTGGGCCTGGCGCCACTCTACAGCTGGCTGCCCGAGACCTATGAGGCAGCACCCACCAGCACCAGTGCATTGCTGGCCTCCGTGCAACTCAACGTCAGCGTGGTTGCCATGTTCCGGGTGCTGCAGGCGTTTCAGGGCTTTGAGACCGGCCTGGTGTCGCAGGAACTCTTGGTGATGGGCTATGCCTCGTTGCTGGTGGCGGCCATTCAGATCATGGCCACGCGCAATTACAAGCGTCTGATTGCCTATGCCTGCATCAGCTCCTCGGGCGTCATTGCGCTGGGATTATCGGTGGGCCAGGTCGCCGCCTACGGTGTGGTGCTCTACATAGTCAGCAATGCCTTTGTGAAGTCGCTGCTGTTCATCACCGCCGGGCGCATGCGCGCCGTTTATGGCACCAACGACGTGGCGCCGCTGGCCGGCGTGATTCGCGTCCTGCCCTTTGCCGGCCTGCTGTTTGCGGGCGGCATTTTTGCCCTGCTCGGCTTTCCGCCCTTTGCCAGTTTTCTGGCCGAGATGCTGATCCTCTCGGGCATTGTGCAGGCCGGCAATCTGCTGGCCTTTACCCTGATGTGCGTGATGCTGACGATTATTTTTGTCGCCACCGGTCGCAGCATCTTTCCCATGCTATGGGGCATACCGGAGCGCGTGCTGCCGCCCATCAAGGAATCGCTGCTGACCAGCCTGCCCAAGCTCGGCTTTGTCGGCGTGCTGACCATGCTGGGCACCTATACGCCAGACGCCATCACCCAGTTGTTGAGCGCGGTAGCGCGCTCGATTGGAGGCACATGAGCACCACCCTGCTACGCGATCTGCGTGACTGTGCGCTAATGTCACTGAGCGCCTTGGCGGCGCAATGCGCCGAACGCATGCAAACCGGGGCGCGCCTGCTGATGCTGTTTGGGCGTCCGGACAGCGCAGCTGGCAATACTGCACTCTGCGTCACCGCCGTCTTCCAGGCTGCACCGGGCACGCCAGAGCCACTCTCGGTGCTTCGGGCACAGGCCACGCCAGGCGAACACTATCCATCGCTCACCGCCCGCTTTCCGGCGGCGCAAAGTCTGGAGCGCGAGCTCTGGGAACAGACCGGCCTGTTGCCCGACGGACACCCCTGGCTCAAGCCGATCCGCTTTGAGGGTGCGCGCCAACAACAGATGGACGAGTACCCGTTTTTCAACGTGCGCGGCCAGGAGGTGCATGAGGTCGGCGTGGGCCCCATCCACGCCAGCGTGATCGAGCCCGGCCACTTCCGCTTCATGTGCCTGGGCGAGCAGGTGCAGCACCTGGAAATCCAGCTCGGCTACCAGCACCGTGGCGTGGAGGCCCTGCTGCTGCGCCGCCCAGCGCTGGCGTTGACGCCCGTGATCGAATCGGTGTGCGGCGACTCTGCCATCGCCTACGCCTGGGGCCACTGCGCCGCGGTCGAGGCGCTGTGCGGTGTGCAGGCCAGCATGGAGACCGAGCTGTTGCGCGGCGTAGCGCTGGAGCTGGAGCGCATCGCCATGCATGTCGCCACGCTCAATGGCCTGGCCACCGACATCGCCTTTTTGCAAGGTGGTGGAACTTACGGCCGATTGCGCACCGCCATCATCAACCTGACCCAACGGCTCTGCGGCAACCGCTTCGGCCGCGGCTGGCTAAGGCCTGGCCGCACGCGGGGGCTGGATGCTGCGCAGCGTGCCGACCTGCTGCAAACGCTGAGCGCCTTCGCCCCAGACTTTGCCGGCATCAATGCGCTGCTGTGCTCCAGCCTGAGCGTGGCGGCGCGCTTCAAGGGCACGGGCATGGTCAGCGCAAAGACGGCGCAGGAGCTGGGCCTGGTCGGCTTGGTGGCGCGCGCCAGCGGCGTAGCAATGGACACGCGCAGCCAGTTGCCGACTCGGCTCTATTCCGCTCGTCCATTGGAGCTGCTGACCGAGAGTGGCGGCGACTGCTGGGCTCGCATGCTTTTGCGCATGCGCGAGGTGGAGGCATCGCTGCAATGGTTGCTGGCTGTGGGAGGCGATAGCGCACTGGATCTAAGTGGCAATTTTTCCGAACCAGCCTTGGCCCTGACGGCGCTGTCGCCCAAGCACCTGTGTATATCGATCGTTGAAGGCACGCGTGGGCCGGTGCTGCAGGTGCTGGAAACCTCGGAGCAGGGGCAGTTGCTGCACTACAAGCTGCAGGACCCGTCCCTGCCCAACTGGTTCGGGCTGGCCATGGCGCTGCGGGACAACGCCATCTCGGATTTCCCCATCTGCAACAAGAGCTTTGACCTTTCCTATTGCGGCAACGACCTGTAGAGCCCCTATGTTCAAGTCCCTCTCCGTACGCAAAGCCCAGGGCAGCCAATTCATAGTGGACCCGCGGCAGGCCAAACCCATCGGCTTTCGCGGTAAGCCCTTGATCGGCGATACCGCCTGCGCAACCTCCTGCCGTCGCTGTGTGGATGTCTGCCCTAGCCAGGCGATTGCGCTGCAGCCAGTGCAAATTGGCGAGGTGCACATCGACCTGGGGCGTTGTGTGCTGTGCGGCGATTGCGAGCCGGTCTGCCCCAGCCACAAAATCAGCTTCAACGCCGACTTCAAGCTCTCCAGCACCAGTCGCCAGGGGCTGAGCGTCAGCGCGGCAAGGCCCGACATCGATCCAGTGCGGGTATCTGCCGCCCTGCACCAACGCTTTGGCCGCTCGCTCAAGCTGCGCTCGGTGTCGGCCGGCGGCTGCAATGGCTGCGAGATGGAGATCAACGCGTTGAGCAATGTGAACTTTGACCTGGGTCGCTACGGCATCGACATCGTGGCATCGCCGCGCCATGCCGATGGTCTGGTGCTGTCGGGCGCCATCAGCCGCAACATGGTTCAGGCCCTGCAGCTCTGTTGGGACGCCATGCCCGCGCCCAAGCTGGTGATTGCCGTGGGCGCCTGCGCAATTTCGGGTGGCGTGTTTGCCGATTGCGATGCGGTGGATAGGCGCTTTCTGGAGGCCGTGCAGCCCAGCCTATATGTGCCCGGTTGTCCGGCCCACCCGTTGACGTTCATTTCGGGGATTCTGGACTTGCTTGGGATAGATTCTTGACTCCCCACCCCCCCCAGCCCCCTCGCCCCCGCCGGGCGAGGGGGAGCTTAATGCGGACAGCCGATTTGACCCTTGCGCGCCGAATACGGAAATAATGACGGGGCGTCGCCACTGCATTCGCTTGCCTAGGTCTCACGCCAGCAGTTCCGAGCGCCGGCTAGGGATTGCAACAGTAAAAAAATAAAATTCGCCGTTTCCGCCAGTGGTGCCTTAGCCGAAGCGAGAAAGCAAAATCGGCTGTCCGCTTTGGGCTCCCCTTTCATCCCGGTGGGGGTGAAAGGGGCGGGGGAATAGCGAGGGCGGCTATTACAAAATGTAACGCGACAAATCTTCGTTCTGGCTCAACTCGGCGAGGCGCTTGTCTACATAGGCAGCGTCTATTTCCACGGTCTGACCGGCCATGGACGCGGCATCAAAACTGACGTCATCGAGCAGACGCTCCATCACCGTGGACAGGCGCCGGGCGCCGATATTTTCGGTGCGCTCATTGACCTCAAACGCAATCTTGGCCAGGCGCGTGATGCCCTCGGGCGTGAAGTGCAGCGTCACGTCTTCGGTCGCCAGCAAGGCCTGGTACTGGCGCGTCAGCGAGGCATGGGTTTGCGTCAGGATGGCTTCAAAGTCTTGCACCGACAGCGACTGCAGCTCCACGCGGATGGGGAAGCGGCCCTGCAGTTCGGGGATCAGGTCGCTGGGCTTGCTCAGGTGAAAGGCGCCGGAGGCCACAAACAGAATGTGGTCGGTCTTGACCATGCCGTATTTGGTGGACACGGTGGTGCCCTCCACCAGAGGCAGCAGGTCGCGCTGCACGCCCTGGCGCGAGACCTCGGCGCCGCTGCCTTCGCTGCGCGAGGTGACCTTGTCGATCTCGTCTATGAACACAATGCCGTTTTGCTCCAGCATATGGATGGCCTGGCTCTTGATCTCGTCCTCATTCACCAGCTTGGCGGCTTCCTCGTCCACCAGCAACTTGAGCGCCTCAGGGATCTTGAGCTTGCGCGTCTGGCGCTTGTTTTGCGCCATCTGGCCAAACATGCCGCGCAGCTGCTCGGTCATTTCTTCCATACCGGCCGGGCCCATTACTTCCAGCTGAGGCGTGGGCGCGGCGACATCGATCTCAATCTCACGGTCCGCCAGTTGGCCCTCGCGCAGCTTTTTGCGAAAGCTCTGGCGCGCCGTGCTTTCCGGTGTGGGCTCACCCGAGGCGAAGCCGAAGTCGTTGCGTGGCATGGGAATCAGAATATCCAGAATGCGCTCCTCGGCGGCGTCTTCTGCGCGCCCCCGTACCGCCACCTTGGCGGCCTCGCGGGTCTGCTTGACGGCAATTTCCGCCAGGTCGCGGATGATGGAATCCACGTCCTTGCCGACGTAACCGACCTCGGTGAACTTGGTCGCTTCCACCTTGATAAAGGGCGCATCGGCCAGTCGCGCCAGGCGCCTGGCGATCTCGGTTTTTCCCACGCCGGTGGGGCCTATCATGAGGATGTTTTTGGGGGTAATCTCGGCGCGCAAGCTTCCCTCAACCTGCTGACGGCGCCAGCGGTTGCGCAAGGCAATCGCCACGGCGCGTTTGGCCTGGCCCTGACCGACGATGTGCTTGTCCAGCTCGGCAACAATTTCCTGAGGTGTCATTTTTTGGCCTCCACTAGCTCTTCGTCCAGCGTCTCAATGGTGTGGTTCATATTGGTGTAAATGCAGAGTTCACCGGCGATTTCCAGCGAGCGTTTGACGATGGTTGCGGCATCCAGCTCGGTGTGATTGAGCAGGCCAATGGCCGCGGCCTGGGCATAGGCGCCGCCCGAACCGATGGTGACGATGCCGTTTTCAGGCTCCAGTACGTCGCCGTTGCCGGTGATGATCAGCGAGGCATCTCTATCGGCCACCGCCAGCATGGCTTCCAGGCGACGCAGCACGCGGTCGGTGCGCCAGTCCTTGGTCAGCTCGATGGCGGCGCGCACCAGATGGCCCTGGTGCTTTTCCAGCTTGGCCTCAAAGCGCTCGAACAGGGTGAAGGCGTCGGCCGTGGCACCGGCAAAACCGGCCAACACCCGGCCATGGTAGAGCTTGCGCACCTTGCGCGCCGTGCCCTTGACGACGATATTGCCCAGCGTGACCTGACCGTCGCCGCCAATGGCGACCTGGACTCCCAGAGGCGTCTTGCGCCGCACGCTGATAATGGTGGTTCCGTGAAATTGTTCCATAAGACCTTGATGTGGCTTGCGCCGGCTCAGATCGCACGCGCCATGATCTTGGCGTGTTCGTTGATGCCGATGACGTGAAAAAATGCCGCCACCAGTCGGTGGACGTTGAGAAATTGCAGCTGCCACCCATCGGCCTGGCGCATCGCCACCCAGTTGAGAATGCTGCCGGCTGCGGCGAAGTCCACCCGGACCAGATCGCTGCAGTCAATCAGCATGCTGCCCAATGACGCCGCATCCAGCGCGGCCAGGGCCTGGCTCGCATCGCCCAGAATTTCACCCCGTAATTCCAGCCCGACCGTGGCCAGGTCGGACTCGCCCTTAGCCATTGACACGCCCGGTGCGACCAGGCTGCAACCGGGCTCGGCCCAGGTCGGCGGCGAGACGCCAAAGGTGACACAGTAATCCAGCGCCGCCAGTTCAAAATCGTCCTGCAAGCGCAGGGCACGCAAGGCGCACAGGCGCATTTCCCAACAGGCCGGATTCACACCGCGCACACCTGAGGGCGTCAATGTGCGCAAGGACTGGAGCAGGCGGTCCGCGCCATCAAACCGCAGGCTGGCCGCCTCTTCACACAGGCTGATCAGCAAGTCCTGCAACAGGGGGAAGGCGTCGGGCGCGATCTGCTCCAGCCCAGCCCAGCCCAGATACCAGGGCATGGGACTGGACAGCATGACCGCTCGCAATTGCTCCATGTCCACTGCGGTCAGCGTCGCCGGGCTGCACCAAATGGGGCTTGGCGCCATGCTGCTGGCTGCGGCCGAGCTACCCAGCGCAGACCAGGCAGGCACCAGGCCATTCAGATGCGACGCGAATTCTGCTGCCGCCGCTTCATAATCGCCACGCCGCTGGGTGGCGCGGTACAGGTCCAACAAGGCCGCCGTCCATGACTGGGCAGCCTGCGCCGCCAGATCATGGCCGCGCAAGGCCGCCAGCAGGCCGCGTTCCGCGCCACTATCGTCGCTGTTGGCAAAGCGGATGGCCGCCTCTTCCAGCTCCGGATCGGTGGCCACGTCGTTGACCTCGATGGCAAGCAAGCGTGAGGTCGAAAACCCGGGCTTGGCGTCGCTGTGGGCGTCATCACCCTCGCCCGTTTCAGCCCCAGGCACGGACGCCATCAGGGTGGACAGGAATTCGTCCCCATCTTCGGCAACGCCCGCTGGCTCCATCTGAAAGGGAAGCGTGCTGGCAAAGGAACGCGTCAGGGATGAGTCGATTTTGGCAGCCAAGGGCATGGCGGTATCCGTGCGACTGGCTACCGAGTCGCGCGGCACCGTGTAGGGCTGGGTGGCACCGCCGCTCTTGGCCTTCCACCACTGGCGCGACATCTGCGCCTCAATCTCGTCGATCTTCTTGATGGTGACGGCCCGACCACCCAGGTCTGACGGCAAACTGTTCTGGAAAAAGGAGGGTCTGCCCATGTTGGCCATGGCGCCGGGATCGCGGTTGCGCAGCTTGCGCAACTGGTCAAACTCGCGCTTGCGGACAAAGTCATTTTGCCGCTTGCGCTCAATCATGGCCTTGAGCGCCAGCTTGTCGTAGCCGGAAGAGTCGCTGTCTTGCGGCTGATCCAACTCCGACCAGTCCTTGGTCGGATTGCGCACAAACATGGCGACCTTGGACAACAGGCCGGGTTTATCGTCTGCCATGTTTCAAAAAAGCTGCTTCAACCAACGGCCATGCGCCCAGCGCCTGCAACCATCAGTCACCGAACATTTTTTGCTTGAGTTCGCGCCGCTGCTGGGCCTCAAGCGACAAGGTGGCCGTCGGCCTGGCCAACAGGCGCCCCACACCAATGGGTTCACCGGTTTCGTCGCAATAGCCATAGTCGCCGGCATCAATGCGGCCAATCGACTGCTCGATCTTCTTGAGCAACTTGCGTTCCCGGTCGCGGGTGCGCAACTCCAGTGCATGCTCTTCTTCGATGGTGGCGCGGTCGGCCGGATCTGGCACCACGGACGTGTCTTCGCGCAAATGCTCGGTAGTTTCACCGGCACTATTGAGGATTTCTTGTTTGAGCGTGGACAGCTTCAGGCGGAACGCCGCCATCTGCACATCGTTCATGTACTCCGCATCGGGCATGGCCATCAGGTCGGCATCCGTGAGTTCGGCAAGCGACTTGGTTTTCCAATTGTTTGCCAGCTTGGGATCTTTTTTGATGGACGAGGGCAAGACCGGGACGATCACGGGTGAGGGTATCGATTGGCTGTAACTGGCCTTGGCCGCAGTAGAGGCCACGGCTTGAGCCATCGAGGGCACCGTGAGTTGCGCCAGTCGGGACGATGGGCGCCCGGTCTTCTGGGCCACAGCAGGTGCTGTCGCGGGTACGGGCTTGGTGGCGGCAGTGGTCATGGGCGGGGATACTTTTGGAGGAGATGCAGGTTTGGCAGCGGCTTTGCTAGCAACAGCGGGCTTGGCGACAGCTTTAGCCGACGCCTTCGTCGGCGCTTTGGCTGCCGGCTTGGCCGCTGCATCTGGCGCGGGTTTGGCAGAAGGCTCCGCCTTGGCTACGGCCTTTACCGGCTTGGGCACGGTCTCGACAGCAGGTTTGGATGGGGCTGTAACGGCCTTGGACTTGGGGTCTTTCCCGGATTTCGCATTCACTTGGTCTCTCCTGTTGGAACTCGCCTGCTTGTGTTCACTGTCGCCCGCGGCTTCAGTCGATGCTTTTAATGGCTTGTTATATGGGGTTTCTACGGCGCGCGAGTGTACAGGTTTAGCCATCGGAAAACCCATCAGTTGCAAAATCGAGACAATCATTCCACTCTCGGCCATGGTTCACACTCTTTCCATATCAGACGCCCGTATTCGCCAAGCACAGCGCGCCACCATTAAACACCTTCTACACCAGAGATTGTTCAAGCCCTTGCAACAAAATATCCTTGGGCAGGTCGATGCCGATAAACACCATCTTGCTGTTGCGCACCTCGCCCTCCGCCCAGGCCGGCCCCAGATCGCTGCCCATGAGCTGGTGCACGCCCTGGAAAATCACCTTGCGCTCGGTGCCCAGCATGTGCAGCACGCCCTTGTAGCGCAGCATGCGTGGGCCGTAGACATTGACGATCGCACCCAAAAAGTCTTCCAGCTTGGCCGGATCAAAGGCACGCTCGGACTTGAACACAAAGCTCTTCACGTCATCGTCGTAGTGATGGTGGTGGCCTTGCTTGTCATGCCCGTGGTCATCGTGGCCATGTGAGGGGTGGTCGCAATGCTCACCTGCGGCATGGTCGTGGTGCTCATGCTCGTCTTCCTTGAGGAAGTCCGGGTCAATGTCGAGCTTAGCGTTCAGGTTGAAGCCGCGCAGGTCAAACACCTCGCTCAAGGCCACCTCGCCAAAATGCACGGCGCGCTGCGGAGCACGCGGGTTCATGTGCTTGAGGCGGTGCATCAGGGAATCCAAATCTTCCTTGGAAACCAGATCGGCCTTGCTGATAAAGATCTGGTCGGCAAATCCGACCTGACGGCGCGCCTCCTGGCGGTCGTTCAGTTGTTGAGCAGCATGCTTGGCATCGACCAGGGTCAGGATCGAGTCCAGCAAGTAGGACTCGGCCACCTCGTCGTCCATGAAGAAGGTCTGGGCCACCGGGCCGGGGTCGGCCAGGCCGGTGGTCTCAATGACGACGCGCTCAAAGTCCAGTTCGCCCTTGCGCTTTTTTTCGGCCAGATCGCGCAACGTGGCGCGCAGGTCTTCGCGGATGGTGCAGCAGATGCAGCCATTGCTCATCTGGATGATTTGCTCGTTGGTGTCGCTGACCAGGATGTCGCTGTCAATGTTTTCCTCGCCGAACTCGTTCTCGATGACAGCGATCTTCTGGCCGTGGGCCTCGGCCAGCACGCGCTTGAGCAGCGTGGTTTTGCCCGAGCCCAGAAAGCCGGTGAGGATGGTGGCGGGAATGAGAGACATGTATTGAGCCCAAAATCAGCAAGTGAGGAGTTTAGCGAGCAATTCAAGGCGGGGATAACAACACTAGCGTTTCATCACCACCAGGCCCTTGAGGTACTCGCCCTCGGGGAAGGCAATCGTCATCGGGTGGTCGGGGGCACCACCCATACGCTCGGTGATGAAGCCGTCGACGCCGGCATCGGCCCCGGCACCGGCGACGATCTTGTGGAACAGGTCGGCGCTGATACCGCCGGAGCACGAATAGGTGAAAAGCACGCCACCAGGCTCCAGCAGTTTGAAGGCCAGGCGGTTGATGTCCTTGTAGGCACGCGCGGCGCGATCGGCATGGGCCACGGTGGGCGCGAATTTCGGTGGATCGAGGATGATGGCGTCAAAGCTGCGGCCCTCATTGCCGAACTGGCGCAGCGAGGCGTTCACATCGGCATCCATCCAGGTCGCGCGACTGGCTTCAAAACCATTCAAGGCCACGTTGGCCGCACCCAGTTCCAGCGCGGGGGCGCTGGAGTCAATCGAGGTGACATGGGCCGCGCCGCCACTCAGGGCGGCCACGCTGAAGCCGCCGGTGTAGCAAAAGCAGTTCAGCACGCGCTGGAAGTTCAGGCGCTTGCTGTAGCTGGCGAACTTGGCACGGCTGTCGCGCTGATCCAGGTAAAAGCCAGTCTTGTGGCCGGTGGCAATGCTCAAGTGCAGCTTCCAGTCATGCTCTTGGAGCACTAGGTCGGTCTCGCCCTCCCCGCGCAGCCAGCCGGTTTGCTCGGCCAGGCCTTCGAGCGTGCGACTGCTGGCGTCGGAGCGTTCGTAGAGCTTGGTGAGGCCGGTCTCGGCCAAGAGCGCATGGCAAATAGCCTCCTTCCACCGCTCGACACCGGCCGAGGTGAACTGCGCCACCAAGGTGTCGCCGTAGCGATCCACGATCAGGCCCGGTAGCCCGTCGGATTCGCCATGGATCAGACGCGCGCCGTCGCTCTGGATGTCAAAGCGGGATCTAGCCTGCACGGCCTTGGCGATGCTGGCCTGGAAGAAGCCCTCGTCAATGCGCTGACCCTCATCAAAGCTCCACATGCGGGCGCGAATTTTGGAAGTCGGGCTGAACGCCGCCCATCCCAGGAATTGGCCTTCGGCCGACTCCACGCGCACGGTCTCGCCGCTGTCACCACCACCCTTGGCAATGGCGGATTCAAAAATCCAGGGATGGCGGCGCAGGAGGGAGCGCTCTTTGCCGGCGCGTAGACGAATCATTTTCATGGGGCTATTGTCGCCGCTGGCGCTATCCCTTCGGTTTGGCCCTGGCCCGCGGATGCGCCTTGTCGTAGGTTTCCGCCAGATGTTGGAAGTCCAGCCTTGTGTAGACCTGGGTGGTGCTGATGTTGGCGTGACCCAGCAGTTCCTGCACCGCGCGCAGGTCGCCGCTGCTTTGCAGCAGATGGCTGGCAAAACTATGGCGCAACATGTGCGGATGCACCGGTGTGAGCACACCGGCCTGCAGGCTGCGCCTACGCAGGCGCTGCCAGACCGACTGGGCGCTCAGACGTGTGCCGTTGCGACCATTGAACAGGGCGCGAGCCGCATCGGCCTGTGTCTCGTGCACCGGCCCGCCCTGCGCCGTGCCCATGGGGCCGCGCAACTCCAGCCAGCGTTCCAATGCCGCAATAGCTGTCTTGCCTACCGGCACGCTGCGGCGCTTGGAGCCCTTGCCCAGCACATGGGCCTCGGCCGCCCGCAGGTCGACCCAGCCGCGCGCTGCCTTGCTGGCTTGGACATCTAGGCCGATCAGCTCGCCCACGCGCAGGCCGCTGCCATACAGCAGCTCGACCATGGCGCAGTCGCGCGCCTCCAGCCAGGGGTCGTCGTCGCTTTGAAAATCGGCAAACTGCACCGCGTCATCCACGCCCAGCGCCTTGGGCAGGGGCTTGGGCGCCTTGGGTGCGCGCACATCCTGTACCGGATTGCTGGAGGTCAGGCCATTACGGCCCAGCCAGCTGTAAAAACCACGCCAGCCCGACAGGATCAGCGCAATGCCGCGACCGCTGCGTCCGCCGCTGTGCATCTGCGCCACCCAGCGCCGCACATGCGGGTTGCGCACCATCAGTAGATCCACCGGAACCTGGGCTGCGTAGCTTTGCAACTTCAAGAGGTCCAGCGCATAGAGTTCCACCGTGCGCTGGGCCAGGCGCTTTTCGACGAGCACGTACTCCAGGTATTTTTCGACCAGAGCCGCGGCATCCTGCATGGCTGGCTAACGGTTGCCGCCTTAGCGCAGGCGCGACAGCGCAGCGCTGGTTAGCTCGCCAATGCGGGACAGAAAGTCGGTGCCCATGCCGCTGGTGAAGCGTTGCGCATCGCTGGAGGCCAGCACCAGCAGACCAAAGGCCGGGGTGCTGGGGCCGACGCGCAGGGGAATCAAAGCCAGCGAGGTGATGGCGGCCGGTGTTTTCAGCCAGTTCACCGACTCAAAGCCGGTGTTCAGGCCGCAAAAGGGTTCGGTCAGCGAGGAGGCAAACAGCTTCAGATCGTCGCTGACACCCTGGGCAAAAGCTTCTTTTGCATAGGCAGCGGCCACGTCCCACAGACGCAGTCCGACCTGGGGCACGGCGAATTGCATCTCGATGTCATCGGCCATTTGCTGCGGCAACTGTTTCGCATCACCGCCCTGCAGCAGGCTACCGGCCCAACGCAAAATCTTGTTGGACAGGATGACGTTGTCGTTGCCGTTGCGCATCATCTCCATGATGCGCTGCTCCAGCAACTTGATCTTGTCGCGCAGCATCTCGGCCTGGCGTTCCTGCAGGCTGACCGCGCGGTGGCCGTGCGGGCTATTGAGTTGCACGGCGGCCAGCAGCTCGGCATGGCGCACAAAGAAATCCGGCGTATTGGCCAGATAGTTGGCGATATCGTCTTCGGTAATCGGGTTGGCCAGCGCGGAGTTGGGAAGATTGCTCATGGAAGCTCAGTCAAAGTGAATGGGTTTTGAATCAAGGGCGGCTCAGGCGGCCATCTCGTCCGGCAGATCAATCTCGCCCCGGAACACCGTGGTGGCAGGACCGGTCATCAGCACCGGCGCATCGCCACCGGCCCAGGCAATGGTCAGCAGGCCGCCGCGGGTGTGAACGTCCACGCTGGCATCCAGCAGGCCCAGGCGAATGCCAGCCGCTACAGCGGCACAGGCGCCCGTGCCACAGGCCAAGGTCTCGCCGACACCGCGCTCATAGACGCGCAAGCGAATGCTGGTACGGCTCTGCAGCTGCATAAAGCCAACGTTGACGCCCCGGGTAAAGCGCGGATTGCCCTGCACGCCGGGCCCCAAGGTTTCCACGGCGGCCGTGTCAACGTCTTCCACCTGAATCACCGCGTGCGGATTGCCCATGGACACAGTGGCCAGCGATACCTCTTGGGCACTGCCTGCGGGTAGCACCGGCCAGTTGCCCCAGTCCCCTTGCGGCTGCAGCGTCAGACCGCTGGCGTCAAAGTCCAGATCCTGCGGCGCAAAGCGCGGCGCGCCCATGTCCACGGTGACGCGTCCGTCTGCAGTGAGCCGGGGTTCGATCACGCCCTTCATGGTCTGCACGCGCAGAACGTCTTTGTCCGAGAGACCGCTGTCGCGCACAAAGCGGGCAAAACAGCGCGCACCGTTGCCGCACTGCTCCACCTCGCGGCCATCGGCGTTGTGGATGAGGTATTCAAAGTCGATGCCGTGCGCCGGAGAGGGCCGCACGGTGAGTATCTGGTCGGCGCCCACGCCAAAATGGCGGTCGCCCAGGAAACGGTAGTGCGCAGCACTCAGGCCGAAGCGGGTGCGGGTTTCATCGAGCACGACAAAGTCATTGCCGGCGCCCTGCATTTTGGTGAACGGAATTCGCATGCAGCAATTATCCGCGCAGCGCAAGAAGACACCAACTTCGAACCCTGCGGCTTTTGGTTGCAAAATGGGGCGCATGCCCAGACTCTCGCAAATCATCCAACCCGAAGCGGGCCCCATCCCCGCACCCGCCGACTGGCAGACCGAGCAGCCGGTTGCCATCCTGAAAAACCTGCTGCGCCTGACCGCACCCAACCCCGGCGTGATGACCGGCCCCGGCACCAATAGCTATCTGCTGGGCGATGTCCACAGCGGATTTATTGCCATAGACCCGGGCCCGGCGGACGCCGACCATCTGCAGCGCCTGTGGCAGGCGGCCCGCTTTGCCGACGGGCGCGGCGGCAATATCCGCATGATTGTGTGCACCCACTCACACCCCGACCATTCCCCTGGTGCAAAGCCATTGCAGGCGCTGTGCACCCAGAGCGGTGATGGACTTGCAACTGATTCCACGCCTACTATCCTGGGTCTGCCCTCGGCTGCCACGGCGCGCGCCGCCAGCGCCTTCAACCCGGACCGCGCCTTGCTGGATGGCGAGGTGCTTGGCTTGATCGCCGACGACGCCAGCCACAGCCTGCGCGTGATTTTTACCCCCGGCCACGCCGCCAACCATGTCTGCCTGCTGCTGGAAGAAGATGGCATGCTGTTTTCGGGCGACCATATCCTCAACGGCAGTACCACGGTGATCGATCCACCGGACGGCCACATGGGACACTATCTGGATTCGTTAGACCGGCTGGCAGCGGCCTGCGCCGAGTGGAAGGTAGAGCACATCCTGCCGGCCCACGGCCATGTACTATCCGGCGCCCAGGACTGTATCGCCCAACTCAAGGCGCACCGCCTGCGGCGCGAGGCGAAAATCGCGGCCGTCATCCAAGCCAATCCCAACGGCGACCCAGACCAATGGTTGCCGCTGGCCTATGACGACGTGGACCCACGCATTTGGCCGGTGGCCAAGCGTTCCCTGCTGGCCCATGTGGAACATATTCAGCAAACCCCATCCATTGAATCGAGCGCAGCATGAGTACCTTCCAAAGAGCGGCCAGACCCGAGGGCCAGCCCCCGGCGCGCCCGGCGCGTCAAAATGACGAGCGCCCGGCCCGACCCGAGTCCAACCGCGCCATCAAGCGCGCGGCCTATGCCGCCAGCAACCCGGTGGCAAACCGCCCCGCCAATCCCTCGGACTACAACCGCCCTGCCGCTCCGTCCAAGGCCAAGCCCAGGAACCGCCCGCGCACCGTGGATCGCGACCCCAAACCCGCCGCCGTAGCCGAGAGCGAGGGCGAGCGTTTGTCCAAGCGCGTGATGGCGCTCAAGGCCTGCTCACGCACCGAGGCCGAGCAGTACATCGAGGGGGGCTGGGTGATGGTCAATGGCGTGGTGGTGGAAGATCCGCCGTTTCGCGTGCTGCATCAAACTGTCAGCATCGCACCGGATGCCACGCTGCTGAACACCGCCGATGTCACGCTGATCTTAAACAAGCCCTCGGGCTGGCTCGACGGCGTAGAGGACGATGACGAGGATGAAGACGAGCGCCCTGCACGCGGCCGCACCAGCAAGCCGCAGATACCCAATGCGCGTTCCCTGCTGACCATTGCCAACCGTTACAGCAACGACCAATCGGAAATACGCGCGCTCAAACGCCATTTCCTGCATCTGGAGGCGGATGTGGCGCTGGAGACCGGCGCCAGCGGCCTGGTGGTATTCACCCAGGACTGGCGCACCACGCGCAAGCTCAGCGAAGACCTGGGCTCGATGGAACACGAGCTGATTGTGGACGTGACCGGCGAGGTGCAACCCGAGCAACTGCAAAGAATAGCCCGTGCGCTGAACGATGAGCGCAACCCACTGCCGCAGGTCAAGTTCAGCGTCAACAGCTCCTCGCCAGAATTGAGCAAGCTGCGCTTTGCCATCAAGGGCTCGCACCCGGGACTGGTGGCCTACCTGTGCGGCAAGGCCGGTCTGGAAATCCAGGCCATGCGCCGCATTCGCCTGGGCCGCCTGGCGCTGACCGACCTGCCCGAAGGCCAGTGGCGCTTTCTTAGCGTCTACGAGAAGTTCTAGTTTGGCCGCCGGGCCGCCCCAAGGCTAAACGCGCCCCAGGGAGGCCGCGACCCACGCGCAGCGGGGGAGCTTGGGGGAAGGTTAGCTCGCGATGTAGGTCTGCAACTGGCTGATCGTGGCTTCCTGGTCGGCAATGATCTCGTCCATGATGTCGCGGATGGAGATCATGCCCAACACCTTGTCGCCATCGACCACCGGCATATGGCGAATCTTTTTCTGGCTCATCAAGGTCATGCAATCCTCGGTACGCGAGTCGGCTGCCACCGTCAGCACCTTGGCGGTCATGATGTCCGCTACCCGCGTGTCCTTGGAAGCCTTGCCGAGCAGCGCGACCTTGCGCGTGTAATCGCGCTCGGAAAGAATGCCGACCAACCTGCCTTCCTCCATCACCATCAGCGCGCCCACATCGTGGCTGGCCAGCGTGTGCAAGGCGTCAAAAACGCTTTCCTGCGGATGCAGACTCCAGGGTGCATCGGTATTTTTGAGTAGTGCGCGTACGGCTCGCATGCTGCCTCCTTGAATGGGTTGAACGATCAATCAACCATACTCCAAAAAGGGCGGAAAAAGTGTGAAGCCCACCGATAAGCCGGATTCTGTGCATGGGGGTTTCCCCTCATGTGACCACCATTAATCTGGGCCGGCGGTTGCCCGTTCGGCTCGATGCTACCTACCCGCACACTCCGGGGGCCCCGTCAACGTGTGCCTACTTGGTATTGCTGCGCGTAGAGATTGCCCGTTTCACCCAATGCAGGCAGAGCCTGCATTGGGTGAAACACCCGACACAGGATTCCTACATTGACTCGTCTCTGTTGCTCTAATCCTCACCTTAGAGTCTCCCACTTGCGTGGACGACTGGTCGGTGGACAGCGGTTAGCTGCTACGCTGCCCTATGCAGTCCGGACGTTCCTCCAGTGCTCTGTTTCCAGAATTGCACCAGCGGTGGTCTGGCAGGCTTCACCGTCTGATTATCAGGCCTGAACGGGCAATGCATATCCATATACCGAAATCGATTGAAAATGTGGCCCACAATGTGCCAACCAAACCCACTAGGAGCACCCCCCATGAGCTTTGACAACGTTCTGCAAACTATTGGCAACACGCCACACATCCGCATCAACCGCCTGTTTGGCGACACGCACAAGGTGTATGTGAAGTCCGAGCGCTCCAACCCGGGCGGCTCGATCAAGGACCGCATTGCACTCAGCATGGTGGAAGCTGCCGAGGCCAGCGGAGAACTGAAAGCCGGTGCCACCATCATCGAGCCCACCTCCGGCAACACCGGCGTCGGCCTGGCCCTGGTGGCTGCCGTCAAGGGCTACAAACTGATTCTGGTGATGCCCGACAGCATGTCCATCGAGCGGCGCCGCCTGATGCTGGCCTATGGCGCCAGCTTCGATTTGACACCGCGCGAAAAAGGTATGAAGGGCGCCATCGCCCGCGCCCAGGAACTGGCTGCACTGACAGCCAATTCCTGGATTCCACAGCAGTTTGAAAACCCCGCCAATATCGACGTCCATGTGCGCACCACGGCGCAAGAAATCCTGAAGGACTTCCCCAATGGCGTGGACGTCATCATCACCGGCGTGGGCACTGGCGGTCATTTGAGCGGCGTGGCCAAGGTGCTCAAGCCCCTGTGGCCGAATCTCAAGGTTTTTGCCGTGGAACCGACGGCCTCGCCGGTCATCTCCGGCGGCGCACCGGCACCGCATCCGATCCAGGGCATTGGTGCCGGCTTCATCCCCAAGAACCTGTTGACCGAACTGCTCGACGGCGTGATCCAGGTGGATGCCGAACCGGCGCGCGAATACGCCCGCCGCAGCGCCCGCGAGGAAGGCCTGCTGGTGGGTATTTCCAGCGGCGCCACGCTGGCGGCGATTGCGCAAAAGCTGCCGGAAATTCCGGCCGGTGCCACGGTGCTGGGCTTTAACTACGACACCGGCGAGCGCTACCTGTCGGTGGAAGGCTTCCTGCCCGCGTAAACGTATCATGGGGGCCTTGCTTGATCACTACGAGCCCGCCCCATGATCCGACTCACCGAACTCAAACTCCCCCTTTCAGCCGTACCGGTCTCGGCGCGTCGCGCCTCCGATGCGCCCTCCGAAACCGAGCAAGACCGCGCGCCGGTTGCGCATCCGATTGAAGCACTGACAAGGCTCGCCGCCCAGGCGCTGAAGGTCGATGTCACGGCCATTGAAAGTCTGCAGGTCTTCAAGCGCAGCTTTGATGCGCGCAAGGCCGAACTGGTGGTGGTGTATATCGTCGACGTGGCGCTAGCGCCGGAGTTGGAGCCCGCTTTGCTGGCACAGCAGGTCGGCAATCCGCACATCCTGCCTACGCCCGACATGGCCTACCGGCTCATTGCCCAGGCGCCAACCAATCTGGCCCTGCGCCCGGTGGTGGTGGGCTTTGGCCCCTGCGGCATGTTTGCCGCCCTGTTGCTGGCGCAAATGGGTTTCAAGCCCATCGTTCTGGAACGCGGCAAGACGGTGAGGGAGCGCACCAAAGACACCTGGGGTCTATGGCGCAAAAGCACACTGAACCCGGAAAGCAATGTGCAGTTTGGCGAGGGCGGTGCCGGTACCTTCTCCGACGGCAAGCTGTGGAGCCAGATCAAGGACCCCCGCTTCCTGGGCCGCAAGGTGATGGAAGAGTTTGTCAAGGCCGGTGCCCCGCCCGAAATTTTGTATGAGGCCCATCCCCACATCGGCACCTTCAAACTGGTCAAGGTGGTGGAAAACCTGCGCGCGCAGATCATTGCCCTGGGCGGCGAGCTGCGCTTTGAGCAGCGCGTGATTGATGTGCTGCTGCAGCCGGACGGCGAACAACAGCAACTGGTTGGCTTGCAAATACTGGACCTGGCCCGCAACGAGAGCTACACCATTCCCGCCGACCATGTGGTGATGGCACTGGGCCATAGCGCCCGCGATACCTTTGCCATGCTGCATGAGCGCGGTGTGGCCATGCAGGCCAAGCCCTTCTCGGTGGGCTTTCGCATCGAGCATCCGCAACACGTGATCGACGCCGCCCGCTGGGGCCGCCATGCCGGTCACCCGATGCTGGGTGCGGCCGATTACAAGCTGGTGCACCACGCAGAGAATGGCCGCGCGGTCTACAGCTTTTGCATGTGCCCAGGCGGCACCGTGGTGGCCGCCACCAGCGAGCCGGGGCGCGTCGTCACCAATGGCATGAGCCAGTATTCGCGCAACGAGCGCAATGCCAACGCCGGTCTGGTGGTGGGCATAGACCCGCCCGACTACCCGCAGGACGAGGCCAGTTTTGTAGCGGCCTTTGGCGAGGACAAGGGCCGCAGTTATGCGCAAGAGGCTGCCGTCTTGCGCGCCCAGGATCCCAAGGCCGCACATCCGCTCTCCGGCATCGCTTTTCAGCGCCAGCTGGAGGCCGGTGCCTATGTGCTGGGTGGCAGCAGCTACGAAGCTCCGGGCCAGCTGCTCGGTGACTTT
The DNA here is from genome assembly GCA_903845935.1 of uncultured beta proteobacterium. Lineage (GTDB taxonomy): Bacteria > Pseudomonadota > Gammaproteobacteria > Burkholderiales > Burkholderiaceae_C > Allorhodoferax. Next base: position 6,883 of record CAIMZI010000121.1, on the reverse strand, counting down.
CTGGCGGGGAAACCCTCTACCGATTTCGCCGGCGTGCAGCCCTCCTACAAGCCCGGCGTCAAGCTGGGCGATCTGGCACCCAGCCTGCCCGCCTATGCGATTGAGGCGCTGCGCGAAGCGATTCCTGTGTTCGGCAAAAAAATTCGTGGCTTCGACATGGCCGGTGCCATGCTCACCGGCGTGGAAACGCGCACCTCTTCGCCCTTAAAAATCCCGCGCGGCGACGACCTGCAAAGCACCAACGTTCGCGGCCTGTATCCGGCCGGCGAAGGTGCCAGCTATGCCGGCGGCATTCTGTCGGCCGGCGTGGACGGCATCAAGGTGGCCGAGGCAGTAGGCCGGGCAATGGTGGCGACGTCACCAGACCCGGCATAGAACGCAGCGCCCTGGCCGCACGGCCGCGTTTTTCGCCCGAACTTAATGCCGGAAGTGGCGCACCCCCGAATAGACCATGGCCACACCGCGCTCATTGGCCGCGGCGATCACCTCGTTGTCGCGCATGGAACCACCGGGCTGGATGACGCAGGTCGCACCTGCATCGACCACCACATCCAGACCATCGCGGAACGGGAAGAAGGCGTCACTGGCCACCACCGTGCCTGCCAATGACAGACCGGCATGCTCGGCCTTGATGCTGGCAATGCGGGCTGAATCCAAACGGCTCATCTGACCTGCCCCCACACCCATGGTCATACCATTGGCGCAAAAGACGATGGCGTTGCTCTTGACGAACTTGGCCACCTTCCAGGCAAACAGCAGGTCCTGCAGTTGCTCCTGGGTCGGTTGCTTGACGGTGACCACCTTCAGATCGGCCAACGCCAGCTCATGGTTGTCGGCGGTCTGCAGCAGGATGCCGGAGCCGACGCGCTTCATGTCCATGGCGTTGCGGCCGTTATCCCAATCGCTCTTGCCACCCTTGGGCAGATCGATCTGCAGCACGCGCACATTGGCCTTGGCGGCAAAGACGGCCAAGGCTTCGACGCTGTAGGCAGGCGCCATCAGCACCTCGACAAACTGCTTGGAGATTTCACGCGCACCGGCCTCGTCCAGCGGCGTGTTCAGGGCGATGATGCCGCCAAAGGCCGAGGTCGGGTCGGTCTTGAAGGCCTTGCTGTAGGCTTCCAGCGCGTTGGCGCCTATGGCCACGCCGCAGGGGTTGGCATGCTTGACGATGACGCAGGCCGGGCTGTCAAAGCTCTTGACGCATTCCCAGGCGGCATCGGCATCGGCAATGTTGTTGTAGCTGAGCTCCTTGCCCTGCAACTGCTTGGCCGTCACCAGTGAGCCGGGTGCGGGATACAGGTCGCGGTACAGGGCGGCCTGCTGGTGCGAGTTTTCACCGTAGCGCAGGTCTTGCAGCTTGATGAAGCGGCCATTGCTCTGGCCTGGGAACTGGCTTAAGCGTGGGGCCTGGTCGTCGGCCACGCCCTCACCGAACTGCACGCTGGCGAGGTAGTCGCTGATGGCGCCGTCGTACTGGCTGATGCGGTTGAAAGCGGCCACGCTCAACGCAAACTTGGTCTTTTGCGTGACACCACCGGACTTCAGTTCGGCAATCACTTCTGAGTATTGCGAGGCGTCGGTCAGCACCGCCACGTCTTTCCAGTTCTTGGCCGCACTGCGCACCATGGCCGGGCCGCCGATGTCGATGTTCTCGATCGCATCTTCCAGCGTGCAACCAGGCTTGGCCACGGTGGATTCAAACGGGTACAGATTCACCACCAGCACGTCAATGGTGTCGATCTGGTGTTCTGCCAAAGCCGCCATGTGGGCCGGCAGGTCGCGCCGGGCCAAGAGGCCGCCGTGCACGCGCGGGTGCAGGGTCTTGACGCGGCCGTCCAGCATTTCGGGAAAGCCGGTCATGGCTGCCACCTCGGTGACGGGCAGGCCGTTGTCGGCCAGCAGCTTGGCGGTGCCGCCGGTAGATAGCAGCTTGATGCCCTGCGCGTGTAGAGCCTGTGCGAGTTCGAGGATGCCGGTTTTGTCGGAGACGGAAAGCAGTGCGTTCATGGGACCTTCTATTTGATTAATTTGTGTTCGAGCAATTTCTTGCGCAGTGTGTTGCGGTTCAGGCCCAGCCATTCGGCGGCCCGGGACTGGTTGTGGTCGGCATGCGCCATCACCACTTCCAACAGGGGTTTTTCGACAATGCGCAGCATCATCTCGTGCATGCTGTCGGGTTCGGTGCCGTGCAGGTCACGGAAATAGTCTTCCAGACTGCTGCGCACAGTCTCCTCAATATGCTTCTTGCTCATGCTGTCTCTTTGCTTGTTGTTGCGACTTCTTCGCCAACCACCGATGCGCCTGCCACCGGAATGCGGTCCATGCAGGCGCCTATTTCATCCATAAAATTCGCCACAGCCGCCACCTGGGCTGCGCAGTCATCCAGCCCATTCATCTGCAGGCGAAAGGCCTCGCCGCCCGGCAGATCACGCACATACCAGCCGATATGCTTGCGCGCCGAACGCACGCCTATGAACTCGTCGTACAGGCTGTAATGGTCATGCAGATGATCAATGAGCAGCCGCTTGACTTCGCTGACAAGTGGCGGCGCCAAGTGCTCACCCGTCGCCAGAAAATGGGAAATCTCGCGGAATAGCCAGGGCCTGCCCTGGGCGGCGCGGCCAATCATGACGGCGTCGGCGCCGGTCAGGCGCAGCACATCGCGCGCCTGCTGCGGCGTGGCAATGTCGCCATTGGCCACCACCGGTATGCGCAGCGCCGCCTTGACCGCCGCAATGGTGTCGTATTCGGCCACGCCCTTGTAGCCCTGCTCACGGGTGCGGCCGTGCACGGCCACCATCTGCACGCCCGCGCTTTCGGCGGCACGGGCGATGACGACAGCGTTCTTGTGGCTCTGGCACCAGCCGGTGCGCATCTTCAGCGTGACAGGTACATTGCGCGGAGCACAGGCCTTCACCACGGCCTCAATAATTTCCAGCGCCAGCGCCTCGTCCTGCATCAAGGCCGACCCGGCCCATTTGTTGCAAACCTTCTTGGCCGGACAACCCATGTTGATATCTATGATTTGCGCGCCGCGGTCAATGTTGTAGAGCGCAGCCTCGGCCATCATGGCGCCTTCGGTGCCGGCAATCTGCACGGCGATGGGGCCGGGTTCGCCCTCGTGATTGGCGCGGCGCGAGGTCTTGAGCGTGTTCCACAGGTCCTTGCGCGAGCTCACCATCTCGCTCACCGCATAACCCGCGCCCAGTCGCTTGCATAGCTGGCGAAACGGACGGTCGGTCACGCCCGCCATGGGCGCGACCATGAGCGGATTTGCCAAGGCAAATGGGCCGATGTGCATAGTGAATGGTGAAAAACGGAAGGGGGTTTGATCGAATCAGGCGCCGAGCCCTCTCCATTCTACCTGCCCAAATTTTCAGCAATTGAAATTTTGTGGGGGCCGAGCGTGTGCCAGCCGCCAGAACCGACCGACCCGCTTTCTATACTCGGGCCACAAGAAAATTCCTTTTGACTTCGATACTGTAGGAATCTTCAATTCATGGAACTCGTTTTTTTGGTGCTGGCGAGCGGAGCACTGTGGTTTTTCAATAGCCGAGATCAGCTGCAACGCGTGCGACTGCTGGCAGGTATCCTCGGGCAATTCCAGGTGGAAAAGCTGATGGAGACGGTGGTCGACGGCTATTTGCGGGCCCTTGGCGAGAGCGACCCGGAGCGCAGCACCCAGGTCTGGAACATGCTGGGCCAGGCGGAAACCACACTCAACGGGCAAATCCAGGCGTTTGTCGCGGCCTTCGACAAGGTCGATGCAGCGCTGGCACGCTTTAGTACGCTGCCGCTGGCGATTCCCTTTGCGGCCAAATTATTTCCAAGTGCCACCGCAGATTTCCGCAGCCTGCTGCGCATCCATGCAGCGGGAGTGGAGGCGGTGGTGAACAAACAGACCGATTTGCCCCAAAAAGACCGGGCCTTCATGCTGACCGCAGAATTGCTTTTGTTGCAGCACAGCTGCCACTGGTTTTGCCGCTCCAAGGCGCTGGCCAGCGCACGCACCATTGCACGCCACAAAACGTCCCATGCGCAGGCGCTGGCCTCGGTGTCGTCCGCTACGCGCAACGCCTACACCCAGTTGCTGGGCTAACGCAGCAAGACCAAGGCAGTTCCCAATACGGTAAAGCCCGCGCCCAACCAGGCACCCGGTGCCGGTGCGCGCTTCAGACGCAACCACAACAAGGGCAGCACCAGCACCGGCGAGACGCTGGAGAGAATGGCCACCAGCCCCACATCGCCGTGCTTGAGCGCCAGCAAAATGAGGGTCATCCCAACGCCCATACCGAGAAAACCGATCCAGCCCACCTGCAACAGAATCCGCGCTGTGGCCTTGTTCTGCGCACGAGCCGCGGCAAAGCCGGACCAGAGCAGCACAAACTGCGCCAGGCAGGTGGCGCCCACGCGCACGGCGGTGGCGGCAATCGGATCGACACCGTTGACCATCACCGGCTTGGCAATCAGCGAGCCCACCGCCTGGCACAGCGCGGCCAGCAGCCCTAAAGCCACGCCCTGCCCCCAATGGCCGCTGTCCGCCTCCAGCGCATGGGCCTCGTCTTTGTGCCGGCCCAGCAGAATGGCAGTCATGACGCCGGCCATGACCAATACACCGCCCAACATGGCCTGCGCCCCCATCTGCTCGCCTAGGACAAAGTAGCCCAGCAGTGCGCTGAAAAAAGCATGGGTGGCAAACAGCACGCTGGTGCGGCGCGGCCCCAGACGATTCATGGCGCCAAACAGCGCCGTGTCGCCGACAAAGATGCCTATAAAGCCGCTGAAGCCCAGCACCGCGCAATCGGCGAAAGACAGGCTGCGCCAGCTGCCGCTGAGCACCACCACCGGAAGCAGCATCAGCAGCACCAGCGCCATGCGCCAGCGTGTGAAGGCAAAGGTGCCCAGATGGCGCGCCGGCGTGGCCGACATCACACTGGTGAAGGCCCAGCAGACTGCCGCCCCCAGGGACAGCAGGTCGTACGGCGAGAACAGCAAAAAATCGGTTTACGAGCTGAACAAGAAGTTCATCACATCGCCATCCTTGACGACATAGTCCTTGCCTTCGGCGCGCATCTTGCCGGCGTCCTTGGCGCCCTGCTCGCCCTTGAACTGGATGAAGTCCTCAAAGGCGATGGTCTGGGCACGAATGTAGCCCTTCTCGAAATCGGTGTGGATCACGCCGGCCGCCTGCGGGCCGGTGTCGCCGACATGGATGGTCCAGGCGCGCACTTCCTTCACACCGGCGGTGAAGTAGGTTTGTAGACCCAAGAGCGAATAGGCCGAGCGGATCAGGCGGTTCAGGCCCGGCTCATGCAGGCCCAGCTCTTCCAGGAACATGTCGCGATCGGCATCGTCCATCTCCGACATTTCGGCCTCGAGCTTGGCACATATCGCCACCACCGGCGCGTTCTGCGCATTGGCAAAGGCGGTCAGGCGGTCCAGCATGGGGTTGTTCTCAAAGCCGTCTTCGGCCACATTGGCCACGAACATGGCGGGCTTGGCGGTGATCAGGAAGAACTGCTTCAGGAGCGGCAGCTCATCCTTGCTGAAATCGATGGTGCGCACCGGCTTGGCCTGGTCCAGGGCTACCTGGCACTTCTCCAGGATGGCCACCAGCTTGGCCGATTCCTTGTCGCCGGAACGGGCCAGCTTGGTCACGCGGTGCAGCGCTTTCTCCACCGCGCCCAGATCGGCCAGGCAGAGTTCGGTCTGAATCACCTCGATGTCGGCAATCGGATCGACCTTTCCGGCCACGTGGATCACGTTGTCGTCTTCAAAGCAGCGCACCACATTGATGGTGGCGTCGGTCTCGCGGATGTGCGAGAGGAACTTGTTGCCCAGGCCTTCACCGGTGCTGGCACCGGCCACGAGACCCGCGATGTCCACAAACTCGACGATGGCCGGCACGATGCGCTCGGGCGTGATGATGGCAGCGAGCTGCGCCAGACGCGGATCCGGCACCTCGACCACGCCGACATTGGGCTCGATGGTGCAGAAGGGGTAGTTCTCCGCCGCAATGCCGGCCTTGGTCAGGGCGTTGAACAGGGTCGATTTACCTACGTTGGGCAGGCCAACAATTCCGCACTTCATGATGAAATTTATCCTTAAGAAACAAGGCCCCAGCGGCACCATCGAACCCAACGCGGGTGTGGTCGAAGTACCGGACCCGCACCATGCAAGACCGGACGACAAAAAGGGAAACCGCGCACGGATGCGTCGGGTTTCTGAGGATTTTGTCCTCGTTTTGCCTAGGGGAAACTGATGCCGATTGTACTGATCAGCGAGTCCTTGCTGCGCCGTAGCACGGTCAAGGACGGGAGCATCCTGCGTGACAGGCAGCTTTGCGGCTTCTGTGTGCGGATGAATGCGAGGAAGCGTAGCTTCAAGGTTGCCACCAGCGTGGCAGGCAAGCAGTTCCGAATGATTTTGGGCTATTGGCCCTTAATGAGCGTGGACGAGGCCAGGGCGCTGGCTTTGGAGGTCTTACGGGAATGTCGGGCGGGTCGAACACCCATCAAGTCGGTTCCGGTGTTGCTGCCAACCCTGCGGGAGGCTTTGACCGCCTACGGTGTTGCCAAGAAGATCAAACCATCCAGCTGCAAGCGGTATGACTCGCTGATGCGAACCCACTTTGGCGACTGGCTGGATCGGTCTGTTGTTGACCTGGGAGCGCAGGCGTTCTCCGAGCATTGCCATGAGTTTGCCCAGTCCAAGGGCAATGCTTTGGTGGACGTGGGTCGGGGCATCGTCACCTCCCTGATCAAGTATGTGAATGCGGTTCACGGCCTGAGCATCGAAACACCGTTCAACAAGCTGGCGGCGGCGGGTTTGATGCCGGAACACTCCCAGCCCCGCGCTCGGGTGCTGCAGGTTGAGGACT
>CAIMZI010000120.1 GCA_903845935.1 uncultured beta proteobacterium | reverse complement strand
GTGTCTTGAATGAGTTTTTCCAACGCTTCTTTTTGCGCAATCAGTTCTTGTAGGGTTGCCATATTCACTATCTAAAAATAAACAATATCACATGAGCGCAATACATATTGCGCAGGTCGAATAATACGCCAATTCACTGTCCGAATAAATGAAATTTTTAAGGCAAACGAAAATAGTATGCCGTCGGCTTTTATGTAAATTTTTGTAGCGCTAGCAGCAGCATGCTTTGTACTCATCCTTTATTGCGCCTGGGCAGGTCCCGGCCTCAGCTGATTTCCATGGACTCTTGGTATAGCAAAACCTTCAGCGACCGGTTCTCATTTACATCGGCAAAGGCCTTGGGATTGGCAATGCGCTGCACCAAGCGCATGCTGGGCGCCAGTTCCTGCATTTGGTTTTGTAAAAACGCCACTCCCAGTTCCGGCGCGTTCAAACACAGCAGCGCATGGCCGCCGTGCATCAGCAGGTCTGGCAGGCGGCGCATCAGTCTGGCATAGTCCTTGGTGGCCACAAAGCTGCCTTTTTGGTAGCTTGGCGGGTCCACAATGATCAGGTCATAGGGCCCGGCGCGCGTGATCTTGCCCCAAGTGGAAAAGATGTCGTGTGGCAGAAAGCTGGCACCGGTGCTGATGCCGTTGAGCTGGTGGTTTTGCTGTCCGATGCGGATGGCGCCGTGGCTCATGTCGACGTTGAGCACATGGCGCGCACCGGCCTTCAGCGCCACGACCGAGAATGCACAGGTGTAGGCAAACAGATTCAGCACGCGCAGGCCCGGCTGCCTGGTGACGTGTTCAGTCACCCATTGCCTGCCCGCTGCCATGTCCAAAAACAGGCCGTGGTTCTGGCCCTTTTGCACATGGACCCGAAAGCGCGCGCCGTGCTCGCTCACGTCATGCGGATCCGGCACCTCGCCCGCCATCAGCCGGGTTTCGGCCGGGCCGTCCACTCGGCACTGGTAAACCCAGTTGATGGGCTGGCCCGGCATCAGCTGCTGCCAGCGCAATGCCAGGGCGGTTTGAACGGCCGCCAACGTGTCATCCTCCAGCGGCACAAAGCTGGTCAGCACAAACACCGGCGGATAGAAGTCCAGCGCCAGGTGTTCATAGCCGGGATGCAGTCCGCCGCGGCCGTGAAAAACGCGTTGGGCATCGGTGCCGGGTTCCATCGCGGCGATGGCCTTGATCAGGGCTTGCATAGGGGCCCTTACTGATCTTTGCGGGCGAGTGGCTTGTCGTGTTTGCGTGGTTTGCCGGCGCGGCCGGTCTTGGACCATTCGTAGTCTTGGCCGTCCGGTGTCTTGCCGTCCACCACGGAATCCACGCCGGGTTTGCCGACGTGACGAGGGTCTTCGGCAACCATGGTGACAAAGCTGTGGCCCGCGTCGCGCTGCTGTTTTACAATGTCCAGCGCCCGGGTGAGCAGCTCTTCGTCTTGAGAGCAGGCTTCTCCGGTGGCACCGGTCCAGTAGATTTTGAACATGCTTCATCATAAAGCGCCGCCAGGGTGGATTTATGCGGCTTGCGCCTTTGTTCACGCTTGTGCAAACGGCAAGCCTGGGGAAACCGGACAAATCGTAGTATCTTTGCAGTACTAAGCAAGCCGTCTTCCCCATGCATCCTTTGAACCACCTCCCGAACTGGGTCCATCTGGACTGGGTGCTGGTCGTGGTGGCGGCCTGGCTGCTGATCGGCGTGCTCGGCATTCTTGCCCTGCGCCGCTTCCGCTTGGTGGCCGTGCTGCTGTTTCCCCTGGGTGCCTGCTGCTCGGTGCTTTTGCTGGGCGTGGCCTTGAGCGCGGTCTTTGCCGACCCGCAAGTGGCGGTGCTGCCGCTGGGCCTGCCCCAACTCCCGTTCCATGTGCGGCTGGACAGTCTGTCGGCATTTTTTCTGGTGCTGATTGGTGGCGTGTCGGCCGGCGTGTCGGTGTTTGCCGCCGGTTACTTTCGCCAGGGCGAAGGCACGGCGCCAGGCCTGATTTGTCTGGAGTACCACGTCTTTCTGGCCAGCATTGCCATGGTGGTGCTGGCCGACGACGCTTATGTGTTCATGGTGGTCTGGGAGACCATGGCCTTCTCCTCGTTCTTTTTGGTCATGGCCAACCACCGCATCCCCGAAATCCGTCAGGCCGGTTATCTTTACATGCTGGTGGCCCATATCGGCGCCCTGGGCGTTTTGCTGTGTTTTGGCCTGCTGCAGGCCAATACCGGCGACTACACATTCGCCGCCATGCGCCAGCAGCACCTCACACCGTTCTGGGGTTCAATCGCCTTTTTACTGGCGCTGTTCGGCTTTGGCGCCAAGGCCGGCATCCTGCCCTTGCACGTCTGGCTGCCCGAGGCGCATCCGGCCGCTCCGTCGCCGTTCTCCGCCCTGATGAGTGGCGTGATGCTGAAGATCGCGCTCTACGGCATCCTGCGCGTGGGCTTTGATTTGCTGCAGACGCGCATCTGGTGGTGGGGCGTGGTGCTGATGGTGGTCGGCCTGGCCACCGCCCTGCTCGGTGTGGTGTTCTCCACCGTGCAGGTGGATATGAAGCGCCTACTGGCCTATTCCTCGATTGAAAATATCGGCCTGATCTGCGCCGGTATGGGCCTGTCCTTGCTGTTCTCGTCCTATGGCATGAAGGCGCTGGCGGCGCTGGCGCTCACGGCGGCGCTGTACCACATGCTCAGCCATGCCTTCTTCAAGAGCCTGCTGTTTTGCAGCACCGGCGCCGTGATGCACGCCACCGGCGAGCGCAGCCTGGGCAAGCTCGGCGGCTTGATGCGCACCATGCCCTGGTTGGCCTGGGCGACGCTGGTGGGTACATTGGCATGCGCCGGCCTGCCGCCCTTTGGTGGCTTTATTGCTGAGTGGTTGCTGCTGCAAAGCTTTCTCTTCACCACGGGCCTGCCCAGCGCCTTTTTGGACATGCTAGTGCCGGTGATGGCAGCCCTGGTGGCGCTGATTGCCGCACTTTCCGGCTACACCATGGTGAAGTATTTCGGCGTGATTTTTCTGGGCCAGCCACGCGAAGAGAAGTTGGCCCAAGCGCATGATGCCGGACCCTGGGAGCGTCTGGGCATGGCCTGGCTGGTGGCGGGCTGTGTGTTGTTGGGCTTGTTTCCGAACCAGGTGATTGCCCTTCTGGACCCCGCTACCCGCATTCTGGTCGGTGCCGGTCTGGCCCATGGCGCGGCCGACAGTGCCTGGCTGCTGGTGCCGGTGAGCATGGAGCGCGCCAGCTATGCACCGGCCCTCTTTTTACTGGGCATTCTGGCCATGATGGGCCTGGTATTTGTGCTGGTGCGCCGCGTTTACCATGGCCGCCTGCGCCGTGTGCCGCCCTGGGACTGCGGCTTTCCCTGGCAGACCGCGCGCATGCAGGACACGGCCGAAGGTTTTGGCCAGCCGATACGCCAGGTGTTCGAGCCCTTGTTTCGCATGCGGCGCCATTTGCCCAGCGCCTTTGATGCACAGCCCAGCTACCAGGTGGTAGTGGAAGACCCGCTGTGGTACTGGCTGTACCTGCCGCTGGCGCGCCTGGTGGAGCGGACTTCCAAGCTGATCGGCAAGCTGCAACAGGGCCGCATTGCGGTTTACCTGATGTACAGCTTTGTCACGCTGATCGTAGTGCTGTTGGTGGTGACGCGATGAGTTGGTTGGGTGCATTTTCCCAATCGCTGGCGCTGCTGACTGCCGTGCTGCTGGCGCCGCTGCTCACCGGTTGGGTCAACGCCTGCCGTGCCCGTTTGCAAAACAAAAAACCGCCCAGCCTGCTGCAGCCTTACCGCCTGCTGCACAAGCTGTTCCACAAGGATTCGGTGATGGCCGAGCATGCCTCCTCGCTGTACCGCAGCGCGCCCTATGTGATCTTTGCCTGCATGCTGATGGCCTGCGCCATCGTGCCCACGCTGTCCACCGATCTGCCGCTGTCACCGGCTGCCGATGGCATTGCGCTGGTTGGCCTGTTTGCACTGGCCCGCGTGTTCATGTCGCTGGCCGCCATGGATGTGGGCACGGCCTTTGGTTCCCTGGGTGCGCGGCGCGAAATGCTGGTGGGCTTTTTGGCCGAACCGGCCCTGCTGATGGTGCTGTTCTGTGCCTCCATGATCACGCGTTCCACCTCCCTGACCGAAATTGTCGAAACCCTGGCGCACCGCGACCTGGCGATTTACCCCAGCCTGCTGCTGGCCGGTGTGGCCTTTACCATGGTGTCGCTGGCCGAAAACGCGCGCGTGCCGGTGGACAACCCCGACACGCACCTGGAACTCACCATGATCCACGAGGCGCTGATCCTGGAATATTCGGCACGCCATCTGGCGCTTCTGGAGTGGGCCGCCAGCCTCAAGCTGTTTGTCTATTCCGGCATTGGCTTGGCGCTGTTTTTTCCTTGGGGCGTGGCCGAGGCGAATGCGCCGCTGGCCCTGGTGTTGGCGCTGCCGGTGCTGGTGTTCAAGCTGGCCATTGGCGGGGCGCTGATGGCGCTGATAGAAACCCTTAACGCCAAGATGCGCGTCTTCCGTGTGCCGGAATTTCTGGGCACCGCCTTTCTGATGGCGGTGATCGGCCTGCTGGTCAACGTGTTGTTGGGGGTGGGCTGATGCTTCGCCATGTTCCGCAGCTCATCAACCTGTTTGCCACGCTGATCCTGTTGCTGTCATTCGCCATGATTTCGCAGCGGCGCATTGGCTCGCTGATCAATCTGTTCATGATGCAGGGCGCGGCCCTGGTGGCAGCGTCTTGGCTGCTGGCCTACGCCACGCAGCAGCCGGACCTGTATTGGTCCGGCGCGCTGACGCTGTTGCTCAAGGTGGTGTTCATTCCCTGGATGCTGCAGCGCCTGATCCGCAAGCTCAATGTGCGCTGGGATGTGGAGACCCTCATCAATATTCCGACCACCATGCTGGTGGGCATTGCGCTGGTGATCTTTGCCTTTGGCCTGGCCCTGCCGGTGTCGCGCCTGTCGCATTCGATGGCCGGTGGCTCGCTTGGCATTGCGCTGGCCTGCGTGCTGCTGGCCTTCATGATGATGATCACCCGTTCCAAGGCGGTGCCGCAGGTGATCGGCTTTTTGTCGATGGAAAACGGCCTGATCTTTGCCGCCACCACGGCCACCAATGGCATGCCTATGATTGTGGAATTTGGCATTGCGCTGGATGTGCTGGTGGGCGTGCTGATCCTGGGCGTGTTCATGTTCCAGATCCGCGAAAAGTTTGACAGCCTGGACATCCACCACCTGGAGTCCCTGCGGGAAGACTAGGCATGAACGCGCTGTTTTTTGTACTCGGCATTCCGCTACTCGGCTCGCTGGTGCTGGCCCTGTTCGGTCACCGCAGCTTTGCCCGCGATGTCAATGTGCTGTTCAGTCTGCTAAGCTTTTTGGCGGCCTGCGTGCTCACGGTGCAGGTCATCAACAACGGCCCGGCCTGGTACTGGAGCCGCCAGTTTTATATCGATCCGCTCAACGTGTTTTTGGTCACGCTCACCGCTTTTGTCAGCCTGAGTACGGCGATTTTTTCGCGGCCCTATATGCTCATTGAGCAGGACCACGGCAAGATGACGCCACCGCGCATGCGGCTTTACCACAGCATGTACCAGCTGTTTGGCTTCACCATGTTGCTGGGATTTACCACCAACAACCTGGGGCTGCTCTGGGTCGCCATGGAGGCCGCCACGCTCACCACCGTGCTCTTGGTCAGCGTCTACCGCACGGCGGCCAGCCTGGAGGCCGCGTGGAAATATTTCATTCTGTGTGGCGTTGGCATTGCGCAGGCACTGTTCGGCACCATCTTGCTGTACATGGCCGCCGAGCGGGTGCTGGGACCGGAAAACGCCACCCTGTTGTGGACCAATCTGAACGACATCAAGGCCCAACTCGACCCGACCATTGTCACGCTGGCGTTTGTGTTTTTGCTGATCGGCTACGGCACCAAGGTCGGCCTGGTGCCGCTGCACAGCTGGCTGCCCGACGCCCATGCCGAAGGTCCGACGCCGGTGTCTGCCGTGCTCTCGGGCCTGCTGTTGAATGTGGCCATGTATGCGGTGCTGCGTTGCAAGGTGCTCACCGATGGCGCGCTGGGCACGGCCATGGCCGGCCACATCATGATGGGTTTTGGCCTGCTGTCGGTGACGGTGGCGGCGTTTTTCCTCTCCAGGCAAAAGGATGTGAAGCGCATGTTTGCCTACTCGTCCATCGAGCACATGGGCCTCATCACCTTTGCCTTTGGCATGGGCACCCCGGTGGCCAACTTTGCAGGGCTGCTGCACATGACGGTGCACTCCCTGGTCAAGTCGGCGATCTTTTTCACGGTGGGCCACGCCACGCAAAAGGCCGGTACCCAGATGATGAGCGAGATCCGAGGCCTCATCAAGGTCAACCCCACGGTGGGCTGGGGCCTGATGATAGGCGTGATGGCGATTCTGGGCATGCCGCCGTTTGGCGTGTTTGCCAGCGAGTTTCTGATCCTCACCACCGCCATGCGCGAGCAACCCTGGGCTGCGCCGTTTCTGTTCCTGGCGCTGGGCGTGGCCTTTGCGTCGATTCTGGTGCGCGTGCTGCCCATGGTGTTTGGCGATACCGAGCTCAAGCCGCTGGCCCATCCTCCGGCGCTGATACCGGTGTTTGCGCACCTGCTACTGGCGCTGGTGCTGGGCCTGTATATCCCGCCGTATTTGAATGGCTGGTATGTGCAGGCCGCCAAGATGTTGGGAAGTTAAGCCATGCAGGTACCCGGACTCACTCTTGAAGCGGTGGCGCTTGCGGCGCCGGTACCGATCTGGCACGCGCATCTGACAGCCGAAGAATGGCTGAAGGCGGCCGCTGCCTTACGCCAAGCGGGCGGGCGCCTGCTGGCGCTGTGGGCTGGTGCGGCGGAACTGCGTGATGAACCGATGGACCCGGCACGCGCTGTAGAGGCTTTGGCCGCTGGAGCACCTGCCTGCATGTGCGCCAGCTATGCCACGCTGGAGGGGGCCTTCTGGTTGTCCGTGCCCCTGGCGCAGGTCGAGGGTCAACGGGTCTATCCGGACCTGGTTCCGCTGTTTCCAGTGGCTATGCGCATGCAGCGTGCCGCAGCCGATCTGTCTAGGGTGCAGGCACAGGGTGCCAGCGATACGCGGCCCTGGCTGAACCACGGTGCCTGGCCAGCGGACTACGTCCCTTTGCAACAAGGCGCAGGCGAGCCGCAAGCCGTGGCCCCCACGCCCCTCAGCGACTATCCGTTTGTGCGCGTGGAGGGGGATGGCGTGCATGAAATCGCCGTCGGCCCGGTGCATGCCGGCATCATCGAGCCGGGGCATTTCCGCTTCTCGGTGGTGGGTGAAAAAGTGCTGCGTCTGGAGCAGCGCCTGGGCTACACGCACAAGGGTATAGAGCAACGCATGACCCAGTTGCCACCGCTGCAGGCGGCGCGGCTTGCAGGCCGTGTGTCGGGCGACTCCACCGTGGCCTATGCCTGGGCCTATTGCATGGCGCTGGAGTCGGCCTGCGGCATCACCGTGCCGGAGCGCGCCGCCTGGTTGCGCGCCCTGATGCTGGAGCGCGAGCGCGTGGCCAACCACCTGGGCGATCTGGGGGCGTTGGGCAATGACGCCGCCTTTGCCTTTGGCCTGGCGCAGTTTTCAAGGCTGCGCGAAAACTGGCTGCGCGGCTCGATGACTGCCTTTGGTCATCGTCTGATGATGGACTGCGTAGCTCCCGGCGGCGTCAGTACAGACCTGACTCGCGAGCATTGCGAAAGCCAGGCACAACTCTGCGATGCCTTGGAGGCCGAGGTGCGCACGCTGTTCACCATTTATGAGGCGCATTCGGGTCTGCAGGACCGGTTCTTGAGCACCGGCCGTGTGACACCGGCGCTGGCTGCGCGCCTGGGCCTCACCGGCCTGGCCGGACGTGCCAGCAGCCAATCCTGGGACCTGCGCTGTGACCAGCCCTGGCTGCCTTACAGCCAGTTGCAGGTGGCGATGGCCACTCACCAAGGCGGCGATGTGGCGGCGCGCGTGCTGGTGCGCTTTCACGAGCTGTTTGAATCGTTGCGCCTGATTCGGCAGATGTTGGCCGAGCTGCCGCCGGGACCGGTAAAGCTTGAAGTGCGATTGCCGCGGTACGCGGCGCGCGGTGCGGGCTGGGTGGAGGGCTGGCGCGGCGAGATTTTTGTGGCGCTGGAGCTGGCCGGTGCCGACCAGGAAAATCGCATACTGCGCTGCCATCTACATGACCCGTCCTGGCAAAACTGGCCGGTGCTGGAGCACGCCATCATGGGTAACATCGTGCCCGACTTTCCACTCATCAACAAATCCTTCAACCTCAGCTATTCGGGGCAAGACCTATGATCTGGAGAGTCCTGCGCCAGATTGGCAAGGCCGGTTGCCATAGTGAGCCAGCGCCAGACATAGGCGCGGCGGCCGCCGACGAGACCAGTCGCATCCAGTCCGAGCTGTTGCAGATCCTGGGCCAGGCGCTCTGCATCCGTCAGATCGATGCCGGTTCCTGCAATGGCTGCGAGCTGGAGATCAACGCCCTGGGCAATCCCTACTACAACCTCGAAGGACTGGGCATCAAGTTTGTTGCCAGTCCGCGCCATGCCGATTTGCTCCTGGTCACCGGGCCGGTGTCACGCAATATGGAGACGGCCTTGAAGCGCAGCTTTGATGCCACGCCCGAGCCCAAGCTGGTGCTGGTCGTGGGCGACTGCGGCTGCGACGGTGGCATTTTTGGCGAGAGCTATGCCAGCTGTGGCCGGGTGTCCAACGTGATTCCGGTTGATGCGGTGGTGCCGGGCTGTCCGCCGCCGCCGCTGGAGATTTTGCGTGGCATTCTCCAGGCGGTGCGAAGGCGCGTTCCGCCTTCACCTTAAGCCTTAAGTCGGCTTCTCCACGCGGCCGTCGGCATGCTTGGCAAAGCGGCCGCTTTCGCGCGGGTGCACCGGGTCCGGTACGCCCCAGGGCCAGCCGCCAAATTCGGTGCGGCGGTAGTCGGCAAAGGCCTGCTGAATCTCGGCATCGGTATTCATCACGAACGGACCGTATTGCGCCACCGGCTCGCCGATCGGGCGGCCCTGCAGCATCAGCAGCTCGGACTCGGCATCGCCGTTGATGAGGTCCAGCTCAACGCCGGCCCGCACCTCAATCACCTGTCCCGGCTCCACCCACTGCCCGGCCATGGACAGCCGCTGACCTTTGAAAAAGTAGAGCAGGCGCCGCGTGCCCGCTCCGGCCGCCGCAGGCAGGGTCCAGCGCGCCCCCGGCTCCAGGCGCAGGGTGAGAATGGCCAGGTCTGCCTCGGGTTTTGCTGCCCAGGAGTCGGGTGGCGGAGGCAGGCCGTGCACATCGGCCAGGTGACCGGCGACGCAGCTGACATGGGTGGCCGCTCCGTTGGCATCCGTAAAGCGCAGCTTGGGAATGTCCTCGTGCCAGAACATGCTGAAGTGCGGCTCGACCATCTTGTCCTTGGCCGGCAGGTTCAGCCAGATCTGGAACAGCTCGGCCGGGTTGGGTTTTGTGTCATGCACCAGCGGAAACATTTCGCAGTGCACGATGCCCTTGCCGGCCGTGAGCCACTGCACATCGCCCTCGCCAAAGCGCGCTGTGGCGCCGACCGAGTCGGAGTGGTCAATCAGGCCGCGGCGCATGATGGTGACGGTTTCAAAGCCGCGGTGGGGATGGGCCGGGAAGCCGGGCACGGTCTTGCCGTGGTACATGCTCCAGCCATCCTTGCCGCCAAAGTCCTGTCCCAGATTGCGTCCGGCCAGCGACGCATCCGGCCCCTGTACGGCGTTGCCGCGCGGATAGGCGTCGTTGTGGTGCACACAGAACAGAAACGGGTCTATGGTTTTCCAGGGAAAGCCCAGGGCTTCGATGCTGAGCAGGATAGGTGCTGTCATGGATCAGAGGGTACTTTTAAATAGGTTTGACGAACAGCGCTACGGTCAGGCAGACGCCTATGGCCACGATGGCCGCGCGCAGCACGCGTTCGTTGATGCGGTGCAGCGCCCAGGAGCCCAGCAAGCCGCCCAGAATGGCGCCCGAGCCCATCACCAAGGCTTCCATCCAATGCACCTCGGGTGAGGTGACAAACAGCAGCACCGCAGCCGCATTCATGACGCCGCCCAGGGCGTTCTTGGTGGCGCCCGCGTTGCGCGTGGGTAGACCGGCCATGGTCAGGGCGGCCATCATCAGAAAGCCGATACCGCCGCCAAAATAGCCGCCATAAATGGCAATGCAAAACTGGGTGATGGCGGCGCCCGCTGCGCCCAGATGCACGCCGGACGAGTCGCTCTTGCGCAGGAAGCTGCCCCAGGCAAATACGACGGTTGCAAACAGCACCAGCCAGGGCACCAGCCTGGCAAACAGCGTGGAGGGCGTGTGCAGCAAGAGCAGTCCGCCCAGCGCGCCACCCAGCACGCTGACGGCCAACAGCGCCCGAAACGACAGCTTGCCAGCACCGGTCACCAGCTTGCGGCCCGCATAGCCCGAGGTGATCTGGCCCGGAAACAGGGCCACGGTGGAGGTGATGTTGGCTGCCAGTGGCGACATGCCCGAAACGATCAGCATCGGCAGAGTGACGAAGGAGCCACCACCGGCCAGTGAATTTTGCAGACCGGCCCAAATGCCGGCGATAAAGATGAAAGCAATCAGCATGTCAATTATTCAACGCCGGTTGCGAAATCTTCGATCAGTTGCTCTATCCATTCTTCCACTTCAGCGGGCCCCAGCACCAAGGCCCCGGCCACATAGTCGCCGCCCTTGAACCATTCGGCCGTGGCATGCAGCCGTGCGTAGCGCTGGATGGCAACTTCCGCCACCAGGCCCAGTGCGATCAGGCGCGTCACGTCAGGGGAGATTTTGGGATCGAGGAAAACCGAATAGTCGTGATGCAAACGGATGGCCAGGCAAACCTGCTCCGGCAGCAGCCAAGACCTTGCCATGATGCCGCCTATCATCGCGTGGTCGGTGTTGTGCGCCAACTGTTCCACCGCAGTGAACGGCCGCTCGCTATCCATGTTGGCAATTTTGAGGGTTTCGGTGTAACTCGGAAACTTGTTGCGCAACAGGGGAATGCCTACATCACAGAACAGGCCAAACGACTGCGCCAGCCCGACCTCCACGACGCGGGTGGCCTTTGCCATGCGCGACATGGCGTAAGCTTTTTTGCTGCTGCTGTCATAAAACCGGGCCAGGGCCTGCGCATCGCCTTTGAGCACGCTGCGCACCGAAAGCGCGGTGACCAGAATGGACAACTGCTTCAACCCGATCAATGCCACGGCTTGCTCGATCGAATCGGCGCGGCGGCTCAGACCAAACATGGGCGAATTGACGGTCTTCAATACGGTGACCGTCAAGGCCACATCCAGGCTCACAATCTGAGCGGCCTTGCGGATGTCCGGATCGGCCTTGCCCAGTTCGGTCTGCAGTTGCTGCACCACAACCGGTCGGGGTGGAATGCCGATCTGCCTTGCCAATGCCTCCATGTCGGTAGCGTTTGCGCGTTCCTGGTGGGCATCTGGCGTGACGGCTTTGTTCATTGCGTGGTGGGGTCCGTAGATCAAATATCGATGTTGCCAGCCCGCAGGGCGTTGGTCTCGATGAACTCGCGGCGCGGCTCCACCTCATCGCCCATCAGCATGGTGAAGACGCGGTCGGCCTCGATGGCGTCGTCGATCTGCACGCGCAACAGGCGGCGCACGGTCGGGTCCATGGTGGTTTCCCAGAGCTGGCTGGGGTTCATTTCGCCCAGTCCCTTGTAGCGCTGGCGGCTGGTGGAATTCTCGGCCTGGGCAATCAGCCAGGCCATGGCTTCGCGGAAGTCGTTGACCTTTTCTTCCTTCTGGCGCTCGCCCTCGCCGCGCATGACGCGTGCTCCTTCGCTCAGTAGGCCCTTGAAGGTGTTGGCAGCATCGGCCAGCGCGCGGTAGTCGGAACCGTGCACAAAGTCCTGCGTCAGCACGCTGCTCTTGACGTTGCCGTGGTGGCGGCGGCTGATGCGCAGAATCGGTTTGTCGGTGCGCACGTCAAACTCGCCCGCCACTTCGGCGTCGGGCAGCTTGGCTTGCAGGGCGGCGGCGGACCGTTCGGCATCGGCCACGGTGTCCAGGTTCAGCGCCACGCCATCGGCCACGCTGCGCAGTGCTTCGGCATCCATGAAGTTCTTCAGGCGCGCGATGACGGCCTGTGCCACTTGGTGCTTGCGCGCCAGTTCGTTCAGGGTGTCGCCATTCAGGGTGGTGCCGTTAGGGCCACCGGTAAACACCGAGGCGTTGACCAGGGCGATGCGCAGCAGGAAGTTGTCGAGGTCGCCTGCGCCCTGCAGGTACAGCTCTTCTTTGCCGGCCTTGACCTTGTACAGCGGGGGCTGCGCAATGTAGATGTGGCCGCGCTCCACCAGCTCGGGCATCTGGCGGTAGAAGAAAGTGAGCAGTAGGGTGCGGATGTGGGCGCCGTCAACGTCGG
>CAIMZI010000119.1 GCA_903845935.1 uncultured beta proteobacterium | reverse complement strand
ATTCTTTCCGCTGCAGTGGGGCCAGGCAATGGCTGGAAGCGAATTCTCAAGGCCTGCGCTCCTTCAAGTTGAATCGACACAAAGAACATAGCCCATGTCCCGCATCTGCCCGTCCCTACCCACCCGCGCCGCCCTGCGCGCCGGTGACTATGCCGAACTGGCACTTCTCGAAACACTGGAGCGGGGTCTGTCGGACGCCTACACACTGTTTCACAGTGTTGATTGGGCGCGTGCCACTGGCGCGCTGGAGCAGCATGGCGAGATCGACATCGTCGTGGTCAACCAGGCTGGGGATTTGCTGTTGATGGAGGTGAAGGCCGGCGATGTGGACTTCACGCCGGGCGGCATATTCAAAACCTATGGTGGGCAGGCAAAAAACGTGACCGCACAGGTGGACCTGCAATACAGCGCACTACGGGGCAGACTGCAAGACGCCGGGTTACCGGTGCGCCTGAGCCACTTGCTGGTGCTGCCTGATTGCAAAGTGCTGACGCAAACCGTGCAGTGGCCGCGAGATCGCATTGTCGACAGTGAAGACATCGCACGCATCGTTTCACGCCTCACTGACCTGCTGGGGCCTGGCCTGCCGCAAGCGGCTATGCAGCAACGCGTGCTCGCGTTCTTTCAGAACCGGTTTCAGGTGGAGCCCGATGTGTCCGCCTTGACCGGCCGGATTCAGCAACAGGCCACCCGCATGTCTGCAGGCCTGGCCACCTGGGTTCCGCGCGTGACCTCGCCCTCCGGCCTGATTCGGGTTGTGGGCACTGCCGGATCCGGCAAGACGCAACTGGCCTTACGCCTGCTGCGCGAGGCAGATGGCGCCGGTCAAAAGGCGGCTTACATCTGCTTCAACCGGGCGTTGGCTGATCACCTCTCGCACCTGGCACCAGTACGCACCCCAGCTGTCACTTTCCACGAGTTGGCATCCATCTTGGTGCGCCGATCCGGCCAGACGGTGGACTTCAGCCTGCCCGGCGCCTTTGACACGCTGGCCACCCAGTGCATCGCTCTGCTCGAAAATGCCGCGCCGGACCTGGATTTGCTGGTGTTGGATGAGACGCAGGACATGCAGCCCGAATGGGTGCAGGCCATGCTCTCGCGGCTAAAAAGCAATGGCAAGGCCGTCCTGCTGGAAGACCCTGAGCAGCAACTCTACAAAGACCGCGTGGCCTTTGACCTGCCCGATGCCGTCACCATCACCTCGCAGGAGAACTTCCGCACACCACGCGCACTGGTGGAACTCATCAACCTGCTACGCCTCACTAGCATCGAGGTTCAGGCGCTTTCCTCGCACCGTGGCGAGACGCCTGATCCCATTGTCTTCACCTCACCAGAAATAATTGCTCCCTGCACCATCCAGGCAGTGGAACGCTGCCTGCAGCGGGGTTTTGGCCTGAGCGACATCGCAATTGTCAGCATGCGCGGGCGAGAGCGATCGGCACTGCAAAACCTGGATAGCCTCGGGCCGTGGCAGCTCAAACACTTCACTGGCCGCTATGACGAGGGAAGTGAAGCCATCTGGACCGAGGGCTCGCTCCTGATTGATTCGGTGCGCCGCTTCAAAGGACAGGCGGCACCCGCCGTGGTGCTGACCGAGTGCGACATTGCGCAGCTAGATGCCATGAATCGGCGCCTGCTGTTTGTCGGACTGACGCGGGCACGGATGCATCTGGAGTGGGTGATTTCGGCAGAGACTGAAAGAATTCTGGCGCAGGCACTGCAGGGCTGATCAATGCCTGCCAATCCTGGAAATGACCATTACAGCTGTTGATTTTCCATATTTTTGGGATTGAAAGTCCCAAATTCCAGTCACTCAATAGCTGTGACAGGACAGTGAGTGCAGTTTATTCATTGGCATCCCAAACCAGATCAATCAACTCTGGCGAAGGCGCTCCGTGCGACACCACCCGCACATCAAGACTAACCGCGGACATACGCTGCAATGCTCTGCGCATAGCCTGATTGATCCAGTCGTCACGATTTCCGAAGGCCCCGCCACCCAAGCGCGTCAGCAAAACAATATTGGAACCGCCCGACAAGGCATTCTCAGCCGCTGCAAGCAAAGTTGCTTCGTAGGCACTCTCCAACACCAGGGTGGCGAATTCAGTCCAGTCCTGGTCTGGAACCCGCGTGTAGGCTACCGGAAGCGCTGAGCAGAATGCCTGCGTGACGTAAACATGCGAACCCGGATCCGCATCCGTAACCTCCACTTGGCGATGGACCCCAATCCTGAGGAGCCCACGCAGAACATCAATCTGCCCATCTTCCATCCCTACAAGCAGCTCAGAGATAGCGCCCAGTCCGTCGCTCCTGCACAGTGCATACCCATTTTTCATTGCCCAGAGGTCCTGCACACGCATCCCCAGTCGCTCACCCAGAACGGAACCTAAGTCGGCAAACCCATCCAACTGATGCTCACGGGTCTGACCAAATTGGGTCCCCACGGGTACGAAGTAGTTTCGGTAAACCGTTGCTGCGGCAGCCGCCAGTGCGCATGCCGGCCCCTGCGTTCGATCATAGGCATAGTTGGTGACGCCGTCCTCCGGCGTGACATCTGGCGAGGGCATCTCAAGCAGGTTGAATTGGGAAGCGACCTGAAACAATGCGCCAGCGTTTTCCGGCATCACATGCATTTTGCGAACGTCTCCACGAACCATGCTGACCTTCAACTTGCCCGCAAGATCAGAGGCAGCTTGTATGCGAGGCCTGGCCCGGTCACGTAAAGTTTGCAGGGACACGAGTTCCAGATCACCCACATCAAATGACCTGCCATTGGCGCTGGAATGCAGAATGCGTCCGTCCAACTTGAGATGTTGAACTAAACCGCTACGCGGTGATTGGTCCTCACAGGGCTAGATCGCAGTCTTGATGGGTGGCACTTGCGCGCAGGGGTATTGAGGTGAAGCCTTGGAGTCGGGGAATTCCCCCCACTTCCAAGGAGAATCGTTATGACACCCCTCCGTCAACGCATGGCGGACGCCATGCTGCAACGCGGTTTTGCGGCAAGTACCCGCAGGAACTACGTCAGGGCCATTTACGGCATGGCCAAGTACTACCGACGAGATCCGGCCGAATACAGTGTCAGTGATGTGCAGGGCTATCTACTGCACATGGTCAAGGATCGACACGTCAGCTTTAGCAGCATGAACCAGACGGCGTGCGCGGCTCGATTCCTGTATGAGACCGTCCTGGGTCACGACCGCGAAGAGTTTCACATTCCGATGGCCAAGGTTCCCGCGACACAACCGGAGTTGCTCTCGCGGGAGGAGATCGCGCGCGTTTTTGCAGCCTGCACCAACCCGGTATACCGAATGATCCTGCAGACGATCTACGCCACAGGGCTGCGTGTGTTTGAGGCCTGCGCGCTGCGGGTGCGAGACATTGACAGTGCTGCTGATCGTATGTGCATTCGCGTCGAGAGTGGTAAAGGTGGCAAGACCCGCTACACCCTGCTGTCGCCCACGCTGTTGGAACTCCTGCGTGCCTACGTACGCAAGACCAAATCGCGGGACTGGATCTTCTGCGCGCGTGGCGGCAAACGTCCTCTGAGCGTCAAGTCCGCCCAGCGCGCCTACTGGGGATCTCGCGACGCAGCGGGCATCGTCAAGCGTGGGGGCGTCCATACGCTGCGTCACGCCTTTGCCACCCATCTGCTCGAAGGCGGTGTTGATCTGGTCACGATCCAGCGGCTGATGGGACACGGCAGCATCGGAACCACTTCGCGCTACATGCACCTCATCAGCCCGCAGTTTCGCCCTCCCAAAGGTGTCGATCCTCTGGACCTGCTCGCTGGGCTTCCCAGTTTGTAGCCACGCGACACCTTCGTCATGGCCGCACTGGCCGATGCGCTGCGCCAGTTTGGCGCGGCGTATCTGGCAACGCACGCGTTAAGTACCCCACAGGCTAAGGCCTGGCGAGCTATTGTTGCCTGTCGCACCGCCGCGCTGGGGGGACAGCAGTTGGCCTGTGATACCTGTGGTCACAGCCACTGGCAATACCATTCCTGTCGACACAGGTGCTGCCCGCAATGCGGCACAAGGGCCAAAGACGCTTGGTTGCAAGGCCGATTGGCCGAGGTGTTGCCGGTACCGTACGCGCACCTGGTGTTCACGCTGCCACACAGCCTGAACGGCTTATACGGCATGCACCCGCGCTGGGTCATTGACACCCTGTTTACCTGCACAGCCCAGACCCTGGCGGAGTTTGCCGCCAACCCAACGTGGATGGGCAGTGCACACGGCGCACCTGCCTTCAGCCTGGTGCTGCACACATGGAGCCAGGACTTGCAGCGCCACATCCACGTCCACGCAGTGATGGCCTGTGGGGTGCTGGACAAAGAAGCGCAATGGGCGACGCCAACCCGCAAACCCAACTTCCTGTTTCCGGTGCACGCACTGTCCAGGGTGTTTCGGGGCAAGTTCATGGCGGCCTTGATGGCCGCACACCAGAACTGCAACATTGAACACGACCCGCAAGGGGAAGCCCCCGCTTGGCTCCAGCGACAAAGGCAACTCTACAAACATGATTGGGTGGTGTATGCCAAGGCCCCGATGGGTGGGCCGGCGCAGGTGCTGGAGTATTTGAGCCGCTACACGCACCGCACGGCCATCAGCAATGAGCGTATTCGCTCGGTCGGAACAGTGGATGTGGCGTTCAATGTGCGCGCCGATGACCAGGGCGGCAAACGTCTGGTCAGACTGCCGGGTACGGAGTTTGTGCGACGCTTCATGCTGCATGTCTTGCCCACAGGCATCAAACGCATTCGGCACTACGGTGTGCTGGCCTCGGCTTGCAAGGCCGCCAAACTCGATGCCGCACGTCTGGCCTTGCAAATGCCGCCAGTCAACCCACAAGCAGTGGAGTCGGCCCAGGCGTTCATGGCGCGCGTCCTCAAGCTGGATGTGTCAAAGTGTCCATGCTGCCCGAATGGGCGGCTGTATGTCGCCGCAACGCTGGTGGGACTGAAGCAACTGCCAGCACCCTGCAGCACGTTTCTCCCGCAAGTCCGCGCACCACCATGACGCTATGCATCCAAATTGAGAAGTCCTGGAATGCTGCTTCGCAGCGTTGTGGGAGGTGCTTCGCGCTGTGCACAAAAAACCGTGTCCGGGGTACCCAGACTGCCTGTTCGAAGGCTTGGCCGAAGCCCAACTATCGCGCCAAAACATTGGCCCAGCCCAGACCTCAACAAAACCCGCCAATAACCTGATTGATCTGGGGCGGCGAAGCTTTCAATCCCCTATCTCCACCGTCTTGGCTGGCGGTTCAGTCCAACATGGTTTATCTGACGTCGGCCGTCTTCATCGCTATCTGCAAACATCTCCGCGACGTCCGATAAACGCTATTCGTTATCGGACATGCACCTTCCGTTGCGCCCCTCGGCGGGAAACACGAGACCAGTGTGTCCAGTATGTTTATAGAGTTCCTCCAGGATACGAACTGCCTGCTTAGCCAAAGGCACAAGATGCGGCTGTCCATTTTGCTTTTCCACCTTGGTTCGCTTTAGTCGAATCGAAGGCACGTAGAACAGACCGTTATCCAAGTCAAACTCCTCCCAGCGTGCTTGCCGCAGTTCCCCTGGACGAAGAATCAGCATTGGCGCGAGTTGCAGAGCACTGCGGACAACAAAGGAGCCCTGGTACGTGTCGATGGCACGCAGCAACACCGCGAGCGGACCCGGTTTGGTTACTGCCCCGAAGTGCTTCACCATTGGACGCTTCAATGCGTCCCGGATGTCTTGGCAGGGATCGCGCAAATCGCAACCCTCTGCAATCGTGAAACGAAAGACGCAGGAGCAATGTTCGCGTAGTCGGTGGGCCGTTTCCAGGGTGTCATTGCGTTCGATAGCCCGACAGGCCTCAAGCACCGTCTTGGGTGTGATCTTTTCAATCGGTGTGTGTCCGAAGCGGGGGAAAGCGTGGAGTTCCAAGCGACGGATCACCTTGGAACTGTAAGACTCCATCCACTGCCCCTTCTTCACCTCAAACCAACGACGGGCAACTTCCTCGAAACTCCCGATGGGGGCCAACCCAGACTGGACACGTTGAATGCATTCGACACGTTGACGATGCTGTTCACGCTGTTCGTGACGGTCATTCATCGGATCGACTCCAGCGAGCAATTTGGCACGCGCCGCGCGTGCCAAGGATCTGACATCGTCAAGACCGATTTCTGGATAGGTCCCAAGGCTCATCGTCCTGCGGCGGCCTTGGTGGGTGTAGTCCATGCGCCAGTAGTGGCTCTCGCCCCATGCGAAAGGCACGAGGTACAGACCACCCCCGTCATTGATGCGACCAGCCCCAGGCTTCAATGCCTTTAGGGTTCGCTCACTTTTGATTT
>CAIMZI010000118.1 GCA_903845935.1 uncultured beta proteobacterium | reverse complement strand
TTGGCGGAGCGGACGGGACTCGAACCCGCGACCCCCGGCGTGACAGGCCGGTATTCTAACCAACTGAACTACCACTCCTGGTAGTGAAAACTTTTGCTCTTGCGAGCCAAGAATCTCTCTTGCGAAAGACCGTTTTCAACTTGCGCCTTGTATGCATTGCTGCAAAACCTGGCGACCCCACGGGGATTCGAACCCCGGTACCTACCGTGAAAGGGTAGTGTCCTAGGCCTCTAGACGATGGGGTCTTAAACCTTGGAACTTACGTTACCGTTTTCTCGAAAAAATTGGTGGAGGTAAGCAGGATCGAACTGCTGACCTCTTGCATGCCATGCAAGCGCTCTCCCAGCTGAGCTATACCCCCCAATAAACTTTGTTCAAAACTCTCATTTTGAACTTTTGTTTCTGCATTTACTCTTTTGAAGTATTTGCATTTCCCGAGCCTCGAATTATAGCGGTAAAAATCAGCCTCTGGCAAGTCTGGCAAATACTTTTTCCTTTTCCAGCAATTCGAGCACGGCATCCAGCGATGGCGTCTGCGGCGTGCCCAAGACCAGCACGCGCACCGGCATTGCCAGCTGTGGCATTTTCAGGCCGCACTCAAGCAGCACTTCCTTGATGGCAGCACCAATACTGGCCTTGTCCCAGGCGCAGGCAGACAGCTTGCTTGAGAGCAACTGCAAGGCTGGCTTGACGGCGTCGGTCACATGCTGGGCCAGCATCTCAGGCTCGGGCTGCACATCGCCATAAAAACGCGCCACCCAGTCGGCCAGGGCAACCGTGGTGTCGCAACGGTCCTTGAGCAGATCGCACAGACGCGGCAGACGCGCGTCGGCTTCTATGCCGCGCTTGGCCAGTTGCGCAGCCACCAGGGGCGCCAGCGCTTCGCCGCTCATCGCCTTCATGTGCTGGGCATTCACCCAGCGCAGCTTGGCCTCGTCGAACTGCGCGGCGCTGCGGCCCAGGTGGTCCAGGTTGAACCACTGAAGGAATTGCTCGCGCGAAAAGATTTCGTCATCGCCGTGGCTCCAGCCCAGACGCGCCAGGTAGTTGACCATGGCCTCGGGCAAGTAGCCTTCCGCGGCATATTGGGTGACGGGCTTGGCGCCATTACGCTTGCTCATCTTCTCGCCCTGCTCATTGAGCACGGTGGGCAGATGGGCGTAGACCGGCGGCTCCTGGCCGAGGGCGCGGAAGATGTTGATCTGGCGCGGCGTGTTGTTGACATGGTCATCGCCGCGGATGACGTGGGTAATGGCCATGTCCATATCGTCCACCACCACACAGAAGTTGTAGGTAGGCGTTCCGTCGGGTCTGGCGATCACCAGGTCATCGAGCTCGTCGTTGCTGAATTCGATAGGACCCTTGACCTTGTCGTCCCAGGCCACCACGCCACCCTGCGGATTCTTGAAACGCAGCACGGGGCGTGCGCCATCAGGAATGGCGGGCAGGGTCTTGCCTGCTTCAGGTCGCCAGGTGCCGTCGTAGCGCGGCTTTTCCTTAGCTGCCATCTGCTTCTCACGCAGCGCGTCGAGCTCGGCCATCGACATGTAGCAGGGGTAGACCAGTCCCTTTGCCTGCATCTGCGCCAGCACTTCCTTGTAGCGGTCCATGCGCTGCATTTGGTAAAAGGGACCTTCATCGTGGTCCAGGCCCAGCCAGGCCATGCCTTCCAGGATCACATCCACCGCCGCCTGCGTGGAGCGTTCCACATCGGTGTCTTCAATGCGCAGAATGAAGTCGCCGCCGGTGGAGCGGGCAAAGGCCCAGGGGTAGAGCGCCGAGCGGATATTGCCCAGATGGATAAAGCCGGTGGGCGACGGGGCGAAACGGGTGCGGGTCTTGGTGGTCATTTAGGTAAGGGTGCTCAAGGTGTCGAGGCCGCGCAGCAGGTCGGTCTTCAGGTCTTCAATATGGTCCAGTCCCACGGCCAGCCGGATCAGGCCCTGGCCGACACCGGCGGCCTGGCGCTGGGCTTCGCTCAGGCGGCCGTGCGAGGTGGTGGCCGGATGGCAGATGGTGGTCTTGGTGTCGCCCAGGTTGGTGGTGATGGAGCACACCAGGGTGCTGTCGATCACGTGGAAGGCGCGCTTGCGTGCATCTTCCGGGTCAGCGGCCTTGACGTCAAACGACACCACCGGCCCGCCCAGGCCGCTCTGCTGGCGCATGGCCAGTGCATGTTGCGCATGGGACTTGAGGCCGGGGTAGTACACACGCGCCACTTGCGGTTGCGTCTCCAGCCAAGTGGCCAGCGCCAGCGCGTTGTCGCAATGCGCCTTCATGCGGATACCCAGCGTCTCCATGCCCTTGAGCACGACCCAGGCATTGAACGGCGCCAGCACCATACCCGCAGTCCGCGTGATCGGCAGAAACACCTCGTCCTTGTGCTTCTGGCTGCAGCAAATGGCGCCGGCCATGACACGGCCCTGGCCATCCAGGTACTTGGTGCCGGAATGGATGACAAAGTCGGCACCCATTTCGGTGGGCTTTTGCAGAATAGGCGTGGCAAAGCAGTTGTCCACCGCCAGCAAGGCACCGGCCTGGTGGGCAATGTCCGCCAGCGCCTGGATATCGCAGACATCGGTCAGCGGGTTGGTCGGCGTCTCGGCAAACAGCAGCTTGGTGTTGGGCTTGACCGCAGCCGCCCAGGCCGCCACATCGGACTGCGGCACATAAGTCGTCTCCACACCAAACTTGCCGAACTCACCGGAGAACAGGCGGATGGTCGAGCCGAACACCGACTGCGAACAGATCACATGGTCACCGGCACGCAACACGCCCATGCCCAGCAACAGAATGGCGGCCATGCCGGTGGCGGTGCCGACTGCGGACTCGGTGCCTTCGAGGGCAGCCAGGCGCATCTCCATGCTGGTGACGGTCGGATTGCCGACGCGGGTGTAGGTGTAACCCTCTTCTTCCATGGCAAAACGCCGCGCTGCGGTGGCGGCATCGGGCTGCAAAAAGCTGCTGGTCAGGAACAGGGCTTCGGAGTTTTCGCCGTACTGGCTGGGTTCCAGTGCGGTGCGCAGGGCCAACGTTTCAGGGCGCAGGCCGGATGGCAGTTTTCTTTGCGTCATGGGCGCTTTAGTCTCCGTGGTTTGGCAGGGCCAGGCGCGAGTTGTCTTCCATGCCCTCGGCGCCGCCCACACGGCTGGCTCCCAGGCGGGCGATGTCGGCGGCCTCTATGTCACCGGTGACATAGACACCGTCAAAACAGGAGGCATCAAAACCGGCCAGGTTCTTGTTCAGTGAACCAATCGCTTTTTTCATGGCGTCCACATCCTGGTAAATCAGGGCGTCACAGCCAATGATTTCGCGGATCTCATCGACCGTGCGGTTGTGCGCCACCAGTTCGCTGCTGGTCGGCATGTCGATGCCATACACATTGGGATAGCGCACCGGCGGCGCAGCGCTGGCCATATAGACCTTGCGGGCACCGGCGTCGCGCGCCATCTGCACGATCTCGCGGCTGGTGGTGCCGCGCACGATGGAGTCGTCCACCAACAGCACATTGCGGCCCTTGAATTCGCTGGCAATCACATTGAGCTTCTGGCGCACGGACTTCTTGCGCACGGCCTGGCCCGGCATGATGAAGGTGCGGCCGACATAGCGGTTCTTCACAAAGCCCTCGCGGTACGGCAGGCCCAGCAGTTGCGCCAACTGCGCAGCACTGGGGCGGCTCGATTCGGGGATTGGGATCACCACGTCGATCTCGTTCGGCGGCACGGTGGAAATCACGCGCTTGGCCAGGGTCTCGCCCAGGTTCAGACGCGCCTGATAGACCGAGATGCCATCCATCACCGAGTCCGGACGGGCCAGGTAGACGAATTCAAAAATGCAGGGATTGAGCGATGGCGACACGGCGCATTGCTCGGCATGCACCTTGCCCTGCAGGTCGATGAACACCGCCTCGCCGGGCTGGATGTCACGGTCAAACTGGTGGCCGGTGCCTTCCAGGGCCACGGATTCGCTGGCGATGACCACATTGCCTTCTTCGTTGCGGCCCATGCACAAGGGACGGATACCGAACGGGTCTCTAAACGCCAGCACGCCGTGGCCAGCAATCAAGGCGATCACTGCATAGGAACCCTTGACGCGCTGGTGTACCTGGCGCACCGCATTGAACAGGTCCTGCGGCTGCAGATCGGCGCCGCGCGTGGTGCGCTCCACCTCATGCGCCAGCACATTGAGCAGCACCTCGGAGTCGCTCTCGGTGTTGATATGGCGGTGGTCGGTCAGGAACAGCTCGCTTTTTAAGGCGTGGGCATTGGTCAGGTTGCCGTTGTGCACCAGCACGATGCCAAACGGCGCGTTGACATAAAAGGGCTGAGCCTCTTCCTCGCTGAAGGCATTGCCGGCGGTGGGATAACGCACCTGACCCAGGCCGCAGTTGCCCGGCAGTGAACGCATATCGCGGGTGCGAAACACGTCGCGCACCATGCCCTTGGCCTTGTGCATGAAGAACTTGCGTTCCTGCTGGGTCACAATCCCCGCCGCATCCTGGCCGCGGTGCTGCAAGAGCAGCAAGCTGTCATAGATCAACTGGTTGACCGGTGCGTTGCTGACAACGCCGACTATTCCACACATGTTTGATTACTCAGGTAGTAGGTAAATATTTTCCGAACTCTTGCGGCAGCACCGGCTTCAAAATGCCCAATGCGGCTGTCGCCCAACGCGCGCCCACTGAAGCCTGCCATTCGGCCGAGGACTTCCAGGGTGTCATGCCCACCACCACGGTGGCGGCCAAAATCAATAGAACCCCGCGCAGCACACCAAACAGGGCGCCCAGCAGGCGGTTGATGGCACCCAGCCCCACGGCGGACAGCAGCTTGGAGACGACAAAACCAATCAGGGCACCGGCAAACAGGGTGGCCACAAACACCAGCACAAATCCGGCGGCATAGCGCACCGGTTCGGCCGCGCCGGCCATGGGAAGTTTGGCGGCCACATCGGGGGCAAACCACTGAGCCAAAATGAATGCGGCAAACCAACTGAGGACCGACAGCAGCTCCACCACCAGTCCGCGCCAGGCGCCCACCAGCAGCGAGACGGCCAGGACGGCAAGGCAAATCCAATCCAGCGGCGCTAATACAACAGGCACTGACTAGAGCCCCAGAATGGCGGCAGGCAGGCCAAGCTTCTTGATCTTTTCAGCAGCCTTGTCGGCGTCCGTGTGTTTGTCAAACGGCCCCACCCGGACGCGGAATTTCTTGCCCTCCGGGGTGTCGGCAATTTGCGCATAGGTCTTGAGACCGGCCTTTTCGACCTTGAGGCGGGCCTCGTGGGCATGTGCGGAATCGGTAAAGGCGCCAAATTGCACGATGAAGCGACCTGCGGCTACCTTGTCTGCCGGCTTGTCCACCGGCTTGTCGGCAGGCTTGGCCGCGGGCTTGGAAGAGGAAATAATCACTTCCTCTTTTTGCTGTTCCTTGGGGCTTGGCTTGGCTTCCTTGAGCGCCGTTACTGCTGCCACCGTGCCGACCACGGCCAGCGAAGCGGCGGCGCTTGGCGCCGCACTGCTCGACGCTAACGAGGGCTGAGCCGCCGCCCCCATCGGTTTGGCCGACTCCACCGGCTTGGTTTCAGCAGCCGGGTCGCTCGCCAGCGGTTTGACCTTGGCCTTGTCCGGAATCTCAATCGGAATATCGACCGCAATCGGGCGTGGCTGATTGTCAAACAGCAGCGGAAAGCCGATCACCCCGGCCAGCACCAGAATCGCCGCACCGGCCAGCCGATAGCGCGCCCGCCTGCGCAAGGCGTCCACGCTCTCGGGGGCCGGCGCTGGGGCCGCAGTTTCACCTGCGGCTTTGCGAAGTTTGAAAAATGCCATGGGCGCAGTTGCGAGATATTGGGTTTAAGGGTTGAGGTGGGCCGCATGCAGACGGGGTATGCCCTCTTGCAAGATGCCTCCCACCGTGTAGAAGGACCCGAAGACAACGATTCTATCAGCGGGGTCGGCAGCGGCGATGGCCGCCTTCAGCGCCTCCGACGGCGAGCCAAAGGCCTGGGCCGAGGCATCCTTGCGCGTGTTTTGCGCCTGCCAAGCCAGCTGCAGCGCAGCACCGCTGGCGGCGCGCTCGGTCGGCAGGTCGGTGAAATACCAGCGGTCCAGCACCGGAGCGACCTTGGCCAGCATGGGCGAGAGGTCCTTGTCGGCCATGGCGCCAAAGATGGCATGGGTGGTCGGAAAAAAGCCCATGGCATCCAGATTGGCGGCCAGCGCCGCCACCGAATGCGGGTTGTGCGCCACGTCCAGCACCAGGGTGGGCTGGCCCGGGATGATCTGGAAGCGCCCACTCAGCTCAACAAAGGCCAGCCCGTTGCGCACCGCCTGGGCCGTCACCGGCAGCAACTCGCGCAAGGCGGTTAGCGCCGCCAGCACACCCGCCGCATTGACCAACTGGTTGGCACCGCGCAGCGCCGGGTAGGCCAGACCGCTGTAACGCCTGCCGCGCCCGGCCCAGCCCCACTGCTGCTTGTCGCCGGAGATATTGAAGTCCTCGCCCACGCGCCACAGGTCGGCACCGACTTCCAGGGCGCGGTCCAGCACGCTTTGCGGTGGCACAGGATCGCTCACCACCACCGGGCGACCGGTGCGCATGATGCCGGCCTTCTCGTAACCGATGGTCTCGCGGTCATGGCCCAGCAGTTCCATGTGGTCCAGGTCAATGCTGGTGATGATGGCGCAATCGGTGTCGATGATGTTGACGGCATCCAGGCGCCCGCCCAGGCCCACCTCCAGGATCACTGCATCCAGCTCTGCGCGCTGCATGACATCGAAGATGGCCAGGGTGCTGAATTCAAAATAGCTCAGCGACACCGGCTCCAGCTGCAGGCGGGCCTTTTCAACCGCGGCAAAACCGGTCACCAGAGCGTCGGCCGACACCGACACACCGTTTAGGCGCAGCCGCTCCTCAAAATGCACCAGATGGGGCGAGCTGTAGACGCCGGTCTTGTAACCGGCCTGGCCAAGAATGGATTCCAGCATGGCGCAGGTCGAGCCCTTGCCATTGGTGCCTGCCACGGTAATCACCGGGCAGGTGAAGCAGAGGCCCATGCGGTCGGCCACGGCGCGTACGCGCTCCAGGCCCATGTCGATGTTCTTGGAATGCAGCTGCTCGCAATAGGCCAGCCACTCAGGCAGCGTCGTGAAGGATGAGGTCATAGCCGGGAATTGTCGCCCAGTGCGACCGGGCTGGCATGATGGCGACCATGAAAACCATTCACCTCTATGGCATCCCGAACTGCGACACCGTCAAAAAGGCGCGTGACTGGCTGACGGCGCAGGGCCTGGACTACACCTTTCACGACTTCAAAAAGCAAGGTGTGCCGGCCGAGCTGTTGCCAGACTGGCTAGCAGCCGTGGGCCGCGACACCCTCATCAACCGCAAGGGCCCGACCTGGCGCAATCTGGGCCCGGCGGTCCACGCCACCGTGGTCGACGACGCCTCGGCCATTTCCGTGATGGTGGCAAACAGCAGCGTCATCAAGCGCCCGGTGGTGGCCTGGCTGGATGGAAAAGTAACCGTGGGTTTCAAGCCGGAGTTGTTTGCAGAGCGCCTCCCTTAAAATCAGCGCTTTACCTCCCAGCCAGCATCTCCCATGACCACCACCCAATTCGACAACGTTTCCCTCACCACCAAGGCCAATGTCTATTTCGACGGCAAATGCGTCAGCCACAGCTTTACGCTGGCCGATGGCACCCAAAAATCGGTGGGCGTGGTGCTTGCCTCCAGTCTGAGCTTTGGCACCGGCGCACCGGAAACCATGGAATGCGTGGGCGGAAGCTGCGAATACAAGCTGGCAGGTTCTGACACCTGGGTGGCGCAAGTCGAAGGCGACTCTTTTAGCGTCCCGGGCAACTCCAAGTTCGATATCCGCGTGGACCAGGCCTACCACTACATCTGCCACTACGCATAAAAGCATCCCAATAAAGCACCGCATGTCCAACACGATTCTGCAAAACACCCCTGTCGGCCAAAAGGTCGGCATCGCCTTCTCCGGAGGCCTGGACACCAGCGCCGCCCTGCACTGGATGAAGCTCAAGGGAGCACTGCCCTACGCCTACACGGCCAACCTGGGCCAGCCCGACGAGGCCGATTACGACGAAATCCCGCGCAAGGCGATGGAATACGGCGCCGAGAAGGCCCGCCTGGTGGACTGCCGCCCGCAGCTCGCGGCCGAAGGTCTGGCCGCGCTGCAAAGTGGCGCCTTCCACATCTCCACCGCCGGTGTCACTTACTTCAACACCACGCCGCTGGGCCGCGCCGTCACCGGCACCATGCTGGTCTCGGCCATGAAGCAGGACGATGTGAACATCTGGGGCGACGGCAGCACCTTCAAGGGCAATGACATCGAGCGCTTTTACCGCTACGGCCTGCTGACCAACCCGGCCCTGAAGATCTACAAGCCCTGGCTGGATCAGGCGTTTATCGACGAGCTGGGCGGCCGGGCCGAAATGTCCGCGTTCATGACCAGCCACGGCTTTGGCTACAAGATGTCGGCCGAAAAGGCCTATTCCACTGACTCCAACATGCTGGGCGCCACCCACGAAGCGAAAGACCTGGAGTTCCTCAACAGCGGCATGAAGATCGTCAACCCCATCATGGGCGTGCCGTTCTGGCGTGACGACTGCGTGGTGAAGGCCGAAGAGGTCTCGGTGCGCTTTGAAGAAGGCCGCCCGGTCGCCCTGAACGGCATCGAGTACCCCGACCTGGTGACCTTGATCCTGGAAGCCAACCGCATCGGCGGACGCCACGGCCTGGGCATGAGCGACCAGATCGAGAACCGCATCATCGAGGCCAAGAGCCGCGGCATTTACGAAGCGCCGGGACTGGCCCTGCTGTTCATCGCCTACGAGCGCCTGGTCACCGGCATCCACAACGAAGACACCATCGAGCAGTACCGCGACTCCGGCCGCAAGCTGGGCCGCCTGCTGTACCAGGGCCGCTGGTTTGACTCGCAGGCCATCATGCTGCGCGAGACCGCCCAGCGCTGGGTGGCGCGCGCCATCACCGGCACCGTCACTCTCGAACTACGCCGTGGCAATGACTACTCGCTCTTGGACACCGAAAGCCCCAACCTGACCTACGCGCCCGAGCGCCTAAGCATGGAAAAGGTGGAAGATGCGCCGTTCAGCCCGCTGGACCGCATTGGCCAACTCACCATGCGCAACCTGGACATCACCGACACCCGCGCCAAACTCGGCATCTATGCCAAGAGTGGCCTGCTGTCACTGGGCCAGGACGGCGAGTTCCTCAAGCTGGGCGACGACCGCAGCTAGTTCAAGAAGAACCCTGCGATAGGTAGCTGCGGGCAATCCCCTGCAGCGCCGCCGCTTGAATGCCCAAGGTTTCCAGCCCGGGCATACCGGGTGTGGCGACATTGGGCACCCGCATGGAGGCCAGATTGTCCCTGCTCATCAGCGGCTCGCCGGGCTTGAGCTCCATCAGACGGGCCTGCAACGCACCGGCCCAGGCGGGCAAGCCAATGACCGGGCGTCCGCGCCCATAGTTGACTCCAGCCAGCCTGGCCGAAATCTCCACCAGTTGTTTAAGCGTAAACACCTCGGGGCCGCAGGCCTCAATCGTTAGCGCACCCGTGCCGCTGCGCTCCAGGCTTTTCACCACGGCGCTGGCCACGTCCTCCACCCACACCGGTTGGAAGCGCGCGTCGGCACCGGCCAGGGGCATCAAGGGAAACACTTTTTGCAGGCTGGCAAACAGATTCAGGAATTTGTCACCGGCACCAAAAATCACGCTGGGCCGCAGAATCGTCAGGGCCAACGGACTGCAACTGGCCAGCAACATCGCCTCGCCCAGGCTTTTGCTGCGCAGATACATGGAAGGCAGCGAGCCAGGCTTTTGCGCATTGGCACCCAGGGCGCTGACATGCACCAGGCGGCCCACGCCAGCGCTGGTGCAGGCCGCAGCTATTTTTTGCGGCAGCTCCACATGCACCCTGTTAAAGGCCGCTTGCGTGCCATGCAGAATCGCAATCAGATTGACCACGGCATCGTGCCCTGCTGCGGCGCGGGCCAGGGCTGCGGCGTCATGGACATCCAGCTCCTGCACCGTCAGACCCGGCAGGTGTTGCACCTGGCGAGCGTTGCTGCGCCTGCGGGTCGCCACCGTCACGCTCCAACCGGCACGCACCAGCTTTTCACAAACATGGCTGCCAACAAAACCGGAGCCGCCCAAAATCAAAACGTTTTTCATGGGGACACTGTAGTCTTTTGCATGAGCCCCATGCGCCGCAGGGGATTCTTCTAAATGGTCACAGGCTCGGGCTCCAGCATCAGGCCAAAGCGCTCGTAGACGCTGGTCTGTATCGCCTTAGCCAGCGTCATCACCTCGCCGCCGGTGGCACCCAGGCCGTTGCTGCCCTTGCCCCGATTGACCAGCACCAGGGCCTGCTTTTCGTAGACCCCTGCCTGCCCCACTGACTTGCCGCGCCAGCCACAGGAGT
Source organism: uncultured beta proteobacterium (assembly GCA_903845935.1). Lineage (GTDB taxonomy): Bacteria > Pseudomonadota > Gammaproteobacteria > Burkholderiales > Burkholderiaceae_C > Allorhodoferax. Next base: position 55,438 of record CAIMZI010000118.1, on the reverse strand, counting down.
CGATCAGCCAACCGGCGGCCAGCTTGACCGAACCATCGGCCAACAGGTAATGCACTACCTTGGGATCGCGCGCGATGATGTCGGCGCATTGCTCGCGGCTGACGGTGGGATTTTTGAAGAAGCTGCCGGCATTGCCGATGACGGCAGGGTCCGGCAACTTGGCGCGTCGAATGGCGCAGATCCAGTCAAAAATCTGCCGGGCATCGGGCTTGCTGACGCCATCGGCTACCATCTTTTTTTCGATGTCCGCATAGCCCAGCACCGGCTTCCAAACCTTGGGTAGGGCAAAACGCACGCGCAAAATCAGCGCCCGGTCCTTCAGACCCAGGGCTTGGTGAGCGGGACTGCCGCCGTTGCTGGCGTGTTTGAATACCGAGTCACGGTAGCCAAAGGCGCATTGGGCAGCGTTCAGCGTGAAAATCACACCGGTCTCCAGGTCCATGGCGTCCAGTGAATCAAAACGGTCCTGCAGCTCCACGCCGTAGGCACCCACGTTTTGCACCGGCGAGGCCCCCACCGTGCCCGGAATCAGGGCCATGTTCTCCAGACCTGGGTAACCCTGTTCCAGCGTCCAGGCCACAAACTCGTGCCAATTTTCACCGGCACCGGCCTCCAAAATGAAGTGGCGCTCGGTTTCCTGCAGCAGGCGCTTGCCCGGAATCTCGACCTTGAGCACCAGGGGCTTGACGTCGCCGGTGAGCACAATATTGCTGCCGCCACCCAGCACAAATTTGGGCAGAGCCGCCAGTTCCGGATCGGCCAGCACGCAAAGCAGGTCCTGCTCACTGGCAATGCGCACCAGCGTCTGGGCCTTGGCCACAATGTGGAAGCTGTTATAGGGCTGGAGGGGGACGTTTTTCTCGACTAACATGGCGGGATTGTCTCACCGCTTTTTTTGAGTACCCCTATGCCCTCTTTTGACACCGTTTGCGAAGCCAAGATGGTTGACGTGAAACACGCCGTGGAAAACACCGCCAAAGAAATTGGTACGCGCTTTGACTTCAAGGGCACACCCGCCAGCATTGAGCTCAAAGACAAGGAAATCACCCTGATTGGCGACGCCGACTTCCAGCTTGGCCAGATCGAGGACATCCTGCGCAACAAACTCACCAAACAGAACATCGACGTGCGTTTTCTGGACAAGGGCGACGTGGCCAAGATAGGCGGCGACAAGGTCAAGCAGGTGATCAAGCTGCGCGATGGCATCGAGACCGAACTGGGCAAAAAAATCCAACGCATCATCAAGGACAGCAAGATGAAGGTCCAGGCCGCGATTCAAGACGGCAAATTGCGCGTCAGCGGCACCAAGCGCGACGACCTGCAGGCCGCCATGGCCCTGATCAAAAAGGAAGTGCCCGACATGCCGCTGAGTTTTGACAACTTCCGCGATTAGGCCAACAGGCGACTAAAGAACCGGCAGCGCCATGCACGTAAAGGACGCCAACGAATACGAGGACCTGTTGGCCGAATGGTCGGACCTGGAGTCGGGCCTGGGCATCATCCTGAGCCACCCGCAAAGCAGCCAGGAGTTTGCCCCCCGCGTGCTGCAATACGACCGCTGGATGCAAGCCCTGATGCAGCGCGACCCGGATGCTGGCCTGTATCTGCTGTTCCAGCTGGCCAGCAATTCGCCGGTGGGTTATAGCGCCTCGCATTCGCTGATCTGCGCCGTGCTGTGCCACCTGACGGCGGCGATGCTGAAGCTTGCACCCCGCGAGCGCGACAGTCTGGTGCGTGCCGCCCTGACCATGAATGTGGCCATGACTGCCATGCAGGACCTGCTGGCCAATCAGAGCGAAAGGCCCTCGCAGGCACAGCAGGAGATGATCCGCCTGCACCCGGTCAAGGGCGCCATGCTGCTGGGCAACTTGGGTGTGCAGGATGAGGACTGGCTGGAGATCGTGGGCAGCCACCACGATAGCCGCATGGACAGCGGCGACCTTGGCAGCGCACCGATTACCGTGCGACTGTGCCGCATTCTGAAGATGGTGGACCGTTACGCGGCCATGATCAGTCCGCGCCTGTCACGGGCCGGCCGCACGGCCACCGAGTCGGCACTTTCGGTGATGGCCAACAGCCCTGCCGACGTAATTGGCCAGGCTCTGATGTGCGTGGTGGGTCTGTGCCCGCCCGGCACCTTTGTGCGCATGGACAACGATGAACTTGGCGTGGTGCTGCGCCGCAGCCTGAAGGCCAACCTGCCCTATGTGGCCATTGTGGGCTCGGCCGAAGGGCAGTTGCTGTCTGCCCCGCGCCTGCATGCCACCGCCCAGGGCACGCCGGCCATCCGCGTGGCATTACCGGCCTCCGGCCTGCGGGCCCAACTCAACCATTACCAAATTCTGCGACTGGGCAGCTTTGCGGGCGAACTGTTCGCCTGAAGATATCGCCCCCACGCCAGCTTCAAACTTTCTTCTTGCCTAGGCGCGACTCGGTGCCCTTGAGCAGGCGGTTGACGTTCTCGTAGTGGCGCCAGACCAGCAGACCTGACATCAGCGCCATGGACAGCAGCACCCGGTTGTCAGCGTACCAGGCCATGCCGTCGCCAAACACGTAATACACCGGCGCAAACACCGCGGCAACCATGGAAGCCAGTGAGACATAGCGAGAAAAGAACACTACGATCGCAAAAGACGCGAGCACGGCCAGACCCAGCAACGGGTTGATGCCGACAATCACACCAAGTGCCGTGGCCACGCCCTTGCCGCCTATGAAGCGGAAAAACACCGGATACAAATGGCCCAGGAATGCGGCCAGGGCGACCAGGGCCAGCGTGCCCTCTTCCAGCCCATAGGGCTTGCCAAACCACTTGACCAGCACCAACGGCAGCCAGCCCTTGAGCGCGTCCAGCAACAGCGTCACGATGGCCGCAAGCTTGCTGCCGGAGCGCAGCACATTGGTGGCGCCCGGGTTCTTGCTGCCATAGCTGCGCGGGTCGTTCAAGCCCATGGCGCGGCTGACGATGACGGCAAACGAGAGCGAACCCACGGCATAGGCCGCCAGGGTTGCCAAAAGGGGATACACCACTGCAATCGAATTCAAACCAAGTTCTCCTGTGAAAAGGCCGCCTGTTGCTTCTCAATCGGCCAGCGCGCACTGTACCTTTTTTGCCGACAGCAATACCAGGCAGAGTTGCGGATCCAAGCCCACCAGATAACCGCGCCGCCCGCCATTGATCAGTATCCGGGGCAGGCTCAGAATCGTTTCCTCGATATACACAGGCATGGACTTGCGCGTGCCAAAGGGCGAGGTGCCACCCACCAAATAGCCGCTGTGCCGGTTAGCCACCTCGGGGGCGCAGGGCTCCACCGATTTGGCGCCGATCTGGCGCGCCAGGTTTTTGGTGGAGACCTTGCGGTTGCCATGCATCAGCACCACCAGTGGCTTGGCATCCTGGTCCTGCATGATCAGGGTCTTCACCACCATGAACGGATCCAAGCCCAGCAGCTCGGCGCTATGCAGGGCACCGCCATGCTCCAGATAGTCGTAAGGATGCTCGGTAAATACCACCTTGTTGGCCTTGAGCAGCTGGGTCGCCGGGGTTTCTGAAACGTGTTTTGCCATGTCAGCATTTTCGCTTGTGCTGCCAACTAGAATCCGCCTCCTATATGCATAGAACGATTTTTGATACGCCGGCAGTGAATACCCTGCTGCGCGGCTTTTCCATCGCCTTTCTCAGACTCACAGGCTGGAAGATCGAAGGCAGCCTGCCGCCCGATGGGCAAAAAAGCGTACTGATCGCCGCACCCCACACCAGCAACTGGGACCTGCCCTACACCTTGATGGTGGCCTTTGCGCTGCGCCTGCGCATCTACTGGATGGGCAAGGAGCAAATTTTCAAGCCACCGTTTCGCGGACTGATGATGTGGCTGGGCGGCATTCCGGTGCAACGCGAAAGTGCCAACAATCTGGTGGCGGCCTCGGTACAGGCCATACAAGCAGCCGACGGGCCGCTGCAATTGGTGGTGCCACCAGAGGGCACGCGCAGCAAGGTGCGCTACTGGAAAACCGGCTTCTACTACATTGCCACCGGCGCGGGCGTGCCCATCGTTCTGGCCTATATGGATTACGAGCGCAAGCTCAGCGGCCTGGGCCCGGTGTTTCACCCCAGCGGCGATCTGGAGGCCGACATGGCCCGCATTCAGGCGTTTTACGCCCCCTTCAAGGGTAAGAACGCGGCGCAATCCGGCAGCGCTTGAATTCCGCGTAATATCATTCGGTGCCCGGAGTCATCGGGGCTCACTATTCGCACCGCACCTGTGCGATCAAATATCAATGCAGGAGACTTGTATGCAGCACCGCCTTAGCCTGATTCAGAAGTTCATGATCCTGGGCCTGCTGGCCCTGATCATTGCCGCCCTTCCAGCGCTGCTGTACTTCAGCAATTCCTTCAAGCAACAGGAAAAGGCCACACTGGAAAAACGCGGCAGTGCGCCACTGATCGCGCTCAACAAGGTGATACAGCTCAGCCAGATCCACCGCGGCATGTCCGCTGGCATGCTCAATGGCAACCAGGCCCTTGAGGCACGTCGCCCGGCCCTCAAGGACAAACTGGTGCTGGCGCTGGACGCGGCCGATGCACAGTTCAAAACCGCCGGTGTGGCAGCACAACGCCTGAGCGAGTGGCAAAACCTGCGCCAGAGCTGGCGCACGCTAGAGCAAGCTGTGGCGACCAAACAGCTGAAGGCGACAGAGAGCACCAAGCTGCACACCCAGCTGATTGCCGGCGAACTGCTGCTGAGCGAGGAGCTTCTGACTGACTTCGGTCTGAATTTGGACGCCGACACCGGCACCGCCTACCTGATACGCGCCTCCCTGATCGACATGCCCTGGCTGGCAGAAAACCTGGGCGTGATGCGCGCCATAGGCAGCGGCTTTCTGACCCAGGGCGCGCTGCCACCCGAAGGGCGCGCCACCCTGCTGGCACTGCAAAAGCGCGTGCTGGAGCTGCAGGCACAGATGTTCAGAAACCTGAAGGTTTCCACCGACGCCGATGCCGCGCTGCAGGCCGCATTGGACAGCAAGGCCCAAACCCACCGTGCAGCCGTGGACCAAGCATTGACGCTGGCCAACCAGGCGCTGATGGGCGCAACCGAAATCAACTACCCGGCGCCCCAGTACTTTGACGCATTCACCACCACCATAGACGGCCTGTTTGCCTTCAATGCCGACGCCATGCAGATGATGGACCGGGTGCTGCAAGAGCGTGCCGACGCCACGCAGCGCGCCATGTTGCTGGTGCTTTTGATGTTGCTGCTGGGGCTCGGTGGCGGTGCTGCGCTGTCGGTATTCTTTGTGCGCAGCATTACCGGGCCGGTGGGCGACGCCGTGCGGGTGGCGCGCGCCGTTGCCGATGGCAATCTGGCAATCGAAGTGCCGGTGCTTGGCAGCAATGAACTGGGGCAGCTGATGGCGGCCTTATCCGACATGCGCGAACACCTGGAGCAGGTGGTGACCGCCGTGATGCACGGCTCCGAGAGCGTGGCCACGGCCAGCGCAGAAATCGCCCAGGGCAATAACGACCTGTCCGACCGCACCGAACAGCAGGCCAGTGCGTTGGAGCAAACCGCAGCCTCGATGGAGCAACTCGGCTCCACCGTCAACCAGAACGCCGACAGTGCGCGCCAGGCCAACCAGTTGGCGCAAAGCGCCAGCACGGTGGCGGTGCGCGGTGGCGACGTGGTGGGTCAGGTGGTGAACACCATGCGCGACATCAACAATTCCTCGCGCAAAATTGCCGACATCATCAGCGTGATCGACGGCATTGCCTTTCAAACCAATATCCTGGCGCTCAACGCCGCAGTGGAAGCGGCCCGCGCCGGCGAACAAGGCCGCGGCTTTGCCGTGGTGGCCAGCGAGGTGCGCTTGCTGGCCGGTCGCTCGGCCGAGGCGGCCCGCGAAATCAAGGCGCTGATCACCGCCAGCGTGGAACGGGTGGAACATGGCAGCACCTTGGTGGACCACGCCGGTGCCACCATGACCGAGGTGGTGGACGCCATCAAGCGGGTCACCGACATCATGGGCGAGATCAGTTCCGCCAGCAGTGAGCAGTCGCTTGGCGTGGCCGAGATCGGCGAAGCGGTGGGCCAGATGGATCAGGTGACGCAGCAGAATGCCGCGCTGGTGGAACAAATGGCGGCCGCCGCCAGCAGCCTCAAGTCTCAGGCACAAGACCTGCTGGCCACGGTGGCGGTGTTTCATTTGCCCGGCCACGGCGCCATCGGCCACCGCACCGTGGCTTAACCCTGTCTCAGGCCGCTGGGTCGCGGATGTCCCAACGCACAGCGTCAATCTTTTTCAGCAGCTCCTCGGGCAGCGTGGTGCCCCAGGCGTCCAGATCCTCATCGAGTTGCGCCAGCGAGGTCACGCCGATGATGGTGCTCTTCACCTGCCACTTGGTGTAGCAAAAGGCCAGCGCCATTTGCGTGGGTGTGAGTCCGTATTCGCGCGCCAATGCGTTATAGCGGCATGCTGCGGCAAGCGACTCGGCGCGACCCCAGCGCTGCTTGCGCATGGATTCAAACTTGGTCATGCGCCCTTGTGCCGGTGCGTCCGGACCGCTGATGCCCGAGGCATCGTATTTGCCGCTCAAGAGACCAAAGCCCAGCGGCGAATAGGCCAACAGCGACACGTCCAGGCGGTGCATGGTTTCGTCCAGGCCATTTTCCAGCCCACGATTGATCAGGCAATAGGCGTTTTGCACCGTGGCAATGCGCGGCAGGCCATGCTGCTCGGCCAGGCGCACAAATTCATGCACGCCATACGGCGTTTCGTTCGACAGGCCGATGGCGCGCACCTTGCCGGCTTTTACCAGGGTTTGCAGGGCTTGCAACTGGTCATGAATGGAGGTGAGTCCCGGCGTTTCCTTGGAAGGCTCGTAGTACACGCCGCCAAACATGGGCACAGTGCGCGTGGGCCAATGGATTTGGTAGAGGTCGATCACATCGGTCTTCAGTCGCTTCAGGCTGCCCTCGCAGGCCGCAATGATGTCGGCGCCCGTCAGGTCCGGGCTGCCGCCGCGAATCCAGGGCATGCCGCGCGAAGGGCCGGCTACCTTGGTGGCCAGCACCAGTTTGTCGCGTGCGCCGGGGTTTTGTTCCAGCCAGTTGCCGACAATTTTTTCGGTGGTCTGAAAGGTCTCGGCCTTGGGCGGCACGGCGTACATTTCGGCGGTGTCGATGAAGTTGACGCCGCGCTCCAGCGAGCGGCTCAGGATGGCGTGGCTGTCGGCCTCGCTGACCTGTTCGCCAAAGGTCATGGTGCCCAGGCAGATGGGGGTGACGCGCAGGTCGCTTTGACCGAGTGGTACAAGATTCATGGGACGTAAAACGGTAGGGTGGAGGGTTGCGGCGTGCGGCATGCACAGCCTATCGGAAGTTAGTGTAGCGACGAAGGCCTGACGGCGCTTGCTGGGCACACATAGGTGCTGATTGCACAGGGATAACCCTCGCGTTCAATTCAGATTAAGACCCTAGCATCGGGCTGTCGCTGTGACAAAACCCAATAACAACTTCAGGAAGGCCACGCGCCATGCATCTCTCCAATTTAAAAATTGGCAGCAAACTTGCCCTTGGATTTTCCAGCGTGCTGGCCCTCACCCTGCTGCTGGGCTGGCTGGCCTTGTCGCAATTTTCCAATCTGTCCGTCAAGACCGAACTGATCGCCACCAACAACCTGCCCAGCGTGCAATATGCGGCCAAGCTCAGCGGTCTGCTCAACGGCGTGCGCCGCGCAGAAGCCCTGCATCTGCTGGCCTCCGATCCCGCCATCAAGGAACAGCAGGAAGCGGCCATTGCCGACATGCGCAAGCAGATGGATGGTCTGGACGCCAAGGCGACGAACGTCTTCAGCTCGGAGGTCGAAGTCCAGGCCTTTGCCAGCTACAAGAAGTCGCGCGATGCGTGGTACGCGGCGGGCGCCAAAATGCTGGAACTGTCCCGCGTAAACAACGCCAGCATGGCCGAGGACATGTACAAGGACCAGGTGGGCAAGCCCTTCGACGCGGCCATGGAAGCCATGAACAAGATCTCCTCCTACAACGCAAGCGAGGGCGATGCGGTCTGGGCGGAGACCCAGAAGGTGGTGTCCAAAGGCCGCCTGACCGTCATCGGCGCCATGCTTGCCGCAATGCTGATCGGCGCCGCCCTGGCCGTGACGATCACCCGGGCCATCACCGGCCCGATTGCCGATGCGGTGCGCGTGGCCAAAGAGATGTCCAGCGGCAACATGACGCAAGCCCTGCAGCCCGAAGGCAACGACGAAATTGCCGAACTGCTGCGCTCACTGGAATCCATGCGCCAGAACCTCTCCACGGTGGTCTCCAACGTGCGCCGGGGCTCGGAAGGCGTGGCAACGGCCAGTTCCGAAATTGCGCAGGGCAACCACGACCTCAGCGCCCGCACCGAACAGCAGGCCAGCGCCTTGGAAGAAACCGCCGCCTCCATGGAGGAGCTGAGTTCCCAGGTCAAGCACAACGCCGACAACGCCCGCGAGGCCAATCAGCTCGCCGCCCATGCGTGCGAGGTTGCGGCCCGGGGTGGCAATGTGGTGGGCAAGGTGGTGGACACCATGAAGGAAATCAACAGCTCCTCGCGCCGGATTTCGGACATTATTTCGGTCATCGACGGCATCGCCTTTCAGACCAATATCCTGGCCCTCAATGCCGCCGTGGAAGCGGCCCGTGCCGGTGAGCAGGGACGCGGCTTTGCCGTTGTGGCCAGTGAGGTGCGCTCGCTGGCCGGGCGTTCGGCTGAGGCGGCCAAGGAAATCAAACTGCTGATCAATGCCAGCGTGGAGCGGGTGGGCCAGGGTACGGCCCTGGTCGATGAAGCCGGCAGCACCATGAGCGAAGTGGTCGCATCCATCCGGCGCGTCACGGACATGATGGGCGACATCAGCGCGGCCAGCAACGAACAGGCGTCGGGTGTGGCCCAGGTGGGCGATGCGGTCACGCAAATGGATCGCGTAACGCAACAGAATGCCGCCCTGGTGGAACAGATTGCCGCCGCCGCCAGCGGCCTGAAGGCACAGGCCGGCGATCTGGTCCATGCGGTGTCCGTCTTTCAACTCGACGAAGGGCAAAGCCGGTCCTTGCTCGCACTCACCTAACTCGCAGCGCTCAGGCTTGCGGCTCCCCCTCGCCGCGCGCCCTGGCCTGCTCCTGCAGACGCAGCACGCGGCGCTGCACCTTGCCGGTGGTGGTCATGGGCAGGGCGTCGACAAACTCGATTTCCTTGGGGTATTCATAGGGCGCCAGCAGGCCCTTTACATGCAACTGCAAGGCTTTGGTGATCTCTGCATGCAGCTCCGCACGTGCGCTGCTGCTGTTGCCGCAGGCGGCCAGGGCGTCGGGCGCCAGCACTACATAGGCCTTGACCACGGCGCCGCGCTCGGCGTCGGGCTTGGGCACCACGGCGGCATTGGCCACGGCAGGGTGTTTGACCAGGCAGTTCTCGATCTCGCCCGGACCAATGCGGTAGCCGGAGGACTTGAAGATATCGTCGCTGCGACCCTGGTACCAAAGATAGCCCTGGTCATCGCGCACCGCCAGGTCGCCAGTGCGACACCAGTCGCCGGTGAACTTCTCCTGGGTGGCGGCATCGTTCTTCCAATAGCCCAGAAAAAAGATCGGGTCCGGATCGCCATGGATGTCGAAGCGGTTCAGCGCCACATCGCCCGGCACACCCACCGCGCATTCGCATCCGTCCTCGTCAATCACCGCCACCCGGTGGCCGGGATAGCCCATGCCCATGCTGCCGGGTTTGGGCGGCCATTGCTTGGCGCAATTCCCGACGATGTAGTTGATTTCCGTTTGGCCAAACATTTCATTGGGTGTGATGCCGAGCTGCTGCTCGCAATAGCCAAACACCGCATCGCCCATGGCCTCACCGGCGCTCATCAGGGCCTGCAGCTGCAAGCCGTACTGCGCCTGCACCGTTTTACGCTTTGTTCCAGGGCAGGCCTTCATCATGGACTTGATGGCGGTTGGAAACAAAAACGTGTGCGTCACGCCGCAGCGCCCCATCAATTCGAGCGCACCCTGCGGATCAAAGCGCCCGGAGTGGGCGACGATGGTGCAACCAAAATACAGCGTGGGCAGCAAGGCGTCCATCAGGCCGCCGGTCCAGGCCCAGTCGGCGGGCTACCAGAACACCGCCTTGGAATCGGCGTTGTCTACCCCATCAAAGCCAAACCAGTTCTGGCTGCAGACAAAGCCGCTCAGGTTGCCAATCAGCGCGCGGTGTGCAAGCAGCGCGCCCTTGGGGTTGCCGGTGGTGCCGCTGGTGTAGATCAGGATGGCCGGATCATCGGCAGCACTGTCCACCGGCTCAAAGATCGGTGCGGCCGCACGCAGCGCCTCGGCGTAATTGACCTCGGCCACCTCCTGCGTGGCGTACAACATGCCCACGCCGATCACGTTGTGCAACAAGGGGCAGTCACCACGCACCAGGCGCAGCCCTGGCAAGGCCAGCGCGTCGGCAATCACCAACACCGCCTCGCTGTTTTGCAGCCGGTATTCCAAAGCTTCCGGGCCAAACAGCATCGACAGCGGCATGGCCACCGCCCCCATTTGCAGCACGGCCATGTAGGCGACAGCCGTCTCGAAGCGTTGCGGCATCACAATCGCCACCCGGTCGCCGCGCTGAACGCCCAGGCCAGCAAGAACATGGGACAAGCGATTGGCCTGCTCCTGCAGCTCGGTGTAACTCCAGGCGGCCTGCGGCGCGCCGTCGGCGTAGCTGCGGATGGCGACACGAGTGGCCGCATCCGGACGCTCGGCCCAGCGCTGGCTGCAGACCTGGGCAATGTTGAATTGCGCCGGCACCTGCCAGCGAAAACTGCTGTGCAGGCGGCGATAGCCCTCGGGCAGGGTCTCAGTGATCACCTTGGTGACATGGGCAGGACGAGGGGACACGGCGCTTCTCCTTATGATTGCCCGAATGTACCAAGTCAAACGAAGTTTCAAGAGCGAATTTATCCCTGTGCGCGGGCTCCGCTACCACGTCCAGGTCTGGGGCGAGCCGACACCGGGCAAGACACCGCTGGTGATGGTGCATGGCTGGATGGATGTGGCTGCCAGTTACCAGTTTGTGGTGGACGCGCTGGCGGCCGACCTCTACGTGATCGCCCCGGACTGGCGCGGCTTTGGCCAGACCGCTGTGACGGATGTAGACCACTTCTGGTTTCCGGACTATCTGGCCGATCTGGACTTTTTGCTGGACCACTACGCCCCGCAACAGGCCGTCAACCTGGTGGGCCACAGCATGGGCGGCAATATCGTCATGATGTACGCCGGGGTGCGGCCCGAGCGGGTGCGCCGCCTGATCAATCTGGAAGGCTTTGGTATGCCCGCCACCGTGCCGGCCCAGGCGCCGGGCCGCTATGCGCGCTGGATGGATGAGCTCAAGGCGCTGCACCAGGGAGCGCGCGATATGCGCCACTACGACAGCCTGGAGGCCGTGGCCCAGCGCCTGATGCGCACCAATCCGCGCTTGGGTACCGACAAGGCGCATTGGCTAGCCGGCCACTGGGCCCGAGAAAGTGCCCCGGGCCAATGGCAAATCCTGGGCCATCCGGCCCACAAACTCAGCAACGCCCAGCTCTACCGGGTGGAAGAGGTGCAAGAAATCTTCAAACGCATCACGGCTCCGGTGCTATCCGTAGAGGCCTCGGACAACAGCATGGACTTTTGGTGGAAGGGCACCTACAACTTGCCCGAATTCCATGAACGCATCAAGGCCGTGCCGCAGCTGGAAACCGCCCACATTGCCAATGCCGGCCACATGCTGCACCATGACCAGCCCGAGCAGTTGGCCGCGCTGATCGAGCGCTTTATTGATTAAGTCGTTCGCCGGGCCGCCCCAAGAACGACTGCACCCCCCGGGGGGCCAGGCAAAGCCTGGTCTGGGGGCAACCATCCCTAAGCGTGAGAAAATGCGGCATTAACGAACCGCACACCTCAAGAAAAGAACATCATGGAAATCGAACGCAGCAACCTCATCGGCACCACCCTCAACGACCTGAGCGCCCGAGCGCTGGCGTTACGGGGGTATCTTTGACTACGATGCCAAATCAGAGCGCCTGCGCACGGTAAACGCCAGCCTGGAAGATCCGACGGTCTGGAACGACCCCAAGAAGGCCCAAGAACTGGGCAAGGAAAAGAAAATGCTCGACGGCGTGGTCCTCACGCTGAACCAGCTGGAGAGCGAACTCTCCGACAACACCGAGCTCTACGAGATGAGCCGCGAAGACGACGATGAGGCGGGCCTGATCACCATTGAGGGCGAGACCGCCAAGCTGGCCAAGATCATCGAAGACCTGGAATTCCGGCGCATGTTCAACAATCCGGCCGACCCCCTGCCCTGCTTTCTGGACATCCAGGCCGGCGCCGGCGGCACGGAAGCCTGCGACTGGGCCAGCATGTTGCTGCGCCAGTACCTGAAATACGCCGAGCGCAAGGGTTTCACCGCCACCGTGGAAGACCTGACCGATGGCGACACGGCAGGTATCAAGGGCGCCACCATCAAGATCGACGGCGAATACGCCTTTGGCCTGTTGCGCACCGAGACCGGTGTGCACCGCCTGGTGCGCAAGTCACCCTTCGACTCCTCGGGCGGACGCCACACCAGCTTTGCCAGCGTTTTCGTCTATCCCGAAATTGACGACACGATTGAGATCGACATCAACCCGGCCGATGTGCGGGTGGACACCTTCCGCGCCAGCGGCGCCGGTGGCCAGCACATCAACAAGACCGATTCGGCCGTCCGCCTGACCCACATCCCGACCAATATCGTGGTGCAGTGCCAGGACGGACGCAGCCAGCACGGCAACCGTGAGGTGGCCTGGAAGCGCCTGCGTAGCCGTCTGTACGACTTTGAGATGCGCAAGCGCCAGGCCGAACAGCAAAAGCTGGAAGACACCAAGACCGACGTCGGCTGGGGCCACCAGATCCGCAGCTACGTGCTGGACAACAGCCGCATCAAGGACCTGCGCACCAATGTCGAAGTCTCGGCCACGCAAAAGGTGCTGGACGGCGACCTGGATGTGTTCATTGAAGCCTCGTTGAAGCAGGGCGTATGAGTTTGAGCGAAGCGGCAAGCGTGGAGGCTCCATCGGCGCCGGGCCGCCCCAAGCCGATGACGGCCTCCTCGGGGGGCAGCGCAGCACGCGAAGCGGCAAGCGTGGGGGCCCTCATCTTCGACATGGACGGCACCATGGTTGACTCCATGCCTTCGCATGCCCAGAGCTGGGGCGAACTGGCGCGTCGTCACGGCATTGAAGTCGACCTGCCCGAGCTGATGCGCCGCACCACCGGTCGCACCGGTCTGGAGTGCATGCGCATACTGTTCGAGCGTGAACTGAGTGATGCCGAGGCGCTGGCCTATGTGCAGGAAAAGGAAACGCTGTACCGCGAGATTTTTGCGCCGAAGTTTGCGGAGGTACTTGGCTTTAGCGCCTTTGCCGAAGCCGCCAGGGAACGCGGCCTGCAGATCGGTGTCGGCACCGCCGGAGACCGGCACAACGTCGCCTTTGCCTACGCCCACCTCAAGCTGCGCCCCCTTCCCGCTGTGGCCGTGGGCGGTGACGAAGGCCTGCCCGGCAAGCCAGAACCCGCCATTTTTCTGGAAGTGGCGCGCCGCCTCGGAGTGTCACCGGCGCACTGTATTGTGTTTGAAGACGCTCCGCTGGGCATCGAGGCCGCCCGGCGCGCCGGTATGCGGGCCGTGGGCATCTGCACCGGACACTCAGCCGCTGAACTGGCGGGCGAGCATGTGCTGGCCCATGCGAAGAATTTCACCGAATTAATGAACAACCGATTTTTGGAGAAACACCATGTTGCAAAGCCTTAAAGGCGATGGTGCGCCCGCCGCGCCGACCACGGTTCTGCGCGAAGCCTACAGCGCCCCGGCCTTCTGGATTGACACGGTAGACCTGTGCTTTGACCTCGATCCGGCCAAGACCCGCGTCCTCAACAAGATGACGCTGCGCCGCAACCCGGATGTGGCGCCACAGGCGCTGCGTCTGGACGGCGAAGAGCTGAACCTGGCCCGCGTGCTGGTCAATGGCGCCGGCACCTCGTTCAAGATGGACGGCGACAAACTGGTGCTGGAAAATCTGCCCGAAGGACCCGAGCCCTTTGCGCTGGAAATCTTCACCACCTGCCTGCCGGCCAAGAACACCAAGCTGATGGGCCTGTACGTCAGCAACGACTCCTTCTTCACCCAGTGCGAGGCCGAGGGCTTTAGACGCATCACCTACTTCCTGGACCGCCCGGATGTGATGTCGAGCTACACCGTCACGTTGCGCGCCGACAAGGCCAAGTTCCCGGTGCTCTTGAGCAACGGCAATCTGGTCGAGCAAGGTGCACTCGAAGACGGCCGCCACTTTGCCAAGTGGGCCGATCCGCACAAAAAACCCTGCTACCTGTTTGCCCTGGTGGCCGGCCAGCTGGTCAGCCGCGAGCAGCGCATCACCTCGCGCACGGGTAGCGACCATCTGCTGCAGGTCTATGTGCGCCCCGGCGACCTGGACAAGACCGAGCACGCCATGAACTCGCTGATGGCGTCTGTCGTCTGGGATGAGGCGCGCTTCGGCCTGCCACTGGACCTGGAGCGCTTCATGATTGTGGCCACCAGCGACTTCAACATGGGCGCCATGGAGAACAAGGGCCTCAACATCTTCAACACCAAATACGTGCTGGCGAACCAGGCCACGGCCACCGATGTGGATTACTCCAACATCGAAAGCGTGGTCGGCCACGAGTATTTTCACAACTGGACCGGCAACCGCATCACCTGCCGCGACTGGTTCCAGCTGTCGCTGAAAGAAGGCCTGACCGTTTTCCGCGACCAGGAATTCAGCCAAGACCTGTGCGCCGACCCCAGCGCCCGCGCCGTCAAGCGCATTGAGGATGTGCGCGTGCTGCGCACCAGTCAGTTCCCGGAAGACGCCGGCCCCATGGCGCACCCGGTGCGGCCCGACAGCTATATCGAAATCAACAACTTCTACACCGTCACCATTTACGAAAAAGGTGCGGAAGTGGTGCGCATGATGCAGACGCTCGCGGGTGCGCCGGGGCTTTCCGGACGCAAGGGCTTTGAGCGCGGCATGAAGCTGTACTTCGAACGCTTTGACGGCCAGGCCGTCACTTGCGACGACTTCGCCTCGTCGATTGCCGAAGCCAACCCCGAATCCCCACTGGCCAAGCTGCTGCCCCAGTTCAAGCGCTGGTACAGCCAGGCAGGCACACCACGTGTGAGCGCCCGCGGCGAATACCACGCCGAATCACAGCGCTACACCCTGCACTTCAGCCAGAGCTGCGCGCCCACCGCTGGCCAGGCCGACAAGCTGCCCTTCGTCATCCCGATCAGCCTGGGCCTGCTGGGTGCGGCCAGCGGTTCCGCCCTGCCCTTGCATGTGGTGGGCGGTGGCGTTGTGCCCGAGGCCAGCCACCTGTTCGTGATGACCGGCTCCGATGAATCCATCACCTTTGAGAATGTGCTGGAGGAGCCTGTGCCTTCCATCCTGCGCGGTTTCTCGGCACCGGTGCTGCTGGACTTTGAGTACAGCGACGCCCAGTTGCTGACCCTGTTGGCCCATGACCCCGATGCCTTCAACCGCTGGGAGGCCGGTCAGCGTCTGGCGGTTCGCAGCGCACTGGCTGCCATCGCCTCGGGCGACAGCACGGGCAGCGTGCTGAACGCGGCCTATCTGGAAGCCATGCGCACCGTGCTGCGCCACCCCACGCTGGACGCCGCGTTCAAGGAGCTGGTGCTGACCCTCCCCAGCGAAACCTACCTCGCCGAGCAACTGGAACAGGTTGACCCGCAGCGCATCCATGCGGTGCGCGAAAGCATGCGCTTGCAACTGGCCACCGTCCTGTTGGCTGATTGGGAATGGGCATTTGCGATGCACCAGGACAATGGCGCTTACCGCCCCGACCCCCTTTCCAGCGGCCGCCGCGCCCTGGCCGGTATGGCGCTCAACTTCCTGTGCCTGGCTGCCACCCAAAGCGGTGAAGCGATCTGGCCCGGCAAGACGCTGCAGCGCTTCAAGGATGCGGGCAATATGACCGACCGCTTCAACGCACTGCAGGCCCTGGTCAGCAGCGGTCACGAGCTGGCTACTGGCGCATTGGCGCGCTTCCACGCCCTGTTCAAGGACGAAGCGCTGGTGCTGGACAAGTGGTTTGCGCTGCAGGCCGGCGCGCCGGACCGTGGCGGCAACGTGCTGCCCGCCGTGCGCCAGTTGATGACGCACCCCGACTTCAATCTGCGCAACCCGAACCGGGCACGCAGCGTCATCTTCAGCTACTGCAGCGCCAACCCCGGCGCTTTCCACCGCCCGGACGCGGCCGGCTATGTGTTCTGGAGCGAGCGCGTGATCGAACTCGACGCCACCAACCCGCAAGTGGCCGCCCGCCTGGCGCGCGCCATGGACCGCTGGAAGCGCCTGGCCGAGCCCTATCGCAGCGCTGCTTGCGAGGCGCTCAAGCGCGTCGCCGCCAAGACGGATTTGAGCAACGATGTGCGCGAAGTCGTCGCTCGCGCCCTGGCAGATTGATAAACCAAGGAAGGAAAAACATGTCACCGAAAATTTCACTGACCCGTTATCTGGTCGAAGAGCAACGCCGGGACGGCACCATTCCGGCGCAGCTGCGGCTGCTGCTGGAAGTGGTGGCGCGCGCCTGCAAGAGCATCAGCCTGGCTGTCAACAAGGGCGCCCTGGGTGGCGTGCTGGGTGTGGCCGAGGCCGAGAGCGAAAACATCCAGGGCGAGATCCAGAAGAAGCTGGACATCATTGCCAACGATGTGCTGATCGAAGCCAACGAATGGGGCGGCCACCTGGCGGCCATGGCCAGCGAGGAAATGGAAGGCATACACGTGGTGCCCAATCGCTACCCGCAGGGCGAGTACCTGCTGCTGTTTGATCCCCTGGACGGCTCCAGCAACATCGACGTCAACGTCAGCATTGGCACCATCTTCAGCGTGCTCAAAAAGCCAGAAGGCGCGGGCGTATCCGAACAAGACTTTTTACAGGCCGGCACCAAGCAGGTCGCGGCCGGCTACTGCATTTATGGCCCGCAAACCACGCTGGTGCTGACCGTTGGTGACGGTGTGTCCATGTTCACCCTGGACCGCGAGCAGGGTTCCTTTGTGCTGACCCAGAAGGACATGCGCATCCCGGAAGACACCAAGGAATTTGCCATCAACATGAGCAATATGCGGCACTGGGACGAGCCGGTGAAGCGCTACATCGACGAATGCCTGGCTGGTCAGACCGGCCCACGCGGCAAGGACTTCAATATGCGCTGGATTGCCAGCATGGTGGCCGACGTGCACCGCATCCTGACCCGTGGCGGCGTCTTCCTCTACCCCTGGGACAAGCGCGAACCGGGCAAGCCCGGCAAGCTGCGCCTGATGTACGAAGCCAACCCCATGGGCTGGATCGTGGAACAAGCCGGCGGCGCAGCCAGCACCGGCACCCAGCGCATCCTGGACATAGAACCCAACCAGTTGCACCAGCGCGTCAGTGTGATTCTGGGTTCCAAGAATGAGGTGGAGCGCGCCGCCAGCTATTTCACGCCGTTATAATCTCGGGCTTAGTGCCGCTTTAGCTCAGTTGGTAGAGCAGCTCCTTCGTAAGGAGAAGGTCGACAGTTCGATTCCGTCAAGCGGCACCAATAGACACAAGGGTTAGCAGGTAAGTGACTGCTAACCCTTTCTTGTTTCCACACCCTCATACCTGCGGTGTGCCGCCATCGGTACATTGCTTTGTACCAATCGAACCCGGCAAGGCCTGCCGTCCCACAGAAGACAACGGCGGACATGATGGCATGGTCACCTCCAAGGGTTCGGCGAACATCTCGGCCTTTAACTCTGAGTGGGAAAGTGTTTTCATGGTTTTGGTTTCCAAGTGCGTGAGGGCTTGGGATGTGGCGGTCAATTTCGCAATGAATACGCTTTGGCCTTTGGTCAGCCAGCGGTATCGGTTTTCATGATGCTTGCGGGTCGGGCTGATCCGCAGGACTGAAGATGGCGATGGCGGAGTGCTAGGCTGGGGCCAAACTGGTTACTGTGCTGCTGACGCTGCTTCTCGGAACCGCGCCAGGGCTTCGCGGAATCTCTATGCGGCCATTGCTGGCGCAGGCTTCACGCGCATGGGTGTGGTCTTGAATCGCTGTTCGGCGGCTTGGGTCACACCCAGCCCCAATGCGGGCAACACGTCATCCGCCAATTGCCATTGACTGATACGGCCCAATGACCCTTCAAATCTTCTGACAATGGGTGTAAGCCCCATCCCGGCAGGTTCATATCCCGGTCACAGGTACCCCACGCGAACTGCGTTTGTTTGACCACCATGTCGGCCCCCAAGTCCCAGTAGAACTGGAGCATGGCAGTGTTGACCGCGACGGCAGCTTTAAGCTGAACTTGGCGAAAGCGGACTTTCAGTTCGCCCAGCCATTGCCGGTAGTCGGCTGTGTGGAGCGTCACTTCAGAACTCATACCCCAGCCCCCCCAGCTTCTGCCGGATCAACTGGTCAAGCTCTGAGCCCTTTGCCATCTGCTCCCCCAGTTTCTCGGTCAACTGCTGCATCTTGGTGGCGAGGTTCATCGCCGCCAGGCGCCATGTGGTCGGGTTGGCCTCTTAGCCGTAGATCGACACGTCGCCGATCTTGCCGCCATGCGCTTCAATGAATCGCTCGGACTGCACAAACATGCCGCCCGAGCCGCAGCAGGGGTCGTAGACCTTGCCGGTGTGCGGGTTGAGTACGGCCACCAGGGTCTTGACGATGCTGGCCGGGGCGTAGAACTGCCCGCCGCGCTTGCCCTCGGGCATGGTTGTCCTCTTTGCTTCCAGTCGATTAAATATTCGATAGCCTGATGGATGGCCCTATTTTGATCGCCCTTGTCACTGCCCCAGTGGCATCCACTGCGATTCCCCAGGCAGTTTGCGCCGGTGCCGCAGGGTCAGCGCGGCGCACCGAACAGCAGCGCCTGCTGACCCAGCTCGGGCAGCAGGCGACTGGCCAGGCGCAGTTGCGAAAGCAGCAGGCTCTGAGCCTCCAGAGCGTCATCGGGCGCGGCCGTGCTGGCACCGGGCGCGCTGCGGCGCACCACCGGCAGACGCGGTTGCTCCAGCAGTTGCGACAGACTCTGCAGCCCCTGTTGCAGCTGCTCGGCGACCTGGCGGGTAGGCGCGTCCAGCCTGCCCACCTCGATCTCGCCGCGGTGTGCGCCCAGCGCCGAGAGAAAATTCAGCAGCATGTGCGACAGCACCACAAATTGAGCGCAGGCGGCCTCGTTCAGGCGCGTGCCGGCAGGCTCCTTGCGCATCGCGCCAAAGGCGTTGGCCAGCGCAGCGTCGGCGTTGTGCGCATTGCGGCGCGCCAGCCGGTAGGCCAGGTGGTCCTGCTTGCCGTCCTGGTACTGCAGCAGGATTTCATGCAGATAACCGGCCTGGGCGCGCAGGGCCTGCGCCGCCAGGTGCGGCAGCTGGCGCGCCTGCCAGTTGGGCAGCACCAACCAGGCCGCCAGCGCCGATATCGCGCTGCCCAGTGCGGCATCCAGCAGCCGCGCCGGAATCACGCCCTGCGACATACCCATCTGGTGAAAGCTCAGCAGCACCAGCGCGGTGATGGCGGCCGTGGCGCCGCGCAGGTCGGTCTGGCGTTTACCGATAAACAGGGCGCCGGCCAGCACCATGCAGCCGGCCTGCAGCAAGGCCCCGGGAAACAGCCGGATCAGCGCCCACCCCAGCGCCAGGCCCACCACAGTGCCAACCGCGCGTTGCACAGCCCGGCTCAACGTAGCGGCAAAGTGGGGCTGGCTGGTGAACACCACCGTCAACAAGATCCAGTAGCCGTGCGGATCGTGGGTGGCGCGCATCACCGCGAAGGCCACCAACAAGGCCAGGGAAAGGCGCAGGGCATGGCGCATTAGGGGGGAGCGCAGGTTCAACTGGGCACGCACCCGGCCCCAGGCCTCGCCCAGGCTACGTGGCTTGCGGTCAATCAGACTCAGGTCGGGGGCCACACCACCATGGCGCATGGCGCTGGCAAATACGCTGGCCAGACTGGTCAGGTTGTCGCCCAGCGCATGCAGAGCGCTCAAGGGCCGCTGCAACGCGGGCGCAGCTTGCGATGCGTCCAGAAATTGCATGGCGCTTTGCATGTCTTCAATCGCCCGGGCGGTCGTGCCGGCATGTTGCGCCCGGCTGCGATCCCGTATGGCCCGCGCAAACTTGTGCGCCTGCTCGCCCAGCACGCTGAGCACGCGCTGGCAGCGGTAGAGCGCGTCGGAACGCGGAAAGGCCTCGGCCAGCACGGCATAGCTTTCGTGTGAGGAGCTGACGCGCTCGTGGATGTCCTGTGCAGCCAAGTATTGGCGCATGGCCTCCTGCATCCAGGCCGGCGGCTCGCCAGAGCCCAAGCGACTCAACAGGCTCTCCTTGGTGGCGTTCAGCGCATCCACCACGCGACCGTTGTGCAGCGCGAGTTGCAGTCGGCGACCGGCCAGGTCGATGTCGCTGACCGGCTCCAGCAGCTGCGCCTTCAGACGCAGGTATTCACCCAGCAGGGCATAGAGTTGCGACAGGCGATGGCGCACCGTCGGCCGTGGCCAGGCGGCGGCCCAGCACAGCGACACCAGACCGTACCAGGCGGCACCACCCAGCAAATAGGGGGCGACCTCGAGCGCCTGGTCGCGGTTGTTTTGCGCCGACAGCGCGGTGTAGATAAACAGCACCAAGGCGCCAAAGGCAATCGCCCGGTAGCGCTCGCCTAAAGCGCCCAGCATGGTCAGCACAAAGGCCGACAACGCCAGCACCGCCGCCAGCGTCACAAACGATGGCAATGCCGCCCAGACGGCGGCGGCCACCAGGGCAAAGGCGCCCAGGCTTAGCAGCTGTGCCTTCAGGCGTCCGCTCCAGTTGTCGTCAGTTTCGGTGAAGGCGCTGGCCAACACGCCCAGCACCACCGGCATCAGCTCGTCCTGCCACTCGGCCTGCCAGCCCAGCGCCAGCACGCAGCCCAGGGCCAGCAGGGCCTGCGCGCCGCGGATGACACCCTCGTGGTTGAGGGCTCGTTTCCAGTTTGCTATCCAGTGGTCGTTCACGCTTGGGGGCCTTGTTGTCCTGAAGCCCTGCACCATAGCAGCATGCGGGTTGCAGCAACCCAGCGAGGCGGCTGTTCATCCCTGGCAAGAAGCGCATCACGAAGGTAGGCCTTAACAGGTTTGCCACATTACGAACACTCATTAACACAGCATGCAAGCAAAGATAAAACCGCGCAAAATCAAAGCGTTAGCGGTAAAAATCAGGGTGAAAGAAAAGTCTACACTCGGGTCGCGCTGCATTCACCCATTCAGTCGCCCACTGCAACTCTGACCGGGTCGGTTCGCCACTGGGCACTGGGTATTGGGCTTTTGGTGCTTTCGGATTTTTCGAGTCTTTCGAGTTTATTGCAGGGCGGCTTCCGCTTGACTTCCACAAACTATCTCACCACACGTCAAGCGGCCGAGCTTCTTGGCATCTCACTTTCGACGGCTCAGCAATGGGTGGAACGCGGCATGTTGAAAAGCTGGAAAACCGAGGGCGGTCACCGGCGCATCCTCCAGTCCTCGGTGGCCGAGCTGATGGAGTCCAGGCGAGCGGCTGCGGCGCAGGCGCAAGCGCCCTACACCATGCCAGTTCTGATAGTCGAAGACGATCCGCATCTGGTGGAGTTGTATGAGGACCATATGAGCCAGTGGCCCTTTCCCGTCACGGTTTATGTGGCACCGAATGGCTACGAGGCGCTGATCCTGGCCGGCGAGGTGCAACCCAAGCTGCTGGTCTGCGACCTGCGCCTGCCCGGTGTCAACGGCTTCAACATCGTGCGCGGGCTGTGCCAGGTAGAGCGCTTCAAGGACATGGGCATCGTCGTGGTGTCGGGACTGCCGCTGGCCGAGATCAACGCGCACGGCGGCCTGCCCGAACGTGTGACGGTCATGGCCAAGCCGGTGGCCTATGACAAACTCCAAACCCTGGCCGAAGGCTTGTGGAAGGCGGCCAGCGGGATTAGCACCTGAATCTGAGGATCAATCCTCAGATTTTTTGAGAGTTTGCTTTTGCAGCATTTTCATGAAATGATAAAAACGTCGAGATTTTTTTCGGCGCTTTCTATCCATTCATACCATGCATCCCCTCCGTTCATTGCGCCACCAACTGGGATGGCTGGCCCTGGCATCTGGGTTTATTGCCCTGATCATGTCGGCGGTGGTGGCATTTACCTTGCTGCAAAGACGCGAAATCAAAAGCAGTTTTGAAGACCGCGGGGATTCGCTGGCCGGCCTG
Organism: uncultured beta proteobacterium; assembly: GCA_903845935.1. Lineage (GTDB taxonomy): Bacteria > Pseudomonadota > Gammaproteobacteria > Burkholderiales > Burkholderiaceae_C > Allorhodoferax. The sequence goes on along the minus strand of CAIMZI010000118.1, from coordinate 33,103 downwards.
GTGTTCCAGTTCGACCGTGAATTTCTGCGCCTGCGCCAGGCCATGTTGCTGGCATTGCAGCAGCCCGGCAACCTGGACCGAGACACGCTCTCCCTGCGCTATGACATCCTGAGCAGCCGGGTGGAACTGGTGAAAAACAGTCCCATCATGGCCGAAATCGCCGCGGAGCCTGAATACACCTACACCCTCTCGGCGATCGCGGAATTCAGCCGCAGCATGGACACGATGCTGGCCGCGCCACGTCTGGACCCCGTGCTGATCAATGGCCTGGTGCGCTCCATGTGGGACCTGGAAATTCCCATACAAATGCTCAGCCATGTGGCGACCATCCGATCGGCGCGCAACATGGAGGCGGCCTCTCTTCGCCTGCTCAACCAGAACGCACTGATTCTGGCGTTGGCAATTTTCCAGTTGGCATTTCTGGGCCTGGCGACCCTGTCGCATCTGCGCCGAAAGCGCCAGCAAAGGCGTGAACGCGAGGTGCTCAAGCAGACCAGCGAGCGGCTGCAGGTCAACGAAGAAAAACTGATCCTGGCCGCCAACGTGTTCAAGCACGCACGCGAGAGCATTGTCGTGGCAGATGCTGCCGGCCTGATTCTGGAGATCAACGAAAACTTCTGCAAGGAGACCTGTTACACGCAGGCCGACCTGCTGGGCGTGCATGTGCGGCAGTTGCTGTGCCGCACGCCAGACGGTGTGGACGATGTGGACAGCCTGCTGCAAAGCGTGGACAGCCAGGGCCATTGGTCGGGAGAACGCATCAGCCAACGCAAGGACGCCAGCGAATATCCGGCCATGGTCAGCGTCAGCGCGGTGCACAACGCGCAGGGTGTGCTCACCAGCTACGCGCTATTTTTTAACGACATCACCAGCCTCAAAAACAAGCAGAAGCAACTGGAGTACGTGGCGCATTACGATTTGCTGACCGGCCTGCCCAACCGCTCCTTGCTGCTGGATCGGTTGCACAAGGCGATTGCCACCTGCGCCCGCAGCGAGCAGTCGCTGGCCGTGGCGTTTCTGGATCTGGATGGTTTCAAGGTCATCAACGACAACTACGGCCACCCCGTGGGTGACCAGTTGCTGATTGGCCTGGCAGCCAGAATGCAGCAGGCCCTGCGCGCCGGCGACTCCATTGCCCGCTTTGGCGGCGATGAATTTGTGGCGCTGATCACCGGACTCGATGCGCCCGAGGACTGCATCCCGGTGCTGGAGCGGTTGCTGGAGGCAAGCTCCGCCGTCTTGCCGGTGGGCACACACATGCTGCGCGTGTCCGCCAGCATTGGTGTCACGGTCTATCCCAACGACAACTTCGACGCCGACCAACTGGTGCGCCACGCCGACCAGTCCATGTATGTGGCCAAGCAAAGCGGTAAAAACCAGTTCGCCTTTTTTGATGCCGACCGTGAAAAAGAAAGCAAGGCGCAGATGGCCACGTTGCCCCAGATCAAGACGGGACTGGAGAGGTCCGAGTTTGAGCTGCACTACCAGCCCAAGGTCAACATGAAGACCGGCAAGACGGTGGGCCTGGAGGCGCTGATACGCTGGAACCATCCGACCCATGGCTTTTTGTTGCCAGCCGCCTTTTTACCCCTGATTGAAGACCGTCCCGTCAGTCTGGAAATCAGCAAATGGGTGATTGCCACCGCCATGCGGCAAATGCAGGCCTGGCTGGACCAGGACCTCAGGCTTCCGGTCAGCGTGAACGTAGCCGCTTTTCACCTGCAGCAGGAGGACTTCTATACCGACCTGCTCAAGCTCAGCGAGGCCCATCCAGCCTGCCACGGCATGCTGTCTATCGAGATCCTGGAGACCACGGCGCTGTCGGACATGGACCGGGTTCGCAAAACCATGCAACAGTGCCACTCCATTGGTGTGGACTTTGCACTCGATGACTTCGGTACCGGTTACTCCTCGCTGACCTACCTGAGCAATTTGCCCGCACAGGAACTCAAGGTAGACCAGAGCTTTGTCGGTCAGATGGCACAAGACCGCAACCATCTGTCGATCGTGGAGGGCGTCACCAGTCTGGCCCGCGCCTTCAGACGCAACGTGATTGCAGAAGGGGTGGAGACGGCAGCGCAGGGCGAGCTGCTGTTGCAGCTTGGCTGCGAACTGGGCCAAGGCTACGGCATTGCGCGCCCCATGGCGGCAGCGGATGTTCCGGGCTGGTTGGCCACATGGACCCCGCCCCTGTCTTGGAGCAATCAGACCTATGTCCCCAAGGAGCCCTCTATGCTGCTCGATGAACTGATCCGCAGCGCTCCGGTGGGGGTGGCCATCATCGACCCCCAGGGAATCTTTGAAAATGTGAATGCCAATTACTGCAACATCTACGGCTTCGAGCGCGAGGAACTGATTGGCTCAAGCTTCAGCCTGTTGTTCCCCCCGGAGGACCGGCAAAGGGTGCTGGAGCTGAACCGCAAATATGTCAACGATGGCGGTGAACTCAAGGGCAGTTGGGTGGTGGTGCGCAAGGACGGTACCCGACTTGCGGTGAGCTCCGAATCGGTCCGGGTGCCAAGCATCAAAGACGGGGCACACCGCTTGGTGTATGTCACTCGAACCGATGCGCTGGACCTGCCAATGGAGCGGCCCAACGGGTCGGTTAAATAATGATATGGATGAACGATTGCATGATGAAAAACGTGAAGCTTGAATATTTTTGCGCGTCGGCACTTGCTGGCCCCTCCCCCAGGCTCCATCCATGAGCCGCGGCACGGCTCGCATGCGCATAGCGATTGTGGACGATGAGCCCCTCATGGCCAATCTGGTCAGCGACATGCTGAGCAGCGCCAACGTCGACACGGAGCTGTTCTACCTGGCTGCGGACTTCCTCAAAAGCCGGGAAATTTTTTCGTTCGACACCCTCATACTGGACCTGTCGCTGCCAGATATTGACGGCTTCGAACTGATGGACCGGATCGCACCCATGGGGCTGGCCTGTTCCCTGGTGTTGATGACCGGCCACGCACAGGCAGCGCTCCAAGCCTCAAGCCTGTACGCCAAGGGCATTGGCCTGGATGTGCGTGCGGCAATTTGCAAGCCCTTTTCGCGCGACGAGCTGTTGATGGCGATAGGCATTCCAGCATGACCGAGACCGTGGCGCACCGCTATGGACAAGCCAAGGGATTGGGGCGCACCGATAGGCGGGTCTTGGTCATTGTCTGCCTCACCTGCCTGCTGTTGCTGAGCGTGTTCTTTATCACGCAAGGCGCGGTGTCGCGCGAGCGCGAGAATGCCTATGCTCAGGTGGCAGACTTCAATAGCGAAATTGCACGCTCCGACGAAGTGCGCATTCGCAACCTGCTGGCATCGCTGGACAAGGTGCTGCTGGTGTTGCGCGAAGATTTTTCTGAGCAGCCGCACATGAGCAAGGCGCATTTGCTGAGCCGAATCTACCGGCTCAAGCTCGGTGCGGAGCTCAATCCGCGCATCACCTTTACCGACGCCTCCGGTTCGGTGGTGTTATCCACCGGACGCAGTGACAGCGCCGATGGGCGCACGCTCAGCCTGGCCGATCGCGAGTATTTTCAGACACAAATTACCCGCCAGGACGACCTGCTGAACGTGGCAGTACCGGTGCAAAGCCGGATCAGCGGCAAGTGGGTGATCCCGCTGGTGCGTCGCATCAGCAACAAGGATGGCAGCTTTGCTGGCATCGTGTTGATGTCGGTGGAGCCCGGCCTGTTCAGCGACAGCTTCGAAAAGACCAGCCTTGGCGTCGAGACCTCGCGTGCCATCGTCGGCCTGGACGGTTACACCCGCATACGCCTCAGCGATGGCAAATTTGAGTTTGGCGGCGACATCCACAAATCCCAACTATTCAAGGAAATCAAGAAGTCTACGGTCGGCACCTATACCTCGGTTGCGGTCTCCGACGGTGACAAGCGCTTGGTCAGTTACCGCGTTATCGATCCGTATGCACTCGTCGTTGCGGGCGAGTCCTCGGTGGACAGCATCGAGGCCTCGTATCGCGCGGAGGTGCACGGCTACATCACGACCGCTTCCCTGGTCGCCGCGCTGAGCCTGGCGCTGTCTGGCGTGTTGATCGTGGGGGTCCTGCGCCAGAAAAAGCTCATCGATAGCCAACAACGATTTCAGCAGTTGATTGAAATGGTGCCCCAGCTGGTATCCAACCTGGACCTGCAGGGCAACATCCAGTGGGTCAACCAACGCACGGTGCATTTCATAGGCGCCAGCCCCGAGGCCCGGGCGCAGGGGTATGACTGGGTGCTGGGCGCCATCCATCCCGCTGACCAGGGCCGCGTCAAGGCCTTCCTATCCGATGCCTTGCAGGCGCGGCCAAGCGCCGAATCGTGCGAGTACCGCAATCGCCGTTTCGATGGTGACTACCTGTGGTTTTCGGCGCAAATTACGTTGATTCTGGACAAGGACGGCCTGGGCACCTCCTTTCTTCAAACCGCCACCGACATCCATGACCGCAGAATGACCGAGGAGCGCACGCGCATCACCCAACAACTCGAATCGATTGGGCAGTTGACCGGCGGCATGGCGCATGACTTTAACAATCTGTTGGCCATTATTGTGGGCAATCTGGACTTGCTGAAGCCCACGGTTTCGGAAGAAAAGGACGCCAAGCGGCTCGGCGTGGCCCTGGGTGCGGCACAGCGCGGCGTGCAACTGGTGAAGTCCTTGCTGGCCTTGGCCAGCAAAACCCCCTTGCTGCCCGCCACCATGGATTTGTATGCCCTGGTGGAAAGCATCGCGCCCCTGTTGCGCACCGCCCTGGGCCAACGCATTCAGTTGCTAACGCAAGCGCCGCCAACGGCCCTGTCGGTGGAAGTGGATGGCGCCGGCTTGGAGTCGGTTCTGCTCAATTTGTGCGTCAACGCCAGGGACGCCATGCCGGACGGCGGCACGCTGGTGCTGGCGTTCAACGCATCGGAAGGCATGGCACACATGACGGTCTGCGACAACGGTGTCGGTATGTCTGAGACGGTTTTAAGGCGCGCCACGGAGCCGTTTTTCACCACCAAGACGCGCGACCACGGCACCGGGCTCGGCCTGTCCATGGTGTCTGGTTTTGTCAGCCAGTCCGGTGGCAGGCTGGAGATCCAAAGCACGCTGGGCAAGGGCACCTGCATTGGCATTTTTCTGCCCCTGGTTGCGCCGGCTATGCCGACGCAGCTGACACATGAGCAGGCCACGCCAGCGGCCTTCAAGCACGTTCCCTGCCGCATTTTGGTGGTCGACGATCAACCAGATATTGCGGCACTGCTGCGCGTCTGGTTGGAGCAGGACGGGCATAGCACGGTGCTGGCCAGTTGCGCCGAAGATGCCTTGGTCTTGTTGTCAAGCAACGTATTTCAGATCATGCTGAGCGATATCACCATGCCCGGTGAACTCGACGGAATCCAGTTGGCCCACAGGGCCCAGGCGACCTATCCCAAGCTGCGGATCCTGCTGATGTCGGGCTACTCCAGGGCGACCGCCAAATCCCGTGTGGATGTGCCCTGGCCGCTGTTGGTCAAACCGTTTAGCAAGGCAGATTTTGATGCGCAGGCCTGGAAAGTATAGGTTTTACGGTATTTCCAGCCCGGCGCCGTGCGGGGAAAATTATTCCTATTGGATGTACGCATTCATCTTGGAATACCCTTATGCAATCGCAAGAAATTCACCGCCAAGCCAGCGAAGACCAGGACCCTGTGCACTTTCTGGGCTTCGAGGAACTGCTGCACAAAAGTCTGGACCGGCTGCTGGCCAATGTGGATACGTTACGGGACTTCGCCAGAATGACCGAGGGCCAGCACGCTCATTCCCCGGCACAGTACACTCCCTCCGGGCTGGCGAAAATGTGAGCCTCCGTCGTCATTTTTTTGACACGATTGGCGGATGGCTCGTTCGCCCCTATGATCAATCGACGGGGTTTATGCAGAATTGGTCTGCCAGCCACAATATAAATGAACCGCATCGGAGCCACATGGGTGTGCGTCCATAGAATTTTCCATGAACATTGCAAACCCGCTCCTTGATGAACTGCAAAAGCTCAGGTGTGCTGTTGAACAGAGCCCGGTTGCCACCCTGATTACCGACACCGAGGGTTGCATCGCCTATGTCAGTGCGGGCTACACGCAGCAAACCGGATTTACAGCGCAGGAAATGTTGGGCCAGTCGATTGCCCAGTTTGAACCGCATTACGCATTGGCCTGCACGCACAACCAGCTATGGGACAGGATCCGGGGTGGTGGTGTGCTGCGCGGTACGGTGCAAAGCCGCAGAAAGAATGGCACCCAGTTTTGGGAGACGCAAACCTTCTCCGGAATTAGGGACGACGAGGGACAACTGATTCAGTTGCTGCTGTCCAAGGAAAATGTGTCTCAGCGCAAAAAGGCCGAAGAAAAGTCGCTGCGCAGCGAGGCCTTTGCCCTGGCCATCATGGAGTCCATCGCCGACGCCATCGTGGTAGTGGACCGCAGAGCGGTGATCGTCCAGTTCAATCGGGCCTGGCGCAGTTTTACAGATGAGTCCGGTGCCTGCCCCCATGCGGCTGCGGTACACACCGGGATCGACTGCAATTTCCTGGCACTCTGCGGTCATGGGCTGTTCTTTGCGTCGGACGCCGACGCCGACGCGGTGCGCGCCGGGGTGCAGGCCGTGCTGAGCGGCCGCCTGGCGCATTTCACCCACGACTACCTGTGCAAGGCCAGGCCCAAGCCGCTCTGGTTCAGCCTGACGGCAACGCCCTTGGGGCCTGGCCAGTCCGGCGCGGTGCTATCGAGCAGCGACATTACGGCGCGCAAGGAAATGGAACTGGAAACCAAACGCTACCAGGATGGACTGGAGCACATGGTGGGCAACAGCACACGCCAACTCGGTACGCTGGCCTTTGAATTGATGAAGACCGAAACGCGCGAGCGCCGCTCGCTGGCCGAAGACTTGCATGACGACCTGGGCCAGCATCTGAGCATCCTCAAGCTCAAGCTGTCGTCCCTGGCCCTGCCCGGGCCCTATGCCGGCCACACCGAGCTGCTGGAGCAGCTCAGGGACATCGAGAGCATTGTGGATAGATCCACCGAGTCGGTGCGCTCCATCTCCACCCACCTGAGTCCGCCCGTGCTGCACCAGGATGGCATCAACGCGGCCATGCACTGGCTGGCCGAAGAAATGCTGCGCACCTATGGCCTGCAGGTGAACCTGGATTGCGAGGAAAACCTGCCCTTGAACGATGCCGTGAACGGCTCCATTTATCGCACCGTGCGTGAGCTGCTGATCAACGTCTGGAAGCATGCCAGTGTGGATAGCGCCGAGGTCTCGATACGCCTGAGCGAAGGCAAAGATATGGTGGAAATCATGGTGGCCGATGAGGGCCTGGGCTTTGATGTCATCGAAATGCAAAAGCCTTCCTCCAAGCTGAGTTTTGGCATCTACAGCATCCGCGAGCGCATGAACCTGATTGGTGGAACGCTGCGCATAGACAGCAGTCCAGGGCTTGGAACCCTGGCTCGTTTGCAGTTTCCGGCGCGCATTTTGACGACCACCCTTTTTTAAGAGAGCGCTGCCTTGATCCGAATACTGCTGGCAGATGACCATGCCATTGTCCGTGAGTCCTTGCGTGGGGTGCTGGAGCGCGAGCCCGACCTGCAGGTGCTGGGCGAGGCCGGTGATGGCGACGGCGCCTTGAAGCTCGCGATCCAGACCGCACCGGATGTGCTGGTGACCGATATTTCCATGCCCGGACTCGATGGCGTAGCGCTGACCAAGCGCATGCAGCGCGATGCACCCCAGGTGCGCATATTGGCCCTGTCCAGCCACCTGGACCGGCGCATCCTGGCCAATATGCTGGATGCCGGTGCGCTGGGCTACGTTAACAAGGCGGCCGGTCGCTTGGAGTTGCTGGCCGGCATTCGTGCCGTGGCAGCGGGCGGAAAATACATGTGCCAGCATTGCATGTCGCTGCTGATCGCCCAACCCGTTGCCAGCAATGCCGAGGCCTTGCTCGGACGGCGCGAAATTGAAGTGCTGACCCTGATTGCGGCCGGCCTGACCTCCATCGAGATTTCCAAAAAACTGTTTATTGCCTTGGGTACGGTGGAGGTACACCGGCGCAACATCATGCGCAAACTGGATCAACGCAATGTGGCTGGATTGACGCAATACGCGATCCGCAACGGGCTAATTTCGGTCTAGTGGCATGCGAATACCGGTTTACCGGTAGTGAAAAATATAGGTAAATTGATATTTCAAATAAATCCGGCAAAGCGGACAGTAGAGGCTAGGAATCCACTCCACGTGGCTTCTGTTTTTTCTGTCACATAACCGGGATTAATATGAAACTTTATCAACCACGTAGTCGATTCCAAAAGTCGGCACTTCGGCCTGTGGCCAATGCCTGCATCACCCTGGGACTGCTGCTTTCTGGCGCCGCGTTTGCACCGGCAGCGCTGGCCGGTGCCGGCTGGGCCGACAACACCGACAAGGCCGGCAACCCCTTCAAGCAAGGCACCTTTTTTGCCAACAGCCCGCAAGGCATTCAGATCGACTACAGCCCCAATGCTGCTCCCGGCGCCACGCGCGACACCGGCACCGCACTGCGCAAGTTTGTCGACAACCTGCCCATGGTCGACGGTTACACCGTGAACCCTGCCCTGCTGGCCGCCAATCCCAGCCTGCTGGGCAAGCACATTCCCACGGCCGTCAAGGAAGTGGCCCTGTCGCCTGCGCATTCCGTGAGCTTTCCGGATGCCGACTACTATGAAATCGCCGTGGTCGAGTACCGTGAACAGTTGCACCCCGACCTGCCTGCCGTGGTCAAAACCGGCAATGCCGTCACCGGCGGCACCGCGCTGCGCGGCTATGTGCAGATCTGGACCGCCAACCTGCCTTCCAGCACACCCAAATACCAGCTCTTCTACCTCGACGGCACCCCGGTGCTGGACAACCAGGGCCAAATCGTTTTTGGCGTGGGCGACAAGCCACATTACCTGGGCCCCATCATCGACAGCCAGTCCGGTGTTCCTGTACGCCTGAAGTTCGACAACTACCTGCCCACCGGCCGCTTTGACCCGCTGACCAACACCCGCGGCGGCGACATCTTTATCCCCACCGATGTGACCGTGCCTGGCGCTGGCCTGGGCCCCTTGGGCTCGGCCAATCCGCTGGCGCCCCTGCCCACCGAACTGTATTCCCAGAACCGTGCCATGATTCACCTGCACGGCGGCGACACGCCCTGGATCTCTGACGGCCAACCCCACTCCTGGATCACGCCAGCGGGCGAAACCGGCACCCCTTACCTGCGCGGAGAAACCACGCAAAACGTGCCCGATATGCCCGACTACGGCGCCGGCACACAAACCTATTACTACCCGAACAACCAAAGCTCGCGCATGGAGTGGTACCACGACCACAGCTACGCAGCCACCCGCATCAACGTCTATGCCGGCATTGTCTCGGCCTTCATGATTCACGACGCAACCGAAGCCGCTTTGAAGACGGCCGGCGGTGCAACGGTCAAGGCCGTCAGCGGCGCCATGGTCAATATCCCCGGCGCATTGGCCGGCATGGATGAAATTCCGCTGATCTACGAAACCAAAACCTTCGTTCCCAAGGACATCAAGATCGAAGATGCCAAGTGGAATACGGACGCTGCTGGCAACGCCAAGCAGCGCTGGGGCACCTATGGTGACCTGTGGTTCCCCCACGTGTATGAAACCAACCAGAACCCCAACTCCATCGACGGCACCAACCCCGCCGGTCGCTGGGATTACGGTCCCTGGTTCTGGCCGGTGTTCCCCGCGCCCCTGGCCCTGCCGGCCGGTGACGTGGACAACGTCAGTGCCGTGCAAGAAGCCTATGCCGACACCCCTCTGATCAACGGCGTGGCATACCCCAAGCTGAATGTCGAGCCCAAGTCCTACCGCTTCCGCATGCTCAATGCCGACGGCCAGCGCTATGTCAATCTGGGTCTGTATGTGGCCGAGCCCCTGTCCATTGGCATCTCCAATGGCGGCACCGGTTACTCGGCTACCACCACCGCAGTCGCGGCAGCCGATGACAACGGCGTAGTGCCCAACATCGCTCTGACCATCAGCTCCATCGACGGCAGCATTGCTGCTGTCAGCGTCACGGCACCGGCCGGCAAGACATTGAGCTACACCACCGCGCCCGTCGTCACCTTGAACGATCCGGCCGCCACTCCGGGCTCCGGCGCCAGCCTAGTCGTGTCGGTCAACACCGAAGTGCCGATGGTTGCAGCCAGCCTGCCGGGCAACATCACGTCCAGCCTGCCAACAGTGGGCAACAGCTTCAACCCCGATGGCAGCATTGCCTACTATTCGCAGAACACCTACGACGGTCGCCCAGGTGGCATTCCTGATCCGAAGGCTGCAGGTCCGAACATCATCCAGATCGGCACCGAGGGTGGCTTCCTGGCCGTGCCCAACGTGATCCCGTCGACTCCGGTGTCCTATCAGCAACTGCGCCGCATCGTCACCGTGCTCAACGTGCTGGACCACGGCCTGTACCTTGGCCCGGCCGAGCGCGCCGACTTTGTCATCGACTTCTCGCAGTACGCTGGCAAGACCATCATCCTGTACAACGACTGCCCGGCTCCCAACCCAGGCTTTGACGCCCGCGTCGACTACTACACCGGCGATGCCGACCAGACCGGCTCCGGTGGTGCGCCCACTACCCTGCCAGGCCAAGGTCCCAACACGCGCACCATCATGCGCATCAACGTGGCTGCCAAGCAGTTCAATGGTGCAGCTCCCGCAGCAGCGCTTGACCCGGTTCTCAACTCCAATAACCTGACCGCACAACAAGGCGGACCTTTCGTCACGGCCCTGCCCGCAGCCTTTGCCGCCTCTCAAGATGCGCCTATCGTTACGGAATCCTGGCAGAGCGCCGCCTATGGCAAGACCTTCCAGGACAACCTGGGACGCATTTATGCCGGTACCACGCAGCAGCCCAACTTCAGCTTCTCGCCTCCCGGCGCGCAGATCGTTACCGGCTTCTCCGTGGACAGCCAGGGCACGGGCTACACCACCGCTCCCACAGTCACCCTGGTGGGTGGATTGGATCCTGCATTCCCCAATGCCGTCGCTGGCACCGCACATGCGGTGATCGACGTGGCCGGTCAGCGCCTGCAAAGCATCGTTCTGGACAGCGCCGGTGGACCCTACATCAGCGCCCCCTCGGTGGTTCTGACCAATGGTGCAGCGGGCACCAACACCGGTGGTATCGGTGCCGCCGCCTCGGTCATCACCAACACCACGCAATCCTGGAAGGTGCAAAACAAGGGCATTCAGGAACTGTTTGACCAGAACTATGGCCGCATGAACGCGACCTTCTCGGTCGAACTTCCCTACACCTCGGTGCTGACGCAGACCACTATTCCAGTGGGCTATGTCGATCCTCCGACCGAACAAATCGCCGACGGCGAGACCCAGATCTGGAAGGTCACGCACAACGGCGTGGACACCCACGTCGTGCACTTCCACCTGTTCAATGTGCAGGTTGTCAACCGCGTGGGCTGGGACGGCACCGTCGTAGCGCTTGATCCGGCCGAATTCGGCTGGAAAGAAACCGTCAAGATGAACCCGCTGGAAGACGTCTATGTGGCCGTCAAGCCCAAGACTCCCAAGGCGCCGTTTGGCGTGCCGCAATCGGTGCGTGCGCTGGATCCGACGCAACCCCTGGGCGTGTCCACTGGCTTCAGCCAGTTGGACCCAACCACCGGTCTGGCCACCACCGTGGTCAATGAAATGCACAACTTCGACTGGGAATACATCTGGCATTGCCACATCCTCGGCCACGAAGAAAACGACTTCATGCGCGTCATCTCCTTCAACTTCGGCGCAGTCGTGCCGGACGCGGTAAGCGGTATTGCCTTCAACCCCGGCACCCAGACCGTGACCTGGACCGACCCGACACCGGCCGGTGGTGTGGATGCCTTTGGCGTGGCGACGCCCGGCAACAAGAAGAACGAACTGGGCTTCCTGGTCCAGCGTTCGGACGACGGTGGCAGAACCTGGAACTCCAACATCGTCAACGGTGTTTGGACCACGCCGACCCTGCCCGCTACGATTCCGCAAAGCGCGGCACAGACCACTCAAAACCCTGGTAACGCAATGCCCACGGTGGCGGCTGCCAACTCCACCTCCTGGACCGACCTGGTCGCACCAGTAGGAACCACCGAGTACCGCGTGGTGGCCTTCAACTCGTCGGGCTATTCCGTGGCCTCGGCCACGGCAGGCGCACCCGGTGCGGTGAACGCCATGGCTGCCAGCATCGGAGCCTGGAACCCCACGGTGAATGAGGTCGTGGCCACCGGCCAGACCGCCATCATCGGCGGCTTCCCGGTCACACTGAGCTGGACTTCGGCTACCCAACCAGCCAGCGGCTATGTCATCACCCGTACCGGCGGCTTCACGGCCAATGGAACGGCAACGCTGCCGGTGAGCTTCAATGTGGCGGGCAATGCAACCACCTTTACCGATCCGGGCGTGCAGCAAATCTCCACCTACACCTACTCGATCGTCGGCATGAATGGCACGCAGCAAGGCGCATCCACCCAGGTGGTGGTCAACACCGACTGGGCTCCGGCTCCGGCAATGACGGCCAACCCGACCGCCAGCACGCTGAACGGCGCAGCCGTGCAGCTGAACTGGGTGGCACCGGGCGCGACCTTCGTCACGTCCTACCAGATCGTGCGCACCGATGTATCGGTGTCTCCTCTGGTGCCAGCGGCGCCAGCCACGTTCCAGGTCACGCAGGTGATCAACCCGCTGTCGGGCACCATCACGGCTCCGGTCACCACCTACCTGGATAACTCCACGGTTGCGGGTCATACCTACAGCTATGCGGTGCAGGTGCTTAACGGAACCAGCGTGGGCGCATCCAAGTCGGTCACGATTTTGGCGGCCTACGCCCTGCCACCGGCCATCGGTGCGGTGAGCCTGGCTGCAACCAGCGCCACCTCGGTGACGGTCAGCTGGCCTGCGCAGCCGGTCGGCAGCTCGACCACGGGCTACGTCATCAAGCGCACCAACGGCACCACCACGGTGACCCTGGCAGTGCCTGCAGGCGTGACCACCAGCTATGTGGATGCCACCGCTGCGGCCAACACCAGCTACACCTATAGCGTGCAGTGGGTCAATGGTCCCAACGTCGGCGCCGCGTCGTCGGCCACGGTGACCACCCCCTATGCGCCCGCTGGTGCCATCGCGGCTCTGAGCGGTGCACAGGCTGGTTCGACGGTAGCTCTGTCGTGGACCGCTCCGGCGGCAGGCACGGTGACCTCCTACACCGTGACCCGTTGCCTGCAATCGGCACTCAACGCCAATTGCACCAACGCATCCAGCGTATTCACCGTGCTCTCCAGCACCGTGACGACAGCCAGCTATGTGGATTCCACCGTGGCATCCAGCAGCGCTTACACCTACAAGGTCACAGCGTCCAACGGCCCGATCAACAAGTCGCTGCCCGCAACGGTTTCCGTGGCCGTGGCAACGATACTTGCAGTGCCCGCGTTTACTGCTGCGCCGGTGATCTCCGCCGGCTCTGTGTCGGTGACCTGGGTAGCCAGTGCCGCTCCAGTGACCGGCTATGCCGTGCAGCGTTCTGCTGACAACGGTGTGAGCTGGACCCAGGTGGGTACGACGGCCAGCCGCACGGTGGTGAGTTTTGCCGATGCATCGGTGGTGGCAGGCACGACCTACCTCTATCGCATCATCGCAACGCAAACCATTGGCAGCGTGGTGGTGAGCTCTTCTCCATCGGCCACACAGAGCGCCGCCTACATCGTGCAAGCCGCACCGGTGATGGCAGCATCGGTGATCGCTGGCACAGCAGCCGCACCTACGGTGAAACTGAACTGGACCGAGACCGTCAATGCAGGCCCGGCCGTCACTGGCTTCCAGGTCTACCGCGATGGAACCTTGATCACCACCGCCGCCAAGGGCGCTGTGACCTACACCGACACCACGGTGCCTGGAGTGCATAACTACACCGTGCTGGCGATGAACGTGGTGGGTGCCTCTGCAGCAACTGCTACGACGACCGCCAACCTGGTGGTGCAAGCCGCTCCGGTGCTGGCCAGCGCAGTGATGAGCAGTGCCACGGCAACCGTCGTGACCTGGTCTGAAGCCGCGATTGCCACGGCACCTGCAGTCACCGCCTACCAGATCTGGGCTTCGGTGAACGGAGCCGCCGCAGTGCAAATGGGTGCTAACACAGCAGCCACAGCCACCTCGGCCACCGTGACCACCGTCGCTGGCAACAGCTATGTGTTCTCGGTGCGTGCAGTCAACTTGATCGGCAGCAGTGCGGACTCGAACACCCGCTCGGTGGCTGACCTGGTTCAGGCCGCGCCGGTGCAAGCCGCTGCAAGCTTTACCTCAGGCACTTCCGTGACCCTGGCTTGGGCCGAGGCGGCAACTGCGGGCAACCCGGCGGTGACGGGCTTTAACGTGTACAACGGAGCCACCCTGCTGAACGCAACGCCACTGGCAGCCAGCGCGACGTCCTACGTGGCAACGACTGCAGCTGGCAATAGCTACAACTTCACCATCAAGGCGGTGAATCTGGCTGGTCTGTCGGCGGCGTCTAACGCCATCGTGATGTCGAACACCGTGCCAACAACGGTAGCAGCACCCACTGCCACCTTTGTCAGCCCGACTTCGACCACAGTGAACTGGACGCAAACGACGGTGGCTGCCAATGCACCGGCGATTACCGGCTACAACGTGTACAACGGCACCACGCTGTTGAATGCGACGCCGCTGGCTGCAACAGCAACGAGCTACACGGCGACAACAGCGGTCGGTAGCAGCTACGCGTTCAACGTTAAGGCGGTCAATCTGACCGGCCTGTCGGCAGCTGGCACCAGCACCACGGTGGTCAACACCGTGCCGGCCACACCGGTGGCGCCGACTTTGGGCACTGCGACGCTGAACACGGCGAGCTTGGCCACCGACACGGTAGCGGTGAAATGGACCCCTGTTGCCAACACGGTGAATGGCCAACCGGTAACGACCTTCTACATTGACTACGCAACCAACACCGGCTTTACCACCGGTCTGGTGACGCAGACAGTGACGGTCCCAACCGGCACCACCTTGAGCGGTACGCAAACGGCAACGTTTACCGCAGTAGCACGGGGTACGACTTCACCGGCAGCGCCTACTTCGGCAGCGTACTTCCGGGTACGTGCGGCCAACGCAGTCGGTAACTCGACAGCAGGAGCAACGCTGACCGTAGCCAAGGGCTCTTTGAAGTAAATGTGTAAGTAAAAAAATGAACGGCGCCGCCTGCAAGGGTGGCGCCGTTTCTTTAAAATAGAACAAAGAATGGTGAGGGATGAAAGTGATGAATAGGTTTAGAACGTGGGCCACGCTGGTGATGGCGCTGGTAGCGATGGTGGTACATGCCGAACAAGGCCAGCCACTGCGCGAGCAGGACAAGCTGAGCTATGCCATAGGCATGGACGTGGCGCGCAACTTCAAGAAGGGCGATGTGCCACTGGATCCCGACATGGTGATGCGGGGCATGCAGGATGGGTTGGCAGGCATTCGCGCGCAACTGTCCGAAAAAGAATTTCGCAAGGTCATTGGAGAATTTCAGCTCCAGATGCGGCAAAAGACCTCAGTCAATCTGCGCGCCCTGAGCTTTGAAAACCGCAAAAAAGCGGAAGAATTTTTGCAGTCCAACAAGAGCCGTGACGGCGTCGTCACCCTTCCTGGCGGCCTGCAGTACAAGGTGCTTCAGGCCGGTCAAGGTCCGCTGCCGTTGGACTCCGACACGGTGCAAATCAAATACCGCGGCACGCTGCTGGACGGCACACAGTTTGATGCCACCGAGCCAGGCAAGGCTGGCACGAC
The DNA here is from genome assembly GCA_903845935.1 of uncultured beta proteobacterium. Lineage (GTDB taxonomy): Bacteria > Pseudomonadota > Gammaproteobacteria > Burkholderiales > Burkholderiaceae_C > Allorhodoferax. Next base: position 17,267 of record CAIMZI010000118.1, on the reverse strand, counting down.
CAAACTCTACGATCTGTTCAACGGCCTGCGTGCCGGCATACAGCACATGAACGTGGGTTCGCACTGGACACTCTGGATCCCGCCCAACATGGGCTACGGTGAGCGCGGTGTCGGCAGTGACATTGGCCCCAACGAGCTGCTGGTATATGACATTGAACTGTTGGGCACTACCCCGGCACAGCGCTAATGTCCATCTCCCTGTTTCCTGTCGGCCTGCGCGCCTGCCTGCTGCTGGCCAGCTTTCTGGGCGGCGTGTGCGCTGCGGCGGCATTGCCCGACACGGCGTTGCAGCCTGATCTGGTGGAACAGGGGCGGCTTATTTACGTGGAGGGCCGCCTGGCATCCGGTGCAGCCCTGCAGGCCACGCGCAACAGCGGCGCGGCCCTGAGCGGACGCGACGCGGCCTGTACCAACTGCCACCGCGCCAGCGGCATGGGCAGTGTGGAGGGGCAGGCGCGCGTGCCCCCCATCAGCCAGCGTTATTTATTTGGACAGGCCGACGATCTGGTGATGGCCAATGTAGACGGACGCCGCGGCAAAACCCTGAACCGGGGCCTGTCGGGTTATACCGAGGCGACCCTGGGCCACCTGCTACAGGATGGCATCAGTCCCGCAGGCCGCCAGGTCAGCGATGTCATGCCGCACTTCACACTGCAGCCGTCCGAGCTGCAAGCCTTGCGCAGCTACCTGCAGCAGCTGTCCTCCGAATACTCGCCCGGCGTTGGCAAGGATGTGATTCGCTTTGCCACCGTGATCACCCCCGAGGTCAGCGAAGCACGCCGCAGTGTTTTCAAGTCCATGCTGCAGTCGGCCCTGGCCTCCAAAAACAGCAGCACCGCGCCGCGCAAGCGCCACATGGCCGCAGCCGCCAGCTTTGCCACCCAAACCGAGCGGCACTGGGACGTGCAGGTCTGGGAGCTCAGCGGCAGCGCCGACACCTGGGGCGCCCAACTGAATGCGCACTATGCCGCCACACCGGTGTTCGCGCTGCTGTCGGGCCTGTCGGACTCCAACTGGGCGCCGGTGGATGCGTTTTGTCGCAGCCAGGCCTTGCCCTGCTGGTTTCCCAGCGTGGCCTTGGCCACAGCGGGCGATGCGCAATACGGGCTGTATTTCTCGCGCGGTGTGGCACTTGAAGCCGACGTGCTGGCCAGCTACCTGGCCGACGCTGCACCCGTGCGGCAGATGGTTCAGGTGGTTTCGGCAGACAACGCAGCCGCCCGGGCCGCTGCCACGGAACTGCGCCAGGCCTGGCTGCCCAAAGGCCATGCCTTGCAAGACGTGGCACTCAGTGCCGACCCGGCCCAGGCCTTGGTCAGCCTGCGCAAAGCCCTTCAGGCCACCCATGCGGGTGACGCCGTGGCCCTGTGGCTAAGCCCTGCGCAGTGGCCACTGCTGGAGATGCTGACGCCGCCCCAGGGAGTGCAGTTCTATGCCTCCAGCACGCTGGGGCAAGACGCGGCCTGGTCCACCGTGCCTGCTGCCTGGCAGCCGGTGCTGCACGGCATCTATCCCTACCAGCTGCCGCAAGAGCGCGCCGCCAACCTGGCCTATCTGCATGCCTGGCTCAAGCTGCGCAACATTCCGCTGGTTGACGAAGTGCTGCAGTCGGAACTGTTTTTCTCACTGAATCTGATGACCGACACCTTGCAGGACATGCTGGACAACCTGTACCGCGACTACCTGATGGAGCGCACCGAGGACATGTTGGGCAAGCGCGAAAGCGCCAAGGCCTGGCAAGAAAGCCGCGATCGCCAGACACTGGGCCGCCTGGGCCGTGTGGCGGTGAAGAGCGAAAGCCTGAGTGGCACGGCGGTACCGGACGCGCTCAATGCCGAGGGCGCTCAGCGCCGGGCCTTTGGCGTGGGAATCAGCGAAGGCACCACCATCTATCCGCACTTGACGTTGGGCCCCGGCCAGCGTTATGCCTCGCGCGGCGCCTATATCGTGCGCCTGGCGCCCGGCCCCGCACATACACTCGAAGCGATCTCCGACTGGATCGTGCCCTGAACCTCGACAAGGAAAATTGTATGCAAATCAAACCCTTAGCCCTGTGCATCGCCTGCGCCCTGTTGGCCACGGCAGCCGCGGCACAGACCTCAGCCTTTAAGACGCCGCTGGAGGCCACCAGCTACGCAGTAGGTGCCGACATGGTGCGCAACTTCAAGGCGCAAGACGTCAGCTTCGATCTGGAGGCTGTGGTGCGCGGCCTGCGCGATGCAGCCGGCACCGGCAAACTGCTGATGTCTGACGCCGAAGTCAAGCACCAGGTCAATGAATTGGAACAAGAAGTGCGCCGCAAGATGATTGCGGCACGCAAGCTCGAGGCCGAAGCCAATCAAAAAATAAGCGATGACTTTTTTGCCGCCAATGCCAAAAAGCCTGGCGTGATCACCCTGCCCAGCGGCCTGCAATACAGCATCGTGAAGGAAGGCCACGGAGCGCGCGCCACCGAGGCCATGACGGTGCAGGCCAACTACAAGGGCCAGTTGCTGGACGGCACCGAATTCGATGCCACCGCGCCGGGCAAGCCCGCCTCCTTCAAACTTTCCGGCGTCATACCCGGCTGGCGCGAGGCCATGTTGCTGATGCCGGTGGGCTCCAAATGGCAGGTCTTTATCCCGGCCCAACTGGCCTATGGCGAGCGCGGTGCCGGTCGCCTGATAGCCCCCAACCAGGCGCTGCGCTTTGACGTGGAACTGGTCGAGGCCAAGTAATCGCTCCAACCCGAAAGCAAAACCATGATGCAAGCCAAAACACTGACCATCTCCCTGCTGCTGTCGGTCGGCGCTGCCCTGTTGACACCGGCCCTGGCCGCTGATGCGGTGTACCAGCGCACGGCAGACAGCGGCGCCATCGAACTGAGCAACCTCGACAACGGCGAGCAGGGTCAGGAAGTGCTGGTGGAGTCTGCAGTAGCCAGTCCGGCCCAGGCCGGCTCCGCACTGGCACCCGCCAACCTGGCGGCCTCCGGAGCGGCTACGGACACTGCAGGTTTTGCTGCCAGGCCAGAGCGCAGCGCAGCGCTGGCGGCCGTGCAGGAGCGTCTTGACGCGAGCGCTCCGGCAGAACAGAAGTACCGCGAACTGATGGTGCAACAAGCCAGTTTCAACGGCGGCGCCAATGGCAATCTGGCATCCGCACGCAAATACTTGAAGATCGATCGCGAAAGTTACCTCACGGGCCTGGGCAACTAAACCATGACACATTCCAAACTTTATTTTTCGACCCGCCTGGCCGGCCTGCTGCTCCTGCTGCAACTGGCGATTCTGCCTGCAGCCCAGGCCCATGGCGATATGCACTCCGCCATGGATATGGGCGGCGAGGCCAAGCGCAGCCTGGTCGATGTCAACCTGAACAACGGAAGCCTGGTGCGCCAGGACGGTACCAAGGTCAACATTCGCAATGAACTCGACAGCGGCAAGCCGGTGGTGCTGGCCTTTATCTACACCTCCTGCACCGCGGTCTGCCCCATCACCAGCCAGATCCTTGCCAATCTGCAGACTCTGCTGGGCAAGGAGCTGGACCAGGTGCGCATCGTGTCGGTGTCGATAGACCCCGAATACGACACCCCGGCGCGCCTGCTGGCCTATAGCAAGAAGCTAGGCGCCCTGCCCGCTTGGCAGCACTACAGCGGCACGCTAGCCAATGTGGTGGCCTTGCAAAAGGCCTTTGGCACCTACCGCGGCGACAAGATGAACCATGACTCCTTTATCTTTGTCAGCGGCGGCAAGCACAAGGCCTGGGTCAAGTTCGAGGGCTTCCCTGCGGCCGAGCAACTGGTGCATGAGTTGCACGAACAGAGCAAGGGATGACATGACACGCAAGCAAAATAATCGCGGCTTCACGCTGCTCGAACTGCTGGTGGTGATGGTCATCATCGGCCTGCTGGTGGGCTATGTGGCGCCCATGTATTTCAAGCAGGTCGGCAAGTCGGAGGTTAAGGTCACCAAGGCACAAATCGAGTCCTTTGGTAAGGCGCTGGACCAGTATCGCTTGGACACCGGCCACTACCCCACGACCGAACAAGGCCTGGCGGCGCTGGGTGCCAAGCCCGCGGATGAGGCGCGCTGGGACGGCCCCTACCTAAAGAAGGGCGTGCCCACCGATCCTTGGGGCAACGCCTATACCTACAAGCGCCCCGGCAGCCACGGCGAATACGACATCATCTCCTTTGGTCGCGACGGCGTGGCCGGCGGCACCGGCGAAGACGCAGACATCGTCAGCTGGGAATAAGCGCTGCATGCAGTTTTCCGTTCGCTATGTAGACAGCCGAGCCGGCCTGCAGACCTTGCAACTGGAGGCGCCAGGCGTCGACCAGGCGCGTGCCCTGGCGCTTCAACGCGGCCTGCGGGTGCTGTCGGTGCAGGCCACGGGCAACGCCTGGCTGGCGCGCAGTGGGCGCAGACCGGCGGCCTTTCCGCTGGCACAATTTGGCCAGGAACTGCTGACGCTGTTGAATGCCGGCCTGGCACTGGTGGAGTCGATTGAGACCCTGTGCGAAAAAGAAAGCCACGCCGAGCGCCGCGCCCTGCTGGAAAAACTGGTGGACCATTTGTTCCAGGGCAGTTCGCTGTCCAGCGCCCTGGCGCAATTCCCTACGGTTTTTCCGCCCCTGTTTGTGGCTACCGTGCGCGCCAGCGAACGCACCGGCGGCCTGCCCGAGGCGTTGGAAAAATATGTGGCCTACCAAGGCCAGCTCGACGGCGTCAAAAAGAAGGTGATCAGCGCCAGCATCTATCCGGCCCTGCTGATTTTTGCCGGCAGCCTGGTGATTGCATTCCTGCTGGGCTACGTGGTGCCGCGCTTTGCCCGCATCTTTGAGGATCTGGGAGGCGAGGTGCCCTGGATGTCGCAACTGCTGATTTCCTGGGGCCACTTTGCGCACGACTACGGCCTCTTGTTGCTGGGCGCTATCGCCACCGGCATCGTGTCCATCGCGATCTGGTTGTCGCGCCCCGGCACCGCAGCCAAGCTGGTACATGCCCTGCAAAAACTGCCCACCATCGGCGAGCGCATCCGCATCTACCAGCTGGCGCGCTTTTACCGCTCGCTGGGCATGCTGCTGCGCGGCGGCATGCCGGCCGTGGCCTCGCTGGAACTGGTGATGGGCCTGCTGCCCGGCGCCCTGGGACAGCAGTTGCAGACCGCCATGCAATCGGTGCGCCAGGGGGTGCCGATTTCCAAATCCATGGAGCTTGCCGGTCTGACCACGGCGGTGTCGGCGCGCATGCTGCGCGTGGGCGAGCGCACCGGCCAGATGGGCGAAATGATGGAGCGCATTGCGCAGTTTTACGACAGCGAAATCAGCCAGTGGATAGACATGTTTGTGAAACTTTTCGAGCCGCTGCTGATGGCCTTTATCGGTCTGGTGATTGGCTTTATCGTGGTCGTGATGTACTTCCCGATTTTTGAACTGGCGGGAAGCATCCGATGAGCACCCTGAACGAAGTGACAAGCCTGCCCTTTGCCCAGGCGCTGGCGCAGTCCCGCAGCCAAGCGCCCCAAAGTGGCCGAGCCTTGGTGGAGCTGCTGCAGGAAGCCCTGCAACTGGAAGACGAGGACTTCAGCGCCGTTCTGGGTCAGCAGCTGGAACTGCCGGTGCTCTCCATGGCGGCGCTGCATCTGCTGGAGGCGGCCATCGAGCGCCTACCCTTTGGCGAGATGCTCAGGCGCGAATGCCTGCTGTTGCAGAACCAGCAGGGCCAGTTGCGCCTGGTGTTGTCCGACCCCTTTGACGAACGCCTGCGCACCTGGTCGGATGCGCTGTTTGACAGCTCGGTGCAGCGCTGTCTGGCGCACCGCAGCGACATTGCCGCCTGGCTGCACCAGTTCGAGGGCGGCCTGCGCGCCATGGAGTCGCTGGTGGGGCGCGAGGATACCCAGGCCCCGCCCGACAGCAGTGTCGAGGAGCTGAGCTTTAGAGGCATCAGCGAGGACGCCAGCCCGGTCATCAAGTTCGTCAACTCCACCGTGTTTGACGCGCTGCGCGCCGGCGCCAGCGACATCCACCTGGAATCCACCAGCTCAGGCATGGTCATCAAATACCGGGTCGACGGCGTGCTCAGCACGGTGGGCTCGGCCGACTCGGCGGAGCTGGCCGGGCAGACCATCTCGCGCATCAAGGTGATGTCGGAGCTGGATATTTCCGAGAGCCGGGTACCGCAGGACGGGCGCTTTCGGGTCAGCCTGCAGGGTCGGCTGATCGACCTGCGCGTCTCCATCATCCCCAGCATCCATGGCGAAGACGCGGTGCTGCGGATTCTGGACAAACAATCGCTGTCCGACCAGATGAAGGGTCTGCAGCTCACCACCCTGGGCTTTGACGAGGACGTGGCCCTGGTGCTGCGTCGCCTGGCCAGCGAGCCCTACGGCATGATGCTGGTGACCGGCCCCACCGGCAGCGGCAAGACCACCACTCTGTATGCCGCCATTTCCGAAATCAACAATGGCTCGGAAAAAATCGTCACCATTGAAGACCCGGTGGAATACCAGTTGCCCGGCGTGCTGCAGATTCCGGTCAACGAAAAAAAGGGCCTGACCTTTGCGCGCGGCCTGCGCTCCATCTTGCGCCACGACCCGGACAAGATCATGGTCGGCGAAATCCGCGACTCCGAGACCGCGCAGATTGCCATCCAATCGGCGCTGACCGGCCATCTGGTGTTCACCACCGTACACGCCAACAATGTGTTTGACGTGATCGGGCGCTTCATGCACATGGGCGTGGACATGTACAGCCTGGTGTCGGCGCTGAACGGCGTGCTGGCGCAGCGCCTGTTGCGCGTCAACTGCGTGCACTGCTGCGAAGCCGACCACCCGAGCGAGGAACTGCTGCAGGTCTCGGGCCTGCAAGCCAGCGATGTGATCGGCTGGCAGTTCAAGGCCGGCACCGGTTGTGGTCACTGCCGTGGCAGTGGCTTCAAGGGCCGCAAGGCAATTGCCGAGGTGCTGCACATGAACGACGAAATCCGCGAGCTGATCATTGCCCGTGCCCCGATCCGCCAACTCAAACAAGCGGCCCAGGCCAATGGAACGCGGCTGTTGCGCGCGTCCGCATTGGACCTGGTGCGCCGCGGCGAAACCACCTTAAGCGAAATCAACCGTGTCACTTTTATTGCCTGATGTATTGACGCTGCAGGTGTCGCCCCAGGGCGTGCGCGCCGTCGCCTGTAGTGGCTGGCGGCGCCGCCGCACGGCGCTGCCAGCGGTGGCCGTGGCGGTCCACGCCGCCGACGGCTGGCAAGGACTGAGCGATGCCTGCGCTAGTCTGACTAAAACCGCACGCTACCAGCAAACCCGCGTGATTCTGTCGGACGGACTGGTGCGCTATGCCTGTGCCCCCTGGCAGGCGCAGCTGCGCAACCACCAGGAAGACTGTGCCCTGGCGATGCTGCAATTTGACGATGTCTATGGCGCCCAGTCCAGTGCCGGATGGCACTTCGCATTCACCCAGGATGCGCCCGGTGCGGCGCGCCTGTCGGTGGCGATTCCGCAGTCGCTGCTGGACCTGCTGCACGCACGCTGCGCGGGCACCCTGCCACCGGTGACCTCGATTAGCACGGCCTTTAGCTCGGCGCTGCGCTCACACCGCAAGCACCTGGCAGACGAGGCCTGGCTGATCCATTGGGAAGCAGACCGGGTTAGCTGGGGCAGCTGGAACCTGGATGGTTGGAACCGCGTGCATTCGCAGCAGATCAGCCTACCCACGACCCAGGCGCTGCTGGCATTTTTTCGGCGCGAGCTCAAGCTACTAGGTCTGGCAGCGACGGCTGAGGCACCGGTCCAGGTCTATCTGCACGCACCGGGCCTGAACGCAACCACGGGCCTGAACGCCACCGGCCTGCGTCTGGTGGTGCTGGACTCGGCCTTGCCAGCCATCGGCGGGCTGACGGCATGAAGAGCCTTTACTTCGACCTGGTCGCGCCAAGCCGGGGCCGCCAACTGCTGCGCTGGGCCATGGCGCTGCTGGGCACGGCCTGCCTGTTTGGCACACTGGCGCAATGGCAGCTGGTCAGCGCACCGCAGTTACTCGCGGCGCGCCAAGAGGTGCAGGAGCAACGTGCGCGCATGGGCAGCCAGCTGCCGGTCGCTCGCATGAAGCCGGCCGAAATGACAATCGCCTGGCAACGCGCGCAAACCGTGTCACAACAACTCAATCTGCCCTGGAGCCGCTTTTTCCTGTCGCTGGGACAGACCGCAGCAGAGAGCCGCGTGGCACTGATCAGCGTCGAGCCCGATGCACAAAAAGGCCAACTGGTGGTCTTGGCCGAGGCGCGCGACATGGGCGCCATGTTGAAATTTGTAGCCACCCTGCAGGACAGCGCGGGCTTCTCCGGAGTGACGCTGCAGTCACACCTCATCAACCGCGCCCTGCCAGAAAAGCCGATCCGGTTCCGCCTCAGCGCCAAGTGGAGTACCACAGAAACAAGGCCGGCAGCCGTGAGCAACCCGCCGCCCGCCGTGGTTCGCGCCGAGCCCAAGCCGTTGGACAGCGTGGAGCGCCCGGTGCAACTGCGCCTGGCCAAGTCCCTGAGCGACACCCGTTTGCACCTGAGCTCCAAGCGGAGTACCGCCCCATGAACCGCATCGCACTACAACGCCAACTGCAATACCGTGCCGCACAACTCGGCGTAACGGGTTGCGCCGGGCTGGCGCTGCTATTGGCGGCTCTGGCGGTCTGGATTTTTCTGCTGCATGCGGGCGATTTGGAGCAGCTGCAACTGGAGCGCACCTTGGCGGCCCTGCAGCAGCAGGACGCCACCCGGACCAGTCTGCCGGCGGCCTCTGTGCTGCCGCAAGAGGAGCAACTAGACCTTTTCTACCGCAGCTTTTCACCTGCAGCCAAGGTACCGCAGGCCCTGCAAAGGCTGTACCGTGCAGCCGATGAAAGCGGCGTGGTGCTGGAGAGCGGCGACTATGCGCTGGTGGGCCAGGGCAGCGAGCGGCTGCAGCGCTTTCGCGTGGCGCTGCCGCTCAAGGGCAGCTTCAAGCAGCTGATCAACTTTGTCGACCGCGCGCTCAAGGCCGACAACACGGTGGCACTGGAAAGCGCCAGCTTTAAGCGTGACAAGGTCAGCGACGACAACGTCGATGCCAGGCTGGTTTTCGTGTTGTTTGTGGATAGCACACCATGAACATCACACGCCCCCGCCTGCTGATGCTGGCTGCTGCCGTGCTGACCGCGCTGCTGCTGTGGTTCGCACCGCATGAGGAAGCGGCGACGGTGTCTGAAGCCGTCAAGTCCACCAAGACGCCCACGGCTGCCGCCAGCAGTCCGGTCCAGGGCCAGGCCGAACGCCAGCCACCGGCGGTCATGGGCAATCAGCTGACAGTCCCGGCAGAGCGGCCGACGGTCGGTGAGGGCCTGGCCGGCGAACTGTTCGCGCAAAGCACCTGGGTGCTGGCGCCGCCACCTCCTCCTCCTGCGCCGCCGCCCGGCCCGCCGCCACCGCCGCCCGCTCCCACCGCGCCAGCCCTGCCCTTTGTCTTTCTGGGCAAGTACAGCGAAGGCAGCCTGCAGCTGGTCATTCTGTCGCGTGGCAACCGCGTGCTGACGGCCGCCCAGGGCGACGTGATTGAAACCAACTACCGCATCGAACGCATTGAGCCCGCCCGCGTGCTGTTCACCTATTTGCCGCTGGGCACGCCCCAGTCCCTGGCTACTCCCCCCTGAGGCATAGACCCACCATGTTCCGCACCTTATCCATTTTTTGTCTGGCCCTGGTACTGACGGCCTGCGCCGGTGAACGCCTGCACCGCGAGGGCGTGAGCCTGATTGACGAGGGCAAAATAGAAGAGGGCCTGGGCAAGCTGGCGCAGGCCAAGCTGGCCGACCCGGGCAATGCAGACTTCAAGAAGGACTGGCTGCTGCAGCGCGACCAGATCACCCAGCGGATGATGTCAGAGGGCCGGCGCGACGAAACGGCGGAGCGTTGGGATTTGGCCCAGGCTCGCTATGCCAAGGTGCTGGCGTTGGATCCGGGCCATATCGCTGCGGCCCAGGCGATCAATGACATCACACATGAGCGCAAGCAAGCCACTCGGCTGGATGAGGCCGCCCTGCTCTATGGCAAGGGCGAACTGGAGCAGGCCTCCAACCTGCTGGCTCGGGTGCTGGTGGAAAATCCGACCCAGCCGCGGGCACAGCAACTGCGCACCCAGATTGCCGAGGCCACGCAAAACAATTCGCTCAATGGCGTGAGCCTAAACCTCAAGGGCCGCAAGCCCGTGACGCTGCAGTTCCGCGATGCCAATCTGCGTATGGTGATGGAGGCAATTGCCCGCACCACCGGCCTGAACATCCTGTTTGACAAGGACGTCAAGAGCGACCTGAAGGTCAGCATCTTTGTGCGCGATACGCCGGTTGAAGAGGCGATCGACCTGATCCTGATGCAAACCCAGACCGCCAAACGGGTGATGGGCGAGAACTCGTTTTTGATTTACCCGGACACCGAGGCCAAGTCGCGCGATTACGCCGAGCTCAAGATTCGCCGCTTTTCCATGACCAATGCCGACCCCAAGAACGTGATGGCCATGGTCAAAACCATGGTCAAGACCAAGGATATGTTCATTGACGAAAAGACCAATGCCCTGGTGGTACGCGACACGCCGCAGATCATCCGCCTGATCGAGAAGCTGATTTCCGCCATGGACCAGCCCGAACCCGAGGTGATGCTGGAGGTGGATGTGATGGAGGTGTCGCATGCCAGGCTGATGGCCCTGGGTATTGACCTGCCCACCAGCTTTGGCGCCAGCACCAGCGGCATGACGCTGCAACAGTTCCGCGCGCTGAGCTCGGCGGACGTCAATGTCTCGCCCTTGAGCGGCGCCATCAACGCCAAGAAAACCGACTCCGACATCAACGACCTGGCCACACCCCGCATCCGCGTACGCAACAAGGAAAAGGCCAAATTTTTGGTCGGCGACCGCCTGCCGGTGATCTCCACCGCGGCGGTGCCGGGAGCGGCCACCACTTCGCCGGTCTACAACACCAACATCCAGTATGTGGACGTGGGCATCAAGATCGAGGTCGAGCCCACCATTTATGCCGACGGCGAGGTTGCCATCCGGCTGGCGCTGGAGGTCAGCTCCAACAGCGGCCAGAACCCGGACGCGGCCAAAAACGGCACCATTGCCTACACCATCAGCACGCGCAGCGTGAACACGGTGCTGCGCCTCAAGGACGGGCAGACCGAAATCATTGGCGGCCTGATCCAGGACCAGGACCGCACCGGCGCCACCCGCATTCCGGGCTTCGGCGATATCCCCATCCTGGGCCGCTTGTTTGGTACCCAGACCGACGAAAAGAACAAAAAGGAAGTCATCATTTCCATCACGCCGCGCATTGTTCGCAACAGCAAACAAATAGACAACGACCTGCTGGAAATGTGGTCGGGCACCGAAAGCAATATGCGCTTTGGACCACGCCAGGGCGTAGCGTCCAAGGCACCCGTCAGCGCTGCGGCCGCCCGGGCACCGCTGGCCACACCAAACCCCGCTGCTGCTCCTGCAACACCGGCTGCTCCTGCAACACCGGCTACTCCTGCAACACCGGCTACTCCAGCTCCAGCGGCTCCGACGGCGATGGGTACGCTGCCAATCGTGCCCCTGCAAACGCCGATGGTGACGGCGCCCGAAGCCACGCAACCAGCCCAGGCTGCGGCGCCGGAGCCGGAGCCGGAAGAGAAGCCCACACCATGAGGCTGTGCCGTTCGGCCCCGCACCTGCGCGGCTTCACGCTAATTGAAATGCTGGTCACCGTGGCCATCGTCGGTCTGCTGTCCACCGTGGCCTTCCCCCTGCTGGAACTGACCGAACGGCGCAGCCACGAGCAGGAGCTGCGCGTGGCACTGCGCCAGATCCGCAGCGCGATTGACAGCTACAAACAGGCGGTGGATGAGGGTCGCGTGGTCGAGACCACCAAGGGCTCGGGTTACCCACCCAGCCTGGAAATATTGGTCGATGGCGTGAGTGACGCCAAGAGTCCGTCGCAAGCCAGCAAGCTGATTTTTCTGCGCCGTATTCCGGCCGACCCCTTCGCAACGGTGGCAGCCGAAGCCGGCACCAGCATCTGGGGCCTACGCAGCTACGCCAGTCCGCACGACAAGCCACAGCCCGGCGTCGATGTGTTTGATGTCTACTCGCAAGCGCCAGGCATAGGCCTCAATGGCGTGCCCTACAAGGAATGGTGATGTACTTGCCAGCAGCAGGTTCGCGCGCCAGACGCTCGGGCTTTACCCTGATCGAACTGATGGTGGTGATGACCATTGTCAGCCTGCTGTTGAGCCTGGCAGCGCCGCGCTATTTTCGCTCCATAGAGCGCAGCAAGGAGACCGTGCTCAAGGCCAATCTGGCAGCGACGCGGGATGCACTGGACAAATTTCACGCCGATACCGGTCACTACCCGGATCAACTCGATGAGTTGGTGAGCAAGCGCTACCTGCGCACCCTGCCCTTTGATCCGATTGCCGAAAGTTCCACCTCCTGGGTGCTGGTGTCCCCGCCGGATGCGCAGGGCACGGGCGTTTACAACCTCATCAGCGGTGCGCCAGGTGCCAGCGCCGACGGCATACCCTATGCGGACTGGTAGGTCCGCCGCGCGCGAAGGCGGCTTTGTCTATCTCGCCCTGCTGATCGGGCTAGTCATTATTGGCGTGGGCCTGGGCGCGACGGCCGAGGTCTGGACGCTGACCAGCCAGCGCGAGCGCGAACAGGAGCTGCTGTTTGTGGGCAACCAGTATCGCCTTGCGATCACCCGCTTTTACCTGCAGTCGCCACCGGCGGCGCGGCGCTTTCCTTTGACGCTCGATGAGCTGGTGGATGACACGCGCGCACCAGACAAGCCAATGCACCATTTGCGAAAGGCCTATGTCGATCCGATGACACGCGCAGCCGATTGGGGCGAGATGCGGCTGCCCGGTGGACAACTCGTGGGAGTCTACAGCCAGTCGGGCGACAGCGCACTCAAACAATCTGGTTTTGCCTTGCGTGACAAGGATTTTCTGGACAAGACGCGCTACTCTGAATGGGTGTTCCGTTCGGCCTTACCTGCTGCCAATCCGCAGCTCTCGGTAGGTGCCGGCTTTTCTGCGCCGGCCACAGGTCCGTTGCTACCGGGCTTGAAGCCAGCTCCAGCGCGCAAGCTCAAATAAGCTGCGTTCTCTCATCCACCAACACCGCGATGCGGTTTTTCCCCGCCTGCTTGGCCGCGCCCAAGGCCTGCTCCACCTCAAGCAAGAGCTGCTCCCGGCTTTTGGACTCCGCATCCCAGCAGGCCACGCCAATGTGGATGGTGACGCTGATCGAACTGGATTCCAGCGCGATCAGGTGGCCGACCACCGCTTCGCGCAATCGTTGTGCGGCCTTGATGCCATCGGCCACAGCGGTTCCTGGTGCAATGATCAGGAAAGCATCCTCACCCCAACGGCACACCGTGTCTTCATTGCGCAGCGTCTGTTGCACCGTGACCCCTATCAGCTGCAAGATCTCGTCGCCCGTGACATGGCCGGCACTGTCCTGCAGCAATTGCATGCAATCCAGATCAAAGCAGAACACGCACATTTGCAAACCGTGGCGTTGCGCCGCACTCATGGCCTGCGTCAGTGCCCGCTGACCGGCGCGTCGGTTGGGTAGCCCGGTCAGGGTATCGGCTGTGGAATGGAGTTGCAGTTGCCGATTCTTCAACTCCAGTTGTTCATTGGCATGTACCAACCGTTGATTGTCCTGCCGCCATTGTTCCCGAAAGTGGATATAGCGCCAGGCGGCCTGCAGTCTGGCGCCCAGCGCCTGGCGCTTGACCGGCTTGAGCAAAAAGTCATCCACGCCGGCCTCAAAGGCTTCCACCAGGTCGTCGTCGCCGCTGGATGCGGTGAGCATCAGCACATAAATACTCTTGCCCCAATCGGCTTGCCGCAGCGCCTTGCAAAACGCAATGCCGTCCATGACCGGCATGCTCCAATCTGTGATGATCAACTGCGGCAAGTGCTGACGTGCCAGCTCCAACGCCTGCTCTCCGTTGTCGGCCGAAATCACGCTATGGCCGACCTGGACCTTGAGCCAGGTTTCCAACAGGGTGCGAACAATCGGGTCATCCTCGACAATCAGAATCCGCAGCCAGCTGTCTGCCACGCTGTTAGCCGTACCGTCAGGCAGCTTGCCAAGCGGCATCACGGAGGTGACCGAGAGTTCGAGCCCGAGCGCTTCGGCAGCAGCCAGCGACTTGGCAACGGCTTGCTGGATTTTGGTGATCAGCTGCGCATGCGACTTGCCATAAGCATTGGCAAAGGCAAACAGCACACTCGCCAGGCTGCCGGCTTGTTCCTTGGCCTGGCACAACTGCCGGGCGGTACGGCAGGAAAAATGCCAGACATCCACGGCAAAGGACGTGGCGGGTGCGCCATCTTCTACCATCCGGCCCGGCTCCTGTTGCGCCAAGACGCGACCGGCCAAGCTACTGGGAAGTCCCCAGGGGGTCAACAGTTCCACGCTCAGGCGCAGATGGTTGGTGTTCAACCGGGCGTCCTCCAGCGCCGCCAACTCGCCACCACAGCCCAAGATCTCGGTATATTCCAGGGGATGGGTCGTTGCCAGGGCGAGACAGCCCAGGCTAGACAGCATCGCCCAGGTGCCGGTCTCATGGGCCACGCGCGGTGTTTCCTCCTCCTGCATCTCCATCATGATGAAGTAGGTCAGCAACACTTCGCTCCAATACCGGCGGTAGTCAAAACCCCGACAGGGGCCGTTGCGGTGCTGGTCCCATAGCGAAAACACCAGCGCCAGATTTTTCACCGCCGTCACACCCAGCAGGCCTATGCAATCGCCTATCGGATCGCCCGAACTCAGCCCCTTGGCTGCGGTGCAAAACCGGCGCAGTCTGGCGCCTAGGACCGGGTCTTCTGTCACCAGAGTTGCCAACGTGGAGAGCGAGCACGACTCCTGCTGGCAGGCCTGCAAGATTCTGGCAGCGACACCCTGTGGAGCCAGAGAAGGGGGGTCTTCCCGCAGCTCAGTGTGTGCCATGCATCCGCGTCACAAAATAACCAAGGCAATCACCGGGAAGTCCAGAAGTGATTGCTATCGGCAGAGCCCTGCCAAAATGTAGTGAGAATGGATTGTTCAATGTGATTCTTCTGAACGGGATCGGTGCAAGCCCTGCTTTCCAGAAAATACTGTATTTCTGGCGATGAAAACTGCTTGGTGCTACCCGAATAATAAGCCCAATCCCAGCTTGAAAAACGCCGCTCGGTGACCTCTCCCTTAAACAATTCGACAACGCTGTGGTGCAGACAAGATTGGAGTATCTTTCCAAGGGTATGCTCTACCCCCATGGTCGTTCCTTCGATGCACTGCATGAATTGACCCTTGGAATAGAGCAACATGCCACAAACACCGGAGCGCTTATTGTTTTCTTCCGAGCGCTCGATGATGCGTGCCACATCCATGGCCTGAATGTGCTCCGCCGCAGTGGAAACGTAGATCAGGGCTTTTAAGTTTTGCATCGGCTCACGCGCAAAGAGATTGATCTAGCGTGCATGCATGCTGGAGCAGCGCGTTCTAATCCAGTGGTCGATTTTGCTCCGGCTGACATTTACAAAAGCTTTACTAAATATTGACAAAAAAGCGGCTGATTGATGGAAGTCAGCCCTAGCCGCATGCGCAAGGTGCCGCTTCCATCGAAGCAGATGTCCCGGCGTGGATGGAATTCTGACCGAGATCGGCTGCGCTGTAGATACCGTAAAGTGGGTATTTTGCGGCCAGCGTAGTGGCGCACAGGCTGCCGAAATAGCTTTCGGCTAGCGCACCCGCTGTGCCGCAAAGGCGATGGAGAAGCAGGCGCCCTTGCCCTGCGCACTCTCTATGCCCAGCTCGGCGCCATGGCGCTGTGCCACATGCTTAACGATGGCCAGGCCCAGTCCGGTGCCGCCGGTCTCGCGCGAGCGACTGCGGTCAACCCGGTAAAAGCGCTCTGTCAGGCGCGGCAGATGTTCGGGTGCAATGCCCGCGCCATGGTCTTGCACGCTGAACACCGCGCCACCGTTGGGCAGGCCGGTCCAACGCACCGCAATCGGCTTGTCCGGCGCGGAGTAACGCACCGCATTGCCAATCAGGTTCGACATGGCGCTGTGCAACTCCGACAGGGAACCAGCAATTTCCAGCGGTCCTTCCAACCTGAACTGTAGCTCGTGCGCCTTGCCCCACAGCAGAGCCGAGAGTTCATGTGCCTCCTGCTCGCATTGCGCCATCAAAATGGACAGCGCATGCCAATCCTGCGCCGGTGGCAGCGGACTGCCCTCCAACCTGGAGAGCGTCAGCAAATCGCTGACCAGGGTCTGCATGCGTGTCGCCTGCACAGCCATCAGCCCCAAATAACGCTCGCGCTCGTCCTCGTCGAGTCGCAGCGACTGCAGCGTCTCGACAAAGCCCGCCAGCACCGTCAGCGGGGTACGGATCTCATGCGACACATTGGCCACAAAGTCGCGCCGCATGGCCTCGGCCTGCTCCACCGCCGTGATGTCGCGCGACAGCAGCAGGCTGCGCCCCTCGCCATAGGGATGCATGTGGACCGAGAGCTTGACCGGTATGGCGTTGGAGCTGTTGCGCCCCGGCATCACCACATCGTCGCGAAAGTCGCGCGCAGCAAAGTAAGCGGCAAAGGCCGGGTCGCGCACCAGATTGCCCAGATGCTGCAGCATGTCGCGGCGGGCATCGAGACCGAAATGCTCGGCCGCAGTCTGATTCAGCCATTCAATGCGGCCCTCGTGGTCGAGCAGCAGCACACCATTGGGTGAGGCCTGCAGTGCGGCCAGGAACTCCTGCAAACGGTTGGCGCTGTCTTGCACCGCCCGGTCGCGCAGGCGCACCAGCTTGCGCACCCGGTCAAATAGCTCACCCCAGTAACCGCTGCCCAGCGGAATGTCCGAGGTGTCGCCATCTCGCAGCCACTTGAGCAGGCGCATACCGCGCAGGGTGTCGAACACCAACCAGGCATAACTGCCCAACAAGGCCGCCAGCAGGGCCAGCGTCAGACGCTGCGGCCCCGCATCCAGCAGGTAAACCGCCAGTCCCACCAGGGCCTGGCACATAACAAAGGTAATCGCACGCCAAAACATGGGCTAATGTAATCTCTTGGCCCAGGCCTGCAAGGCTCAGGCGCTGCTTTTTTCAGCCACCGGCACCAGGGGCTTGGCGGTCAGGCGGTAACCGGCACCGCGCACAGTCTCCACCATGGTGCCCGCAGCACCCAGCGCTTCACGCAGACGCTTGACATG
>CAIMZI010000117.1 GCA_903845935.1 uncultured beta proteobacterium | reverse complement strand
GTCGCTCCGGCTTTGTGCACCAGGCCGTGCTGGATGACCTGCCGGACCTGTCGGCTTATCAAGTCTATGCCTGCGGCGCACCCATCGTGGTGGAATCGGCCAAGCGCGATTTTTGCTTTTTGGCCGGCCTGTCGGAAGACAACTTTTTTGCCGATTCATTCACCAGCGAAGCCGACAAGGCGAAGGCATAAAACTCTAGGCAAGCAAGCACGCTAGCCGACGTAGGACGGCGTGGCGCTCCGATTCGGTAGGTAAAGGAGGAGCCCACGCAGTGGGCGGGGGACACGGACGAAGCGGAGTGCCATGGCGGCCGGAGTCCAGCAGTGACCCTCCGCTCTGCCGCTCACCGCTTAGCAGGCTGCCACTCGCTAAACACCACGGCAAACACCACCACGCCAGCACCCAGGGCCGACCGCGGGCTCAGACCTTCCGACAACCAGACCCAGGCGAACAGCGCGGCAAACACCGGCTCCATGGCGTAGATCAACGCAGCCTTGTCGGCCGACACATGGGCCTGTGCCCGCGCCTGCAAGAACAGCATCCCGGCCGTGGCCACAATGCCCAGATAGGCCAGACCCCAGAGAATCTCGGCATTCAGGCGGCTGCCCAGAGTCTGCAGCCTGTCGGTTCCCTGCGCATCGGCCAGCATCCACAGAGCACCCAGCAAGGCCATCCAGACAATTTGCGTGGCCGCCAGACTGCGCGCCTCGTGGCGAGCAGCGCGCCCCGACAGCAGAATGACGTAGAGCGCATAGGCTGTAGCGGAAGCTACGGTGGCCGCATCGGCAGCCAGGTTGGCGCCGCCATCCCAAGACATCAGGCCGATGCCAAAGCAGGCCAGAGCGGCGGCCACCACCACCCGCCACGACAGCATGTTGCCCAACAGCATGCCAATCAGCGGCACCATCAGCACATTCAGGCTGGTGAGAAAGGCGCTGCGATTGCTGGAGATGAATTGCAGGCCATAGGCCTGGGCCACATAGGAAAACAACACCAGCGCACCCAGCAAGGCGCCATCGATCCAGGCGCGGCGTGGTGCGCGCAAGGCCCAGGGCAGCATGCACAGCGCCGCCAACATGAAACGCAGGGCCGAGACTTCCACGCCGCTGAGCTGCGCAGTGGCAATCTTGAGCACCGGAAACGTGGCACCCCAGACCAGGGTGACAAACAGCAGGGAAAGGACAGGAATGGAACTACTCGCCAAGATAGGCGGCGCGCACCTTGGGATCGTTCAGCATTTCCTTGGCATCCCCACTCATGGTCACAATGCCCGACTCCATCACATAGCCGCGGTTCGCAATGCCCAGCGCGCGGCTGGCGTTTTGCTCCACCAGCAGCACGGTCACACCCTGGGCGTAGACGTCTTTGACCACCTCGAAGATCTTGTCCACCATGATCGGCGACAGACCCATGGAGGGCTCGTCAAGCAACAGCACCTTGGGGCGGCTCATCAGCGCGCGGCCCATGGCCAGCATCTGCTGCTCGCCACCCGACATGGTGCCGGCCAGCTGATCACGGCGTTCTTTCAGGCGCGGAAAAATGCCAAACACCTTGTCGATGTCGGCCAGGATCTCGGGCTTGTCGTCGCGGATGTAGGCGCCCATCTGCAGGTTTTCGAGGATGGTCATGCGGGTGAAGACGCCGCGGCCTTCGGGCACCATGGCCAAGCCCTGCTTGACCAGATCCCAGGGGCCCTGGCCCTTGATGCTCTTGCCCAGGTATTCGATGTCGCCGGCCTTGATCGGCAGCGTCCCGGTGATGGCCTTCATGGTAGTGGTCTTGCCAGCACCGTTGGAGCCGATCAGGGACACCAGCTCGCCCTCGCGCACCTCGAAATCCACACCCTTGACGGCCTGGATGCCGCCATAGGCAACTTGCAGGCCAGTGACCTTGAGTAAAACTTTTGTTGTCATGTCTGTCCTTAGTGCCCTTAGTGCCCGCTCGTGCCCAGATAGGCCTCAATCACTTTTTCATTCTTCTGCACATCGGCCGGTGTGCCCTCTGCAATCTGCTTGCCGTAGTCCAGCACGGTGACGCGGTCACACAGTCCCATCACCAGTTTCACATCGTGCTCGATCAGCAAAATGGTGCGGTTGTCCTTGCGGATGCGGTCAATCAACGCACGCAGCATCACCTTTTCGGTGGCGTTCATGCCGGCAGCCGGTTCGTCCAGCGCAATCAGCTGCGGGTCGGTGGCCAGGGCACGGGCAATCTCCAGGCGGCGCTGATCGCCGTAACTCAGGGTGCGCGCCTTGTAGTCGGTGAACTTGCCAATGCCCACATAGTCCAGCAGCTCCTGGGCGCGCTGGGCAATCTCGGCCTCTTCCTTTTTGAAGCTCTTGGTGCGCAGCATGGCGCCAAACAGGCCGGAGTGGGTGCGGATGTGGCGGCCCACCATCACGTTTTCCAGCGCTGTCATTTCGGAAAATAAACGGATGTTCTGAAAGGTGCGTGCAATGCCGGCCTTGGCCACCAGGTGCACGGCGGTGGGCTGGTAGGGCCTGCCAGCCAGCTCGAAACTGCCGCTGTCGGGCGTATAGAGGCCGGTCAGCACATTGAAGAAGGTGGTCTTGCCGGCGCCGTTCGGCCCGATCAGGCCATAGACCTGGCCACGCTTGATTTGGATGCCCACATCGCTCAAGGCCTGCAGGCCGCCGAAGCGCTTGGAAACGCCGGAGACGTTCAATACGGTATCTGTCATGTTGGTTTCCACTGCTTAGGATTTGGCAGACTGCAAGGATTTTCCGTGCTCGGGCGAGGGCCAGAGGCCGCGCGGACGCATCAGCATGATGGTGATCATGGCCAGGGCAATCAGCAGTTGGCGCAGGATGGAGGCGTCGAGCCGTCCGCCGGTGAGGGACTGCAAGGGCCCGGCGACAAAGCGCAGCACCTCGGGCAGGGCCGACAGCAGCACCGCACCCAAGATCACGCCTGGCAAATGGCCGACACCGCCCAGCACCACCATGGCCACCAGCATCACCGATTCCATCAGGGTGAAGGACTCGGGCGAGATAAAGCCCTGGAATGCGCCAAACATCACGCCCGAAACTCCGCCAAAGGTAGCGCCCATGCCGAACGCCAGCAGCTTCATGTTGCGGGTGTTGATGCCCATGGCCTTGGCGGCAATTTCGTCTTCGCGAATCGCCATCCAGGCACGGCCCACACGCGACAGTTCCAAACGGTGGCAGATCACGATGCTGATCAGCACCAAGGCCAGGAACAGGTAGTAATACAGCGACACGGACTGGAACTCCAAGCCCAGGAACGTGTTCTTGTGACCCAGGTCCAGACCAAAGAAATGCAGGGAATCAATCGAACTGATGCCCTTGGGTCCGTTAGTGATGTTGATGGGCGCGTCCAGATTGTTCAGAAACACGCGGATGATTTCACCAAAGCCCAGCGTCACGATGGCCAGGTAGTCACCGCGCAGGCGCAGCGTGGGCGCACCCAGCAGCACGCCAAACAGTCCGGCCATGCCAGCGCCGGCCGGGATGATCACCCACAGCGGTGCGTGCAAGCCGTCCGGAAACATGGCGGCGATGGCCGGAAAGGACTCGGTCAACTGGGGCGATGACAAGAGGCCATACATATAGGCACCGATGGCGAAAAAGGCCACGTAGCCCAGGTCCAGCAGACCGGCATAGCCGACCACGATGTTCAGGCCCAGCGAAAGCAGCACATAGAGCAGGGCCACGTCAGCAATACGCACCCAGGCATTGCCGACGGTTTGCAACAGCAGGGGCAGCACCAGCAGGGCAATGCCAGCGGCGACGACGGCAATGATTTTCTTTTGTTGTGACATAGTGATATTTCCTCAGGCGCGGTCAGCCACGCGTTCGCCCAACAGGCCCGAGGGACGCAGGGTCAGCACCACGATGAGCACGATGAAGGCAAAAATATCGGAGTAATTGCTGCCCAGCACACCGCCGGTCAGGTCGCCGATGTAACCGGCACCGATCGATTCAATCAGACCCAGCAGGATGGCACCGACCACGGCACCAGCCAGGTTGCCAATGCCACCGAACACGGCTGCAGTAAAGGCCTTCAGGCCGGGCAAAAAGCCCATGGCGTGTTGGGCCGTGCCGTAATTGGAGGCGTACATCACGCCGGCAATGGCGGCCAGAATGGCACCAATGATGAAGGTAGCGGAAATCACCATATCGGGCTTCACGCCCATCAGGCCGGCGACGCGGGGGTTCTCGGCCGTGGCACGCATGGCGCGGCCCAATTTTGTGTAGTTGACCACCCACATCAGCAGCGCCAGCGAGGCAGCCGTCACGCCCAGAATCATCACCTGGGTGGGTGTGATCACCGCACCACCGATTTCAAACGGCGCGCTGGGCAAGAGCGTGGGGTAGGACTTGTAATTGGGCTTCCAGATGATCATGGCCAGCGTCTGCAGCAGGATGGACATGCCGATGGCGGTGATCAGGGGCGCCAGCTTGGGACTGTTGCGCAGTGGTCGGTAAGCCACTTTTTCGATCACAAAATTCAGCGAGGCGGCCACCACGCAGGCAATGATCAGGGCAATGAAGAGGATCACCGGGCCGGGCGTGCCGGGCATGGCCGACTGCATCCAACCAATGATGGTCCAACTGGTCAAAGCCCCAACCATCATCACTTCGCCATGAGCAAAATTGATCAGGTTGATGATGCCGTAGACCATGGTGTAGCCCAGCGCAATCAGCGCATACATGCTACCCAACACCAGACCATTGATGATCTGCTGCAACAAAATATCCATAAAACTTATCTCCGATTGATGGCCGGCGCCTGAGGCAACAAGCTGTGTTCGCAAGTTGTTGACAAGCGGCTCGGCCTTGTGGGCTCTACCTGTTTTTCTTAAGCAAGAAACTCGCCACTTAGGGTTGCATGGCGCTTGAGTGGGTGGGATTGTAACGACAGGGGTGGCGGATTCCGAGAGGCCTCGACGGGGGTTTACCCTCGCGTTGACGCGAATCATGAAACATTAGTTGTTCTACTATTTCTTTTGGTTCAGCGCCTGCAAAGTGCGCATTTTCTCGGCGATGCGGATTTCCAAACCCCGCTCCACCGGCTGGTATAGACGCAGGTCTTCCAGGCCATCGGGCAGGTATTGTTCACCTGCCGCGAAGCCACCCTCCTCGTCATGGGCATAGCGATAGCCTTTGCCGTAATCCAGCTCTTTCATCAGCTTGGTGGGCGCATTGCGCAAGTGCATCGGCACCGGCCTGGTGCCGTCCTTTTTAATCAGGGCACGGACCGCGTTGTAGGCCTTGTAGACGGCGTTGGACTTGGGCGCCACGGCCAGATAAATGACGCATTCGGCCAACGCCAGCTCGCCCTCGGGCGTGCCCAGGCGTTCATAGACATCGGCGGCGTCCAGGGCCAGTCGCAGGGCGCGCGGGTCGGCCAGACCAATGTCTTCGCTGGCCATGCGGATCAGCCGTCTGGCCATGTAACGCGGATCGGCACCGCCATCCAACATCCGCACAAACCAGTACAGCGAGGCGTCCGGGTCGGAGCCGCGCACGCTTTTATGCAAGGCCGAGATGCTGTCGTAAAACTGCTCGCCGCCCTTGTCGTAGCGGCGCATGCGCTCGCCCAGCACCTTGAGCAGCCAGGCGTCGGAGATGGTTTCGGTCTTCTCCTGCATGGCGGCAATCGCCAAGGTTTCGAGCGTATTGAGCAGGCGCCTGGCGTCGCCATCGGCGTAGGCAATCAGGCGCTCCACCGCCGCCACCTCTACCGGTGGAATGGCGCTCTGTGAAAGGGCGCGGTCCACGATCTGCTGCAGGTCTTCGGCACGCAAGGGCTGCAGCACATAGACCGCGGCACGCGACAACAAGGCCGAGTTCACCTCAAACGACGGGTTCTCGGTGGTGGCTCCGATAAAGGTAAACAGCCCACTTTCCACATGCGGCAAAAACGCGTCCTGCTGACTTTTGTTGAAGCGGTGGCACTCGTCCACAAACACAATCGTGTGGCGCTGCTCCAAGCCATCGCGCGCGATTTGTGCCTGCTCAACCGCCTCGCGAATATCTTTCACGCCGCCCAGCACCGCGCTGATGGTGATGAACTGTGCGTCGAACGCATCGGCCATCAGGCGCGCAATGGTGGTCTTGCCGGTGCCCGGTGGTCCCCAGAGTATGCAGCTATGCGGCTGGCCCGACTCGAATGCCAGGCGCAAGGCCATGCCTTCACCCAACAAATGCTGCTGGCCTATCACCTCGCCCAAGGTCTTGGGGCGCAGGCGTTCGGCCAGGGGTTGCTGGGTGGACGTGTGTTTGCGCGGGGCCTGGGCCATGCAGCGGCGTTATTGCTGAATCAGGTCCGCGCCGGCCGGAGGCTTGAACTGAAAGGCGCCAGGCTCCAGCGGTGTGTTGATGCGCATGCCGTTAAAGGACATCACGGAGCGCTGGCCAAAACTGTCCACAATCTCCAGTATCGAGAGCTCGCCACCCTGGAAGCCCACGCGCACCGCCTGCAACATGCCTTCCTTGGCCTTAGGTACAGCCAGCGCCCATTCCAATCCATCCTGGTCGGGAGCAGCGCTCAAGCTGAAGTCGGCTTGCAGTGCCTTGATATCGGCAGCGGATGCGATCAACGCCGCCGGACTGGAGGCCAGCACCGCCGATTGCTTGCGCGCTGTGACCTGGTTCAGGTCCACGTCATATAGCCACAGGGTCTGGCCATCGGCGACTATGGTTTGCTCAAACGGTTTTTTGTAGACAAACTTGAAACGGTTGGGCCGCGAAAACTCAAACGTGCCGCTGGAGCTCTTGCTGCGCGAAGCCTGCCCTTGCTTGGCAGGTGCCGTCACCACCTGGGTGAATTCGGCCCGGCCGGTCTTGGCGGTTTTCACAAAGGCCTCCAGGCTGTCCAGCCCTGAGGCGCTGGCTGCCGAGCCAAGCGCCGTATAGAGGAACAGGGAACACAATGCGATTTTTTTGATAAGCATAATTACTCGTTGCGCGCTGGCACCAAAATGTCGCGCTGACCGCTGCTGCTCATGGAGCTGACCAGACCGGCATTCTCCATGTCTTCCACCAAACGGGCGGCGCGGTTGTAGCCAATCTTCAGATGACGTTGCACCAGCGAAATACTGGCCTTGCGGTTCTTTAAAACGACTTCCACGGCCTGGTCGTACATCGGGTCTTTTTCGCCCGAGGTGTCGCCGGCCCCTCCGCCGTTTCCATCATCGCCGTCCACGGTGCCGCCCTCGAGAATACCTTCAATATAGTTGGGCTCGCCCTGCTCCTTGAGGTAGTCCACCACACGGTGCACCTCTTCGTCGCTGACAAAGGCGCCATGCACGCGGATCGGCAGACCGGTGCCGCTTGGCATGTAGAGCATGTCACCCATACCCAGCAGGGCCTCGGCGCCCATTTGGTCCAGAATGGTGCGGCTGTCGATCTTGCTGGACACTTGGAAGGCAATGCGCGTCGGGATATTGGCCTTGATCAGGCCGGTGATCACGTCCACGCTGGGCCGCTGGGTGGCCAGGATCAGATGAATACCTGCGGCACGCGCCTTTTGCGCCAGGCGTGCAATCAGTTCCTCAATCTTCTTTCCCACCACCATCATCAGGTCGGCCAACTCGTCGATCACCACCACGATGTGCGGCAGACGGTCCAACGGTTCCGGGCTCTCGGGCGTCAGGCTGAAGGGGTTGCCGATCAGCTCACCGCGCGCCTTCGCTTCGTCCATTTTGGTGTTGTAACCGGCCAGATTGCGCACGCCCATTTTGCTCAGCAATTTGTAGCGGCGCTCCATCTCCATCACGCACCAGTTCAAGCCATTGGCCGCCTGCTTCATATCGGTCACCACCGGGCACAGCAGGTGCGGAATGCCCTCGTAAATCGACATTTCCAGCATCTTGGGGTCTATCATCAACATGCGTACATCGCGCGCCTCGGCCTTGTAGAGCAGGCTCAAAATCATGGCGTTGATGCCCACCGATTTGCCGGAACCGGTGGTGCCGGCCACCAGCACATGCGGCATCTTGGCCAGGTCGGCCACCACGGGGTTGCCGATGATGTCTTTGCCCAAGCCCATGGTGAGCATCGACTTGGCTTCGTTGTAGACCTGTGAGCCCAGAATCTCGGCCAGGCGGATGCTCTGGCGCTTGGCATTGGGCAGTTCCAACGCCATGTAATTCTTGCCGGGAATGGTCTCCACCACGCGGATAGACACCAAACTGAGTGAGCGCGCCAGGTCCTTGGCCAGGCCCACAATTTGTGCACCCTTGACGCCGGTGGCGGGCTCGATTTCGTAGCGCGTAATCACCGGCCCCGGCTGGGCCAGCACCACACGGGCCTCCACGCCAAAGTCTTTCAGCCGCTTCTCGATCATGCGGCTGGTCATCTCCAGCGTGTCGGGCGAAACCGTCTCCTGGCGCAGCAGGGCCGCATCCAGCAGGGCCACCTGGGGCAGCTTGCTGTCGGGCATCTCGGTGAACAAGGGCTTCTGGCGCTCCTTGGCCACGCGCGTGCTTTGCACCGCCTCCTTCTGCACCTGCTGCTCAACAATGACCACAGGAGGCGCATGGTGTTGAATGACCTCGTCGCGCTCATCGAACACCACTTCTTCGCGCTCGCGCATGGCCTGTTGGCCAATCTCCATGTCCTGGGCCAGCTCACGCCTTTCGCGCTGCTGCTCCATAAAAGAGTAAGCCCAGGCACCCAGGCGCTCGGCCACCTGCAGCCACGAGAATCTGAACACCAGCGCGCAGCCCACCAGGCCCAGCACAATCGCCACCAGGCCCGAACCGGCAAAGCCCAACCAGCGCATGCTCCAGGGGCCCAAGGACTCACCCAGCACACCTCCGCTGTGTCCCGGCAGCAAGGTCTCAAAACGATATAGACGTCCCCACTCCAGGGTGCTGCTGGCGTAAAGCAGCAGACTCAGCCCCAGCCAGAAGGCCCATGCCTGGTCATGCCAGGGAGCCAGGCCATGCGGCGCATCACCATGAAAACCATCCCCACGCAGGCGCAGGGCCAGGGACGCAAGCCACTGGCGCACCGCCACAGCCAGACACCACCAGACCGAAAAGCCAAACAAAAAATAACTCATGTCCGCGATCCAGGCGCCCAGGCGACCAGCACGGTTCAACACGGCGATGCCGGTGCCGGAGGTGGACCAGGCGGCGTCCTGCGGCGAATAGCTCAACATAGCGATCAACCACAGAGCGATCAGCACAAAACCCGCCACCAGAGCCATTTCATTGGCAAAGCGGGCCAGGCCGGTGGGCGCGGCAGGCGGACGTGGCGCAGAGGATTGGAGCGTGTGAAGCGAATAAGTCATATGGAAAACCAGTGCCTACTAGCTTAACCCAAGCACGTCGCCAGCCGCGCACCAGCTGGTGGCGAAGCCGACACAGCGAGCGGGCGGCCAGCACAATAACCGGATCAAGGGGCGGCGATTGCATGACTTATTACAATCCGACCCATGGGTAGGCGCCATTCGCCAGGCCCCGGCTCCCCTTCTCTGAAAGCAATTATGTCCGCATCCAAACACGCCAAGGTCCTGATTCTGGGCTCCGGCCCGGCCGGCTACACCGCCGCCATCTACGCCGCCCGCGCCAACCTCAGCCCCATGTTGGTGACCGGCATCGCCCAAGGCGGCCAGCTCATGACCACCACCGAAGTAGACAACTGGCCGGCCGACGTCAACGGCGTGCAGGGCCCGGAACTGATGCAGCGTTTTCTGGAGCACGCCGAGCGCTTCAAGACCGAGATTGTGTTCGACCACATCAACGCGGTGGATCTGAGCCGCCGCCCGTTCACGCTCAAGGGCGATACCGACACCTACACCTGTGACAGCCTGATTCTGGCCACTGGCGCCTCCGCCAAGTACCTGGGCCTGCCGTCGGAGACCGCCTTCATGGGCCGCGGCGTTTCCGGCTGCGCCACCTGCGACGGCTTTTTCTACCGTGAAGAAGTCTGCTGCGTGGTCGGCGGCGGCAATACCGCCGTCGAAGAGGCGCTGTACCTGTCGAACATCGCCCAAAAGGTCTACCTGGTACACCGCCGTGACAAGTTCAAGGCCGAGGCCATCCTGATCGACAAGCTGATGGACAAGGTTGCCGCCGGCAAGATCGAGCTCAAGACCTTTGTGACCCTGGACGAGGTGCTGGGAGATGCCTCCGGCGTGACCGGCATCCGCCTCAAGAGCACAGTGGACGGTTCGACGGAAGACCTGACGCTCAAGGGCTGCTTTATTGCCATCGGCCACGCGCCCAACTCCGAAATCTTCAACGGCCAGTTGGAGATGAACGGCGGCTATCTGGTGACCAAGAGCGGCCTCAACGGCTTTGCCACCATGACCAGCGTGCCCGGCGTGTTTGCCGCCGGCGATGTGGCCGACCACGTCTACCGCCAGGCCATCACCAGCGCCGGCACGGGTTGCATGGCCGCCCTGGACGCACAGCGTTTTTTAGAGCAAGAGTAAGACCCGGCGCGGGCAGTAAAAGGCCCGCTCTACCTTCAGGCTATAATCTCAGGCTTTGCTGGAAACAGCATCAGGGTTACCGCCACCCTTTTTCTTGGCGAGGTGAGGCTAGAGCGAGATCGGGTTGGTTTGCTCAACGCAAACTGCTTTGATCGTCAGTAATAGCCGTATAGATCGGAGTGTCCTCATGGCACGCGTATGCGAAGTAACGGGTAAAGGCCCGATGGTCGGAAACAATGTTTCCCATGCCAATAACAAAACCAAACGCCGGTTCCTGCCGAACCTGCAATACCGCCGTTTCTGGGTCGAAACAGAAAACCGTTGGATCCGTTTGCGGATTTCAAACGCTGGTCTGCGTTTGATCGACAAAAACGGTATCGATGTTGTGCTCGCAGATCTGCGCGCACGTGGCCAAGCTTAAGGAGTAGCACCATGGCAACCAAAGGCGGACGCGAAAAAATCAAGCTTGAATCTACAGCTGGAACTGGTCACTTCTACACCACCAGCAAGAACAAGAAAACCATGCCCGAGAAGATGCTGATCAAGAAATTTGATCCAGTTGCTCGCAAGCATGTGGACTACAAGGAAATGAAGCTGAAGTAGTTCTTCTGCTTGTTTCACAGGAAAGCCCGCTTAGGCGGGCTTTTTTACGTCTCTTGCAACCCACATACTGGGTGACACTCCGGTGCGGCGCGCAAATGCGCGGGCAAAGGCAGTCTCGTTGCTGTAACCCACGGCGGGTGCAACTGCCTTGAGCGGTCTGCCGCGCTTGAGCAACCCTTGTGCAAGGCTGATGCGCCAGTCGGTGAGGTAGTCCATGGCGGTAGCACCCACGACATCCAGAAAATGGCTGGCAAAGCGCGAGCGCGACATGGCGGCAACGCCCGCCAGTGATTCCAAAGTCCAGGCCGCTTCGGGCTCTGCATGCATGGCCATCATGGACTTGGCCAGCCGTTCATCGGCAAGACCTGCCAGCACGCCTTGCTTGACCAGGCGGGTCTCCACCGTATGGCGCAACAGCAAAATGGTGAAGTATTCAACCAACCGGTCAATGGCCGCACTGCGGCCCGCGCGTGCGGCAAAGGCCTCGGCAAACAGCAGTTCCAGGGTCGGCTGCACGCCGGCAATGTCACCCATGGGCACCAGCAACAGCTGCGGCAAACCGCGCAAAATCTGCAGCCCCATGCCAGAGCCAAATTCAATGTGAGCACAGACCAAGTCACATCCAGCGGGATCGTCGACTTCAAAGCGGTGCACACTGGCCTGACGGTAAAAGAGCAGGGTCGGTGCAACAACTTCCACGCGCTCCCCGTTGGCATGGATGACGCGCAAAGAGCCCCTGCGCAGCACATGCAGCATGCCGATTCCCCTGTCATTCGGAAAATCCACTACGCCGCAAAGCGCGCCGCTGTAGAACACATCGGCACTGAGCGAAAAGCGGGCGAACAGGGGGGAGAGTCGGTCCATGGCGTGCTTTCGATACGAATGGTGGTGAAAGCGGTACTTTCAGTGCCCGCAAGTATCACCCAAAGCGCGACATTAGTTTCTCACTTCGGGCGGCCTGCCGCCCGCCCTCACACTTTTTGGAGAAATGTATGCAAGTCAAAGACCAGTTGAGCAAAGCCAAATCCGCCGTCAGCGTCACGCCTATGGAAGCGCGCGAGGCCATGCTGGGTTGCTTTGTCACCATCCACGGCGAGACGCTCAAGCGCGGTGCCCTGCTGATGGGTGAAAAGCTCAGCGATGAAGAGACCGAGCGCCAGGCCCGCGCCTCCATGCGCAGTGTCATGGGTGCTGCCGATTTCGAAAAACCGACGGCTGCGTCGCTGACAGCCGCCAAGGTGCGCATGGATCAAAAGATGAACTTCTCCAGAGCACCGCAGGACCTGCGCGACATGCACGACCAGGTCTGCAGCATGATTGTGCGTAAAGTCGTCTAGTCCCCACGCTCCCCGAGGGGCTTATGCCAGCTCATGCCAGCTTAGGCCAGCGCCTTTGCCACCAGCACTTTGAGTTCCGGCAGCAAGGTTTCAGTGAACCACGGGTTGCGTTTAAGCCAGATGTTGTTGCGCGGGCTGGGGTGGGGCAGCGGAATCACGGCGGGTGCAAATTCCTGCCAGCGTTCCACCGTGCCGGTCACACTGTTTTTGCCTGACTTGGGCAAATGCCAGGCCTGCGCATACTGGCCGATCACCAGCGTGAGCGCGATGTGGGGCAAATGCTCCAGCACCTGCTGCCGCCAGCGCGGCGCGCATTCGGGGCGGGGTGGCAGGTCGCCGGATTTGCCGGTGCCGGGGTAGCAAAAGCCCATGGGAACAATCGCCATCCGCGTGGGTTCATAAAACACCTCGCGGGTGATGCCCATCCACTCCCGCAAGCGCTCACCACTGGCATCGTCAAAGGGAATGCCACTTTGGTGAACCCGGATGCCCGGCGCCTGACCGACCACCAGAATACGCGCCGCCTGATGCACTTGCACCACCGGGCGCACGCCCAGGGGCAGGTAGGGTGCGCACAGCGTGCAAGCTCGCACCTGTTGCAGCAGCAACACTGTGGCTGGCGGCAAGTCGGTGTCCAATGGAGCAAGCAAGCTGCTTGCGGTGTTCGATCGAGTCATGGACATCCTTGGTTTCAGCGACCCATCATGGCATGAATGCATTCGCCACATGTTCTACAAACGCCTTGACCTTGGCAGAATGCTTGCGCTCCGGTGGACTCACCAGGTGGATGGGAGATGCAGGAGATTCCCATCCAGGCATCAGGCGCACGACCTCGCCGCTCGCCAGTTCCTGCTCGAACAGCCAGGTCGGCGAATAGCCTATGCCCATTGCGCTGTTCACAGCGGCGCGGATCACCTCACTGCTGTTGGTCTGCAGGCGGCCTTCGACACATATGGTTCTGGCCGTTCCTGGTTCATCAGAGGCCGCTGCGCCGGCCCTGAAAGTCCACTGGTTTCGGTTGGACGTCTCGGTGTAAACGATGCAGTTGTGTTGCGACAAATCTTCCGGCTGCAGGGGCAAGCTTGTGCCCGGTGGAAGTCTTTTCAGGTAGTCTCTGTGTGCCATCAACATGCGCTGCGATGTGCCAACGCGCCTTGCAATCAGACCGCTGTCCGGCAGGTCGCCGATGCGCACGGACACGTCTATGCCCTGCTCAACCAGGTCAACAAAACCATCGTGCAGGCGCAGGTCGATCTTCACGTCCGGGTGCTCCGCCATAAAGGTCTTCACCAGCGGCATCAGCTTCAAGCGCCCAAAGCCCACCGAGGCCGCCACACGCATCCAGCCGCTCAGTTGGGCCTCACCCTGGCGCAAGTCCGACTCGGCCTCCGCGATTTCGGCCACCAGCCGGCGCGCCTGCTCGAAGTAGCGTGCGCCTTCTTCGGACAGCGCCAGTGAGCGCGTGGTCCGGACCAACAACTTGGCTCCCAACTCCCTTTCCAGAGCCGCCACCTGTTTGCTGATGGCACTTTGGGTGGATCTCAACTCGGCAGCGACGGCCGTGAAGCTGCCGGATTCGACCACCCGTACAAAGGTCCGCATTGCCGAAAGCTTGTCCATGACACCTCCATATATTCCATTAACTACTAATTGATAGCGCGAAAAGCAGTCTATACCAAACAAAGGGAATCAGTCACAGTCCATCCATCAAACAACCAACCCAGGAATGAACATGAACCAACCCACCGTTCTTATCACCGGCGCATTGACCGGCATTGGCCGAGCCACCGCTTTCGCATTTGCCAAACTCGGCGCCAATGTGGTGGTCAGCGGCCGCCGCGAAGACGCCGGCATCGCCTTAGCGACAGAGTTGCGCACGCTAGGCGCCAAGGCCGAATTCGTCAAAGCCGATGTGGCCGACGAAGCCGAAGTCAGCAACCTTGTCGCAAAAGCCGTCAGCTTGTTCGGGAAAATCGACATCGCCGTGAACAACGCGGGCACGGAAGGTGTGTTGGGCCCCATCACGGAGCAAACCGCCGACAACTTCCACGCCACGTTTTCGACCAATGTGCTGGGCACGCTGCTGTCGTTGAAGCATGAAATGCGCGCCATGCTGGCCCAGGGCCATGGCTCTATCGTGAACCTGTCGTCGATTGCGGGCCAGGTCGGCATTGCGGGCGGCTCGGTTTACTCCGCCAGCAAGTTTGCTGTGGAGGGGCTGACCAAGAGCGCCGCCCTGGAAGGTGCGGCCTTAGGTGTGCGCGTCAATGCAGTGGCTCCCGGCCCAGTGGCCACCGACATGCTCGACCGATTTGTCGGTCGCGATGAAATCGCCAAAGCCGGATTTCTTGCAAGTATTCCAGCCAAGCGGGCTGCCACGGTGGAAGAGATTGCCGAGACGATTGTTTTCATCGCGTCCGCCAAAGCCGCCTACCTCACTGGCCAGTGCATTGCTGTCGATGGCGGCTACACCGCTCAGTAAGCGCCCCTTCCGATTTACACGTCCTTTTTTAAACACCCATTGGAGATTCTCATGACCACCATCAATGTTCCCACCCGTGCCGAAGTCAACCCGACCAATCAGGCCATCTTCGACCAGCTCAAGTCGGGCTTGGGCATGGTTCCCAATCTGTACGCCACCTTCGCCCATTCGGATACGGCCCTGGCCACTTACATGGCTTTTCAAAACGCCAAGAGCAGTGTCTCAGGCAAGGCGCGCGAAGTCGTGAACCTGGTCGTCAGCCAGGTCAACGAATGCCAGTATTGCCTGGCAGCACACACCATGCTGGGCAAGATGAATGGTTTCACGGATGAACAGGTCCTGGAAATCCGCCACGGTCAAGCGAGCTTCGATACCAAGTTCGATGCACTGGCCCGCCTGACCAAGGGCATCGTGCAGAGCCGGGGCCATGTGGACCAGGCCTTGGTCGAGGCCTTCTTTGCCGCTGGCTGGACCAAGGAAAACCTGGTCGATGCCATCGTCGTGATTGGCGACAAGACGGTTAGCAATTACCTGCACTCGACCACCAAGATCCCGGTTGACTTTCCCGCCGCTCCCGCTTTGGCTTGATTTGATTTACACGGAGATCTCCATGCAAAACCAAGAATCCCTGGCTTTACAACTGGCAAGCTACAAGGCCGGCTTTATCGGTCGGGCGCCGGCGCAACGCGTTGTCATGATGGAGGCGGCAACAGCCCAGCTTAAAAGCAGTGGCATTGAATCGACCGCATTGAAGGTGGGCGACCGCGCGCCCAGCTTCAGCCTGCTGGACGCAAAGGGCGAGCAGGTCAGCTTGAACCACCTGCTGGAACAAGGGCCAGTGGTGGCGATCTTCTATCGCGGCGCTTGGTGCCCCTATTGCAATTTGGAGTTGCGCGCATGGCAAGCCCAGCTGGCCGAGTTGAAAAGTCTGGGCGCTACCTTGGTGGCGATCTCTCCGCAGACCCCGGACAACTCACTGAGCACGACAGAAAAAAATGCATTGGCATTCCAGGTGCTGAGCGATTCTGACCTTGCAGCGGCCCATGGCTTCGGCATTGCCTTTACCTTGCCTCCCGAACTGGTGGACCTGTACAGCTCCGTGGGGAACAACCTGCCTGAACTCAACGGCAATGGCCAATGGACGCTGCCGGTGCCGGCGACCTTTGTGATCGACACAAGCGGTTTGATTCGATTTGCCCATGTGGAAGCTGACTATCGGGAACGCGCTGAACCAAGCGATGTGCTGGCCATCATTCGGGCAATGGGGAAAGAGTAGCGGCTCTTAGCCATGGGATGCAGCCGTGTCCCATGGGGCGCGGCATGCTTCACAGACTGTAGACTCGCGCCGCACTCCAACCCTGGAGTGCAAATCGCTGCCTAAACCCTGGCGGCCCGCAATCGCAGGGAAAACTCACACAGCGCAGCGATACCGCTGGCTTCGGCCCGGTGGCACCAGGCCTGCAAATCGAGCGCCAACTGGTCGCGTGACACATGGGTGTTGAGCCACATCTGACGCAACTCCTCACGCATTGTCACCATCTTGTCCAGCACCGGCGACGCGGCCAGCGCCTTGGCCAAAATAGGAACCAGCGCAGCGGGCACCTTCTCCTGGTCCCGGTGCATCCAGCGCTTGGCCGACTGGAAAACAGCGGCGTCGGCACTGCGCGACTTCATGGCTTCAAACTCACCGCGTGCCGCCTGGCGCACACCCTTTGCATAGCTGGCCATAATTTCGTAGCGGTTGGCAATCAGCGCTTCCAGCGTTTTTTCATCGGCCACCGGACGGATATCGCCATAGGCAGCCTTGGGCGGCGTCTTCTTGACCTTGGCCAACCCGGCCATCTGCATCAGGCTGATATACATCCAGCCAATGTCGAACTCATAGGGTTTGACCGACAGCTTGGCCGAGGTCGGATAGGTGTGGTGGTTGTTATGCAACTCTTCACCGGCAATCAGGATGCCCCAGGGGCTGATATTGGTGCTGGCGTCAGGCGCCTCAAAGTTGCGGTAACCCCAGTAGTGGCCGGCGCCATTGATGATGCCGGCCGCCATGATCGGTGTCCAGGCCATTTGCAGCGCCCAGACCGCCAGACCGGCAGCACCAAACAGCGTCAGGTCGATGATCAACATCAGGCCCACGCCCTGCCAGGAGAAGCGCGTGTAGAGATTGCGTTCGATCCAGTCCTTGGGCGTGCCGTGGCCATAGCGGGCCATGGTTTCCAGGTTCTTGGACTCGGCCCGGTACAGCTCGGCGCCTTGCAGCAGCACGGTCTTGATACCGTACACATGCGGACTGTGCGGGTCATCCGCTTGCTCGCACTTGGCGTGGTGCTTGCGGTGGATGGAGGCCCATTCCTTGGTCACCTGGCCGGTGCTCAGCCACAGCCAGAAACGGAAAAAATGCGATGCAATCAGATGCAGATCCAGTGCCCTGTGTGCCTGATGCCTATGCAAAAACACGGTGACGCTGATCATGGTGACATGGGTCATTCCCAGGGCAGCCAGCACAATCTGCCACCACTTCCAAGCCAGAGCACCATGCGCCAGCCATTCGATTGCTGCATTCAACACAGCACTTTCAGTTAAGAACATACATTGACCAATTTATATAAAAGTAATGTGCTTGGGACCCGTGCCTCATCCAACGATGCACCGAACCATTCTAGGTATCAGGGCGGCCCTGGCAAGCCGCGTTTTCCCTGCCCTACTTCTTTTGCCAGACAGCGCCAAAGAAGCCATCGGTGTGGTGCAGATGCGGCCACAGGCGCAGATAGAGTTGCCCGTCTTCGCCGCCGCTACACAGGGACGCGGCGTCAGTCACTTTCAGCCCGGCGAGCACCGCTCCCACCGACATGGGTGCGAAATCGGGATTGGCAAGACTAAAGGCTTCGGCGATGGCTTCGTTTTCCTGCGGCAGCACGCTGCAGGTTGCATACACCAAACGACCGCCGGATTTGAGCAGGCGCGAGGCGCTTTGCAAAATGGAAGCCTGCTTGACCGCCATTTCTTCCACCGTCTGCAGGGTCTGGCGCCATTTCAGATCGGGGTTGCGCCGCAGCGTACCCAGGCCACTGCAAGGGGCATCCACCAGCACACGGTCGATCTTGCCGGACAGGCGTTTGACTCGCTCGTCCCTCTCATGGGAAATGGCCGCCGGATGTACATTCGACAGGCCGCTGCGGGCCTGGCGTGGCTTGAAGGAATCCAGGCGGTGGGCCGAGGTGTCAAAGGCATACAGGCGCCCGGTGCTGCGCATGGCGGCGCCCAAGGCCAGCGTCTTGCCACCGGCACCGGCGCAAAAGTCCACCACCATCTCGCTGCGCTTGGCATCCACCAGCATGGCTAACAGCTGCGAGCCTTCGTCCTGCACCTCGAAGTCGCCCCGGGTAAAGGCTTCCATCTTGTTCAATGCGGGACGACCGGAAATGCGCAACCCCCAGGGGGAATACGGCGTGGGCAGGGCCTTGATGCCTGCCTTGGCAAGCTCTTTTTGAATGTCGGCGCGTTTGGCCTTGAAATCATTGACGCGCAGGTCCAGTCCGGCGCCCTTGTTCAAGCTTTCCACCAGCGGCCAGAAACCGTCACCCAATTGGTCTTTGAGCGGCTGCACCAGCCATTCGGG
Source organism: uncultured beta proteobacterium (assembly GCA_903845935.1). Taxonomy (GTDB): domain Bacteria; phylum Pseudomonadota; class Gammaproteobacteria; order Burkholderiales; family Burkholderiaceae_C; genus Allorhodoferax. Next base: position 42,769 of record CAIMZI010000117.1, on the reverse strand, counting down.
CAGGTTGTGGCGGTGGCGCTCCATCAAATCGGCCGGATCCACCTTCTCACAATCGTCAATCCAGCGGGTTTCCTGATCGGTGAGCGCACTGCGCAAAAAATCGCCGGGGCCATAAAAACCCAGAATCGCCAGACGGCGCTCCTTGGGCCCGCTGCCCGAGGGTGCTAGGTGGTCAAACAGCTGCTTCTTGCGCAGCACGGTGTATACGGTTTCGGCCATGGTGGCACGCTCGCGTGGCCCCAGACCGCGGTTGTCGCGGAAAAAGCGGGCCACAATAGCGTCCGCCGGATGATCGAATTTAAGAGTCAGCCTGACCAGTTCGGCGCAGGCATCCAATAGGGCTTTTGGGTGCATAACCGAGTATTGTCCCATGACAGCAGAAAATCTCCCACCACTGATAACTACCCCACCCGGTTTGTACCGACATTACAAGGGCAATTTGTACGAGGTACTGGACACGGTGCGCCACAGCGAAAGCTGCGAACCGCTGACCTTGTACCGCGCCCTCTACGGTGAACGTGGCCTGTGGGTGCGCCCTGCCGCCATGTTTTTGGAACAGATTGAGTTCAAGGGCCTGCACCAACCGCGCTTCGCCAAGCTGGCCGACGAAACAGCCCCTTGAGTTCCCATGCTCAGTTGCCCTGCAGTAGCCGCACAACGGCGCGCCGGTAGATCAGATGTTCTTGCGTCAGCACCCGGGCGGCCAGCGCGGCTGGCGAGTCGTTGGGGAGCACCGGCACCACCGCCTGCTCCAGGATGGAGCCATGATCCAGTTCGGTCGTAACCCGGTGCACCGTGGCACCGGCAAACTTGCAACCGGCCTCGATTGCCCTTTGGTGCGTGTGCAGGCCAGTGAAGGCCGGCAGCAGGGATGGATGGATATTGATCAACCGTCCAGCAAAGCGCTCCACAAAGGCGGGCGTGAGTATGCGCATAAACCCGGCCAACAGCACCAGCGCAGGCTGCCCTGGCCTGTCATACGCGCCGATCGCATCGGCCAGCGCCGCATCAAAGGCCTCGCGGCTGGCATAGGCCTTGTGGTCCAGCACCGCAGTGGCTATGCCCTGGCTGCGGGCAAATTCCAGCCCCTTGGCTTCGGCCTTGTTGCTCAGGACCACCGCGATCTTGGCACCATAGCGCGTGCCCCACTGCTCACACTCGGCCGCGCGCACCAAGGCAGCCATATTGGAGCCGCCGCCGGAGATCAGAATGACAATGTTTTTCATGTAGCGCCGATTTTGTCACGGCCCACCTATGCGCTATTCCAAGTCTCTAAGTCGCAAAAAGCTGGCGAACCGGGGCAGGCCAGACAGGGTGCGATCCCGGTAGCGGTAGCTGACGATGGCGCCCACTGCGGGTGGGTTGCTGCGCAGCGCGTCGCTAAAGCCGGTGCCCAGTGCGAAGCGTTGGCCATCCGGCATTTCCAGCAGCAGGGCACCCATGCGCCCGAGGTACTTGCCCTTGCCAGGAATCTGCGCCAGCACCCTAGCCTCTTCGTCCGGCACGGCCTTGAGCTTGCGCAGTGCATCGCTGCGCCCGGGCGCCCACAAGGAGTCGGCTCGGTGCAGCACCAGTCCCTCGCCACCGGCCGCCACCACCTCGTTTAAACGGGCTTGCAAGGCCGCCGCATCCGACACCGTCATTTGCGCCACCGTCTGCAGCCAGGGCTGGTACGCAGCCTCCAGCAGCTCGCGAACTTGCGCCGCGCGCCCGGCAAAAGTTCCGGGATTCTGCGGCAGATCGAACACCATGTAGCGCACAGACCGCCACTCGGAATCCAGCGGCGACTGCTTGCGCACGATGCCAGACAGCGCATCAAAGCGCTGCCGACCCAGCCACAGCTCCCCGTCCAATGCCACGCCAGGCAGCCCCGCCAGCATCCAAGCGGGCGCTGCTATCGGCCGCCCACTGCGAAAGCGCAGGCGGTCGCCATCCCAGAGCGCCCGCACGCCATCCAGCTTTTCGCTCACCAGATAATCGGCCGGGTTGAGTGACGCTTGCCAGGGCTTGGCCAGCATCACGCCCGGACTTGGAGCATCCACTGCGAGCGCTGCGGCCGGGGTTATGCCAGGCAGCCCAGCGGCAGCAAAAGAAAGCAGCGTACGGCGCTGGCAAGGAAAATTCAGAGAAAAAAACATGGGCAATGCACTCCATTAAAAAAGAGCACTCCCTGATGTCGGATCGTCAAGGCCCTGTGCAGGCCCGACCGCCAAAAAGTCTATTCCAGCAGTCTGGATGAGCTTGGCACATGGGCCATGAGAAATTCCATCTGATCAGCCAGAATGCGGCGGTTGCGCAAAATGAAGTCTTCCCACAGGCTGGGTATGTAAGGTGTGTAGAGCAGCGGCATATTCGCCTGTTCGGGTGTGCGGCTGCTCTTGCGGTGGTTGCAGGGGCGACAAGCCGTGACCACATTCATCCAGGTGTCTATGCCGTGCTGAGCAAAGGGAATAATGTGCTCGCGCGTCAGGTCGCTTTCATGGAAATGGCCACCGCAATAGGCGCAGACATTGCGGTCGCGCACAAACAGCTTGCCATTGGTCAGGCCGGGGCGCAAGTTGAAAGGGTTGATGTTGGGCACACCACGCGTGCCAATGATGCTGTTGACGCGGATGATGGATTGCAGCCCGGTGCGCGCGTTGTGCCCGCCATGGAACACCGCCACCTCGCCGCCCGACTCCCAGCGCACCTGGTCCGAGGCGTAGTGGATCACCGCCTGTTCCAGCGAAATCCAGGACTGGGGCAGCCCCTGGGCCGACAACTTCAAGACTTTCACTCAAGACCTCCATCAACGGTTTGACACCACCAACACGGACTGCAAATGTCTGATGCGCCATTCCAAAAACGAATTTGGGCCTGCGCTCGGTGACAATATACAAGGTTTCCATGACAACTTGCTTCACAGCCCGGGCGCAAACGCCTGGTATCAAAAAGTACCCCATCCATGAAGGTTTTTCGCGGCTTCCAACACCCCGGCGTGGCAGCGTCCTGTGCCCTGACGATTGGCAACTTTGACGGCGTACACCGCGGCCACCAAGCCATGCTCGCGCTGTTGCGCGGCGAGGCTGCACAGCGCGGCGTGCCCAGTTGCGTGCTGACCTTTGAGCCGCATCCGCGCGACTTCTTTGCCGCCCTGCACCAGAAGCCCGACCTGGCCCCGGCGCGTGTGGGCACCTTGCGCGACAAACTGGAAGACCTGTCCACATGCGGCGTGGATCAGACCGTGGTATTGCCCTTTGATGCCCGCCTGGCAGGTCTGTCGCCCGAGGCCTTCATTCAGGACGTGCTGGTCAAGGGCCTGGGCACGCGCTATGTACTGGTGGGGGACGACTTCCGCTTTGGCGCCCAGCGCGCCGGCGACTACGCCCTGCTCGACAGCCTGGGCGAAAGCAGCGGCTTCGATGTGGCGCGTATGAATAGCTACGAAATTGCCTACCCCCACGCTCGGCACTCCTTGTCCTCGCTGCCCCCCGAGGGGGCCGTAGCCGCCTTGGGGCGGCCCGGCGGCGGCTACCACGGCATACGCGTCTCAAGTTCGGCCGTACGCCAGGCCCTGGGCGAGGGCCGCATGCAGGACGCCGCACGCCTGCTGGGCCGGCCCTATTGCATCTCCGGCCATGTGGTGCATGGCCGCAAGCTCGGCCGCACGCTTGGCTTCAAAACATTGAACCTGCGCTTTGCGCACTGGAAGCCTGCAGCCAGCGGCATCTTTGTGGTGCTGGTGCATGGCCTCGCCGAAGCCCCACTGCGTGGCGTCGCCAACCTGGGCGTGCGGCCCTCGCTAGACCCAAGCGACGTCAATGGCGGACGCGTGCTGCTGGAAACCCATTGCCTGGACTGGCCCGACACGCTGGGGCCTGAGGGTGCCTACGGTAAAATCATCCGGGTGGAACTCTTAAACAAACTGCACGACGAGCTCAAATATGATGGTCTGGACGCCTTGACCCAAGGCATACGCCGTGACTGCGATGACGCACGTGCCTGGCTTGCCCGCCGAATTTGACCGGGCCACCCGGACGCACCTGGCCCCGCGTCTTCTGAACCAGCCCGGTGGCAGAGCGACGCGCCCTGCCCCACCCCAGCTTAAGCGCCCCTACCTGAGAATTCGCCATGTCCGAAAAAGTTGATTACCGCAGCACCCTGAACCTGCCAGATACCGCCTTCCCCATGCGCGGCGATCTGCCCAAGCGCGAGCCCGCCTGGGCCAAGGCCTGGAGTGACCAGGGCATCTACAAGAAGTTGCGCGATGCAAGAGAAGGTGCGCCGCTGTTTGTGCTGCACGATGGCCCGCCCTATGCCAACGGCAAGCTGCATATCGGCCACGCACTGAACAAGGTGCTCAAAGACATGATCGTCAAGTCCAAGCAGCTGGCCGGCTTTGACGCCCAATACATCCCCGGCTGGGACTGCCACGGCCTGCCGATCGAGAACGCCATCGAAAAACTGCATGGCCGCAAACTGTCCAGGGACGACATGCAGGCCAAGAGCCGCGCCTTCGCCACCGAACAGGTCAACCAGCAGCGCGAGGACTTCAAGCGTCTGGGCGTCTTAGGCGACTGGGAGCGCCCGTACCGCACCATGGACCCGGCCAATGAGGCGGGCGAAATCCGCGCCTTCAAGCGTGTCATCGAGCGCGGCTTTGTCTATCGCGGCCTCAAACCCGTGTACTGGTGTTTTGACTGCGGCTCGTCTCTGGCCGAGTTTGAGATCGAATACGCCGACAAGAAGAGCGACACGCTGGATGTGGCCTTTGAAGCCAACGACACGGCAGCGCTGGCAGCGGCCTTTGGCCTCTCCGCCCTGCCCGAGTCTGTGACCAGTGGCAGCAAAAAAGCCTTCGCCGTGATCTGGACTACCACCGCCTGGACGATTCCCGCCAATCAGGCGCTCAACGCACACCCAGAACTGGACTACGCCCTGGTGGACACCCCGCGCGGCGTGCTGTTGCTGGCTGCCAAGTTGGTGGAAAAGGCGCTGGAGCGCTACCAGCTCGAAGGCACAGTGATCGCCACGGCCAAGGGCGAATCCCTGCGCGGCCTGGTGTTCCGCCATCCCTTGTACGACCTGGGCGAAGACGAAGGCGAATACAGCTACAAGCGCCTCTCGCCCCTGTACCTTGCCGACTATGTCAGCGACAGCGACGGCACCGGCATCGTCCATTCGGCCCCCGCCTATGGCGTAGATGACTTCAACAGCTGCGTCGCCCACGGCATGGCCTATGACGACATCCTGAACCCGGTGCAGGGCAACGGCGCCTATGCCGCCGAGCTGCCGCTGTTTGGCGGCATGCACATCTGGAAGGCCTGCGCCCGCATCCTCGAAGTGCTGGCCCAGAGCGACCGTTTATTGGCCACCAGCCCCATCACCCACAGCTACCCACATTGCTGGCGCCACAAGACGCCGGTGATCTACCGCGCCGCTGCCCAGTGGTTTATCCGCATGGACGAGGGCGAGGGTGTATTCACCAGCGACAAGGCGCCCAAGACATTGCGCCAGTTGGCGCTGGATGCCATCGAACAGACCCGCTTCTATCCAGAGAACGGCAAGACCCGGTTGCGCGACATGATCGCCAACCGGCCCGACTGGTGCATATCCAGACAGCGCAGTTGGGGCGTGCCGGTGCCCTTCTTTCTGCACAAGGATTCGGGCGAGCTGCACCCGCGCACCATGGAAATTCTGGACCAGGCGGCGACAATAGTCGAGCAAGGCGGCATCGAGGCCTGGAGCCGCGTGACGACCGAAGAAATCCTGGGCGCCTCTGACGCTCCCCACTACACCAAGAGCACCGACATTCTGGAGGTCTGGTTTGATAGCGGCTCCACCTTCCAGCATGTGCTGCGCGGTAGCCACAAGGATGCCTACGGACGCCCGCCCTTTCACGCCGAAGGCCCCGAGGCCGATCTGTACCTGGAAGGCCATGACCAGCACCGCGGCTGGTTCCACAGCTCGCTCTTGCTGGGCTGCGCCCTGTATGGCCGCGCGCCCTACAAGGGCCTGTTGACGCACGGCTTTGCCACCGACGGCCAGGGCCGCAAGATGAGCAAGTCACTGGGCAACACGGTCGAGCCACAAACTGTCAGCGACAAATTGGGCGCCGAGATCGTACGCCTGTGGGTGGCCTCGACCGACTATTCCGGCGACCTGAACATCGACGAGAAGATCCTGGCCCGTGTGGTGGACACCTATCGCCGCGTGCGCAACACCTTGAAGTTCCTGATGGCCAATGTCAGCGACTTTGACCCGGCCACCGACACCGTGCCCGCGGCTGAGCTGCTGGAGATCGACCGCTACGCGCTCAGCCGCCTGATCGCTTTGCAAGAGGACATCCTCGCGCATTACAACGTGTATGAATTCCACCCCGTCGTCTCCAAGCTGCAGATTTATTGCAGCGAAGACCTGGGCGCCTTCTACCTGGATATCCTGAAGGACCGGCTATACACCACCGCTGCGAAGTCACTGGCCCGCCGCTCGGCCCAGACCGCCCTATGGCAGATCACCCAAACCATGCTGCGCTGGATGGCGCCCTTCTTGAGCTTCACCGCCGAAGAAGCCTGGAGCGTGCTGGGTACAGCCGGCAAGGTCACCGCTGACCGGAGCATCTTTCTGGAAACCTATTTACAACTTCCACCCGCAGACGAGGTGTTGCTGGCCAAATGGGGCCGTATCCGGGAACTGCGTGAGGCCGTCAACAAGGACATCGAAGTCCTGCGCGCTGCCGGTCAGGTCGGTGCCTCGCTGCAAGCCGAGGTGACGCTGGCGGTGAATGCGTCCGACTTTGCCCTGCTGTCCAGCTTGGGCGCGGACCTGAAGTACGTCTTCATCACCTCTGCGATAAGCTTGGTCGTAGCCGATGAGCAGTCAATTGCAGTGAAGGCCTCCGAGGCCACCAAGTGCGAGCGCTGCTGGCATTACTGTCTGGATGTGGGTAGCGTGGCCGAACATCCCACGCTGTGCGGTCGCTGCGTCAGCAATCTCTACGCTGCCGGTGAAACGAGGACATTCGCCTGATGGCCCGCGCTCCCAAAAGGTCTGGCGGAATTGGGCTGCAAAAATCCGGAAGATCCGGCCTGCTGATGTGGCTGGGTCTGGCCTTCATCATTGTGCTGATCGACCAGTTCACCAAGGTGCTGGTGGTGGGCTATTACCACCTGGGCGACAGCAGCTATGTCACCAGCTTCTTCAACATGGTGCGGGCGCACAACACCGGCGCGGCATTTTCCTTTCTGGCGGACGCATCCGGTTGGCAGCGCTGGTTCTTCACCGGCCTGGGTGTACTGGCCACCGGAGTGATTCTGTGGATGCTGAAATCGCACGCCGGTCAGCGTTTGTTCTGCTTTGCCATGGCCTGCGTGCTGGGTGGCGCAGTCGGCAATGTGATTGACCGCCTGCTGTACGGCTACGTGGTGGATTTTCTGGACTTCCACAGCCACGGCTACCATTTTCCGGCTTTCAACCTGGCTGACAGTGCCATCACCCTGGGCGCGGCCTGTTTGATATTGGACGAGCTTTTGCGCGTTCGGCGCGGTCGTTGATCGAGGTCAGTCCCCGGGCCATGGGCGGGCGATAAAATGACGGGCTAGGGCGGTGGGCTAGGTTGCCACGTGCCCATCATTCCATTGACATGAAAACCTCCCCATGAAAACAAAACTGTCCCAGCACCTCGTCTTCGCCGTGCTCTGTTCCCTGGCGCCCTGTACTGCGGTTCTGGCCCAAGGCATGACCGATGCGCATGCTGCGAATCCTGGAACTTTCGCGGCGCAGGACGCCACCAAGACGAGTTTTGATCGCGCTGTGAAGGAAGAAAACAACTGGTATTTTTCCTGGGGCTATAGCCGCCAACAGTACGCTCCCTCCGATATTCATGTGTCCCAGCCGGGTTTGGGCAATGACTTCACGGTGCATCAGGCTGCGGCCAGCGATTTCCCCTCCAGTCCTAGCGACACGGTCCAATCCTTCTTTGGACTGGATTTCACCAACCCGCAAGAGAATGTGCGGGTTGGCAAGTTCATGAATCCGGAGAAAACCTTTGCCATCGAATTTTCCCTAGACCACAGCAAATACAACACCGACTACGGCCAAACGGTGTCGGTGACGGGCACCAAGGCGAATCAGCCTTACAACCAGAACTTGACTCTGACGCCGCAGAATTTCACTTACGCGCTGCACAACGGCCTCAACCACCTAATGGTCAATGCAGTATGGTTGAACCATCTGGCAGGTCCGGTGCAAAAGCCGGGCGATTTGCAACTGATCAGCCGTGTCGGCGCCGGGATTTTATTGCCCCACGCAGACAATGTCATTGACGGCAATGCAGACCAGGTCGGCCCCAAGAACCAAAATATTTGCTGTTTTTCCAGCAACGACTGGTGGCAAATCAACGGCTGGACGGCCGGTGTGGAAATTGGCGTGCGCTATACGGTGTACAAGTCTATCTACCTGGAGCTGACGCAAAAAGTGGCCTATGGATCCTTGCGCAGTGTGCCGGTGTATCAGGGCACGGCCGATCAGACGATTTGGATGAGTGAGCAGGTGTTGTCGACAGGCTTTTTGTTCTAGGTTTTTACATCCCACTCACCTTTTTACTCCCCACTCCCCCCAGCCCCCTCGCCCCCGCCGGGCGATGGGGAGCCTAAGGCGGACAGCCGATTTGGTTGCTTCTCTCCGGCCAAGGCACCACAGGCGGTGCGTTTGAATTCAACATTCGTCCTGTGCTTTAGCGTCTCCGGCGCTCGGAACTCTTGGCGCGAGACGCGGGCAACAAATATCTGTGGCAGCGCCACGTCATTCTTTCCGTATTCGGCGCAAAACAACCAAATCGGCTGTTGGCGCCCCTTACCCCGACGGGGGGTAAGGGGTTGGGGGATGGGGGAGTTAAAAAACTTACAAGGTCAAAATAGTGCAACCCGTAGTCTGACGCGCTTCCAAGGCCTTGTGCGCCTCTTGCACATCTTCCAGCTTGAAGCGCTGGTCAATGCGAATCTTGACCGCACCCGACAGCACCACAGCAAACAAATCATCCGCCATCTCCTGCGTGCTTTCGCGTGTGGCAATGTGGGTGAACAGGGTCTGGCGCGTCACATAGATCGATCCCTTGGGGCCCAGGATGCCGGGCGAGAATGGTGCCACCGGGCCCGAGGCATTGCCAAAGCTGGCCAGCAGACCAAAGGGCGCCAGGCAATCCATAGACTTATCCCAGGTGTCCTTGCCGACCGAGTCATACACCACCTTGACGCCCTTGCCACCGGTGATCTCCTTGACGCGGGCCTGGAAGTCTTCCGTTGCGTAATTGATGACATGGGCTGCACCCAGTTCCTTGGCAAGGGCGCATTTGGCGTCGGAGCCGGCCGTGCCAATCAGTTGCAGACCCAGCGCCTTGGCCCATTGGCAGGCAATCAGGCCGACACCGCCGGCAGCAGCATGGAACAAGACAAAGTCTCCGGCCTTTAGCCCGCCCTGGGGCAGAGTGCGCTTGAGCAGGTATTGGGCGGTCAGACCCTTGAGCATCATGGCCGCGCCGGTGTCGAAGTCAATGCCGTCGGGCAGCTTGCACACGCACTTGGCCGGCATCACGCGGACTTCGCAATAGCTGCCGGGTGGCTGACTGGCGTAGGCGGCACGGTCGCCCACCTGCAGGTGCGTCACGCCCTCGCCCACGGCCTCGATCACGCCCGAGGCTTCCATTCCCAGTTGAACCGGCAGGTTCATGGGATAGAGGCCGCTGCGCTGGTAGACGTCGATGAAGTTCAGGCCCACGGCCTTGTGGCGAATGCGAATTTCGCCGGGACCGGGCTCGCCCACGGTGACATTCACCAGGGTCATTTGTTCGGGGCCGCCTTGCTGGCTGATGTGGATGGCACGGGAGGTAATTTGCGTCATGCGGGTTTCTTCAAGGTTGTGAATCGGGCGCTGGATCTTGCCATGGGGCGCAGCGCTTGCGAGTCGCGATGGTGCCACCAAATGCATTTCTGCAGTCAGGTCAGGGTCTTGCGGGCCCGGCTGCAGACAAAAATGCCCAGCAGCACCAGCAAGGTGCCAGCCACCACCCAGCCGGTAAACGGCTCACCCAGAATCAGCACGCCCATGGTGATGGTGGACATGGGGCCCACCATGCCGACCTGCGCGGCCAGACCGGAGCCTATGCGCTCAATGGCCATCATCACCAGCAACACCGGAATCACGGTGCAGCCGATGGCGTTGAGCAGCGACAGCCAGATCACTTCCGGTGCCACGGCAAAGGCAACGCTTAAGGGCCGCATGATGACAAACTGCAGAATGCAACACACGCAGGCCACGCTGGTGGCCAGACCGACCAGTCGCAGCGAGCCCAGGCGCAGCACCAATTCACCGCTATAAGACAAATAGATCGCATAGGCCACCGCGCTGAAAAAAACCAACACCGCGCCCAGAGCCACGCCGGAACCGGCCAGATTCACCTCATGACCAAACACCAACAGCACGCCGCCGTAGCTAATGGCCATGCCAATCACCTGATTGCGGCTGATGGCCTTGCCGTAAAGGCTGCGCCCCAGCAACAGTACCAGGGTCGGGTTAAGGTACAGGATCAGCCGCTCCAGCGAGGCGCTGATAAAGGCCAGCCCGGCAAAGTCCAAAAAGCTCGCCAGGTAATAGCCGGTAAAGCCCAGGCCCAGCACGCCCAGAAGGTCGGCGCGCGTCAGTGCGCGCACCGGCATATCCGGCCTTGACCTGCTGGTCCACCAGGCGATGGCCAGAAAAAAGGGCAAGGCAAACAGCATGCGCAGCATGATCAGCGTGATGGCATCCACACCATGGCGATAGGCCAGTTTGACGATGATGGCCTTGGCGCTAAAGGCGATGGCACCCAGCACCGCCAGCGTCAACCCAAAGCCTAGCCCCTTTGTCAGCGAGGGTGAATCGGCTGATCTATTGGCCATGCGCCGGCCAGACCCGCTTTTTGAACTGCTGTGCCATACCCACCAGCAGCAGCACCAAGGCGCCCGCCAGCATGCCCACCAGCAGGTCCAGACTCAAGCCAACCACAGGTCCGAAGGCGGTGCCCACGCTGCCCATACCGGCAACAAAACCTTCAACGACCGCCAGCGACGCGTGGTGCACCCAAGGCAGACCATGCGAAATAATGCCGCCGCCGACCAAAAACATGGCCGCCGTGCCCAGCACCGACAGTGCCTTCATCAGCCAGGGTGCCATGTCGAGCAGCCACAGGCCCAGGATCTGCTTCCAGCGGCTGGCTTGCGGCTTGACCGGCAGGCGGCTAAGAAACAGCCCCAGGTCATCGATCTTCACAATGCCCGCCACCAGCCCGTACACGCCCACGGTCATGATGAAACCCACACCGCTGAGCACCGCCAATTGCGTAGGCCAATCGCTGTGCTGCACCGTGCCCAGGGTGATGGCAATGATTTCGGCCGACAGCACAAAGTCGGTACGGATGGCACCTTTGATCTTGTCCCGCTCCAGCGCCACCAGATCCACCGCCGGGTCGGATAGCGCCTGCATCAACTCCTGGCTCAAATCATCCGGATGGTCGGAGCGGTGCAGCAAGGTATGGACAATCTTCTCGAAACCTTCAAAACACAGATAGGCGCCGCCCAGCATCAAGAGCGGCGTGATGCTCCAGGGCAGGGTCAGACTCAGAATCAGTGCCGCCGGTACCAGAATCGCCTTGTTGAGCAGCGAGCCCTTGGCCACCGCCCAGACCACCGGCAACTCGCGCTCGGCCGCCACGCCGCCGAGTTGCTGGGCATTCAGCGCCAGATCGTCACCCAACACACCAGCGGTCTTCTGCGCCGCCACCTTGGTCAGCAGCGCCACGTCATCGAGCAGCGTGGCAATGTCATCAAGAAGGGCAAAAAGGCTGCTGGCCATAAGGGGTTGCGAAGGCAATCAATAGATAGGGCTTGCAGGATAGCAGGGCCACATGGACCCCATAAAAAGCCAGGCTTAAGAATTTGCCACACAAGTCCACTACGATCAGGACCCAAACTACATCAATCTCCAGCATGCAAGCCTGTCACCCCCACTCTGTCGCCCTCCTGTTTTGCCGTCTTACTATGGGCACCGCCCTGGTCCTGTCGGGCGTCGCTTGGGCCCAGGATATCCCCGCCGAGGCGGCCGGCCTGCCGCTGTGGGAGGCCGGTGTCTTTGGCGGCGCACTTTCCACCCCGGACTACCCGGCCTCCAGCCAGCGCAACCAACGCGCACTGGTGCTGCCGTTTTTCGTCTATCGCGGCGATGTGCTGCGTGCCGATCGCAGCGGGGTGGGTGCACGCATGGCGCATACCGACGCCTACGAATTCGACATCGGTTTTTCCGCCTCCTTGCCCGCCAATTCCAACGATGTGGACCTGCGCCAGGGCATGCCCGACCTCGGTACCCTGATCGAGTTCGGCCCGCGCGTGAAGGTGAAACTGGCCCAGCCTGCCGCAGATCAGCGCGCCACCTTCGAGCTGCCCCTGCGCACAGTGCTGGAATTCAATGGCGGCGTGCGCCAGGTGGGCAATGTGCTGGAGCCCAAGCTGGCCTACGAATGGCGTGCCCCAGCCGACTGGCGACTTAAAACTGCCGTCAGCCTGGTGCTGGGCGACCAGCAACTGAACCAGTATTTTTATGGTGTATCTCCCGCCTACGCCACGGCAAGTCGGCCGGCCTATGCGGCGCAAGCGGGCCTGATTAGTTCCCGCCTCACGGTGGACGGCAGCAAGCGCCTGGGGCCGGACGTCAATCTGTTCGCCTTTGCGCGCTACGACCTGTATGAGGGCGCAGCCAACCGCGCCAGCCCCCTGTTCGCGCAGAACCAGGGAACATCCTTTGGTCTGGGCCTGAGCTGGACGCTGGGCCGGTCCGAGGCCCGCGCCGGCAGCGACGCGCATTAGGCCGGGTTGGACCTCGGTAATTACCCGCAATCGCGCAGGGCTGCGCTGTAGCACAATCCATACATATGCAAGCAGCCGCCACCGATGTCACGCCCCTCATCCTGCCAACCGTGCTGGATGTGGAGGCGTCCGGCTTCGGGCGCAACAGCTACCCGATCGAGGTCGGTTTTGTGCTGCCGGACGGCCATACCTTTTGCGCCCTGATCCGTCCGCTGGAACACTGGACGCATTGGGACGAACAGGCTGCCCGCACCCATCAGATTCCACGCCCGCTGCTGGAGGAGCGCGGCCAAAACGTGGCCGAGGTAGCGCAACGCCTGAATGCCGACCTGCGCGGAACAACCGTGTATTCCGACGGTTGGGCCAATGACTACAGCTGGCTGGGCGCGCTGTTTGATGCCGCCGACATGACACCGACCTTCCGTCTGGAAAACCTGCGCAAACTGCTGTCCGAGTCCGACGCCGAGCAGTGGCATCTGGTCAAGGCCCAGGTCAGCGCCGAACGCGGCGCCCAGCGCCACCGCGCCAGCTCGGACGCAAGGCTCTTGCAACTCACCTTTCAAAGGCTGCGCAGCGCAGCCCTCACCCGCCAGGAAGCCTGATGGCCATCACCGTTTCGATCGATCTGGCCTATGAATTGGAAGTCAAGGCCCCTTATGCCGAGGTCTTTGCTGTGCTCTCGGATGTGCCGACCTCGGCCAGCTATTTCCCCAAGGTCGACAAGTTGGTCGATCTGGGCGGCGGCAGCTACCGCTGGGAGATGGCCAAAATTGGCCTGGCGTCGATCAGCCTGCAAACCATTTATGCCAGCACCTACGTTTCCAACATGGCCCGGGGCACGGTGCTTTGGACGCCGGTGAAGGACGAAGGCAATGCCCTGGTATCGGGCAGGTGGACGCTCAAGGACAACAAACAGTCCACCCACATCACGCTGCAGGTGCAGGGTGAACTGACCATCCCTTTGCCGGGCCTGATGAAGATGGTGGTGGCACCCGTGGTCGAAGCCGAGTTCGAGCAATTGACCGAGCAATACCTAGACAACCTGACCACGCGTTTTGGCGGCGAAGCCTAGCGCCCTCATCCTCGCGCCCATGGAGGGTCTGCTGGACTTTGTGCTGCGCGATATCCTGACCCGCTCTGGCGGCATAGACCGCTGTGTGTCTGAGTTCATCCGCGTCACCAACACCCTGCTGCCGGCGCGCAGCTTTGAGCGCATCGTGCCCGAGCTCTTGAATGGTGGCCGCACCTTTGCCGGTGTGCCGGTGCGCCCCCAACTGCTGGGCTCAGACCCCTCGTGCCTGGCCGATAACGCCGCCGTGCTGGCTAGCTTGGGGCCTTTTGGCGTGGACCTGAATTTTGGTTGCCCGGCCAAGGTGGTGAATCGCCATGGTGGCGGTGCCGCCCTGCTGGAAGATCCGGAGCTGCTGACCCGCATCATGGGCGCCGTGCGCCGCGCCGTGCCGACTCACATGCCGGTGTCGGCCAAGATGCGCTTAGGCCTGCATGACGACCTGCGTGCCGAGGAATGTGCGCTGGCGCTGGAGGCCGGAGGTGCCCAAGAACTGGTGGTCCATGCCCGCACCAAGGCCGATGCCTACCGGCCACCAGCCTACTGGGAGCGCATTGCCGACATCCGTGCGGTGGTGAAGATTCCGGTGATTGCCAACGGTGAAATCTGGAGCGTGGCCGACGCCCTGCGCTGCCGCGAACTCTCCGGTTGCGATGCCCTGATGCTGGGACGCGGCATGGTCACCGACCCCGGCCTAGCACTGGCCATTGCGCGGGCGACGCGGGATTCGGGCCAGGGCACGGACCACCGGGTTGACGCCAAACCACAGATCACGTGGCACGGCCTGCAGCCCTTGATAGCGGACTTTTGGAAACTGGTGCGCACGCGCCTGGACCGCAAAAAGCAGGCCGGACGGCTCAAGCAATGGCTGAACTTTTTACGCCAACGCTACCCGCAGGCCGAGGCGGCCTACCTAGAGTTACGCAGCGTCACCGACCCGCTGGAAATCGACCGTTGGATGGCAGCGCAGGCACTGGGCATAAAGCGAGTTACAAGGGACGCTTGAGGCGGATTTCTTCGATCTTGACGCCGCCCACGTCCACTGTCTTGGCGCTGGGAAGCTCGCGCTTGAGGCCAGCCAGCTCAAAAAAGCGCATGGCGCGGTCATTGGCAATCGGCAACCAGATGCTGACGTGGGTGCAGCCTTCGTCCTGCAGGCCTTCGCAGGCAGCGTCCCACAGGGCCAAACCGACGCCCTTGGACCAATGGTCTACCGCCACATAGATGGCCCAAATTTCGCCCATGGTCTGTGGCGTGCCCTTGTCGCGCGAACGGTCGAAGCCGACAAAGCCAACGATCTTTTCACCGTCGGTGGCCACGTGAACCTGGGGTTCGCTGTACTCGATGGCTTCGCGCCAGAAGGCCTGACGCTTTTCGACCGGGACCACGGGCAGCGCCGGCAGGGAGGCGCTGTGGGTCATGGCCTTGAAGGCATCACGCACCGTGGCGTTGTGAAGTTCGGCGATCTGCTTGGCATCGCGCAAGGTGGCGGGACGCACCTGATAAGTTGTCGTGCTGGACATGGTTAGACGTTGAACGGATACGAAAGAACAGCGATTGTCGCCGCAAACTGCTTCGTACACCCAGTCAGACAGCGGGGCCCATGTCTGCCACCCGGCACCTCGCTGCAAGCCTTCAAGCGGCTACGCGCTTCAAGGCATTGACCGCCACACCAATCGCCACGGAGGCCGCACCAAATGCCGAGGCTATTTCAATCATCTTGCTGGCCTCGGCATAGTGCTTGGCATTGATTTGGCTTGCCACCTTGCCGGCCTCGGAATGGAATACCGTGTGCTTTTGAACCAAGGCCACGAACTCGGGCTTCTTGCAGTACAGGGAAGCACCCGTTCCATGCAGCCACTGGCCGAATTCGCACTTGTTGTCCAGGCTGATGCTTGCGGCGTCCAGTTGGCTCTGGCTGGCAATGGCCGATTTGAGTTTATTTTTCCACTCGTAGTGAGCCAAGATGGCATTGTCAAGGTTCATAAATTTCCCCCTATTCAATAAAAATGTATGAATAAGAACACACAAGCATTGTACGGGGCGAAAATTTTGTCTGTCAATGTATAAACAGGTTTCGCTGCTCCCGGGCAAACTGATACCCTGCGCCATGTCCCATCCATACACTTCCGCCCACTGCAGCCCTGCGCGTATGGGTCAGGTCGACCGCTATGTCTAGTTTGCATAAGCGCAGACGCCTGCGCGTGTTGCCCGCGTTGTCGCGCCAGCAGTTGCCATCAGCGGACCCGACACAGGACCTGATCATTGAGGGCTATCGGCCCACCCAAATGATTGCCGACCTGCGCAAATACCAGGCCGAGCTGGAGATACAAAACAAGGCGCTGCGCTACAGCCAGCAGGAGGCCGAGGGCGCATCCGAGCGCTTTGCCACGCTGTTTTCCAGTGTGCCGCTGGCGTTGATGGTGGTGGACGAAGAGGGCCTGGTGCTGGCCAGCAATGCCATGGCCTTGCGCCTGTTCCAACCGCTGGAGAGCGACCCGCCGCTGAACTTTTTGCTGCCCTTTGTCGGTCCCGACCACACCGACGAGGTGGCGGTCTCGTTCTTGAGTGCCAAGGCCAGTGGCTCCAGCGAGGTCAGCGAGCTGCGGTTTCACAGCGGCACCCGCGCCACATTTACCGGCGATCTGCACATCGCCCGCATTGAAAACCCACAGGACGAACTGGCCCACTTCATCTGCGCCATCATCGACCAGGGCCCGTTGCTGGCCCAGCGTCTGGCGCTGCAGGAAAGTGCCGCCGTGCTGGTGCAGCGCAACGAAGACCTGCTGCTGAGCGAGACCCGCATGGCAGCCATCATCAACTCCTCGCTGGACGCGATTTTGTGTCTGGACGAACAGCATGGCATTGCCGTCTTCAACCCGGCAGCCACCCAGCTGTTTGGCTGCCCAGCGGCCTCAGCCATTGGCAGCCCGCTGTCGCGCTTTCTGCCCGATGTGCAGGCCCTGTTGCAACGGGGCAAGGTGCCCGACCAGGCCATGCTGGGCGAGTACCGCGCCAGCACCCTGCAGGGCGAGGCGGTGTATGTGGAGGTCAGCATTTCGCTGGAACGCGGCGTCGGCACGCCCCACCACGGCGGCGCCATCACCACGCTGTTTGTGCGCGACCTCAGCGCCAGCAAGCGCGCCGAGGCGCAGCGCCTGGCGCTGGAAACCCGGCTGCGCGAATCGCAAAAAATGCAGGCCGTGGGCACCATGGCCGGTGGCATTGCGCATGACTTCAATAACATCCTGAGCGCCATCCTGGGCAATGTGGAACTGGCCCAACAGGACACAGAGCCGGGCTCGGCGGCACTGACCAGCCTGAGCGAAATCGAAAAGGCCGGGCGCCGCGCGCGCGACCTGGTGCGCCAGATCCTGACCTTTAGCCGCAATGAGCCGCCCCGGCGCACGCCCATGCAGCTCAGCGAGGTGGTGCATGAAACCGTGCGCCTGGTCAAGGTGACCCTGCCGCCCGGTGTCGACCTCAAGGTGGTGGAGGCAAGCGACTGCAGCGCGGTGCTGGCCGATGCCACGCAGGTGGAGCAGGCCCTGCTGAATCTGTGCACCAATGCGATTTTGGCGATTGGCCGGGACAAGGGCTGGGTGCGCATTGAGATTGGCAATACCGATCTGGATTTCCCGGAATGCAGCCGCATCGGCGTGCCGCCCGGCCACTATGTGGACCTGTCGGTCAAGGACAGCGGCAGCGGCATAGACCCAGCCACCCTGCAGCGCATCTTCGAGCCCTTTTTCACCACGCGCCAGGTCGGCCAGGGCACGGGGCTGGGTTTATCCGTGGTGCACGGCATCATGCAAACCCACCAGGGCGGCATCGATGTGGGCAGCACGCCGGGCCTGGGCAGCACCTTTCACCTGTACTTTCCGGTCTGTGAACAAGCGCTTCCGGCCAGCCCCGAGCCAGCGCCCGCAGCCACCGCAGTGCACGGACAGGGCCGCCATGTGATGTATGTGGACGACGACCAGGCCCTGGTGTTTCTGGTCGAGCGCGTGCTGCGGCGCAAGGGCTTTACCGTCACCAGCTTCACCGACCCCTTTGAAGCCCAGGCAACGCTGGCCGAGCGCGCGCAGGACTTTGACCTGCTGGTAACCGACTACAACATGCCGGGCTTTAGCGGTGTGGACCTGCTGCGCGCGGCCAAGGCACTGCGCCCGGATCTGCCGGTGGCTCTGGCCTCGGGTTATGTCACGCCCGAGATCGAGAAGGCCGCCTTTGAGGCCGGCGCCAACGCCCTGGTCTACAAGCCCAACGATGTCAACGAATTGTGCGAAACCGTGCAGCGCCTGATTCTGGGTGCCGATGCAAGTTGAGGTGCTCTACGCCGATGCGGCACTGGTGGTGCTCAACAAGCCCAGCGGCCTGCTGGCCGTGCCCGGCAAAAACTCGGACGAGTGCCTGAGCCTGCGGGTGCAGCAGCAGTTTGCCGATGCGCTGATCGTGCACCGGCTCGACATGTCCACCTCTGGGTTGATGGTGATGGCGCGCGGCATCCCCGCACAACGCCTGCTCAATGCCCATTTTGCCGAACGCCGCGTACACAAGCGCTATCGGGCCGTCGCCGATGGCGATTGCCGCTCTGCATCCACCACGGCAGACGACTGGCAAACCATAGACCTGCCGATTCTGGTCGACTGGCCAAATCGCCCGCTGCGCAAAATTGACTTCGAGGCCGGCAAGGCCAGCAGCACGCGCTGGCGCTGCCTGGGCTTTGACACCGAGCGCAATGCATCAACCCTGGAACTGGAGCCACTCACCGGGCGCAGCCACCAACTGCGCGTGCATCTGCTGGCCATAGGCCACCCGATCCTGGGCGATGCGCTGTATGCGCCGCCGGAAATTGCCGCATTGGCGCCGCGCCTGCTGCTGCATGCCACCGAGCTGGGCTTTGCACATCCCGTCAGCGGCGAATGGATAAGTTTCCAATGCGACTGTGACTTTGCGCCAGAAGCCTAAAATGGCTGTGTGACCCATCTACTCAACGCCGACCTCCATTGCCACTCTGTGGTCTCCGATGGCACCCTCACACCCGAAGCACTCGCCGAGCGTGCCAAGGCCAACGGCGTGCAACTCTGGGCACTGACCGACCACGACGAGATTGGCGGCCAGGCGCGTGCCCTGGCGGCGGCTCAGGCGCTGGGCATGCGCTATCTGACCGGCGTGGAAATTTCCGTCACCTTCATTGGCCAGACGGTGCATATCGTGGGCCTGGGTTTTGATGCCAGCAATGCCGCCTTGCTGCAGGGTCTGCGCGACACCCGCGGCGGGCGAAAACAGCGGGCCATGGAAATGTCCGAAGGACTGGCCAAGGTCGGCATTGCAGCTGCCTTTGAGGGCGCCCTGCCCTATGTGGGCAACCCCGAGCTGATTTCGCGCACCCACTTTGCCCGCTTTCTGGTGGACTCCGGCGTCTGCAAGGACACCAACGAGGTGTTTCGCAAATACCTGACCGAAGGCAAGCCCGGCTATGTGCCGCACCGCTGGGCCACTCTGAAGGACGCCGTCACCTGGATCACCGAGGCCGGTGGCGTGGCCGTGGTGGCGCACCCGGCCCGCTACAAGTTCACGCCTAACGAAGAATTTGCCCTATTCACCGAATTCAAGGGCCATGGTGGCCAGGGCGTAGAAGTGGTCACCGGCAGCCACAGTGCCGCCGAATATGTGACCTACGCCCAGACCGCCAAAGAGTTTGGCCTGGCCGCCTCGCGCGGCAGCGATTTTCACAGCCCGGCCGAGAGCCACACCGAACTCGGCACCCTGCCGCTGCTCAGCAGCACGCTCACACCGGTCTGGGAACTGCTGAGCGACCGCATCCAATAGCCCAACAAAACCAACAAAAAAATGGCACAGTACTTCGAAGTTCACCCCGAAAATCCGCAACCACGCCTGCTCAAACAGGCCGTGGCCCTGCTGGAGAAAGGCGGCATTCTGGCCGTCCCCACCGACTCCAGCTACGCCCTGGTCTGCCACCTGGATGACAAGACCGCGGTCGACCAGCTGCGCCGCATTCGCGGTGTGGACGACAAACACCAGCTCACCCTGCTGTGCCGCGACCTGAGCGAGCTGGCCAGCTACGCCAAGGTAGACAACCGCCAGTTCCGCCTGCTCAAGAACGCCACGCCCGGCCCCTTCACCTTTATTCTGGAAGCCAGCAAGGAGGTGCCGCGCCGTGTCAGCCATCCCTCGCGCAAGACCATAGGCCTACGCGTGCCCGAGCACAGGGTGCTGCAGGAACTGCTCACGCTGCACGGTTCGGCGCTCTTGGCCACCACCCTGATTCCGCCCGGCGACACCCATCCGCTCAACGACGCAGAGGAAATCCGCGAGCGCTTTGAAAAGCTGATTGCCGGGGTGCTCGATGCCGGTGCCTGCGCGCAGGAACCTACCACGGTGGTCGACCTGACCGGTGACACCCCAGAAATCGTGCGCCAGGGGCGTGGCGACGCGGCCCTGCTGGGTATGTAAGCGCTTGGCGGCAGAACGGGGCGAGAAGGCTAAGAACGCTCGCGGCGGTTGTGGCGCAGCAGCTCGGCGCGCGTATAGGGCGCCCCACGGCCGGACAGGCTCAGGGCCAACCGGGTTACCAGCGAATGGGTCTGCGAGGCATGCAATTGAAACGGCGACACCGCAACCCACACCAACAGCAGAGCTGGCACCACCGGATTAATGGACAGCGCCCGCGTCTCAAACCAGCCCAGCGTGAGCGCCGTCACCGTACCGCCCAGCAACATGCCGACCAGCACCTCGGACCAGGAATGCGCCCCCACCTGGATACGACTGACGCCCACCAGCAGTGCCAGCGCACAGCCCAGCGCCAGCGAAAGCTGCCAGCGGCGCCGCGACCTGCCCGGCACCAAGGTCAGCATCAACACCGGATAAATGGCCGAGGAAAACATGGCATGGCCAGAGACGCCGGTAAAGTTGATCGCTGCCCAACCCAGACCCCAGCCGATAAATGCCAGCTTGCTCGCCGTGGTGAGGGTCACCGCCAGGCTGAGCATCAGCACCCAGCCAAGGGCCAAATTGCGCGTGCGCCGCCGCGCGAACAAGGCGGCGGCGGTCAATAAGGCCGCAGGAAGCAATATTTCGGCCTCCCCCAGCCGGGTGATCAGGTGCCAGAACGGCACATCTTGGAACAACTCTTGGGGATTCATGCACTGATTTTAGGTGACAGCGCGCAAGCCCTGGTTCACGGTGGCCACGGTCTGAGACAATGCCGCCATGGACATTGCTGATTTGATTCGAACCGTCACCCTTTACGCACTGCCGGTGCTGTTTGCCATCACCGTGCACGAGGCGGCGCACGGCTATGCGGCGCGCTACTTTGGCGACAACACGGCCTGGCAATTGGGGCGGGTCACGCTCAACCCCTTGGCCCACATCGACCCCATGGGCACCATTTTGATGCCGCTGCTCCTGTACTTCGCCACCTCGGGCGCCTTTTTGTTTGGCTATGCCAAGCCGGTGCCGGTTCGCTTTGGCAACCTGCGCCATCCCAAGCGCGACATGGTCTGGGTGGCCCTGGCCGGCCCGGCCGCGAATCTGGCGCAGGCCCTGATCTGGGGCGCCTTGCTCTATGTGCTGCATGGAGCGGGAATCACCGAGCCCTTCTTCCTGAAAATGTGCCAGGGCGGCGTGCTGGTGAATGTGGTGATGTTTGCCTTTAATCTGTTTCCGCTGCCGCCGCTGGATGGTGGCCGCATCGTCGTGGGCCTGCTGCCGATCAAACAGGCGATGGCCTTTTCGCGCATAGAGCCCTATGGCTTTTTCATCGTCATGGCCCTGGTGGTGTCCGGCCTGGTCAGCAGCCTGTGGATGCAGCCGATGATGGCCCTGACCTTTGGTTTGGTCGATCTGCTGCTGTCGCCGCTGTCGGCCCTAGTACGCTGAATTTTATTGAGTTGAATGGCATGAGTTCCACCCCTGTTCGTTTCCTTACCGGCATCACCACTAGCGGCACGCCGCACTTGGGCAACTATGTGGGCTCGATACTACCCTCGGTGCGCGCCAGCCTGACACCCGGCGTGCAAAGCTTTTACTTTCTGGCCGACTACCATGCGCTGATCAAGATTGACGAGCCGGAGCGCATACAGCGCTCCACGCTGGAGATTGCCGCCAGCTGGCTGGCCGCGGGTCTGGACCCCGAGCGGGTGGTGTTTTACCGCCAGTCGGATGTGCCAGAAATTCCCGAGTTGACCTGGTTTCTGACCTGCGTGACTGGCAAGGGAGTGCTCAACCGCGCCCACGCCTACAAGGCCTCGGTGGACAAGAACATGGCCAACGGCGCGGACGCCGACAGCGACGTGACGGCCGGCCTGTTCATGTACCCGGTGCTGATGGGCGCCGACATTCTGATGTTCAACGCCCACCATGTACCGGTGGGGCGCGACCAGATCCAGCACATCGAAATGGCGCGCGACATGGCCAACAGCTTTAACCACCGCTATGGCGAACACTTTGTGCCGCCCCAGGCCGTGATTGAAGAATCGGTGGCCACCCTGCCCGGTCTGGACGGGCGCAAGATGAGCAAGAGCTACGACAACACGATTCCGCTATTCTCCAGCCGCGAGCAGTTAAAAAAACTGATTGCCGGTATCAAAACCGACTCACGCGCACCGGGCGAGCCCAAGGACACCGAGGGCTCGGCCCTGTTCCAGATTTACCAGGCCTTTGCCTCGGAAGTAGAAACACAAGCGCTGCGCCAGGCCTACGCCGATGGGATTGCCTGGGGTGATGCCAAGCAGATTCTGCTGGAGCGCATTGACCAAGAGGTTGCGCCCATGCGTGCCCGCTACCAGCACTTGATAGAGCACCCCGAAGAAGTGGAAGCGCTGTTGCTGGCCGGTGGCAAAAAAGCCCGCGCTATTGCCACGCCGTTCATGGCCAAGCTGCGCAATGCGGTAGGCCTGCGCAGCCTCACTACCGGGGCCACGCAGGCAAAGCCCAAGGCGGCAAAGTCTTCCCTGCCCGCTTTCAAGCAGTACCGCGAGAAGGACGGCAAGTTCTACTTCAAGCTAGCCGACGCCAAGGGTGTGGTGCTGCTGCAGAGCCTGGGGCTGGAATCACCCAAGACCGCTGGCGTGAGCATTGGTCTGCTGCAAAAAGACGGTGCCTGCGCGCTGACTGCACTGGCGGATCAGCTGAAGCCCGTGGAGGACCCGGCTGCCGTGTTGGCTGCGTTGGATGCCTTAAGGGCCGAGGCGGCTTAGCAGCTAAAAAACTACGGCGCCATCACCCGAATTTGCAGCAGCCGCCGGACCTGCACACCGGATTCACTGCTGTAAACACCGGCCCTGGGTGACCTGCCGGTTGCGGCAATCGTCACCCACTCGTCCAGCGGTGCGGTGATGGTGGTGGATACCGTGCTGCGCGACTGCTTGGGCAGGGCGGCGCCGGTTTGGGGATCGACTGCGGCGCGTTGCACCTCCAGCTCCACCACGGCAGGTTTTTCTCCACCCGGCCATTTGGCTTGCACGGACAGACTCTGGCCGGCATCGAACCAGACCAAGGCATTGCTCACGCTGGAAGCCGGGTTGACGTTGACATTGGTGGTGCTTACAGCGCCGCTTGGCGCAGCGCCGGCGGACTTCGCGGCAGCTGGGTTTGGCCCGCTGGCCGACTGCGTCCACTGCATCGGTATCGCGTCGCTCATGCGCAGCAAGGCCTTTTCGCCATTGCGCACCTGCACCATCAGCGGCTCCCACACATTGTCCTTGCCGCCGGCGGAATAGCTGCTGCCGCCCTCGCGGCCCTCTTCGATCTGGCGCAGCTCCACCGTCAAGTCGCGCTGCGGCAAGGCGGCCGCCTGGACCACGGGGGTACAGAAGTGGGCGACACACAGCAGCAGGGCAGAAACAAGTGCTTTCATAACAAACTCCTTTCAATGCCGCCGCAAAGGCACGCCGCGCTAATGCGTGACATAGCCCATGGCGTGCGGCAGCCACAACACGATGGGTGGGAACACCGTCATCGCCAGCAGCAGCAGCAACAACATGACCAGGAAGGGCCAACCCTCCTTCATCATCTCGCCAATCGGGATTCCGGTAAGCGCCTTGGTGACAAACAAAAGCATGCCAAATGGCGGATGGATCAGGCCGATCATCATGTTCAGCACCACCAGTACGCCAAAGTGCACCAGGTCCACGCCCAGCAGTTTGGCCGCGGGCAGCAGCATGGGCACAAATACCAATAGCAGCACCGACACGTCCAGAAAGCAACCCAGCACCAGAAACAACACATTCACCAAGAGCAGGAATTGCAGCTGCGACAAATGCATGGCTTCCACCCACAGCGCCATGGTCTGGGGAACGCCCTCGGAAGTGAAGGCGTAATTCAGCATGAAGGAGCCGGCCAGAATCAGGGTGACCACCGCGCTGCCTCGGGTGGACTCCATCACCACGCCCCAGAAACTGCGCCAGGTTAGCGCGCGGTAAACCAGGCCGGCCAGGATCAGCGCATGCAGGGCCGCCACGGCTGCGGCCTCGGTGGGCGTAAATGCGCCGGAGTAAATGCCGCCCAAGAGCACAATGGGCATGGACAGGGGCAAGGCGCCCCGGTAAAAGATGACCGGCCATTCACGCAGCGGGATGCGGGCCTCGCGCGGCATCTTGCAGCGCACGGCAATGCCGTGGATGACGACCATCATTAGAATCGCCATCAAGGCGCCGGGCAGCACACCACCAAGAAACAAGGCGCCCACCGAGGCGCCCGACACCAGCGCATAAATCACCATGGGAATGCTGGGCGGAATGATGGGGCCCAGGGTGGCCGCGGCCACCACCACGGCACCGGCAAAGCCGCGCGTGTATTCCGGCCTTTTTTGCATCTGGCGAATCGTCACCAGGCCGGGGCCGGCGGCATCCGCAATGGCACTGCCGCTCATGCCGGAAAAAATCACGCTGACCAGCACATTCACCTGCGCCAAGCCGCCGGGCAAACGGCCCACCAGAATGCGGCAGAAGTCAAACAGGCGCTCGCTCACGGTGCCGGCATTCATGATGTTGGCGGCAAAGATGAACATGGGCACGGCCAGCAGCACATAGCTGTTGTAGAGGCCGTTGCCCACCTGCTCCGCCACCAGTCCAATGTCTTGCCCCTTGACCAGCAAATAGGCCACGCCAGAGGCCAACATGGAAAAACCGATGGGCATGCGCAGCAGCATGCCGCCCACCAGCACCAGGGCCAACGCGCCAAGAGCGTGATTCATGACAGATGCAACTCCGTTTGCAAGCCCTGACCGCGCAAGCTGCAGACAATGGCCCAGACACTGCGCACCACCAGCGCAACCATCAGCATCACAAAGGGCAGAAACACCCACATAAAACTGAGGCCCAGCACCGGCGTGCTTTCGCGCCGCATGAAGTGCACATAGTCCCAGGTGGCGGGGACGGCCACCGCAGCCAGTCCACCCACCATCAGATTGCCAGCGATGCGCATGACTTGACGCGTGCGTTTGCCGCCGCTGTTCCACAACAGGTCGAACACCACATGCTCGCGCTCGGGGACTATGGCTGCGGCCGACCACAGGATGACCCAGACATAGAGCACCACCGCAGCCTCATCGCTCCAGGGCAGCGGTTGATTGAAACCAAAACGGGCAGTCACCTGCAGGATGAAAACCACAAACAGGGTGAGAAACAGAGCGCCGCCAATGGCATGGGCAGCGCTCTGAACGTGACGCAGCAACTTCACGGCGTGGTGCTACTTGGTGGCGTTGATGCGGTCCAGCAAGCCCTTGGGCCAGACCTTGGCATAGTCCGAATTCTGGTAGGCCGCCTGCACCGACTTGTGAAAGGCATCCAGATCCGGGGTCGTGACCTGCAGGCCTTCCTTCTTGAAAAAGGCCACCAGCTCGGCCTCTTCCTTGATGCGGTTGTCGTTGTTGTATTGCGAGGCGGCCTGGGCTGCGGCCAGCACCTTTGGCCTTTGCGCCGGTGAAAGGGAAGCCAGCGTCTTGTTGGCAATCGCAATGAACAGGCCATCGACCAGGTGACTGGTCAGCACGATCTGCTTAGTCACCTCGTAAAACTTGGCGGCCTTCACCGTGGGCAGCGGGTTGTCCTGGGCGTCTATGGTGCCGCTCTTCAAGCCCAGATAGACCTCGCCAAAGGCCAAGGGGGTCGGTGTGGCACCCAGCGCCTCGCCCAAGAACAGCCATTCCTTGGAGCCCGGCATGCGCAGCTTGATGCCCTTGAGGTCGGCCGGCGTTTTCACGCTGCGCGGTTCGCGCAAATTGAGTTGGCGCGTGCCGTAGTAGCAGGTGGCCAGTGGCGTGATGTCCATCTTGTCGGCCACCCGTTTGAACATCTCGGTGCCTATGGGGCCGTTGAAAATCTTTTGCTGCTGCACCGGATCGCGCACAATGTAGCCGGCAGTGAAGATGGAAAACTCCGGAACCTGTTTGGCAATATCTTGCGCCGACACGGTGCTCAGTTCCAGGTTGCCGCGCGCCATGGCAGTGGGCTCGGCGCCCTGCTTGAACAGCGACGCGTTCAGGTTAATCTGCACGTCAAATTCGCCAGGTGCACTTTTCTCCAGCGTGTCCTTGAACACGGTCCACATCTTGGCATGCCAGTCGTCGGGCACGGCAGGGGTGGAAATGCGCAGCAGGATTTTGCTTTGGGCCAGCGCGGGCAGGCCGCTGAGCGCCCAGGCGGCTGCAGCGGAGCTGCTCAACAGATGGCGACGGCTGAGCGCGTTTGCGACATGGGAGGCGGGGGGGATGGTTGCAGTCGTCATGGTCTGGTGTTGGAAGCGTGGCGCATATTAAACCGTCTGCTGCACAAATGCTTGAAAGCAGCACCCAGCGGGTTTACTATCGGGCCAACACAACATTGGCCGTGGGCTTTAGTGGATGCGCTCTGGCAACAGAGAATCCTCTAAGCGCGGCCCACAAGGGATATGGCGCAAGACGACATCAGCTTTAGCGACTTGATCGCATCTTCTATCCACGACATGAAGAATTCGCTCAATCTTCAGGTCAGCGCACTGGAAAAAATCGCCATGCAAAGTCGGGACAAGGGGGACAGCGCCACCTTTGACGACCTGGGCCGGGTGATCTACCAGGCCAATCGCATGAACTTGAACTTGATCGAACTGCTCAGTCTGTACAAGCTGGGCAAGTCCATCTACCCGGTAGACATCAACGAACATTCGGTGGCCGAGCTGATTGAAGAAGCCGTGCTGCAAAACCAGACCATGATGGACTTCAAGGGCATTCGCGTCAGCATCGACTGCGCACCCGACCTCTTTTGGTACCTGGACCGCGAACTGGTCAAGGGGGTGCTGGTGAATGCCTTGAACAACGCCTACCTCTACACCCACGACATGATCCACATTGAAGCCCGCCATCACGACAAGCTGCTGCAACTCCGGGTGGAAGACAACGGACGAGGCTATCCAGAACGCCTGCTGCATCAGGGTGATGCAAGTTCTGACAAGCCCGTGAACTTCGAGTCTGGCAGCACCGGCCTGGGGTTTTATTTTTCGGACCAGGTTGCCAAGTTGCACAAAAACGGCGCTCTGCGGGGAGCGCTGTCGATTGAAAATGGCGGCAGTCTGGGTGGCGGCTGTTTGGTCTTGCACCTGCCCTGAGCGACTACGAAATAAGCTTCGGAGATGGCACTTTCTTTTCGACAAGCCAACATACTGATCATTGACGATTTCCAGGGCATGCGCACCATGCTGCGAGAGTTCGTCAAGTCCATGGGCGTGACCGCCGTAGATACCGCCAGCACCGGCAAAGACGCCAACCAGCAACTCAGTACCAACAAATACGACATCGTCATTTGCGACTACAACCTGGGACCGGGCGCCAACGGGCAACAGGTGCTGGAAGAGGCCAAGCTCAAGGGCCATATCGGGGTCTCCACGGTCTGGGTAATGGTCACGGCCGAGAAAACCCAGGAGATGGTGATGGGTGCCGCCGAGGTCAAGCCCGACGACTATCTGCTCAAGCCCATCAACCAGATGCTGCTGGAAAACCGGCTGGAAAAACTGATTACCAGAAAGCAGTGCTTAGCCCCCATCGAGGCCGCGGTCAAGGCGCTGAACTATGCCGAGGCGATTGCCCAATGCGACGTGCAGCTCAAGGCCAAAACAATCAATCCACAAGAAATTTTGCGGGTAAAAAGTGAGCTGCTGCTGGCTACCGGCAACTACAGTGCAGCAGCGGCCCTGTTCGAGTCGATTCTGAACATGCGTGAAGTGGCTTGGGCCCTGACCGGCATGGGCAAGATTTGCTTCCACGACAAAAAATACCAGGAGGCCAAGGATATTTTCCAGCGCGTGCTGCGGGACAACGCGGTCTATATGGAAGCCTCCGACTGGCTGGCCAAGACCTGCAGCATGCTGGACCAATCCGCAGAGGCCGAAAAGGTGTTGCAAGAAGCGGTGCGCATATCGCCCAACTCGCCCACCCGGCAAAAAATGCTGGGCGACGCGGCGTTTCGCAACGGCGCACTCGATGTAGCACAGGCTGCCTTCGAGAAGACCATCAAGATGGGTGAGTTCTCGCCGCACAAGGCACCCAGCGCCTACACTAGCCTGGCCAAGGTGTTTGCCGACAAACAGCAACCTATCGAAGCGCTCAAGACCCTGGCCTTGAGCAAGAGAGAGTTCAAGTACAACACCGAGGCCGCCATCCAGACCGCCGCTGCCGAGGGCGCGGTCTACCACCAGATGGGGCAAGCCGACAAGGCCGAGGCGGCCATGGCCGAGGCCGAACAGCTGATCGCAAAGGCCTCGGGCAAGGTGAGTGCCGAAGTGGCCATCGACGTCGCCCGATCCTTTTTCAAACTAGGGCAAAAGGACAAGGCCTGCGGCCTACTGCAAGAGGTAGTGAAGAACAACCACGAAAACGCCGAAATCTCCAAAAACATTGAGGCCTTGTTCGAGGACCACGGTCTGGCGGCCGAAGGCCAGGCGCTGATCGCCGAATCGCGCGATGCGGTGGTAGCCATCAACAACCAGGGTGTCACGCTGGCCAAGGGCGGAGACCTGCTGGGCGGCGCCAACCTGCTGCGCTCGGCGGCCCATAAGCTACCCCACAGCGAGGTGATCCTGATCAACCTGTGCGGACTGCTGATCGGCATGCTGAGCAAGGAAGGCAAAAGCCACCAAATCGCCGGCGAGGCGCGCGAGTTGCTGGAGCGCGTGCGCCACCTCAATGCCGCCAACAAAAATTACCACGTTTACACCGCGGCGCTCAACCGCATCATGGGCGGCAGATAAGCGCCCTTAAGCCTTGAATTGTGGACTGCGCTTTTCAATAAAGGCCTGCACGCCCTCCAGCGCATCGGCGTCCATCATGTTGCAGGCCATGGTCTGTAGGGCGTCTTCGTAGGCGGCATCCATCCCGTTTTCAATCTGCCGATAAAACAGGCCCTTGCCCATGGCAACAGCGACCTGCGGCTTGGCGACGATGCTGGCGACTAACTTTTCGACCTCGGCATCGAGTTGCTCCAGCGGCACGGAGCGGTTGATCAGGCCCTGCTCCTGCGCTTGGCTGGCGCTGATGAAGTCGCCCGTCACCAGCATCTCGAACGCCGCCTTGCGGCCGATATTGCGGCTTAAGGGCACGCTGGGCGTCGCGCAAAACAGGCCGTAATTGACGCCGCTGGTGGCAAAGCGTGCGCTGTCGGCCGCCACCGCCAGGTCGCACTGGGCCACCAGTTGGCAACCGGCTGCCGTGGCAAGGCCTTGCACGCGTGCAATCACGGGCACCGGCAGGCGCTGCAGGCCTTGCATCATCTGGCTGCATTGGGCAAACAGCTTTTGGTAGTAGGCCAGCGAGGGCTGGGAGCGCATCTCCCTCAGATCGTGGCCCGCACAAAAGGCTTTTCCAGAAGCGGCAAGCACCACCACCCGCACCGTATCGTCGGCGTCGATGGCGTCAATGGCCGTTTGCAAGGCCGCTAGCAATTCCTCGTTCAGCGCATTAAAGGCCAGCGGGCGGTTCAAGGTCAGCGTAACTACGCCGCGTGCATCGCGGGTGACCAACAGCAGGGGTTCGGCAGTATTCATGGTGTTAAGCGCTCCGCTCCAGTGCCTGGTCTATGTCCCACAAAATATCGTCAATGTGCTCTATGCCCACCGACATGCGCACCATGTCGGGCAGCACACCGGCGGCCACTTGCTGCGCTTCGTCCAGTTGCCGGTGCGTGGTGCTGGCCGGATGGATGATGAGCGTGCGGGTATCACCGATATTGGCCAGATGGCTCATGAATTGCGCCGCCTCGATAAAGCGCACACCGGCCTGGAGCCCACCCTTAACGCCAAAGGCCAGCAGGCCCGATGCACCCGGCTCGCCGTCCACCTGCCGCATCTGTTTCTGCACCAGCGCATGGTCCGGGTGCTCGGCCAGACCGGGGTAGTTGACCCAGGCCACGCGCTTATGGTTTTTCAGAAATTCGGCCACCTTGCGGGCATTGCTGCAATGGCGCTCCATGCGCACATGCAGGGTTTCGGTGCCCTGCAAGATTTGCCACGCCGCCATCGGCGAGAGGGCCGCGCCATACACGCGCAAGGTCTCCATGCGGGCCCGCATGCAAAAGGCAAAGTCGCCAAAGGTCTCAAAAAACTTGACTCCGTGGTAGCCTGCAGACGGTTCGGTCATGCCGGGGAACTTGCCGTTGCCCCAGGGAAACTTTCCGCTCTCCACGATCACCCCGCCCAGCGTGGTGCCGTGGCCCGCGAGGTATTTGGTGGCGGAGTGCACCACGATGTCGGCGCCGAACTGTATCGGGTTGCACAGGAAGGGGGAAGGCACCGTGTTGTCGATCACCAGCGGCAAGCCGTGTGCATGGGCCACATCGGCCACGGCGGCAATATCCATCACGGTCAGGCTGGGGTTGCCCAGGCTTTCGGCAAACACGGCGCGTGTGCTGGGCTGGATCGCGGCGGCAAAGGCCTCGGGCTTGCGCGCATCGACAAACGTGGTGGTGATGCCCATCTTGGCCAGGTTCACCGCCAGCAGCGAGACGCTGCCGCCGTACAAAGCGCCTGCGGCCACCACATGGTCGCCCTGCTGCAGCAAGGTCATCAGCACCATGGCCTCGGAGGCCATGCCGCTGGCCGAGGCCAGACCGGCACGACCCCCTTCCAGGGCGGCGACGCGCTCCTCAAGGGCTGCCACCGTGGGGTTGGAAAGGCGCGAATAGACATTGCCAAAGGTCTGCAGATTGAACAGGCTGGCCGCATGGTCGGCGCTGTCAAACACAAAGCTGGTGGTCTGGTAAATGGGCAGCGCCCGGGCGCCGGTGGCCTTGTCGGGAATCTGCCCGGCGTGGATGGTCAGGGTCTCGGGGCGGTAAATGTGGTCCATCATGCTGCTTATCCCTGGCGCTTGGCCGAAATCACGCCGGTATTGATGCCGGCCCAGTTGAGGCCGCCCTTGAGGCGGGCATGTTCGATCTTGACGCAGCGATTAAAAACCGAGTCGAGCCCGGCTTCGCGCGCCAGGTCGTCGGCCTCCAGATTGACCACCCCGAGCTGCTGCCACAGGCATTTGGCGCCGATGGAAATCGCCTCCCGGGCGATAGGCAGCACGTCTTCGGCCTTGCGAAACACATCCACCATGTCCACAGGCACCGGAATTTCGGTCAGGCTGGCATAGCAGGTTTCACCCAGGATGGGGGTTCCAGTGGCTGCGTAGCGTGGATTCACCGGGATGATGCGGTAACCAAAGCCCTGGAGGTATTTGGCAACAAAGAAGCTGGGCCGACTCCACTCGGCGGACAGGCCGACGATGGCAATGGTGCGGTAGTCCCGCAGGATGCGCAGTAGCGCGCTGATATCGTTGTTCACGGTGAGGAACTCCTTCGCGTCAATGTCTCAACTGGTGGGGGCATGAGCTGCACTTCTTGGCTGTTGGATACTAAGCGCATCTACCTGCTTTGACCTGACACGCCTGTCCCTTATGAAACAACGATTCCCCACCGGTGGCCTGGTGTATTCCACCGACAGCGGCCGCATGTGCCCGACCTGTCGCTTGGCCCTGACGGCCTGCACCTGCAGGGCCGCAGCGCTCAAACCGGCGGGCGACGGCAATGTGCGCGTCAGCCGCGAAACCAAGGGCCGCGCCGGCAAGGGAGTCACGGTGGTTAAGGGCTTGCCGCTGGACGCCGTGGCACTGGCGGCCCTGGGCAAACAGCTACGCACCGCCTGTGGTTCCGGCGGCACGGCCAAGGATGGCACGCTGGAGATTCAGGGCGACCATGTGGAGCGGGTGATGGAGCTCCTGAAGGCGCAGGGGTTTTCGGTCAAGCGCTCAGGCGGCTAAGCTCTGCCCATGCAAGAATTTGATGTCGTAATCGTGGGGGCCGGTGCCGCCGGCCTGTTTTGTGCCGGTGTGGCGGGACAGCTGGGCCTCAAGGTTCTGCTGCTGGACCATGGCGAAAAAGTAGCGGAAAAAATCCGCATCTCGGGCGGCGGGCGCTGCAACTTCACCAATCTGGATGTCACGGCCGCCAACTTCCTCAGCGACAACCCGCGCTTTGCCAAATCGGCCCTGTCGCGCTACACGCCACGCGACTTTGTTTCGCTGCTGCAAAAGCACGGTGTCGCCTTTCACGAAAAGCACAAGGGCCAGCTGTTTTGCGACCGCTCGGCCGAGGACATCATCACCCTGCTGCTGGCCGAATGCGCGGCAGGCGGCGTGGTGCGCTGGCAGCCCTGCAGCCTGAAGGCCGTGCGCTATTCAGATGTCGGCACCGACGCTGGCACGGCGCGCTACGAACTCGACACCAGCTCCGGCAGCGTGGCCTGCAAGGCGCTGGTGATTGCCACTGGGGGCCTGTCCATCCCCAAGATTGGCGCCACCGACATGGGCTACCGCATTGCCAAACAGTTTGAGCTGCCGCTCATTCCTACCCGCCCAGCCCTGGTGCCGCTAAGCTTTGACGAGACCGCCTGGGCGCCGTTTGCGCAACTCTCCGGCCTGTCGCTGCCAGTAGAAATTGCCACCGGAGGCAAGAAAGACACGACCCGCTTCCGCGAAGACCTGCTGTTCACGCACCGGGGCTTGAGTGGCCCGGGCGTGCTGCAGATATCGAGCTACTGGCAGGAGGGAAGCAGCATCCGCCTGAACCTGGCGCCCGACACCGATGTGGCCGACTTTTTGCAACAAGCTAAATCCAGTTCGCGCAAACGCATTGCCAACGAACTGGCCACCCTGCTGCCCTCGCGCCTGGCCGATAGCTGGGCGGCGCAAAGTCTTTCGGCGCAAGCTGCCGAGCGACCGATCAACGAGGCGCCGGACAAGGCCTTGAACGCCCTGGCAGAACGCATTGCGCGCTGGGAACTCAGGCCCACCGGCACCGAGGGCTACCGCAAGGCCGAGGTCACCGCCGGCGGTGTGGACACCAGGGCACTCTCGAGTCAAACGATGGAAAGCAAACAGCCCGGTCTGTACTTCATCGGCGAGGTGGTGGATGTGACCGGTTGGCTTGGCGGCTACAACTTCCAGTGGGCCTGGGCCAGCGCCTTTGCCTGCGCGCAGGGGCTGGCAGCACGTTTAAAGCCGGCTTGACAAATCCAATTTGAATAAGCCCTGTTGCAAAGGCTATAATCGCAGGCTAATTTGGCAGTTCTCCGTCGGCCAATACTAGTTAAGACGGAAAATACCGCTGAGCGAGGCGTGTGGGGCACCGATCTTCCCCCGTGACCATGGCTCAGCACAATTTTGGAATCCATTCATTAATGACAACCATCCGCGTAAAAGAAAACGAACCCTTTGACGTAGCCCTGCGTCGCTTCAAGCGCACCATCGAAAAGCTCGGCCTGCTGACCGACCTGCGCGCACGCGAGTTCTATGAAAAGCCCACGGCAGAGCGCAAGCGTAAGAAGGCCGCCGCCGTCAAGCGCAATTACAAGCGCATCCGCAGTATGCAACTGCCCAAGAAACTGTTCTAAGTTTCTGACCTGCCAAGCTCCCAGGAGCTGGCGGTCCAAGAAAATGCTCGCCTGGGGACGCTCCGGCGAGCATTTTTTCATTCTGAGCCCTCATTTTTTAGCCTCTCATCCACAGGAAAACCGCAATGCCCCTCAAAGACCAGATCACCGAAGACATGAAGACCGCCATGCGCGCAAAGGACAGCGAGCGCCTGGGTACCATCCGCCTGCTACTGGCCGCCTGCAAGCAGCGCGAAGTGGACGAGCGCATCGTGTTGACCGACGCCGATGTGGTGGCGCTGGTGGACAAGCTGATCAAGCAGCGCAAGGACTCGATCGCCGCTTTTGAATCCGCCGGTCGCCAAGAACTGGCCGACAAGGAAGCAGCCGAGATCCTAGTCTTACAGGTCTATTTGCCGCAGCGTATGTCGGCCGATGAAGTGCTGGCCGAGGTGAGGGCCATCGTTGCCGAGATGGGCGCCAAGGGCCCGGGCGACATGGGCAAGGTCATGGGCATCGTAAAGACGCGTTTGGCTGGCAAGGCGGAGATGGGGACAGTTTCGGCGGCGGTTAAGGCTGCGCTGGCTTCTTAAATCAGCTCCCCGCCACCTTCATCTTGTTGATCAAGACAGACCCCACCGTCTTGGCCCCATAGTTGTAGGTGTCGGCGCCCACGGCAACAATGCCCTTGAACATTGCCTTCATGTTGCCGGCAATCGTGATCTCATGCACCGGGTACTTAATGCGCCCCTTTTCGACCCAGAAGCCGCTGGCGCCGCGCGAATAGTCACCGGTAACATAGTTCACGCCCTGCCCCATCAGCTCGGTCACAAATAGGCCAGTACCCAGGCGCTGTAGCATGGCATCCAGATCATCCCCGGGCTGGGTCAGACGCGAGGTAAAAGTCATATTGTGCGAGCCGCCGGCATTGCCGGTGGTGCGCATGCCCAGCTTGCGCGCCGAGTAGCTGCTTAAAAAATAGCCACCGACCTTGCCTGCATTCACCACCTGACGTGCCTGCACGCGCACACCTTCGTCATCAAACGGGGAACTGCCCTTGCCGCCCATGATGAACGGGTCCTCAAAAATGTCGATGTGCTTGGGGAATACCTGCTTGCCCAGGCTGTCCAGCAAAAACGAACTCTTGCGATACAGCGAGCCACCGCTCACTGCCTGCACAAAGGTGCCCAGCAGGCCGGCAGCCAGGGGGGACTCGAACAACACCGGACACTCCACGGTGGCGATCTTGCGTGACTTCAGTCTGCTCAAGGCGCGCTCGGCGGCGTAGCGGCCCACGGCCTCGGCCGAAGCCAGCTCGGAGACTTTGCGCTGCGAGCTGTACCACGAATCGCGCTGCATGTCCTTGCCCTTGCCGGCAATCGGCGAGACCGAGAGCGAATGGCGCGAGCTGGCATAGCCACCCCGAAAGCCGTTCGAGTGGGCGCTGAAAAATTGCGATTGCTGGGCCGATACGGCAGCGCCTTCGCTGTTGGTGATGCGCTTGTCGACCGACAAGGCAGCGGCTTCGCATTGCAACGCTAACTCGGCGGCCTGCTCGCTCGTCACGGCCCAGGGATGGAACAGGTCCAGAGCGCGCGTGCGATCTTCCAGCGGCGCCAGATCGGCCTCGTCTGGCAGGCTGGCAAAGGTATCTTCGGCGGTGAAGCGCGCGATGTCGTAGGCGGCACGCACGGTTTGTGCAATCGCAGCCGGCGAAAAATCGGAGGTACTGGCATTGCCTCGGCGGTGACCGACGTAAACCGTCACGCCCAGCGACTTGTCGCGGTTGCGCTCCACATTTTCGAGCTCACCATTGCGCACAGAGACGCTCAGACCACAGCCTTCGGACACCTCGGCACCGGCATCGGTGGCACCGGCCTTTTTAGCCTCGGCCAGGGCCATATCCACCAGGGATTCGAAATACGGCAGGGTATAGGCGAAACCCGAGTCTGATGGTTTGGCGGCGCTATTGGCTGCTGTTTTGGGCTTGAAAAGAGGAGCTTGTGCGGGGGATGGGTGTTTCTTCATGGCGACGGCTATGATACTTGGCTATGTCAAGAAAACTAAAAAAGGGCTATTACGTCCGGGGCCAGTTCGTTGCCGAGGGCAGCGCGCTCGATCTGGAGTACAAGCGCGAGCTCAAGGGCACCGATGAGCCGACCCGCACCGACCTCAAACGCGAAAGCACCGAGCTGCAAAAACTCGGTGAAGATTTGCTGACCCTGCGCGCCGACTTTATCACCCGCCTGGACCTGCCTGAAAAGCTGGTGGATGCGGTGGCCGAGTGCAAACGCATCACCAACTTCGAAGGCATTCGTCGCCAGATGCAGTTCATCGGCAAACTGATGCGCAAGCTTGAAGACAGCAAGCACGATGAAATCCGTGCCGCCCTCGAAGAGCAACACAGGCCCTCAGCAGAGAACACCTTATTGCTGCACCAAGCTGAACTATGGCGCGACCGGCTGATTGCCAATGAAGACGCCGTGGGCCAATGGATCAGCTTGAGCCCTTCCACCGACAGCCAAAATCTGCGCGCCCTGGTGCGCCAGGCCCGCAAGGACGCCGTCCCCGAGAAGCCCGGTCTGGCACCGCGCCACGGTCGCGCCTACCGCGATATTTTCCAACTGGTGCGGGAAGCCCTAACAGTCGCGCAGGAGCAACCTGCCGCCGATCTGAACGACGGTGACGGCTACAACGGGCAGGACGCCTGAGAGATGCATATGAGCGAATCCAGCCACGACCCGGTCACCATCGGCATTGTCTCGATCAGCGACCGCGCCTCCAGCGGTGTCTATGAAGACAAGGGCCTGCCCGCACTCAAGGACTGGCTGACCCGCGCGCTGCTGAACCCCATACGCTTTGAGTCCCGGCTGATTCCCGATGACAAAGAGACCATCAGCCAGACCTTGATAGCCTTGGTGGATGCCGGTTGCGCCCTGGTGCTGACCACCGGGGGCACCGGCCCAGCGCTGCGCGATGTCACTCCCGAGGCCACGCTGGCCGTGGCGGACAAGGAAATGCCGGGCTTTGGCGAGCAGATGCGGCGCATCGGCCTGGAGTTTGTGCCCACCGCCATCCTATCGCGCCAGGTGGCCGTGATCCGCAAGCAGACTCTGATCATCAATCTGCCGGGCCAGCCCAAGTCCATTGCCGAAACCCTGGAAGGATTGAGGGATGACCAGGGCCATTCCAAGGTGCCCGGCATTTTTTCTGCCGTGCCCTACTGCATCGATCTGATAGGCGGGCCGTATCTGGAAACCGTGGACCCAGTGTGCAAGGCTTTTAGGCCCAAGAGCGCTGTGCGGCCACAGCGCAGCGCCTGAAGCGCTTATTCGCTCAAGAGCTGATTGAGCTTCTCGGCCTCAAAGCATTCGGTGCGCGCGGCGTCAAGTGGCATGCAGTCGCCATTGCGGTTGGCCGATAGCGTTTCGATCGCCTTCCACAAGAGCGCGATCTGATGGTCTTGTGAAGCGGCGCTGCTCACCAGGCCGTGCAGTGCCTGGCTTAGAGGGTCGTCTTCCTTGGTGATGCCATAGGCCGAGAAGCTGCTGCCGGGTGAGGCCACATCGGCGCTCTCACCGGCCTTGCTTTGCAAAATGCGTGCCGGAATGCCTACGGCCGTAGCACCGGCGGGAACTGGCTTGATCACCACCGCATTGCTGCCGATCTTGGCGCCGTCACCGACCTCAAAACCGCCCAACACCTTGGCGCCGGCGCTCACCACCACGTCGCGACCCAGGGTGGGATGGCGCTTGGCGCCCTTGTAGAGCGAGGTGCCGCCCAGGGTCACTCCCTGGTAAATGGTGCAGCCGTCGCCGATTTCGGCGGTCTCGCCCACCACCGTGCCCATGGCATGATCAAAAAAAACCCGGTTGCCGATCTTGGCGCCGGGGTGGATTTCAATGCCGGTGGCAAAGCGCGCCAGGTGCGAGATAAAGCGGCCCAGCCACAGAAAGCCGTGGGTCCAGCACCAGTGCGCCGGCCGGTGCAGCATCACCGCATGCAGGCCCGGGTAACAGGTCAGCACCTCCCAGCGGCTGCGCGCGGCGGGGTCGCGGTCGAGAATGCATTGGATGTCGGAGCGTAGGCGGTTAAACATAGGTCTAGTCTAGCCGCTGGTATTGCGGTCGAATTCAGGCACGGCGCTTGTCAATGACGCCGGGGTGGACTTGGTGAACTGCTTCACGCCCGGCAACTGCAATATGGATTTGGCAATGCCGCGCAGAATATGGATTTCTTCCTGCGTCACGGCTGCGCGGTTGAACAAGGCGTTGAGCCGCGGCATCAACTTCTTGGGTGCCGCCGGGTCCAGGAACTCCAGCGCCACCAGCGCCTGCTCCAAGTGCGTCAGCATGCCACTGACTTGGGCTGCATCGGCCAACTTGGCGTTTGACTGCGGCAAGGGAGGCGCGTCGCTAAACCCGCCCAGGGCCAGGCGCCAGTCATAGGCAACCACCTGCAAGGCGGCACCGATATTGAGCGAACCGAATTGCGGGTTGCTGGGAATGCTGAGGCAGGCGTGGCAGCGATACACGTCTTCGTTGCGCATGCCGAAGCGCTCGGAACCAAACAGAAAGCCCACGCCGGTTTGTGCCGCTGGCTGTGCGGCATCGCCTGCCGGACTCGCAGCCTGCTGCGTGTCGGCCTGCATTCCCGCCACCAGTTGCGCAAAGTGCTCGCGGGGTGTGGTGGTGGGCGGGCCGAAGTCGCGTGGCGTCATGGCCGTGGCGCAGAGATGCGTCATGCCGTCGAGTGCTTCGTCCAGGGTATCCACGATGCGGCATTTCTCCAGCACGTCCAGCGCTCCGCTGGCGCGCTGTATAGTTTCTTCACGGCGCAGCACATTGGCCCAGCGCGGCGCCACCAGCACCAGGTCGTCAAAACCCATGGTTTTCATGGCGCGGGCGGCGGCGCCGACGTTGCCAGCGTGGCTGGTCTGAATGAGAATAAAACGTGTCTGCATGGAAACCGGTAAAATGACGCTATTGTCACCGCCCGCATCGCCGGATCGGTATCCCCGTTCTTCCCCCCCACAATCTATGTCACTCAATCTGCACCCCATGGTCAACGTGGCTGTCAAAGCCGCCCGTGCCGCCGGTTCCCTCATCAACCGCGCCGCGCTTGATATCGAATCGGTACGCGTTTCCCAAAAGAAGGCGAATGACTTCGTCACCGAAGTGGACCAGGCAGCAGAGAAAGTGATCATAGAAACCCTGCTGTCGGCCTATCCCGATCACGGCATCTGGGCCGAAGAATCAGGCACCGAATTTGGCGCCCAAAATGCCGAATGCGTCTGGATCATCGATCCGCTGGACGGCACCACCAACTTCATCCATGGCCTGCCCATCTACTGCGTCAGCATTGCGCTGGCCGTGCGCGGCAAGGTCGAGCAAGCCGTGGTCTATGACCCCACCCGCAACGATTTATTCACCGCAACAAAGGGCCGCGGCGCCTACCTCAACGACCGCCGCCTGCGCGTCTCCAAACGCACCCAGCTCAAAGAATCGCTGGTGTCGACCGGCTTTCCATATCGTGAAGGCGACGACTTTGACCAGTACCTGGTGATGATGGGCGAAGTGATGCGCCGCACCGCCGGCCTGCGCCGTCCGGGGGCTGCCGCGCTCGACTTGGCCTATGTGGCAGCCG
Source organism: uncultured beta proteobacterium (assembly GCA_903845935.1). GTDB lineage: Bacteria > Pseudomonadota > Gammaproteobacteria > Burkholderiales > Burkholderiaceae_C > Allorhodoferax. The sequence continues at coordinate 3,277 of CAIMZI010000117.1, read as the reverse complement.
GTTACACCGACGCATTTTTCGAGAAGGGTCTGCAGCCTTGGGATGTGGCGGCCGGTTCGCTCTTGGTGCAAGAGGCCGGTGGCCTGGTGGGCAACTTCTCGGGTGAAGCCGACTTTCTGGACCAGCAGGAGTGCGTGGCGGGCAACGCGCGCGTCTATGCCCAACTGGTGGGCGTGCTGGGCAAGTACAGCAAATTTGCCGGCGCCGGTGAAAAGGCGGCAGTGCGCCAGTCCACGCTGAGCATTTCACCACGCGGCAACGCCAAAGCCAGTGCAGCGCCCGCAGAACTGGCTCCAACGGAAGCCGCCCCCACCGCTGACGCCGCTCCGCTGTAAGACAGTGGGCAGACACGAGATCGAGGGCGAAAGCCTCTCCCATCTTTTTTCTCAGCGCGCCTTTGTGCGCTTCTGGCTGGCCCGCCTGTGCGGCACCACGGCCAACCAGATGCTGATGGTGGCACTGGCATGGCACATGTACGACATCACCTCGAGCGCCTGGGATCTGGGCCTGGTAGGGCTGTTCCAGTTTGTGCCCGCCTTGTTGCTGACCCTGCCCGCCGGCCATGTGGCCGACCATGCACACCGTGGCTGCATCTTTGCCGGCTGCATGGCTGCCCAGGCCCTGGCCGCCGTGTTGCTGCTGGCCGCCATTTACGGCCACTTCAGCACCCGCGAACTGATTTTGGGTATCTCGGTGCTGCTCGGAATGGCGCGCGCCTTTCAAATGCCGGCACAACAGGCGCTGGTACCGCAACTGGTGTCGCCCCTGCTACTGCAGCGCGCCGTGACGGTCAGTTCCAGCGCCATGCAAGCCGCCATCATCTGTGGACCGGCCTTGGGCGGTCTGCTCTACACATGGGGCCCGGCCACCGTGTATGCCAGCAGCCTGGTGCTGCTTCTGCTGGCTGCGGCCCTGGCCCTGGGTGTGAAGTATTCGCACAAACCACCGCAAGCGACCGCCAGTTGGAGCAGCGTGTTGGCCGGTGTGCATTTTGTCTGGCAGCGCAAGGTCATTCTGGGTGCCACTACGCTGGACCTGTTTGCCGTGCTGCTGGGTGGTGCCACCGCGCTCCTGCCCATCTTCGCCCGCGACCTCTTGCAAACCGGCCCCCTGGGCCTGGGCCTGTTGCGTGCCGCCCCGGCGGCCGGTGCGCTGATCATGTCGCTGGTTCTGGTGCGCTGGCCGCTGCAACGCAAGGTCGGCCACAAACTGCTGCTGGCGGTAGGCGTGTTTGGCCTGGCCACCCTGGTGTTTGGCCTCTCACGCAGCTTTGCGCTGTCGCTGCTGGCACTGGTGCTGACCGGTGCAACGGACAGCATCAGCGTGGTGATGCGTTCGACCCTGGTGCAACTGGAAACGCCGGATGAGATGCGGGGCCGCGTGTCCGCAGTCAACTCGATTTTTATCGGCGCCTCCAACCAGCTCGGCGAGTTTGAGTCGGGCTCGGTGGCCGCGCTGTGGGGGCCTGTGGTGTCGGTGGTGTCCGGTGGCATCGGCACCATGCTGGTGGCTGCGGCTTGGCTCAAGCTGTTTCCGGCGCTGGCCGAGCGCGACCGCTTGTCGCCCGGCGCCTGACACCTCGCACACGCCTGAGGTGCCTTAAGTGCCTGACCTGCCTCACGGCAGCCTGGCGGGTGCTGCGCCGGTATACACTGGCGCAAGGACAGCATCCATGCGCAACCGAACCCACTTCCTCCCCATCGAAAATGCCAGCGTGGGCATGGTGCTGGCCGAAGCAGTCAAGGACGCGTTTCAACGTAGCCTACTGCCCGCCGGTAGTGTGTTGACAGCGGAAAACATCCAGCAGTTGCAGTCGCATGTGGTCGAGTTCATCCGGGTTTCCTACACCGACGAACGCACCGATGAAGAAATCGCCGTGCAGGCAGCGGCCTCTGCACACAACGTGATGGAAATCTTTGCGGACGCGGACCTGAGCCAACCGACCATGGCCGCCCTGTTCGACCAGGTACTGATGTACCGGAGCGCCTGATGCTGGAACCGGTCACCGAGCAAAGGGTGCTGGCATCGCGGGACGCGCTACCAGCTTTCCCGCGCGTGGTGCTGCAGATCCTGCAAACCCTGGACGACCCGGATGCCAGCCTGAGCCTGCTCAGCCGCCAGGTGGAAACCGATCCGGTGGTGGCGGCGCGGGTGCTGGCCCTGTGCAACCGTGCAGCCGATGCCGGCCCGGGCCGCGCGCCCGTCAACGATGTGTTTACCGCCCTGTCCCTGGTTGGCATGGCGCGGGTGCGAGCGGTGGCCACCACCATCAAAATAGCCAGCTTCATGCAGGACTTTGCGCCCCCCGCCGCCCTGAGGTACTACTGGTCGCACAGCCTGGCCTGCGCAGTCTGCGGGGTGGAGGTGGCCCACTACACCCATGCGGATGTGTGCGTGGACGCCTCCCTGATTGCCTGCCTGCTGCACGACATCGGGCAACTCTGGCTGCACCGGTTCGAGCCCGAAACCCTGCAAATAGCCATGCGCAATGCAGAAAGCCGCGGCATGGAAATTGACGTAGCCGAGCGCGAGCTGTTTGGCGTGGACCATGCCGCCATAGGCGGCTGGCTGGCGCGGGCCTGGGGCCTGTCGGACAACATCTGCCAGGCGCTCATCCACCACCATGCGCCGCAAGGAGGCTTGCCCGAGCCCCTGGTCGCGGTAGTGCATGTGAGTGAGGTGCTCAGCCATGCCTTGAATCTGTCCCAGGCACCCAGCAGCCATGTGCGCTGGGTATCGGAAGAATGCTGCACCCTGCTGGGGATGGACTGGGGCGATGACTCCCAGGGCCTGTTTGGCCGTATCGAGGCACGCAGCCGCCACGCCTTCGCGCCCTACCTGGAGGCTACGTGATCTGGCACAAACTCCAGGCTTGTTGCGGACTTACAACCCAATCACCCTACAGAAGTTAAGAATAAGGGTTAACCCCAGGCAATGATCAAGGGTTAACCCTATACTGCAGTGCAACACGATCACTTTCATTGGAGGATCTTATGTCCAGCTCAGTACTCAACCTCAACACCCTTCCCGCACGCCAAGGTGGCAGCATCGGCGCCGCCTTGGCCGAAGTCACCGTTGCCTTCAAGCATTTGGCGACGGCGCTGGTCCGCAAGGTCCTGTTGCCCTCCGCTGCCGCCAGCCACACCCTGACTGCCTTTGAAGAAGCCGAAGCGCTGCGCACCTACGCCGCTGACCTTCAGGCGCAAGACCCCGATTTCGCGCAAGACCTGTTTGCCGCAGCCGACCGCCACGAAATCGAAGCAGCCGCTAAGGCATG
>CAIMZI010000116.1 GCA_903845935.1 uncultured beta proteobacterium | reverse complement strand
TGCACCGGATCGTGTTGGTAATGCACCGGGCTAGCGGGACAGGCGAGGTTATAAATCTGGTCCACTTCAACATACAGCGGCATGGTCACGTCATGCCGCATGAATTCAAAGCGCGGGTGCCCCAGCAAATGAGCAATATTGCGTTTGGCCCCAGTGAACAAATTGTCCACGCAGATCACCTCGTCGCCTCTTGCAATCAATCGGTCAATCAGGTGTGAACCTAGGAAGCCGGCTCCGCCGGTCACAAGAATGCGTCTGGTGTTGTTGTAAGTTCTCATGCTTTGGACGGTTGGTGTATCGGCGCTTTCACTGATTATCACATTCCGGCAAAGTCACACAATCGCGCCACCGATGCCGCCGTGGTGTACAGACTTGAAACGCCGTTGTCGGGCGAACCTATTGTCTGCCACTGCCGCGTCAATCGCTCCAAGGTAGCAGCCAAAGTCTGCACCAATTGCGCATCGACCAGCCCAATACGTTCCACACTGCAAAGGTCGGTCAGCAGCACATGGTGCCGCATCTTGCGCAGCAGATCTGCCATCTGCGCATTTCGATGCACCAGCGCCACGATAGGCCTTTGCATCCACAAATATTCGTACATTTTGGAAGGAATGTACTCCTCGCAAATCGGCTCCACGCCGTGCAGTAGCAGCAAGACATCGGCACTGCGCATGCGCTGCAGGATTTGCTCGCGTCCGCTCTTACCGCTGACCGGGTCGGCTTCAATGCGCCCGAAGTGCCGCACGGTGGAGTGCTTGGCGTTGGCTACTGCCGCTGCAGATATCGGATCCAGCGGGCCGCCGTAGACATGCAGTTCCACGCGTCCATCCAGGTCAGGCTGCTGGTCCAGCAAAAGATCCAGCGCGGCGATGGTGCTGGCCAGATTGCGGGTTTCGGACAATGAGCCGAAATGGCCAATGACGAACTTGTCGCCCGGCTGGTAGGGCTGGAGCGCGAAGGGCGGCGCGTCCACACCGGGCAGCATCATGTGGCCACGCTCGCCCAGTTCCGGGTTGCGCTGTTTAGCGCTGGCCAGGGCCTGGTCGGTGAACCAGATCGCCACATCGGCTTCACGGCAGATGGTGGTCTCCACCCTCGCCTGCATTTTTTGCTGCGGCGTGCTGGGCACCGTGCCGGGCACTACCATCGGGTCGTGCACCTCGGCCAGCCAGCGGATGCCGGTGGCTCGCTTGAGCGCCGCACCGGCCATATGCGCGGCGAAGGCGCCACCGGTGGAGTAAATCAGGTCGAACTTGCGGGTGCGGGTCAGACCGAGCCCCTTGAGATAGGCACTCAGCCACCAGGACCAGGAACTCTCCACCGGACGCAGCAGCTTTTCAAGCAGCATAAAAGGCAAGAGCATAAGGGACAGCGGCAGCATGACTGCGCGGTAGCGCAGGCCAGATCCCAGGTGCTTGCGCAATACATGGCGCGCCTCGAAACGGATGCCGGCCGGGCCACACGGCCAAAGCTGGTGGTGTTCGTAACGGCTATCGTGGCGCCCCGACACGCCGCTCAAAATCACCAGCTCAATACCGGCACGCTCCAGATGCGGCAGCTTGTCGGTAATGGTCTGGCTGGCGGCACGCCCGTCCATATTGAAGGCATGGGCCAACACCAGCCAACGCTGTGTGTAACGGGGTGCCACACGTTCAAACAGGGCTTCGTACTGCTGCGCCACCTGGGCCCAGGTGCGCTGCGCAGCAAAGGCCATGGCATGGCGGCCCAATTCGGATGCGATCGGCACAGCCGATAGCAGGCGTGCAATCGCAGCGGCCATGGCCGGGACCGACCGCGGGTCTTGCAGCAAGACGGCATTCACACCGTCCGTCAACTCCGCACTGATGCCACAGTAGCTTGCCGCACTCACCACCACCGGCAGTCCGTGCGCCATGGCCTCCAGCACCACCATGGCGTAGGTGTCTTCCAGCGTGGGATGAACCAGACAGTCCGCCGCCCGATAGGCCGGGTCCATGTCGGAAAGCGCACCCAGAAAATGCACGCGCTGCGTCAGCGACAAATCGGCCACCCGCTGGCGCATAGCCGCGCCCTGCTCGCCCGCACCGACCACGGCCAACCAGGCATCAGCCGGCAACAGCGGCATGGCATCCAGCAGTGCCGGCAGCCCCTTTTTGCGAAAATCGTTTCCGACAAACAACAGGCCCCGTCCATCCAGGGGCAGCTTCAGTTGC
>CAIMZI010000115.1 GCA_903845935.1 uncultured beta proteobacterium | reverse complement strand
GCCGGAAATGTTCGCGGTAGCCCTCGGGCGTTTCGGTCTTGGAATGGGTGCCGGGGTACAGGCTGTGAATCAGCGCGTCGCTGTCGTACTCGTTTAGGCCCGGCCACAGCAAGGCCTGCAGATCAGCGGCCGTCCCACCCATGCCGCTTTGAATGCCGGCCCAGGTCTGCGCATGACGCTTCAAGCTGCCGGTCAGCACGGCCTCAAATTGCAGGCCCTTGGCAGCAAGGCATTCGCCCAGGCGCAGGCTCTGGCGCTGACCCAGCGCGCTCAAGTTGTCGTAATCGTCGGCGCCTAGCGACGCTTGTCCGTGGCGGACCAAATAAAGTGTTCCCATGGATAGACTGTAATCGCGGCGTCCTTGCGTTGCTGGTTGGCTCAGGAATTTTCTTGAAGTCTTCAGCGGTCGCCGAGGGTTTACTGTGCAACTTCCTTATCCATTTCAACAATGACCCGTTTTGTAAGGTTTGCCGATAGCGATGAATAGACAACGTTCTGCAGAATAAAATCGTATTTTTCATCCTTGGCTATACGCAGGACCACCTTGTTGATGAGATCCAGAACCGTCTGAATTCCGGCTCGCTTTTGGCTCTCCAAATCAGCCTGAAATTCCCTTTGTTTTTTTTGTATGGCACGATCGAGATCGGAAATTTCTCTCCTGCGCTCAAGCCTTTGCTGATCGTTGAGCGTCGGTTCATCACGCTGCAGCGCCTCTGTTTTTTGCTTGAATGCAACAATTTGGTCCGCAATCTCCACACTGCGCAGGGCAAATTCATCGTTGATCTTCTTGCTTGCGATTTGTGCAAACTTCGACTCTTTCAAGATGACTTCCGGAGATACGGCGCCGATTTTTGGCGTTGCGGCGTGAGCCGAAATGCTCAGCGCACACAGAGAGATGAGTGCGGAAACAAAAAGTTTATTCATAATTACCTTATTGGGTGGCGGCGAGGAGGACAACGCTTGCGGGAGTTGAATTTTTAAGATGGCGGTATTCGAGCTATGCACTTCGACTCGTCAATGGTGCCGCCTTTGGGCTATAGCAGCTTTGCGCGCTGCTTCCAGGTGAGAGCATATGGCCGGCTCCAGTCCGAGGCCCACAGTTTGTGAGGACATCGATGCATTGGAGACAGACCTGAGTTGCAGTTGCACTTCAATTTCCTTGGCAGTTAGCGTAGATAGCTGGCTGTAGACAGTAGTCGGTGCAACGCAGTTCTTATTGCCATCACAGGAAGCAGCAACCACATTTGAGCAAATGAAAATCAAGTATCATTTGCTCAAATAATCAGCTCTCAGTTGTTCTGGCTTATTGCATTGTAGCAAATGTACTTTACTGTTCAAAAAGTGCACAGGCTTTCCTTCTTAAATCGCGACTGATCGCATCACTTCTGGAGCCCCACCTTGAATCACTTACGCACCCTTACCATTCTTGCAGGCAGCATTGTCTTTTTGGCGGCTTGCAGCAGCACACCACCGGTAGCACTGACCTCTTCCAAGGTCCCGCCAGCACCGGCACCAATGCAGGCACCGGCTCCGATGCAGGCGAGCCCTGTAATGGCTCCGAAGTCGGAAGTGGTGGCGGTGCCTGCCTATTTGGACTCTAAGAACGCCATCTCAACACAGCGCAGCGTTTACTTTGACTACGACATCTTTGCGGTGAAGTCTGAATTTGGGCAGATGCTTGAAATGCACGGAAAGTTCCTTGCCGCAAATCCCAAGGTCAGCATCCGCGTTCAAGGCAATGCCGACGAACGTGGCAGTGCCGAGTACAACTTGGCGCTAGGCCAAAAACGTGCAGATGCCGTGGTGCGTTCCCTGAAGGTCTATGGAGTCAAGGACTCCCAAATGGAGTCCATCAGTTTTGGACGGGAAAAGCCTAAGGCCTTGGGACACGACGAATCGGCCTGGTCTCAGAACCGCCGCGTTGACTTGGAGTACCCCAGCAAGTAAACAGGCCCTATTACGAGTGAGCTGAGTGAGTTGAGTTTTGGGAGCCTTTCGAGGCTCCTTTTTTTTCTTGCGTCAAAACCGGCAGGCGAAGGAGTTGCAATTGGGCAAGGCTTGCATACAAAGGCGCGCTGATCAAGCGGGAGATCCCACTGGATACCAACGCGCAGGTCATCAGGCTCAGAACCAGTGCATGGCCATCGACCATCTCCATCACGATGATGAAAGCTGTCAGTGGCGCCTGTGTCACAGCGGCGAGAAATCCGGCCATACCCAGTGCGATCAGCGTGGGGGTGTTCACATACGACGTGAGTTGACCGACGTCCCTACCCAGTGCACCACCTATGGCCAAAGACGGAGCAAAGATTCCGCCGGGGACGCCAGACCAGGTCGTCAACCAAGTGGCAATGAATTTGAACGGTACGTAGAGATAGAAGTCCTCACCCTGGTTCTCCAATAGGGCTCGCGTGTGTGCATATCCGCTACCGAAGGTAGCTCCAGAGCTGCTCAATCCCATGACAACGATGAGCAATCCGCAAGCTGCAGCGAATACAACGGGCGCTCTGGCGCGTAGGCGAGTGAACCAATCATTTGAATTTCCGGCCAGTGAAACCACTAACAAACGGGAGAAGAGTCCGCCCAAAACACCACTTGAAATGGACACCAACAGGGCCGGAAACAGCAGCGCAGTGCTAAGATTCTCAATACGAATCACCCCAAAGTAGCTGGTGTTGCCGTAGACGGAGACTGCCATCAGACCAGAAAGTACGATAGCGGCCAGTACCAGGCCATTGCTTCGCTTCTCCGGATTTTTGGAAAGTTCCTCAATGGCAAACATGACGCCACCCAGTGGGGTGTTGAAGGCTGCTGCAATGCCTGCTGCACCACCCGCAACCAACAAGCCATGTTCGGATATCTGTGCCTGCTTTGGAATCCAGCGCCTCAAGTTGTGCATCACACCTGCTGCGATCTGAACCGAAGGGCCTTCACGGCCCAAGGACAGACCAGCCAACAATCCCCACACCGTCAAGAGCATCTTGCCGAACGATAATTTGAGTGAAACAAACAGGCTCACCGAGCCATGTGCTTCTGGCTCCAGCGCGGCCATCACCTGTGGAATTCCCGAACCGCCAGCACCCGGCACAAAACGTCTGGTTATCCATACAATTGCAGCGGTAGACAAAGGGGTCCAAATCAGTGGCGCCCACCAATAAGCCGTTTGAAACAGGTGAAAGTTCTGCAGCGCATATTCGCCGAGCCAGGTGAAGGCGACGATAGTCAGCCCGGCAACGGCGGCATAGACCAGTACCAGTGCGCGGCCAAGCCACATTCTCCAATCTGCGATTTCTTGCTTGAAGGCGGAAAAGACTTGGGGATGTTGGCGCATTCTGTAGGGCTATGGACTTATCTAAGGGTCACCCTATTGGGTTGACCTGTTGCACAAGAACTAAAATTCTATTGTACAAATGTGTTGTCCACTGTGTCGATTTAAATTTTTTCAGCGGATGACCGCCTTGGGCAACTTATGATTCCAGTTTTTCTCAAGGCTCTCAATGGTGACAAAGACAAGCAGTAAAGTAGCGCAAGAGCCTGTCACTCCAGCGCAAGTGTTGAGACGATTCCGGGTTGTCTTTAATGCCGTGCGCACGCATTTCCGCGATATGGAAAAGCAAGTCGGCTTGGGTGGTGCCCAGGTCTGGGCGCTCAGCATCATCAAGGCCCATCCTGGTATCGGAATGGGGGGCATTGCACAAAACATGGAGATTCACCAATCGACGGCCAGCAATCTGATCAAGGCACTTCAAAAGCGAGGGTTGATTGAAATGACCAAGGCGTCGGAAGATCGGCGTAATGTTTGTCTAAAAATTCTCCCCGAAGGAACTGCATTGCTCAAAAAGGTGTCGGGGCCGTTTGAGGGTGTGTTGCCAGTCGCACTGAGCGAATTGAAAGAATCGACACTCAAGCGACTCGACAAGGATTTGAGCGAATTGATCGTTTTATTGAAAGCGGATGAGTCTGCAGAAGAAGTCCCATTGGCCAGCATTTAGGGCGCCTGGTTTTTTTACCTATTTTCCATCCGGTCGATAGGTGACTTTCGTGAACCACCGGATCAGCTTGGCGGAGCTCGACAACATCCCCGTCCACCATTTTTCATAATTGAACGCCAGCATCAGAGCGCGGCTAATTTCATTGGTGCAGCGCAGCCGGCAGGCCAAACCAGAACGCGGTGCCAGTTTGCGGCGTCGACTGCACTTCGATGCGGCTGCCGTGCAGATCCAGAATGCAGCGCGCGATGGCAAGACCCAGGCCGGTGCTGCCAGACGCCAGCCTCCACTGGACGTCGCCAGCAGGCCTAAACCGGATAGATTTTCACGGGTCTGGTGGCGACCGGGAATCCTGCCGCACCCAGGGTGTCGGCGATGGCCTTGTTGGTATCAAAATACACTTGCCAGTAATGGTCGGTATGGCAATAGGGTCGAATCACCAGCTTCGGTCCAAACTCGTTGAACTCCACAATCTCCACATCGACGCCCTGGGCTGCCTGGATATTGCTGACCTGGGCGACAGACTCTTTCAGCAGGCCAATCGCCTTGTGAACATCCGCGCTACCGGCAAGCTGCGCTGCCAGATCGACGCGGCGGAAGGGGTTGGCGGTGAAGTTCTTGATGTCACCGCCCATGATCTTGCCGTTTCCGACGATGGTCTTGACGTTGTCGGGCGTGTTGACGGTGGTGCCGAACAGGCCCAGTTCCAGCACCGATCCCTCGACGCCACCAATGGAAACATAGTCGCCGACCTGATAAGGCCGCAGCACCAGCAAGAATATGCCGGAGGCAAAGTTGCCCAGCAAACCACTCCAGGCGGCGCCAATGGCCACACCGGCGCCGGCAACCAGGGCGGCGAACGAGGTAGTTTCAACTCCAAAGTAACCCAGGATGGCGACCACCAGAATGATGTTCAAAGCGACCGAAAGAAAGCTCACCAGATACCGCTGCACGGTCGGGTCCAGCTTCTGACGGGTCATGGCGGCGCCCATCAATCCGGTCACCAGATTGATCAGCCAACGGCCGACCACAAAGACCACAATAGCGCCCAGTGCCTTGAGTCCAAAGGCAATCAAAATGGGTTGTGCCTGGTCGATCCAGCTCGTAATTTTTCCAGTATCCATTGCGTTCTCCAAAGTGGGTGAAATTTGACTTTAGGCTTGCGGTACCTGATCGCTTGGCTCGGCTTGGTGTTCGCTGAGTTTCTCTAAGGCTTCCTCGGCCACTACGGCCCCAATGATTTGGTTCAGTAATCCCATGTGTGTTCCTTTGCGGTTGGTAAAAGAGATGCGCCATGCGGTTCATTCGCACCGCTGCGACTATCGTTGCTTTGAAACGCGCCGGCGCAAGCAACTGTCCCACGGTAAACAATTTCGCCCGGGTTGCTGCAAATAAATCCCAAGGCCCACCTGCTACTCCCGCAAGATGCGCTGTGCTCGGCTCAGGGAAGGTTTATTTCAAAGTGCGCCCAGTCGGCGCGTCAGCCGTAGCGAGGCCAGCATGGCCAGGGTGCCGAAAATCAACAGGCCCGCGCCTTGTCCGGCCATGATTTGCACCGGCCCGTAATGCGCGCCCCACCAGGCGAAGGGAATCGTGCCCAGGGTGGCGCGCGCCCAGTTGAAGCCGGTGGACCAGAGCGGGCGGCCTAGATTGTTGAAGGCCGCATTGGCCACAAACAGGGCGCCGGCAAAAAAGAAGCTGGCGCAGACCCAGGAGCAGAACGCGTGCACCATCTCAGCGGCCACGCCCTCCAGCGAAAACGCCTGGATCAGCGGCCCTTGCAGCAGGGCCAGCAGCAGCCAGGCCGCGCCCACGGCCAGCAGCATGAACCATAGACTGGCGCGCATGCCCTCGCGCACCCGGTCAAACTGTTTGGCACCCAGGTTTTGCGACAGTATCGGGCCGACTGCACCGCTGAGCGAATAAATCAGGCCGAAGGCCACCGGCGTAACCCGGTCTATGGTGGCCTGACCGGCCACCGCCGATGCGCCAAATTGCGCCACACTGTGCGTCACAAAGGCGGCACCCACCGGAGTCGCCAGATTGGTCAACACGGCAGGACCGGCAATCGCCGCCAGGGCCCGCGCATCGGCGGAAAAGTGCGATCGCTCCACCGGGCCAAGCAGGTGGTGCACCCGCCAGACACCGTGCATGCCCAGCGACACCATCAGCGTGCGCGAGATCACTGCCACGATGGCCGCACCGTCCAGACCCAGGCCAAAGGCAAAAATAAACAACGGGTCCAGGCAGGCGGTGACGGCGGCCGCGCCCAGCGTGACCATCATCGACCGCCTTGCATCCCCCACCGAGCGCAGCAGCGCCGAGTTGGCCATGCCCAGGCCAAGCAGCGGCAGCGATGGCATGGTCACGGTCAGATAGCGCTGTGCCAGGCGTGCCACTTCGTCGGTGGCGCCCAGAGCGCTCAGCAGAGGATGCAAAAACAACACCGTGCCCAGGCCCAGCACCGTGGCAATTGCCAGCATGATCAGCAGGCTGTGGCTGGCCATGCGGCGGGCATCAGCCATGCGGTTGGCGCCTATCAATCGCGCCACGCAAGCGGTGATGCCAATCATCATGCCAATGCAAATGGAGGTGTGGAAAAAGGCCACCACGCCGGCAAATCCCACCGCCGCCGCAATCGCCTTTTCGCCCAGGCGCGAGATGTAAAACAGGTTGATCAGGTCCACCGCAAACACCGCCACCAGGCCGATGGCGCCGGTGCCGGCCATCACCAGCACATGACGCAACAGCGAGCCGCTCAGGAAACGGGCGGTGGGCGAGTGACTGGGCGAGGGCTGGGCGCGGGCGCCGGGGGGTGTTGGTGCGGTAGACATCAGGGCCGGAGTGTGTCACGAATGGACGATGCGCACCGAGCCTAGCCCATCGAGTGTTCGGCCGCAGCCCTGGCGTGTAGCGCGGTGGTGTCGAACAGCGGCACCGTGGCGTCATCGGTGCCGACCAGCAGTGTGATTTCGGTACAACCCAGAATGATGGCCTGCGCGCCCTGCTCCACCAGCTTGTCCATGATGCGGCGGTAATGCTGGCGCGAAACTTCCAGGGTCTGCCCCAGGCACAGCTCTTCAAAGATGACGCGGTGCACGGTGTCGCGGTCTTCTCTCTCGGGCAACAGCACCTGCAAGCCCTGTTGCCTGAGTCGGTCCACATAGAAGCTTTGCTCCATGGTGAAGCGCGTGCCGAGCAGGCCTATGCGCGTCAGCCCGGCCTGCTGAATCGCCTGGGCGGTCGGGTCGGCAATGTGCAGGAGCGGGATGCGCACGGCCGCTTCAATCGCCGGTGCAACAATGTGCATGGTGTTGGTGCACAGGAGCAGAAAGTCAGCACCGGCGGCTTCCAGGCTGCGCGCCGCGTTGGCCAGAAGCTCGCCGGCCGCGGCCCAGTCGCCGGCGCGCTGCAGGACCTCGATTTCGTGGAAGTCCACGCTCAGCAACACCAGCTTGGCCGAGTGCAAGCCGCCCAGTTGCTGTTGCACAACCAGGTTGATTTGCCGGTAATAGAGGGCCGTGGACTCCCAGCTCATGCCGCCTATCAGACCTATGGTTTTCATGCGAGCTGTGCTGTCCAGTGCCGCAGGTTTTCGGCGCTGGCGGTGGCGCCGCCACAGACAATGACCAACACCTTGTTGAATGGCGCCAGGGCTTGCGGCATGTCATAGGCCACGGCCAGAGCTGCGCCGCAGGCCGGCTCCACCAGCAGGCGGTGGTCGTCCAGAAAGCGCGTGCAGGCAGTCACGGCCTGCTGGTCGGATACCAGAACGCTGTGAACCAGGCCGCCCTGGCTGAGTTCAAAGGCCTTGGCACAGACCTGGCGCGCACCCAGCGAGGTGGCGATGCTGGTCACCTTGTCGATTGCGGTCGGCTGGCCCGCCTGCATGGCCGCGTGCAGGGATGCAGCACCTTGTGTTTCCGCCGCCAGCACAGATACATCGCCCCAGCCATTGCGCGCCAGACCTTCCATGACTCCCGCCAGCAGGCCGCCGCCGCCAACCGACAGCAACACGGCGTCGGGCTTGTTGCCACTGGCCGCCACCTCGTCGATCATGCTGGCGTGACCGGTCCACAGCAGCGGGTTGTCAAACGGATGCAAAAAGGCGTCCGTGTCGCCCAGCAGGGACTGCGCTAGCGCATTCGCCTCCTGCCAGCTCGCGCCGTGCACGATGACCTCGGCGCCTTCCAGTCGCAAGAGTTCCTTGGCACGTTCGGAGGTGGTTTCAGGCACCACCACCGCCACGGGGATAGCCAAATGCCGCCCCGCATAGGCCACGGCCAGACCGGCATTGCCGCCGCTGGAGGAGACCAAGCGCTTGGCGCCCTGGCTTGCGTAATGTTCGCAGGCCGCGCCTATGCCGCGAATCTTGAACGAGCCCGGTGGCTGCAGGCATTCGAGCTTGAGCCAGATGCTCCGCCCGGCAGCGCGGGACAGGGGTACCGATTCGATCAGCGGGGTATGGATGTGCAGGGGCATGGGGTGCCGTTTATAGCAGGACGCTGCCGTCGATGCAGGTCACCGAGTCGCCACCGACCCAGACCTGGCCTGCGCCGTCCTGTTCGATATAGACCCGGCCCTCACGACCAATGCATGTGCCTTGCGCGGCCACATAGACCGTTGGCGCATGGCCGTCGGCAATCAGCCACTGGGCCAGGCTGGCGTTGAAGCTACCGGTGATCGGATCTTCCGCCACGACCAGGTCACTGACAAACATGCGCACTTCGACGCTGGGTTGTTCACCGACTGCTGCGGCAGCAGCGCTGCCGCCAAAGGCGCGCGCTTCGCGGTTGGAGCGCAGGATCAGGCCGCTGCGGGGCTCTGCGGTTTCCACAGCCGCCACGCCCACGCCGCTGCAGCCACCCTGCGCCAACACCGCTTTCACGGCGGCAAGGTCGGGTGCCAGATTGAGCACACTGTGTGCGCTGTCCAGCAGCAGGCCGAAAAACTTGGGGCCGTTCACCAGATGCTGGCTGGCCACAAGCTGCCCGGCCTGCAGGCCCAGAGCCGACAGCAGTGCGGGCAGCAGGTCCGCGGCAATCGCGCTGCGTTGCAGTGCTGGCGCTGCAAAGGCCAGCCGCGATCCCTGGCGCTGTATCGGCACCAGCCCGACCTTGCATTGCTGCACGATGCGCGCCGGGTCTTTGGGGACGCCGCCATGCTCTAGCCAGGCGTGGCAACTGCCCAGGGTGGGATGGCCGGCAAAGGGCATCTCATAGGCGGTGGTGAAGATGCGCACCTGGTAGTCAGCGCCGGCCGCCGCTGCCTCGGCCGTGGGCGGCAGCAGGAAGGTGGTCTCGGCCAGGTTGGTCCACATCGCAAAGCGCTGCATCTGCGCGTCGCTCAAGTCCTTGCCGTCCAGCACCACGGCCAGGGCGTTGCCGAAATAGGGCTTGGCGGTGAAGACGTCAACCTGCTTGAAGGGGTGTGTGCGTGCCATCAAGTTCAGTGCCCCTGCTGTTCCCGGATCGCCTCCGCCAGCGCCGCCACACCGCGGTGAATCTCCTCCACGCTGGGCGTCACAAACGACAGGCGCATGCTGCGCGTATCGGGCTCGCTGGCATAAAAGGGCGCGCCGGGCACAAAGGCCACGTCCTTGTCCACCGCATGGGGCAGCAGGTCCACCGCGTTCATGCCTGCAGGCAGTCGCGCCCACAGGAACATGCCACCGGCAGGCGTGTTCCAGGTCAGTGACTGTTCTGGTTGGCTGGCGCTGTCGGGGAAATGCATTGCCAGGGCCTGCAGCATGGCGTCGCGCTGGCTCTTGTACAGGGCGCGGATGGTAGGCACATGGCGCGCCAGAAAGCCGTCCTGCGACACCTCGTAAATCAGGCGCTGGTTAAAGCCCGGGCTGTGCAAATCGGCAGCCTGCTTGGCCTGCAGCAGCTTGGGGTAGACGGCAGACGGCGCCACGATAAAGCCCATGCGCAGGCCCGGTGCCAGTACCTTGGAAAACGAGCCCAGATAGATGCCGCCATCCGGATTGCGCGCGGTAAGCGAGGGTGGGGGTGGTGTGTCAAACCACAGGTCGCCATAGGGGTTGTCTTCCATCAGCGGCAGGCCGAGCTCTGCGGCGGTGCTGCTCAGGGCGGCGCGAGCGGCCTCGCTCATGGTGCGGCCGGTAGGGTTCTGGAAGTTGGGAAGCACATACAAAAAGCGGGCGTCGCGGGCCTTATCGCGCAGATCGTCCAGGTCAATGCCCTCTTCGTTGCCGGTCACGCTGACCACCTCGGGCTCCATGGGCACAAAGGCCATCACCGCACCGAGGTAGGTGGGCGACTCCACCAGCGCGCGACTGCCCTTGTCCAGCAGCACCTTGGCGACAAGGTCCAGGCCCTGTTGCGAGCCGGTGGTGATCAACACATTGCCGGGATCGACGTCCCAATGCTGGACCTGCGCGCTGGCCTGCTCGCTCAGCATGGCGGCCACCTGTTCGCGCAGCGGCGCGTAGCCCTCGCTGGCGGCGTATTGCAGGGCGCCGGCCGGATCATCGCGCAGCACCTTGGCGCAGGCCGCTTCAAACTCGGCCACCGGAAATGTCTTGGAAGAGGGCAGGCCGCCGGCAAAGCTGATGATGCCGGGGCGCTCGGTGACCTTGAGGATCTCTCGGATCACCGAGGGGTTCATCTTGGCGGCGCGCTCGGCCAGGGTCCAGTGGGTGGTGCTCATGGTGTTTTCTCGGTTTTTTTAGGGAAATTTCAGGAAAGTTCGTTGGGTTTGATGTGCTGCAGATTGTCGTCGCCATAGGTGGCAGCGGCCGTTGGCGGCGCTGCGACAGCCGGGTTGCTGGCAAAGCGCTTGCCCAGAAACACCACCGCCACTACCGCCAGGGCGAAGCCCAGCGTCACCGGGTCTAGCGCTTCACCCAGCAGCGGCACGGCGGCCAGGATGCTGAAAAACGGTTGCAGCAGTTGCACCTGGCTGACGCGCAAAGCACCGCCAAGTGCCAGGCCGCGGTACCAAGCGAAGAAGCCGGCCCACATGGAAAACACGCCAACATAGCACAGGGCCAACCAGGATGCGGTGTGGATGGGCGTGGTCGGCCAATTCAGCAGCGCACCCGGCACGCTAAAGGGCAGGGCCATGACGCAGACCCAGCAGATGACTCGCTCGGCGCCCAGTTGCGGCGTCACCTGCGCGCCATAGACATAGCCCAGGGCGGCAAACAGGATGGCGCCAAGCAGCAGGAGGTCGGCCCATTCCAGGCTAAAGCCCTGCGCCTGTTGGGCAGCCCGCAGCAGCGAAAAGGCCATCACCAGCACGGCGCCCAGACCGGCGCAGACCCAAAAACCTAAGCGCGCCCGCTGGTGCAGCACGGCGGCAGCCAAGGCGGCGGTTGCCAGCGGCAGCAGGGCGGTGAATACCGCTGCGTGGCCGGAGCTGACGTGGCGCAGGGCCAGTCCCAGACAAAGGGGGAAGCCCACCGCGTTGCCCAGCATCGCCAGAAATAGAGGTTTGCGCTGGGCGGGCAAAGGGCGAGGGGAACGGGTGACGCCTAGAAACGCCAAGGACAGGCAGCCGGCCAATGCCGCACGGGCAAAGGTGATAAACCAGGCCGAGAGCTGCGGATCCTGCGTGCTGCCGGTGGCCAGGCGCGTCATGGGCAGGGTCACGGCAAAGACGGCCACACCCAGAACACCCAGCAACAGGCCGCGAGTTTCTTTTTTCATGCGCTGCATGGGCGGTCCTGGGTGTGTGGGGGGAGGGTGTGCATGCATGTCAATGTACGTGTAAAAACAGCACAGTTGCAGTACAGTTTGACTAAACATTCTTTAAACTGTATTGGTATTGCGGCTGACACAAGCCGCATAGGAGTTGCTATGTTGATGAAAAACAGCGCCCAGTCGCTGGCCGAACAGTTGGCGGTCCGCTTTGCCCAGCGCATACGCGACCGGCTGCTTGCCGCCGGCGCGCGCCTGCCCTCGGTGCGGCAGTGTGCGCAGCAGCAGGGCGTAAGTCCCTCGACGGTGGTCGGCGCCTATGACCAGTTGCTGGCGCAGGGCCTGGTGGAGGCGCGGCGCAACCGGGGCTTTTTTGTGCGAGAGAGCCTGCAGAGTCCGGCGGAATACGCGCTGGCCCCAAGCAAGTCGGTGCCGGACCCGGCCGGTGCCCCAGCACACCGCGCGCCGCTCAACGCAACGGCGCTGATTCGCGGCATGTTCCACGGCATCAGCGACAAGCCTCAGCCCGGCATGGGCGTGTTGCCGCAGGAATGGTTGCAGACCACGTTTTTGTCCAGCGCGGTGCGGCGCTTTTGCAATGCCAAGGATATGAATGCCTTCTCGTTGCAATACGGCGAACCCGCCGGTGACGCGGGGCTGCGCCGCGCCGTATCCAACAGGCTCCAGACGCTGGCGGTGCAGGCCACGCCCGAACAAATTATCACCACCATTGGCGCCACGCACGCGCTGGACATTGTGAGCCGCACCCTGCTGCGCGCCGGTGACTATGTGATGGTGGAGGAGCCGGGCTGGGCGGTGGAGTTCGCGCGCCTGGACGCCTTGGGCATGCGCATTCTGCCGGTACCGCGCCGCGCCGAGGGGCCGGACCTGGAGGTGATGGAACGCTATGCCGCAGAGCACGCGCCCAAGTTGTTTGTCAGCGTGAGCGTGCTGCACAACCCGACCGGCTTTTGCCTGAGTCCGGCCAGCGCGCACCGCATCCTGCAACTGGCCAACCGGTACAACTTCCATGTGGTCGAGGACGACACCTACAGCCATTTCGCCTCCGACCACGCCACCCGCCTGTGCGCCTTGGATGGCCTGCAGCGCACGATTTATGTGGGCGGTTTTGCAAAAATATTGGCACCGAATTGGCGCGTCGGCTATCTGGCCGCACCCGGCAATTTGGTGGAACGTCTGCTAGACACTAAGCTCTTGTCCACCCTGACCACTCCGGCGCTTTTGGAAAAGGCGCTGGCCTGGTGTGTGGAGCAGGGATCGATTCGTCGCCACGCCGAGCGCATACGCCAGCGCCTGGAAGGTGCGCGCAGCCGCAGCGTGGCGCTGGCACAGGCCCATGGTTTTGTCTTCGCGGCCGATCCGGTGGGCATTTTTGGTTGGGTCGATACCGGGGTGGATACCGACGCGTTGTCGCAGCGCATGCTGGACGAGGGCTACTTGTTGGCGCCGGGCGCGCTGTTTCATGCAGAGCGCAGGCCCAGCAGCCTGATGCGAATCAACTTTGCCACCACGCAAGAGCCGCTATTCTGGAGCACGCTGCAGCGGCTATGTGCCGAGCAGCGGACTTAAGTCCTGAGCGTCACGGAACAGCCGCTTGGCGGTAATAACGATCAGGAAACGCTCTTGCGCGTTGAGTTCGGGAAAGTGGTTGGACAGGGTGCGCAAGGCCAGATGCTCCTGGCCGCTATGGCCCCACTGCGTGGCCCGGTCGAAAAAAGGCCGCAGGGCCTCGTAGGCAGGCGGGAGCGTCAACACAGGCTGGCGCGATTCTGCGTCTCTTGGATCGGTGGGCACGGAAGGCTTTGTTTTGCTTGATTGAATTGGTAATCGTCGCATTTTTGGAGCGAAATCTCAAGCCCGACAATCTACGCAGCAGGCGGCCAGCCTTTGATGCAGCGCAACGGTCGCTCAAACTTTGGCGCTTGGCAGGAACGCTCAGGCGCACTTAGCCGATGTAGGTGAATAGCGAAAGCTTCTGGATTTGCGCGTAAGACTGCAATGCGGCCTGGTAGCCGGTTTGCTGGTTTTGCAGCAGCGAGATGGTCTGCACCATGTTGGCATCCTGCGCGTTCGAAAGATTGGTTTGCTGCTGGGTGGTGCGGCTGTCGTTGGTGCTGCTGATGTTGGTGGCGACGTTCAGCAGATTACCGGCCTGGCCCTGCACGTTGGAAACGCGCGCCAGGCTGATATCGATGTTGTGCAAGGCCTGCGTCACTGCCTGGGTGGCGGCGGTGCTATTGGCTGCATTGGCGATCGATGTGGCGGCATTCGAGATGGTGGAAAACACGCTGGAGTTGGGATCTACGCTGATCGTGTCGCCCACGCTGGGTGTGCCGCTAACTGTCATGGACAAGCCCGGCATGCCGCTTCCGAGCGGCACATTAGTAACCGAAAAACCTCCGGTGGCGGTCCAGGGGATGGGGCCGGCGCTGGTCGTGCTGACGCCACCCGAGGGTGTGGTTTCGGTCAGGTCGTAGGAAACCGTGCCTGCCGTAGCATCAAAACCGGTGACCTTCAGGCTGTAGGAAGAACCGTTGACCTGGGTGGAGTCGGTCAGCGTCACCGGACTGGTGTTCAGTGTCGAGGGGCTGGCGACCTGCACGTTGTAGGAGGCGTCGCTTGAGGCTTGCAGCATAAAGGCGCTCTGGCCGTCCAGTGCGCCCGGGATCGAATACGCGCTGCTCGCAGCCGTTCCTGGAAGGCCGTTGAAGGTGTAGCTGGATGAAGAGCTAGGGCCAACAAAGGGCTGCAGCGCGCTGCCCAGGCCGGCAAACAGGGGCTGGCCGCTGCTGTCGGTGGTGTTCGCCAGGTTCAGCACCTGCTGGCCCAGATTGGTGATCTGCTGCGAGACTGTCTGGCGTTGGGCGCTGGTGTATGTCGCATTGCCGGCACCGGCGACCAGATCGCGTATTTGTTGCAGCGCCGAGGTGACATCGCTGAGCGTGCTTTCTGCCGCCGTGATGGAGGTGGTCTGTGCGTTCAGCGCGCGCTGTTCGGTGGCAATGCGCGCAATGCGGGTGAGCGCTCGCTCGGCCTGGGCGGCGCCAGTCGGATCGCTGGCGGGCGTGGTGATCTTGTTGCCCGATGAAATGACCTGCTGCAGTTGGGACAGGGTGGTCTGGCGCGTCTCCAGATTCTGGACGACAGCGCCGTAGGCGTCGGCTGTGCCTAATCGGGTAAGTGAGGAAGTGGACATTCAAATTCTCCTATGCAGGGTCAAGGCTCGTAGCATCAACCCATGGACGTCATCAGGCTGTTAAAAATGGTTTGTGCCACCTGAATCATTTTTGCCGACGCCTGGTAGGCCTGTTGGTATTGCATCAGCTTGGACGCCTCTTCATCCAGATTGACACCCGAGACGCTGGTGACGTTGGCCTGGGCGGTGGTGGCAATATTGGCCGACACCTGGGCCGAATAGGTCGCGCTTTGGGCCAGCACGCCAATCTGTCCAATCATGCTGGCGTAGCCATCGCTCATGGCGCCGCCATCGAATGTGAGCTGGTTGCCCAGGTTCACCATCGCCGTGGCATTGCCGCCGTTAAGCGTCAGGTTCAGCTTCAGCGTCGGGTCCTTGATGCTTTGCACGCTGAAGCTGTCGTTGGCCATGGGCGTGCCCTGCAGGTTCAGGGTCCAGGAATTGGGCGCGTCACCGCTCTGGATCGGCTGTCCGGCCGTGTAGGTATAGATGGTGGCTCCCGTGTCGCTGCGGGTGTAGCTGGTGGGCGAACTAAAGCTGATGGTGACCGGCACATTGGCGGGTGGATTGACATTCGCAGCCAGCGAGGTGAGCTGCAGGCTGCCCAGGTTGCTCACGCCCATAGATCCCACGACAGGGCTGGCCATGGCCAGGGCCGTGGGTGTGGAGAATTGTGCCGTCACGTTGCTGGCGGCGGTGCTGAAGGGCTTGAGGTAAAAGCTGTCTCCTGCTACCGGTGTGGCGCCGCCTGCGGGAAGGTCTATCGTCAGGCCGTCGAAATTCACCGACGGTGACATTGATGCGCCCGGACCAGCAACCGTCGTGCCGTCGGACATGCGGGTGACGGTCGCGCCCGTGTTGTCAAACTTCACCAGGTAATCCGAGGGCACGAATTGGGTGTTGTTGGCGATGGAAACCTGCACGGTGGCGCTGTCGGTATTGAGCGTGGACGGCAAAACGGTGTTGACGTTGACCGACGAAAACAGGTTCTGTCCCGGATTGCCGTTCAAATCAAGCCCCAGGCTTTGCTGCGTATTCATAGACGTGGTGACGCCGGCGGTCAGACGCCCCAGCAAATTGCGGCCCTCGACCAGGTCGGTGTTCTGGAATTGCAGCGTGCCCGCCAGGGAGCCTCCGCCCAGTGCATTCTGGTCCAAGGACACAGGAGGGGAGTTGGCATTTTGTTGGATCGAAAGAGCCGCCTGATTGGGATCGCTAAAAGCGTTTTTTCCGAGCGACACGATGGCGGCCTGCGAACCCAGCACCAGGGGCTGGCTGCCGCCTATGAAGACGCCTATGGAGCCGTCGGTGGCGGTCACCGAGGTGGTCTTCACATAGCCGTTGAGCTGGCTGATGAGCTGATCGCGCTGGTCCAGCAGGGCATTCGGAGGCTGACTGCTGCCTTGCGCCGCAATGATTTGCGCGTTGACGCCAGCAATCTGGGTGGCCAGGGTATTGATGGCCTTGACCTGATCGGTTTCGGACTGGCTGATACCGGATTGCAAGTCGTCCAGGCTCTGCGAGGCCGCGGTAATCTGGCTTGCCGTCTGGCTGACCTGGGTTAACGCCACGGTGCGTGCCGTCATGTCCGTGGGGGTGCTGGCAACGTCCGAGAATGCGTTGAGCATGCTGTTGATCGACTGGCCCAAGCCGTTGGCGCCGCCCTGAAACAGGGTCGTCAATTGCTTGAGGTAGTTGGAGCGGGTGGTGTCGGACGCCTGGGCCGCCGTGGCGACATTGGCCTGACGGGTCAGGAAGGCGTCGTAGTTGCGCTTGATGGTCTGAACGCCCACGCCTTCTCCGATGTAGCCATTGCCCGTGTATTGGCTGGGCGCCGCCTGCATCAGTACGGTCTGGCCGGAGTAACCCGGCGTGTTGACATTGGCGATGTTGTTGCCAACCGTCTGCAGGGCCACCATATTGGCCAGCAGTGCATTGGTGCCTATGTTCAGAATGCCCATGGTGCTTAGACCTGGACGCGGCGCAGCTGCAGCGTGGTGTTGATGGCGCGGCTCAGTTTGGCGGCGTACTCGGGGTCGGTGGCATAACCGGCCTTTTGCAAACCGCTGGCAAAGGCCTGGGGCGATGCGGTCTGCAGCTTGGCCTGGGCATAGCGTGGGCTGCTGCCCACCAGCTTGGCGTAATCCTTGAAGGCCTCTTCGTAGGAGCCGTAGGAGCGGAATTTGGCGACCGTTTTTGCGGCCACGCCGTCCTTGTATTCGGTCGTGGTGACCTCGGCCACCCGGCCGGTCCAGCCCGGTGTGGCCTTGATGCCAAAAAGGTTGAACGAGGGCGAGCCGCCCTTGTTTTTGATCTCGTGCTGGCCCCAGCCGGTTTCGTGCCCGGCCTGGCCGATCATGAAGCTGGCAGGAATGCCGCTGGCCTGCTCGGCCTTGGCTGCGGCGTCGGACAGCTTGTTGACAAAGTCCACCTGACCGGCGCTGGGTGCCTTGCTGATGTTTGATGGGTGGCCCACATGGTGCAGCGGGTTGCTGGTCGGGGCGGGCGCAGGTGCCGTGGTCGTGGAAGGCGTGGTGGCCTTGCCATCGGCAGTCACACCCATTTGTCGATTGAGCTGGGCCTCGATGATCGACGACAGGCCGCCGGGCTGGCCCGACATCTTGACCGCGAACTGCTGGTCCAGCAGGTCGGTACCGAGGTCGCTACCGGCATTGTCCAGCATGCCCGATTTCATGCTGGCATTGGCATCGCGCATGCTTTTGAGCAGTTCCTTCATGAACATGGACTCGAACTGTTTGGCGGTTTCCTTGGTGGCAGATGCGCTGTTATTGCCGGCCTGCAGCTTGAGCTGGCCCAGGGACTGCGCATCTGCGGCCAGCGAGTTGTCGATGGAGGAGGTGCCAAAGGTCGATCCGTAGCTCATCAGATGACCTCCAGCTCCGCATGCAGGGCGCCGGCCGACTTGATGGCCTGCAAAATGGCCAGCAGGTCCTGCGGTGTGGCGCCCAGCGAGTTGAGCGCCTTGACGACGTCGGCGAGTTGCGCAGAGGCCGGAATCTGGATCAGTTTGCCGGGCTCGGACTTGATGTCGATAGTGGCTTTTTCCGTGGTCACGGTCTGGCCATTGGAGAATGCGTTGGGCTGACTGACGCTGGGCGTGCTGGAGATGCTGATCGACAGATTACCGTGGGCAATGGCACAGGAACCCAGGCTCACCGCCTGATTGAGCACGATGGAGCCGGTGCGGGCGTTGATGATGACGCGAGCCGACTGGATCGAGGCCTCCACCGGCAGTTCCTCCATCTCGGCAATAAAGCTGATGCGCTCGTTCGGACCGCTGGGCGCCTGCACCTGCACGGTGCGACCATCCAGTGCCACCGCCACCCCGGGGCCATAGCGCTGGTTGACCACAGCGGCCACTTTTTGGGCGGTCTGAAAGTCCGAGGCGTTGAGGCTCAGGTTGATACTGCTGCCTTCTTGCAGCGAGGTCGGCACCGAGCGCTCGACCTGGGCGCCGTCCGGAATGCGGCCCACGCTGAGGTGGTTGACCGTCACCTTGCTGCCACCGGCCGAGGCGCCAGCACCCGCCACTATCAAATTGCCCTGGGCCATGGCATAGACCTCGCCGTCAGCACCTTTCAGCGGGGTAGCGATCAGGGTGCCGCCCTTGAGCGACTTGGCATTGCCCACCGATGACACGTTGATATCCAGGTACTGGCCGGGTCGGGCAAAGGCCGGCAATTGGGTGGTCACCAGCACCGCTGCCACATTCTTCATTTGCAGCTGGCTGAGCTGTGCCGCCGGTATCGTCATGCCGAGCTGGCGCAGGTAGTTGGACAGGCCCTGGGTGGTGTAGGGCATTTGGGTGGTCTGGTCGCCCGTGCCGTCCAGCCCCACGATCAGGCCAAAGCCGGTCAACTGGTTGCTGCGCACGCCCTCAATCGATGCCACTTCCTTGATTCGGCTGGCCTGTGCGGCCGTTCCGAACAGCAGGCAGGCCACTATGAAGCTGACCAGAAGCCCGCACTTGCGCAGCATGCGCTGGGCGGTGCCTGTGGGTGCTTGGATCTGGGTTTTCATGTGCCGGGCCGGTAAACGGGGGGACTCGATGGAATCCTTTACCCCTCGGCACAATTCTGGAGTTCTTTAGAACGGGTTAAAGCTCAAAAAGAAGCGGGATAACCAGCCAACTGTCTGGGCTTCGCCCTGGGCGCCCCGGCCACGGGACTCCACCCGCAGGTTCGCCACCTGGGTGGAATAGATGATGTTGTCGGGTTGCAGCAGGCGCGGGTCTACGGTGCCCGAGAAGCGCATCACGTCCACATTCTGGTTTACGCCGATTTGCTTTTCACCGGCCACCACCAGGTTGCCGTTGGGCAGCACCTCAATCACGGTGGTGGAGATGGAGCCGGCAAAGGTGTTGGCCGCCGTCGTGCCGCCCTTGCCGGAGAAGTCGCTGGCGGTGGTGGCGGCCATATTCAGATTGAGCAGGTCGGTCGACAGAATGCCGGGCAGCGGCGGCGTGAAGCTGTTGCTGGACGAGCTGCCGCGGTTGACGGTGGAGGCTGTGACCTGACTGGCGGTCAGGCTTTCCACAATCTGGATGGTCACGATGTCGCCCAGCAGACGGGCGCGGCTGTCTTCAAAGGCCGGGCGGTAGCTGCTGGTGTTGAACAGGCTGCCGCTGGCCGGTTTGCGCTGGGCGGCCAGCGGTGGCGCAGCTGCGGGCGTGACCTTGGGCTCGGCAAAGTCGACCACCACTTTTTGTGGCAAGGGTGCGCACGCGGCGCACAACAGAACGGCCATTGCCGCTGCGCTGCGTTGGAACGGTTGGACGGGAGAGTGGTTCATGCTGGTTCTGTCGGGATGCGCTGCTGCACTTAGAGCTGAGCGAGCTTTTGCAGCATCTGATCTGAGGTGGATATGGCCTTGGAATTCATTTCATAGGCACGCTGCGTCTGAATCATGCCCACCAGCTCCTGCACCACGTTCACATTCGAGGTTTCCACAAAGCCCTGCATGACGGTGCCCAGACCGTTGGCGCCGGCCGTGCCGACCACCGGCTGGCCCGAGGCCGCGCTTTCCTGGTAGGTGTTTTGGCCGTTGGGCTGCAGGCCGGCCGGATTGACAAAGTTGGCCAGCGTGATGGTGCCAATGTTTTGCGGTGCCGTGGTGCCTGGGATGGCCGCGGTCACGGTTCCATTAGAGGCAACCGACACCGTGGTGGCGTTCGATGGCACGGTAATGCCGCCCTGCACCAGCAGGCCATTGGCAGTCACCATGCGCCCCTGGCTGTCCAGCTGAAAGGAGCCGTCACGCGTGTAACCGGTGCTGCCATCGGGCATGGTGATCTGGAAAAAGCCATTGCCCTGGATGGCGGTGTCCAGGTTGTTATTGGTCTGCTGCATGCTGCCCTGCGAGAAATTGCGGCTGGTGGCAACGGTGCGCACACCCAGACCCACTTGCAGCCCGGTCGGCAGGGTGCTTTGCTCGGCGGTGTTGGAGCCGACCTGGCGCAGGTTCTGGTACATCAGGTCTTCGAACACCGCATTGCCGCGTTTGAAGCCGTTGGTCGAGACGTTGGCCAGATTGTTGGAAATCACGTCCAGCTGCATTTGCTGGGCTTCCATGCCGGTTTTGGAGATCCAGAGGGAGTTGATCATGGCGATTCCTTTTATACGTTGAGGGGCGCGGACTTGCTTATCACTGCACGCCCAGCAATTGGGCGGCGGACCGGTCATTGGCCTCGGCGGTGGTCATCAGCTTGGTCTGTGCCTCAAACTGGCGCGCGGTCTGGATCATGCCGACCATGGTCTCTATGGCATTGACGTTGGAGCCCTCCAGCACGCCGACATGCAGACGCGCTGCATCGTCATTGTTCAGCGGATCGCCCGAGGTGCTGCGAAACAGTCCGTCATCACCGCGCTTGAGTGGGTCGTCGCTGGTCGGAGTCACCTGCTTGAGCTTGCCCAGCACGCTCAATGGTTGATTGCCTACTTTGGCACTGATGCTGCCATCGTTGCTGAGCGAGACCGCGGCGCCGGGTGGCACGGTAATCGGCGAGCCACCGGAAGACAGAACGCTCAAGCCGCTGTTGGTCTGCAAGGTGCCATCGGCCGCCACCTGGAAACTGCCGGCGCGGGTGTAGGCCTCATTGCCATCAAGCCCCTGCACCGCAAACCAGCTGTTGCCCGTGGTCATGGCATCCAGTGTTCTGCCGGTTTGCTGGGCCACGCCGGGCGTGTCGAGAAAACCTACGGTCGTTTCCTGTGCAAACACGCGCGTACTGGAACCGCTGCCGTTCAGGGGCACGGCGCGGTAGGTCTCCAGCTGGGCGCGAAAGCCATTGGTGGACGCATTGGCCAGATTCGAGGACAGGATCGCCTGCCGGTTGGCGGCGGCTCCGGCCCCGGTCATGGATGTGTATATCAGGCGGTCCATGGCGCTTCAATCCCGTTTACAGGTTGACCAACGTTTGCATGATCTGTCCCTGGGTCTTGATGGTTTGGGCGTTGGCCTGGTAGTTGCGCTGCGCCGTCATCATGTTCACCAGTTCCGAGGTCAGGTCGACGTTGGATTGCTCCACCGCACCGGCCTGCAGCGCGCCAAAGTTGCCAATGGTGGGGTCGCCCATCAGGGCGGCACCCGACTTGTAGGTTTCATGGAACAGTCCGCCGCCGGTGGGCGTCAGTCCCTGGGCATTGCGGAAGGTGGCCAGTGCAATCATGCCGCCGCTCTCCAGCGTCTGGCCGTTGGAGTAGGTGGTGGTGATGACGCCCTTGTTGTCTATGCTCAGACCCGTGAACTGTCCCGCCGTGTAGCCGTTCTGAGTCAGGCTGGAGACGGCAAAGCTGGTGCCGTATTCGGTGGCCTTGGAGATGTCCAGCGTGGCCTGGAACTGTCCGGGCAGCAGCGGATTGCCTGCTGCATCATTGTTTTGGATGTTGGTGTTGACCGACTGCAGGGTAATGGTGGGTGTTGCGGGCGTAACCGTGGTGTTGAGGGTGCCATCGGGGTTGAACACCATTTGAAACATGCTGGTGCCCGCCGTGCCACCCGCAATCGCGGTGGGATTGGTTGACAGGTCTGCAGTGGCTGCGGCCGAGCTACCGTACACGTTCCAGGTATCGAGGGCGCTCTTGACGAAGTACAGGCTCACCGGTACCGCATCTCCTTGGGCATCGTAGGCCGTCACCGTGGTTCCAAACTGCGTGGCCGCTGTTCCCGTGGTGGCAATCGGAGTGCTGGCATTCAGGTTCAGGGTGGCGACAATCGAGGAGGTCGCATTGGCGCCGATCGGAGCACCGGTGGGAAGCTGCAATTTCTGCGTGGTGGTGTTGGTGACCTTGCCGGTGTTGTCGGTCGGATAGCCCATCACATTGGCGCCCGAACTGGTCATGAGGAAGCCATTCTTGTCCAGCTGAAACTGGCCATCGCGGGTGTAGGCGGTGCTGCCATCCGACTGTGTGACCTGAAAGAAGCCGTCGCCATTGATGGCCACATCCGTGCTGTTGCCAGTGATGTTGACATTGCCCTGGCTGAAGTTTTGCGCGATGTTGGAGACCGTGGTGCCAATGCCCGGCGTGTTGGCCATGCTGCCCGAGCCGATGGCCGAGGCTACCAGGTCGGCAAATTCTGCGGTGGAGGACTTCATGCCCACGGTGCTGGCGTTGGCAATGTTGTTGCCGATGACGTCCAGATTTTGGCTGGCTGCGGTCAGGCCCGAGAGTCCGGTTTGGTAGCTCATGGTGTGTTCCTCGTATGGGGTGAAATGCGGGGTCTACAGCAGCGACTTGATGGCGCTGTAGGCGATGGTGCTGCCGCTTTGCAGCTTCAGATTCATGGCTCCGGTGGCGTCGGTACCCACGGATGAAACCGTGTCGTAAATCAGCGGCGTGGCGGTGATCGACTGCGAACCCTCGGTGGCGCTGACGCTGAAGGTGGGCGTGCCGCCGCCGGTGTAGCTCGAGGCATCCCATTGAAAGGACTGGTTTCCCGCTGCCATGGCGCCCAGACTGAACTGACTGACGACCTGGCCACTGGGCGACTTCACCTGCACCTGTACATTGGAGGCAGCGGCGGCCAGGTTGACCGCCCCGGTGCCTACGCCATTGTTGATGCTCATGGTGTTGCCGCTGGCCATGACGTTCTTCCCGATCATTGCCGCACCCTGCATCACCTGCATGGAGGTGTATTGCGCCGCCATCGAGGTCATGGTGGTGTTGAGCTGCTGGATGCCCGAGACGGTATTGATCTGCGCAATCTGGCTGGTCATCTGCGCGTTATCCATGGGGTTCATGGGATCCTGGTTGTTGAGCTGTGCCACCAGCAGCTTCAGGAAATTGGTGGACTGGTCGGCGGCGCTGGTCGAGCCCAGGGACGATGCTAAGGTGCCCGTGCTGGCTGCGGAGGTTGAAGTGGTGGATGTGACGCTGGCAACCATGGTGATTCCTTAAGTAAGGTTTATTGGCCCATTTGCAGGGTTTTCAGCAACAAGGTCTTGGCGGTGTTCATCACCTCCACATTGTTCTGGTAGGAGCGTGAGGCGGAGATCATATTGACCATTTCCTCTACCGGGTTCACGTTCGACTGGGTGACATAGCCGTCGGTGTCGGCCGAAGGGTGCGAAGGGTTGAACACGCGCTTGAGTGCTTCCTGGCTTTCCTGGATGCCGCTGACCTTGACGCCAGCGGAAGCCTCCGAGCCCATGGGAACCGTCTCGAATACCACTTGGCGTGCCTTGTAGCCCTTGCCGTCCGGGCCGGCCACGGCGTCGGCATTGGCCAGGTTGCTGGCCACCACATTGAGGCGCTGAGCCTGCGAGCTGATGGCACTGCCTGAGACGTTGAAGATGGAAAACATGGACATATCGCTGCTCCTGGCTGGTCTTTAAATGGCTACTGGCCTTGAATGGCGCTCAAGATGGTCTTGGCAGAGCCGTTAATAAAGCGAAGCGTGGCTTCGTAGTGGATTGCGTTGTCGACGAAGCTGGCCCGCTCGCGGTCCATGTCAACGCTGTTGCCATCCATAGCGGGCTGGGTTTGCAGCGTGTACGCCAGGGCAGGACTGCCGTCGGTGCTGAGGCTGCCCAAGGTGCTCTGCAAGGGAATATGGCGCGCATGGCTCGTTCCATCGTTGGGGCTGGTACTGGCGCTGGGACTGAGTGCATTGGAGGAGGCGGCGCTACCCATGGCATTGCCCATGGCTTGCTTGAAGTCGATGTCGCGACCGATGTAGCCGGGCGTATCGGCGTTGGCTATATTGCTGGCGATCAGGCGCTGACGCTCCGCCCGGACGACCAAGGCCTTGGCTTGAAAGTCCAGCTCGCTGGTTAAATTGGCAATCACGGCGGTCCTCCTATGGCGGCAAGCAAGCGACAGGAGGGGCCTGTGGCTTGCGACGTGAAGCAATTATGGGAAAAACTTTAATTTTTGAGCCTTGGAATAGCGCTGGGTTTCGCGTGTACTTGGGCTCTTAGCGCGGCAATAGCCTACCTATAGTTGCCCGCATGAATGCTTTTTCAGGCATTGGAGTCATTGCCATGGTCCCTGCTCGTCGTTCACTCTCACTGTCGCATGGGTTTTTAAACCTGCGCTGGGTATTGGCCCTGGGCGCACTGATGCTATGGGGCGCAAGCGTTGGCGCGCAGACTGGCGAGCCAGATTACGCCGCAATGGCGCTGAAGTGGGCGCGCACAGCCGCAGCCGATGCCGTGCCCGATCCGAGCGTCCCTCTGCGACTGGAAGTGTCTGTGGGGGCCCTGGATTCGCGCCTCAAGCTTGCACCCTGCGGCAATGTGGAGCTGTATGTGCCGCTGGGTTCGCGCCTGTGGGGCCATGGCCGGGTCGGCCTGCGCTGCGTGGATGGCATGGTCAAGTGGAACGTAAGTGTGCCGGTGACGGTCAAAGCCTTTGGCAAGGCCTGGGTGGTGCGTTCCCAGGTGATGGCCGGCAGTCAGATCGCCCGCAGCGATGTGCTGCAGGCAGAGGTGGATTGGGCCGAGGACAGCGCTGCGGTCCTGACGGATGAGTCGCTTTGGCTGGGACAGACCGCCACCCGACTCTTGAGCACCGGCCAGGTGCTGCGCCAGGGCGCGGTGCGGGCAACCCAGGTGTTTCAGGCCGGCACCCAGGTGCGCGTGGTGGCCGAGGGCCGGGGCTTTCAGGTTTCCGGCGATGCCCAGGCGCTTTCTGCCGGAGTGGTGGGCCAGCTGGCCCGGGTGCGCATGGATAATGGCCGCATCACCAGCGGTACCGTGCTGGACGCGCGCACGGTAAAGATTGAACTCTAAAGGGGCGCTGGAATGCAAATAGTCCTCAAGTCCGCTGGATGCGCGTCGATAAGATTCGTACGAAGCTGCGCGTATCGTAGTTTTGGAGCAAGCAATGAAAATATCAGGCTACAACCCACCAGAGCTGCCGGGCTCAAAACCGCCGGCAACCAATACGCCCAAGTCGGCACCGACTGCCTTGGCGGTGGCCACGTCTACCGCGTCCGACAGCGGAGTCTCGCTGGTCATGACCAGCAGCGCGCGCTCCATGGGCAGGAGCGGGCCGAGCAATGCGGCGGAGATAGACATGAAAAAGGTGGCAGCCGCCAAGGCGGCCATCGCCAATGGCACCATGAAGCCCGATGCGGGAGCGATTGCGGACAAAATTTTGGCCGTCACAAAGGAATTGCTGTAACCCAGCCGCAACGCGCTTGCGTTGTTGCACCGATAGTCGATTCTGTGCGCCATGCGCGGGAGTATTGAAATGCAGCCATCCACCCTCGCACAATTCGACCGGGTCGAGCAGCAGTTCAAGCAGGCCGCGGCGTATCTGGCCTCGGGCGATGCGCTCCAGTTGCAAACCGCCAGTGCCAATCTGCATGCGCTGAGTGCCGAACTGGCCCGCTTGGTACAGGCTTCCCCTCCAAACAAAATCCTCAGTCAGCGCGTGAAGATCCTGGCCCAGGGTCTGCAAATGTTGCGTGACAACCTGTCGCGCCAGGCGGCGTTCAACCAGCAGTCGCTCCAGGTGCTGCTGCCCCAGGCCGCCAAGTCCACCTATTCGGGTGGCGCCAAGCGCTACTCCTAGCCTGCACGCCCCGGCGAGTTCTAGTGTGCGCGCATCTTGGCCCGAAGGCGCGCGATGGACTGGCTGTGCAGTTGACAAATCCGCGACTCGGTCACGTCCAACACGGCGGCAATTTCCTTGAGGTTCATGTCCTGCTCGTAGTACATGCTCATGATGTACTGCTCGCGCTCGGGCAGCAGCTTGATGGCTGCCACCAGGGCTTCGCGCAAATTGTGGTCGCGCAGCATGTTTAGCGGGTCGGCGGTGCTGTCGGCCACATGGCGATCCAGGTAGGTGTCGTCATCCTCATTGCGTCTGGACATGTCTTCCAGATACAGCAGCTGGGTGCCGCGCACCTTGTACAGCAGGCTTTGGTAATCGTCCAGGCTCATGCTCAGTTCGGCGGCGATCTCGGATTCCTTGGGCGTGTGGCCCAGCCTGTGTTCGAGCCTGCGAATGGCACTTTCTATGTCCTTTTGGCTCTTGCGTGAACCGCGCGACATCCAGTCATTTTCCCGCAGTTCGTCGAGCATGGCGCCGCGAATGCGTTGGGTGGCAAAGGTTTCAAACTGCACACCCTGGGTCGCCTCAAAGCGGCTCAGGGCATCGGCCAGGCCGATCAGGCCCACCTGGATCAGGTCGTCCACTTCCACGCTGGGCGGCAATTTGGCCATCATATGGTGCGCCAGGCGGCGTACCAGGGGCTGGTATTGCTTGATCAGCGCATTGCGGTCGAGTTGACCTTTGGCCGTGTACATCAATGGCTCCTGCTCATTTCCCTCAAACCCGATGCGTCAAAACCGGTGCCGCTGCTGCTGTTGAGCGTCAGCGCATTTTCCAGCAGGCGCGCGGCCAAATGCCGCATATGGGCGTCTATCTGGGACTCGGACTGTGATGGATCGATGCGGATGGCGTTTACCTCAAAAGCCAGGAAGTTTCTGGCACATTCGCTCAGGGCGTGGACGATGCTGGCGGCACCGGCTCCACCGCCTTGGGCAGCACCGTGCATCATATTCAATATTGTGGGCTCCAGCCTGGCCTTGCGCAACAGTCGTTTCAACGCCAGGTAGCAGCTGAGCAGCGAACTTTTCTGGCTGGAAACGCTGAGCAGGGGGCTGAGCTCGGTATCGCTGAGCAATTGCACCAAACAATCCACGTCGGCATAGAGCAGGACCACGCCATGGGATTGCAAGGCTTCGCCCAGGCGCTGCAGGCTGTGCGCGGGTTTGGTACCCGCCGCGCACAGCGACCGCAGGCCGTTGGCGCAGGCCAGCACATTCCAGGCCGGTCCATCGGACTGCGGCAGGCCTTGGCCGAACTGGTAATCTAGCAACTGCTGCAGACCCGGATTTTGCTCCGACTCGGACTGGGTGGCGTCGAGCACCGTGACGTCGTAACCGAGTTCGGTCAGCGCGCTGCTGAGTTGCCAGAGCAGGGGCTGCTCGGAACGCTCATCGCCATGGGCCACCACGGCCAGCAGTTGCGCCGCCTCGGGTGCTGCCAGACCCAGCAGTCCGACCGCCTGGTTCAGGGGCAAGTCATGCATGAAGATAGCCCTTTGGAGCACTGCCACCGCCCGCATGGCTAAAGATAAAGCCGAGATCGGAAATCTTGGGGTCATAGACCGAATTGCCGACCGAGCGCATGGAGCTGCGCACCAGTTTGCTGGCATTGGCGGCTTCCCAGTCCTCGGGCACGCGCTGGCCGGTGGTGACGCCGCGCAGCACCAGTTGGTGGCGAATGGTGGCGTCAATGGCGGGGCCGAGTTTGACGGCCTCGTCGATCTTGGACAGGATCACCTGCTGTGCGTTGGCCTGTTTGAAGTTTGCCACCGTGTCTTCCAGCGTGTCGCCGTGCCCTCCGGCATTGAGCACCAGCAGGCGTTTGATGCCAGGGATATCCAGCAGATCCATCATGTCGCGCTTGCGCGGGTCGCGTGGCGCCAGGCCGGTGGTGTCGATCAGCACCATTTTTTTGTTGGAGAGCAGGCCCAGCAGGTCTTGCAGGGCCGCGCGGTCATGCGCCAGGTGGGCGACTATGCCCAGCATCTTGCCATAGGCACGCAGCTGTTCCTGGGCGCCCACGCGGTAGGAGTCGAGCGTGATCAGGCCCACGCTGTTGGGGCCGTGGGCTCTTGCGCACAGTCCGGCCAGTTTGGCTGTGGTGGTGGTCTTGCCGACCCCGGTGGCACCCACCAGGGCAAACACGCCGCCCTCCTGGTGTATGGCCGGGCCGTTGGCATCGGTGTGCAGATTGCGCTCCAACACGTCCATCACCCAGTTCAGCGACTGGGTCGGGTCGGCGGCCTCGGGCAAGCGCTCCAGAATCGTGCGCGACAAGGTGGGCGAGTAACCGGCGCGTATCAGCTTGAGCATCATATTGGCCTGGATCGGATTTTGGCGCGCCTGGCCCAACCAGTTCAAGGTGTTGAAGCGGTCTTCAATCAGTTCCTTCATGGCATTGAGTTCGCCGCTGATGCTGACCGGAATAGTCTGTGCGTCCGGGCTTGGGGCCGGTGCATGGGTTGGCGCGGCCTTGACCAGCACCGGTCTGGCTTCTTCTGCAGCGGGCTGCATCTGGGCGCTGGTGCGCGGCTCTTGTGGGCGCTGCGCCGGACTGTGGTCAGGCGGAATGCGGATCAGCTTGCTGGCGGGGCTGTTGTCGGTCGCATTTTCTTCCTGACGGCGCCGGGCCATGCGTTCACGCACATAGTCCTGAAACGACAGGGTGCTCATGGCCAGTTGGTCGGCATCTTCCTCAACCGCACTGGACACTTGCTTGACGCTGGGTTCGGCGTTGCGTGGCTGGGGCTGCTGTTTGCTGCCGGAGAAACCGCTCTGGTCCAGCGCGGCCAAACTGTCTTCTCCGGTGGCAACCACTTCCACGCCGTTTTCAATCGGGCGGTTGGACAGGATCAGCGTGCCATCGCCAAAGGCCATGCGGGCCTTGGCCAGGGCTTCGCGGGACGTGGCGGCGGTAAAGCGTTGGATGTTCATGTTGCACCTCTCAGAATGGGACCAATGCGGATGGTGTGGGTTTCCGGTATTTCGCTATGTGCCAGCACCTGCAGGCGCGGCGCCATGCGGCGCACCAGGCGCGCCACAGAGCCGCGAATCTGGTCTGGCACCAGCAGGCAGGCAGGCACGCCAATTTCTTCCTGGCGCATGGCGGTTTCTGCCGCATTTTTGGACAGCATGTCGGCCACGCCGGGATCCAGGGCCGGGCCTGCGCTGTTTCCCAGGGCCTGCACCAGCAGACGCTCCAGGCTGGGGTCAATGGCGATCACATTGAGTTCGCGGGTGGAGCCGTAAATCTGTTGCACGATGGCCGGAGACAGGGCTACGCGCACCCGCTTTGCCAACTCCACCGGGTCGGTGGTGGACGGAGCGTGTTCGGCAATCGACTCGATGATGGTGCGGATATCGCGAATGTGCACAGACTCGTCGAGCAGCAACTGCAGGGTTTTCTGGAACACGGCGATGGACACCATTTTGGGTACGACCTCTTCGATCAGTTTAGGGGCCAGCTTGGCAACATGTTCCACCAGTTGCTGGGTCTCGGTACGGCTGAGCAATTTGGAAGCTTGAACCTGCATCAAGTGTGACAAATGGGTGGCCATGACGGTCTCGGAATCAACCACGGTAAAGCCCGCCATTTGCGCCGCTTCCTTTTGCTTGTCGTCGATCCAATGCGCCGGCAGGCCAAAGGCGGGGTCGGTGGTGGCCGTGCCTATCAGCGGCGTGGTGATGCCGCCTGGATTGATGGCCAGGAACATGCTGGGGAAGGCCTCGCCCTCGCCAACGATGACGCCGCGCAACGTGATGCGGTAGGCGCTGGGCTTGAGTTCCAGGTTGTCGCGCACATGCACAGGCGGCGGCAAAAAGCCGACCTCCTGGGCAAACTTGCGGCGCACGCCCTTGATGCGGTTGAGCAGATCGCCCTGGCGCGTTTTATCGACCAGCGCGATCAGGCGGTAGCCCAGCTCCAGTCCGAGCTGGTCCACCGGTTGCAAATCGTCCCAGGAGGCTTCGCCGTCGGGATTGACCACCGGTGCCAGGGCTTCCACTTCGGTGACCGCCGGGCGATTGGCCAGTGCCCAGGCGCCATAAAATAGCACCGCTGCGATGGCCAGAAACACAAAATGCGGCATGTTGGGAATGATGCCCAGAATGAACATGATGCTGCCGGTAATCGCCAGCACGCGTGGCGAGGCAAACATCTGGCCGATGATCTGCTTGCCAATGTCGTTTTCCTTACCCACACGTGACACCACCATGGCGGCCGCCACCGAGATCAGGAGTCCCGGAATCTGCGCCACCAGCGCATCACCGACGGCCAGCAGGATGTAGGTGTTGGCGGCCTCCGAGGCACTCAGGTCGTGCTGCAAGATGCCCACCGTCAGACCGCCA
The DNA here is from genome assembly GCA_903845935.1 of uncultured beta proteobacterium. Classification (GTDB taxonomy): domain Bacteria; phylum Pseudomonadota; class Gammaproteobacteria; order Burkholderiales; family Burkholderiaceae_C; genus Allorhodoferax. Next base: position 20,482 of record CAIMZI010000115.1, on the reverse strand, counting down.
AAGATATTGATTAGCAGAATCAAAATGCCGGCGACGGCGTCACCGCGCACAAACTTGGAGGCTCCATCCATGGAGCCGAAGAAGTCGGCTTCCTCGCCCACTTCGGCGCGGCGGCGTTTGGCTTCCTTTTCGTCAATCAGACCGGCATTCAGGTCGGCGTCCACCGCCATCTGCTTGCCCGGCATCGCGTCCAGGGTAAAGCGGGCAGACACTTCGGCGATACGCTCCGAGCCCTTGGTCACCACCACAAAGTTGATCACCACCAGAATCGCAAACACGATCAGGCCGACGGCAAAGTTGCCGCCAATCAGGAAATGGCCAAAGGCTTCGATCACCGCACCGGCGGCACCCGCGCCGGTATGGCCTTCGAGCAGCACCACCCGGGTCGAGGCCACGTTGAGTGACAGGCGCATCAGCGTGGTCAACAACAGCACGCTGGGGAAGGCGGCAAAGTCCAGCGGACGAATCATGTAGGCCGCCACCATCATCACCATCAGCGCCACGGCAATATTGATGGTGAAGAACACATCCAGCAGCATGGGCGGCAGCGGCAGCACCATCATGGCCAGAATCGCCACCACCAGCATGGGGGCGGCAGCGCCCTGAACCACACCGGCGTTGTTGCCGTACCAGGCCTGCAGATTTTTTAGCCGGGCGTTCATGCGCTAACTGCCTTCAGGGTTTTGGATTGCGGATCCAGTTCAGGCGGCACAAAGGGCTGCGGCACCTCGTCGGGCATCTTGCCCTGGCCCTGCATGGCGGCCCGCAGGCGGTAGACATAGGCCAGCACCTGGGCTACGGCGCTGTACAAGGCGGTGGGAATGTCCTGATCCAGCTCGGCATTGGCATACAAGGCACGCGCCAACATCGGCGACTGCAGCACGGGAATGGAGTGGCTCTTGGCGATGTCGCGAATCTTCATGGCCAGCAGGTCCGCACCCTTGGAGATCACCCGAGGCGCCGACATGGTCTTTTCATCGTATTGGATGGCCACGGCAAAGTGGGTCGGGTTCATCACCACAAAGTCGGCCTTGGGCACGGCATTGACGCTGGCCTTTTGTGCCAGCGAGCGCATTTTTTGCCGGATCTTTTGCTTGATCTGCGGATTGCCGTTGTTTTCCTTGCCTTCCTGCTTGACCTCCTGGTTGGACATTTTCATTTCACCGGCGTGCAGGAATTTTTGCAGTGGCACGTCCACCATGGCGACCAAGAGCAACACCAACATCATCAAGCCCAGTCCACTGCTAATCCATTGCGTCAGATGCGCCACCGCAGAACTGGAGGGCTGCAGCTCCAGTGCCGCAATCGGCACCAGGCCGTTTCGCAAGAACATCGCGGCAATGGTGAACAGCACGCTGGTGATGAGCAACATCTTGGCGGTGGAGATCATTTTTTTCTTGCTCACCAGATTGGCAAAGCCCGACAGCGGATTGAGGCGGCTGAAGTCCGGCATCAGTGGCGTCAGGCTGGTGACCCAGCCACCGGCGGCGACCGCCGACAGCACCGAGGCTGTCATGACGATGGCAGCAAAGCCGGCACATGCCAGCACGCAAAGTGAAACGGCTTCGTTCAGGCGGGAATAGGTGGCTTGCATCGACACCAGAATGCTGGAATCAAAGTGCAGCTGGCGAGCCATGTCCAGACGCAATTGCTCGAAAAAATGGGGTGCCAGTACCAAAATCGCCAGACCCCCGGCGCCCAGTACCGCCAGGTGGGTCAGGTCTTCGGAACGGCTGACCTGGCCGTCGTCGCGCGCTTTTTGGAGCTTGCGTTGTGAGGCGGGTAGGTTGCGATCTTGGCTTCCGGAATCCATGGTGTGAACGTTGAGTGGTTCAGACCATTGTCGCGAGCGACCTTCGAAACTAAAGACCAAATAGCGGGGGAAAAGCCCGCTTGATCAAACCAAAATCTAGAACCCCAGGCTTGCCAGCAGGTCGTCCACTTCGGACTGGTTGGTCACGACGTCGGCATTGCCTTCGGCGTTGACTACCGGGCCGTCCAGCGCCGGCGTGTACTGCTCGTGCGTTGATGGGACTTTTACCGCGGCTTCTGGCGGTGCGGTCTGGATCAACAATTGCACCAGCTGCTCTTCAATGGTGGCGGCCAGGTTCACCACCTTGGCAATTACCTGGCCGGTGAGGTCGTGAAAGTCCTGCGCCATCATGATGGCGGTGAGGTGCTGGTCCACGGCGCGGCTGGCCTTGTCCACGTCCTCAATAAAGTTCATCACATGGCCCTTGGCCACGGCGGCCACCGGGTCCTTGACAATGAGCTGGCCGATGCGGTGCGTCTCGGTCTTGATGAAATCGTGCTGGGCCTTGGCCTGGTCGACTTGGTTGAGCACTTTTTCCGCTGCCTCGCCAGTGAGGCGCGCGATGTAGGACAGGCGACTCTTGGCATCAGGCAGCTCACCGGCCCAGTTCTGCACCTTGGCGGTCAGGCCCAGGCCGTTCAGGGAATCATGCAGTTGGCGCGTCAGGGCACCAATCTGCTGGTGCACATCCACGGCTGCGGAACTGGAATCCACCACGCTGGCATCTGGCGCGGCCATGTTATTTCAGGCCCAGTTTGGTCAGGATGTGGTTGACCTTGTCTTCCAGCGTGGCCTTGGTAAAGGGCTTGACGATGTAGCCTGCCGCACCCTGCTGTGCGGCCATCACGATGTCTTCCTTGCGGGCCTCGGCGGTGACCATCAGCACCGGCAGGTGCTTGAGCTTTTCATCCTTCTTGATCTCGCTGAGCAACTGGAAGCCGTTCATGTTCGGCATGTTGATGTCGCTCACGACAAAGTCAAAGCTGCTGTTGCGCAGCTTTTGCAGGGCGATAACACCGTCTTCGGCTTCGTCGGCGTCTGCAAAACCACTTTCCTTGAGCAGGTTGCGAACAATCCGGCGCATGGTGGAGAAATCGTCAACGATTAAAAAACGTAATTCTTTGGACATGACATGCTCTTTCGCTGGCGTTTTTTCTGTTGATCGCAAGTATGACCGAAATTTTCCCGAATCACGGCGCCGATTTCGCGACCGGCGCGCTGGCTTGCGTTTCGGGAGCGGGGGCGGTGTCGGGCGGTGCGGTACCCAAGAGGCGCTCTTCGGCCTCCTTGGTCATTACCAGAAGGGTGATGCGGCGGTTGCTGGGCGCGGTCGGATTCTCGGGGTCATAGGGGAGGCTTGAGCCCATGCCGACCACGCGCGTCAGCTTGTCTTCGGGCATGCCGGCGGCCATCAGTTCGCGCCGCGTGGCATTGGCGCGGTCGGCCGAAAGTTCCCAATTGCTATAGCCCAGCGGGCTGCCATAAGACGAGCGGTCGGTATGACCATCCAGGCTGATCTTGTTTTCCACATCCAGCAAGGCAACGCCGATCTCGCGCAGGATGTCGCGCATATAGGGTTTGACCGAGGCGCTGCCGCTGTCAAACATGGGTCGCTTCTGGTCGTCAACGATCTGGATTTGCAGGCCGTCGGGCGTGATTTTCAACTTGATTTGCGAGCTGAATTCGGAGAGCTTCTTGTTGTTGGAGATGGCCGCCGCAATCTTGGCGCTGAGGGCCGAGAGTCTGCGCGAGTCTGCCTTGGCCTCGGATTGGCGGAACTGCTCGGTGGCTATTCGCTTGGCCTTTTTTTCCTCGCTATCGGACTTGGCTACCTGTCCGGCGGTCTGGGTGATGTCATTGCCACCGCCCATGATCAGACTGTTGCTGGAGCCCGCACCATTGCCGCCCTGCATGGCCACCTTGAGCGGCGACTGGAAGTAATCAGAAATGCCTTTTTTGTCACCGTCGGTGGTGCTGCCCAGCAGCCACATCAGCAAAAAGAACGCCATCATGGCAGTGACAAAGTCGGCGTAGGCAATCTTCCAGGCCCCACCATGCACCGCGTGCCCGCCCTTTTTGACACGCTTGATGATGATCGGCTGTAGTTTTTTGGCGTCTCCTGCCATGGTCAGACTCCCATGACTTTATTTCTTCTTCACGAAGGCTTCAAGTTCGACAAAGCTGGGGCGCTCGGTGGAGTACAGCACCTTGCGGCCAAACTCGATGGCGGTGGACGGGTTGTAGCCCTGCATGCTGGCCAGCAAGGTGGTCTTGATGCACTGCAGCTCCTTGCCGCCTTCCTCCACCTTTTGTTCCAGAATACCGGCCAGCGGTTCGGCAAAGGCGTAGGCCAGCAAAATGCCCAAAAATGTTCCGACCAGGGCCGAGCCGATCATGCCGCCGAGCACGGCCGGGGGTTGGCCCACCGATCCCATGGTATTCACCACACCCAGCACGGCCGCCACAATACCGAAGGCCGGCAGGCCACCGGCCACGCGCTGCAGCGCGGCCACGGCAGAATGAGCCTCGTGGTGGTGGGTTTCGATCTCGCTGTCCATCAGCGACTCGATCTCGTGGGCATTGAGATTGCCCGACACCATCATACGCAGGTAGTCGGTAATGAATTCGACCACGTGGTGGTCATGGCCGACGCTGGGGTATTTCTTGAAGATGGCCGATTCGTGGGGGTTTTCCACGTCGTTTTCAATCGCCATCAGACCCTCTTTGCGGGCCTTTTGAAGGATGTCGTACATCAGGGCCATCAGGTCCATGTAGCGCGCCTTGCTGTATTTGCTGCCCTTGAAGCACGAGCCCAGGCCCTTCATGGTGGCCTTGATGACCTTCATCTGGTTGTTGGCCAGGAACGCGCCCGCGGTGGCCCCGCCAATCGTCAGCATCTCAAAAGGGAGTGCGTGCAGAATGACCTCAATATTGCCGCCGTGCGCGATGAACACGCCGAATACGCAGCCGAGAACGACAAGCCAGCCAACGATTACAAACATAGCGTGAGTGTGACAGCGGAGCCTATTGCCCCATTAAATGAATTGAGTGGCTTTTGACGGCCTGCACCTATCATATCGTCCCGCCGTGGCTGCACTTGAATATAAAGGCCCCCACGTATGCTTAGTGCAGCTGAATGCCGCCGGCCGCTGCGCCCTTGCCGGCGCGGGCCGGTGGCGAGCAAAGGCCGCATTCGAAGTGGCGGCTGTTTTCGTAGGCTTCGGACACAAAGTGGCCGCCACACTTGCTGCACTTGGTCATGGACAGCATCTGGTTGTCAATGAACTTGACCAGACGCCAGGCGCGGGTGATGGACAGCAGGGGCTCAACGCCGCAGGCGGCAATCTGTTCCGTATACAGCTTGTAGGCCTTCATGATGGCGTCAATGTCTTCCAGCGCGCTGACCTTGCTCAGGTATTGGTAGGTATTCTGGAACAGCGAGGCATGGATATTGGGCTGCCAGGTCAGAAACCACTCGGTGGAGAAGGGCAGTTGGCCCTTGCTGGGCGAGCGACCCGCCACTTCCTTGTAGAGACGCAGAAGACGCTCATAAGACAGGTCGGTCTCGCTTTCCAGCACCTGAAGGCGGGCGCCCAGGTTGATCAGGGCGACGGCGCGCTCGACTTGCTTGGAATCGTTCAGTACGCTTTTGGTGGCCATATGCTGCTCCAGTTGGGTCAAGGGTTTACAAGGTTTCGGCAAAACGGCCGGCCATCAGGATGCTGGCATGCAGCCGGGTGGTTGCGTCGTTGTCGACCTTGGTGGCGGAGTGGTTGGTCAGCAGGTTCCAGACGATTTCGTCGTCCATGCGGAAGCGGCATAGCAGCATGTTGCCGGAGGCAATCTTGAGGATTTGCGCTGGGGAAAGCGTGGCCACCATGTCGGCGGACTCTTCGGACATTCCCAGGCGGAACAGGGCCTCGGCCTTGTCCTGACGGATCAGGTTCTGGGCCAGCATCAGATAGGTCAAATTGGCTTCCCGGATTTCGGAAAGCATTTGTTCGTTTGTCATGGCAGGCTCCAGAGGTGATGCGTTTATTTAGTCTGTGAAAGGCATCCATTTGTTTGCCCCTCACCATGGATGCAATTCTGGAAGCATCGCCTTGAAAGCTGAATCAGGGTTTGGATGTTTGCCCTGTCGTCTTGCGCGCCCGGCCTTGTAGGGGAACTTCCTACATTGCGGATCGGGTGTTTTTCAGGCTGGCTTGCGATTTCAGCCCTCAAGTTCCGTCAAGCCTGTCCGATAAATATTCCAACGAGCTTCAACCAGGGTTCGTTGTCAGGCAGGCAGGAGCCTCCTGGCTCCGGTAAATCCGGTTCAACTTTTTAAGGAGCTTTCATCATGGCTTTCGATATCGCAACCAATATCAACTCGTTGCAGGCACAGGTCAACACCCAAATGAACTCGAACTCGCTTTCGACGTCCATGCAGCGGTTGTCGTCTGGTCTGCGTATCAACTCCGCAATGGACGATGCCGCCGGCCTGGCCATCGCCACCCGCATGGACTCGCAGTACCGCGGCATGAATGTCGCTGTGCGCAACGCCAACGACGGCATTTCCCTGGCGCAAACCGCAGACGGCGGCCTGTCCACCCTGACCAATATGGTGCAGCGCATGCGCGAACTCGCGGTGCAGGCCAGCAACGGCACCAACACCTCCGGCGACCTGTCCGCGATGAACCAGGAGTACACCCAGCTTGCAGCAGAAGTGTCGCGCACGGTCAGCTCGGTGCAGTTCAACGGCCAGTCCCTGCTGGATACCAGTGCGGATTTCTCCTTCCAAGTTGGCGCCAACAGTGGACAGACCATCACGATTGCCGCCAGTTCATTGAATGTGGCCACGGGCGATCTGGGTGCTGTTGCAACCGGCACCTATGACACGCTCGATACAACCCATACCAGCGGCAATGCAGCCAACATTTCTGGTCTGGACTTGGCGCTGACGGCCATCAACAATGCGCGTGCCAATATTGGTGCCGTGCAAAGCCGGTTTACCAATACCATCGACTTCCTGCAGACTGCGGCACTGAACCAGGATGCAGCCAAGGGACGTATCATGGACGCTAACTTCGCACAGGAAACCTCCAACCTGAGCCGTGCGCAGATTCTGCAGCAGGCCGGTACGGCGATGGTGGCCCAGGCCAATCAGTTGCCGCAAGGGGTTTTGGCCCTGCTGCGTTAAGAGCTTTCAAGCGCGCTGCAAAAAGCCTGGAAAAGCTCCAGGCTTTTTGCATTTGGCAGGTGTTTTTGGGTTAATTCTGATTTTTTGCAGGTCCTGGCTTCGTTAGATTCAACCCTTGGTGCAACGCTGACGCAAAAGGAATAGATATGTCCACCACTTCCACGGTTACTGGAACTCTCTCGTCCCCGGGTATCGGCAGTGGCCTGGACGTCAATTCGATCGTCAGCAAACTGGTGGCGGTGGAATCCCTGCCTCTGAAGGTGATGCAGACCCAGGCGGCCAGCATTCAGACGGATATTTCCACCTTTGGGCAGATCAGCTCCGATTTGTCGGCACTGGAAGCCGCGTCCAGCGCCCTGCAGGACCTAACCACCTGGAAGGCGTTGACGCTGACGTCGAACACGCCCTCCGCCATCACCGGATCCACATCGTCCGGAGCGTTAGCTGGTTCCTTGTCGGTTCAGGTCAACAGCCTGGCGACCAGCCAGACGCTGGCGTCTGCCGCCGTGCCGAACAGCGCATCCGGAGTGCCCGGAACCATTGGAACGGCCGGTACGCTGACGATCCAGATGGGAAGCTGGAACAGCGACGGTTCCTTTACCAATGCCGTGGGTGTCAGTGGTGGCACTGCCCCGGCGGCGGTGAGCGTTACTGTTTCGGCCACCGACACCTTGGCAACCATTGCTGCCCATATCAACAGCCAGTCCTCGGCTGCAGGCGTGTCGGCTCAGGTTGTTACCTCCGGCAACAACCAGTCTCTGCTGATCACTGGCAATGCCACTGGCGCCGCTTCGGGTTTCATGATTACGCCCGACACGGGAACCGATGCGAGCGGTGCGGCCAACCCCTTAGGGTCGCTGGATTCATTGGGTTATTACGCATCGACCACCACCACGCAGGTGCCGGCTTCAACCACCAATGGCGTGGTGACCCCGGCGCATTACCCCCCTGGCGGTGGCCTGACCCAGTCCACTGCTGCCAGCGATGCGTCTCTGGTCATTCAGGGCATTGCGGTGACCTCGGCCAGCAACAATGTGACCACTGCCTTGTCGGGGGTTACCTTAAACCTCCTGACCACCACTACCAGTCCGGTGCAGCTCACCATGGCGGTTGATACGGCCTCCATCACGACCAAAATCCAGGCGTTTCAGACCGCGTATAACCAGCTCAATAGCGATATCGCCACTAGCACGGCGTACGACAGCAGCACCAAAACCGGCGGGCCACTGCTGGGCGATACCACGACCTATGGCATTCAAAACATGGTGCGTTCGATTCTCGGAGCCAACGGCCCCACGAATAGCACCATAGGGCGATTGAGTGATCTGGGCCTGCAGGTGCAGGCGGATGGCTCGCTGACCACCAATAGCACCATGCTGGCTGCGGCGTTGCAAAATCCCAGCAACGTGCAAAAATTCTTTGCCAATGTGTCGGCCGATGGCAGCAACGATGGCATTGCCACGCGCATGTACAACTTCAGCTTTGGTGCGTTGGGCGTAGGCGGGCTGGCAACCCTGCACACGGCAGGCTATCAGACCACGCTCGCCACGAATTCCAAGAATCAGGTTACCTTCAATACCCACATAGCGGCCTACCAGGCTCAATTGCTGGCGCAATACAACGCGCTGGACACCACCATGGGAAGCCTGAGCAGCCTGAGCAGCTTTGTCACCGCGCAGCTGGCCCAGTGGAGCAAGTCCTCCTGACCCTAAAGCCCCTTCATTTGAACCCACAAAGCCCCGTTTATCGGGGTTTAGTTTTTTTTGGGCCGGTCAACAATTATTCCAACACCCGGTTGAATTGCTAGGCAGTGCTTTCTCGCTTCATGCCGTGTGGATTGATTCACATTGCGACCCATTTTTTGAAGGAGTCATCCCATGCCATTTACCATCAATACCAACATCAATTCGCTGACCGCGCAGCTCAACGCCACCTCGAATCAGAACAGCATGTCTACCTCCATGCAGCGTCTGTCCTCGGGTTTGCGCATCAACAGCGCGCAGGACGATGCCGCCGGACTGGCCATTGCCGACCGCATGAATACCCAGGTGCGGGGCATGAATGTGGCCATCCGCAACGCCAATGACGGTATCTCGCTGGCCCAGACTGCAGACGGCGGTCTTTCCGTCATCACCAATATTTTGCAGCGCATGCGCGAACTCTCGGTGCAGGCAGCCAATTCAACGAATACCTCTGGCGACATCTCCGCCATGAATCAGGAGTATTTGCAGCTCAGCGACGAGTTGGGTCGGGAAATGAGTGCGGTCCAGTTCAACGGACAGTCGCTATATACGGCAACCGCAGACTTTTCGTTCCAGGTAGGCGCCAACGCCGGCCAGACCGTGACCATCTCCGCATCGGATCTGGGCATCGCCACCGGTGCGTTAACCGGTGTGCTCGCTGTGGGTGGCCAAAGTACATCGGCCTTGGATGTGAATGTCAACGCCAACAACTCTGCCAATCTCTCGGCAATCGATGTGGCCTTGGCTGCAGTGGACAATACCCGCGCCACCTTGGGTGCGGTGGAAAGCCGTTTTAGCGATACCATCACCTATTTGCAGACTGCCGTGCTGAATCAGACCTCCGCCCGCGGACGCATTATGGACGCGGATTTCGCCACGGAAACCTCCAATCTCAGCCGTTCGCAAATCCTGCAACAAGCGGGTACGGCCATGATTGCCCAGGCCAACTCCATGCCACAAAGCGTGCTGCAGTTGCTGAAGTAATCTCGGATGCGGTGGCTGGGGTATTGAGCAAGGGGCTGCATAGTGAATATAGAAAAAAGAATATCCGACGCTGTTGCTCCGTGCAGCACCGTATATCGGTACACCACGCAACCCTATTACATAATCGCTCCCGCGTTCAGGCAACAGTCCGCAGGAATCCGTGTGCTGCATGAGCTGTGCAGTCTGCTCAATCAGTTAGGTTATGAAGCCTACGTGGATACGCCCGTGACCTCTGGGTCTTTGTGGACGCCTCGACTGACCCAGGAAGTCAAAATTGCACATTATCTGGCTGGTAAGACGCCGGTGGTGGTGTATCCAGAAGTGGTTGCCGGAACCCCCATGGGGTTTGGCCTGCCGGTGCGCTATGTGCTCAACTATCCAGGACTGCTAGGGGGGGATAAGTCGTATCCACCGGACGAACTGATTTATACATTTTTAAAAATCTACTCTCCTGCGTCCAATAAACTCTATCTTCCACATATCAATCTTGGTAGTATAGATGTAGGTGAAAAGGTTGACTCCGACAAGCGAGAGGGTGTCGCATATTACCATAATCGATATAGTTTGGGTGGCGGCAAGCTGCGGGATTTTGGACCTGATGCCATTGAAATATCCTCCACCGTTCCGAATACCAACGATAAAACGTTGGCCATTCTAAAAAAGGTTAAATTTCTTTACTGTTACGAGCCTTCGGCCATCGTTTTGGAGGCCACGCTGTGCGGTTGTACAGTAATTCTCCTGCCAAATCCTATAACTCTAAAATCAATCCCGGAAATAATAATTGAGCTGGGTAACGAGGGGGTGGCCTGGGGCGATGAGCCCGCAGAGGTTGAGCGTGCATTACTTACAGTGGGAGCTAGAAGATTACGCCACCTGCAAGATCTTTCTCAGTGGCGTGAAGAACTGGATCAGTTCATTGCAGAAACACAGTCCAGGGCCAAGCAATTGCCAAGGGAACGGGCCTGGCCGCAAAAGGCCCTGGACAGCCTGCCATTCCCAGACCTGTCGCAGGTAGAGTTGGCGGACCGTGCCGATAGAAAAAAGTACGAGCGAATCAACGACCAATACAAACTCTGGATGGCGCGTTGCACATTGCGTGAAATTGATGCCGATATTTATGCCGAGCATCTGTGCTCGGGGCGCCTGCCGGGAATTGCAGTTCTGATTGAACATCGCGGCCAAGCGATTAACGCGCTGGCCGACACCTTGGACAGTCTGTCGCACTGCCTTGGACAGGCGAAATCGGTGACGATTGTCAGCGACATGGCCGCGCCTGCGGAGCTGGACTCGGAATCCGCCATTGAGTGGATTTATTCTGACGGCAGTATGGAGTTGGCGCTTCAAGAGCACATGGCCCCAAAGCCCAAGCAATGGTTGTTGATTATCCGATCGGGTACCCGCCTTGCGCCGCAGGCACTGGTCGAATGGGCCTTGTCTACCGAGGCCTGGCCGCAGGCAGAACTTATTTATGCCGACGAGGATGGATGTGCCGCGGACGGCAGCAGAAGCTATCCCAACTTCAAGCCGGACGCCAATATCGAGTTATTGCGTTGCACCAACTATCTGGGTGATGCCTTGCTGGTGAGGGTAGCGAGCTGGTTGCAGGCCGGCTCGCCGCTGATCGGTGGTGGGCTGTATGCCCATGCCTTGCGCCTGGTGGCGCAACGCGGCCGTTCTGCCTTGGGGCATATCGACACCGTGCTGTCTCATGCAGCGCCGCAGCTTGGCCAGGCCATGGAAAATCAGGAATACCTGGCTGCGCGTCAGGTCATGGTGGATGAGAAAACGGCTGAGCGCCTGACGCCGCAGGCCCGTTGGGGCACCTGGCTAATGGACTACCGGCAGCCCGACCGGGAAGTGAGCGTGAGTCTGGTGGTTTGTACCGGCATGCAGACCGGCTATCTGCGTAGCCTGATCGAATCCCTGAAGGCATATCCGCAGCCCCAGTTGCGAGAAATTGTGCTGGTGACCGAGCCCGAACATGTGTCCGAGGTGGAATATGCGCTCAGCGATGTGCTGCCGGACATTGAGATCGTGGTGCTGGAGTTGCATCAGCCGGAATACAGCCACGCAGCCGCCCTGAATGCCGGCATTGCCAGGTGCCAGGGGGATTTTGTGCTGGTCTGTGACGATGACACCGAGATGCTGCATGCCGACTGGCTGACGCCCTTGTTGGGCATTGCCGCACAGGCGGACGTCGGCTGCGTGGCACCGCGCCTGATGGCACACCGCGGGCAGGATGCGCGGGTGGTTGGCGGCCCCATGGTGCTGGGCATCAAGGGTTCGGCTGGACCCTATGCGGGAGAAGAGGGGCGTCTGGAGGAAGCCGGCATTTACTCACGTTTGCAGCTCACTCAGGATGTGAGCACCGTGGCCGGTCATTGCTTTTTGTTGCGCAGGGAGGACTGGGTGTCCTTGGGCGGCTTTGACGAGCTGGACTTTGCTCTGTGGTTTGCGGTGCTGGACTTTTGCCTGCGCCTGGGGCAGCTCGGCAAACGCCATGTCTGGACGCCCTTGAGCAGCGTCATGCACCAGGGCGGAAAAACCGTGGCTTTGCTGACGCGGGATCCAGCCTCCAGGTTGCGCTTGGCCGAGCGCGAACTGCTGGAAAAAGACGCCTTGCTGCGCAAATGGGCCAGGCAGTTGGCAAGCGATGGCTGCTACAACCGCCATCTGTCCCTGATCACACCCTACGATGTGGAATCGAATGTCGTTATCGACTGGCAGCCCAAACGCCATGACCGGCCGCGTCTGTTGGCCGTTCCGCTCACCAGTGGGGCCGGCCAATACCGGGTGATTGAACCCTTGAATGCACTGCAGGACGCCAGCCTGGCGCAGACCTGCATCGTGATGGCTCAAAGCAAGGGAGTGATGCGCGTTCTGCATCCGCTGGAACTGGCGCGTGCCGCACCCGACCGCTTGATCCTGCAACACTCGGTGGATGATGGTCAGCTGGGCATCGCGCTGAAATACAAGCTGGCCATGCCGGAGGTGGAAATTATTCAGATGGTCGATGATTTGCTGGGCGATGTGCCGGCCAAGCATCCCAACCGCAATTTCCAGTCCCGCGAAGGGCATCAGCGCATGATCCGGGCCCTGAAGCAGTCCGATCGGCTGGTCGTTACCACGGAACCGCTGCGTACGCATTACGGCAAATATGTCAAGGACGTGAGGCTGGTTCCGAATGGACTGAACAAACAATGGCGCGGCCTGCGCAAGGACACGGTGCCGCGGGAAAAGCTGCGTGTGGGTTGGATTGGTGCGGCCCAGCACAAGGGCGATCTGGATTTGATCGCCGGGGTGGTGCTTGCGCTGGCAGACGAGGTGGACTGGGTTTTTATGGGCATGTGCACCGACGAAATCAAGCCCCATCTCAAGGAGTTTCATGGCTTTGTCAGCATCGTGGACTACCCGAAAAAGATGTCCGATCTCGATTTGGACATTGCCATTGCGCCGCTGGAATCCAATGTTTTCAATGAATGCAAGAGCAATCTTCGCCTGTTGGAATACGGTGCCATGGGCTGGCCCGTGGTCTGCTCAGACGTCTACCCCTACCGATCGGATGATGCACCGGTGTTGCGCTGCGGTGACGATGTCAATGAATGGGTTGCTGCCTTGCGCAAACTGATGGCAGACCCGGCCCTGCGGGCCTCCATGGGAGCTGCGCTCCATGCCTGGGTCAATGCGCGCTTCATGCTCAGCGGCCTGGTGCCGCAATGGAAACAGGCGCTGCTGGATTAGTCCATTGGGGTAAAGCTTTTCCGATCCGAGCCGATAACATAAGCACTAGCTACTCGGACTCGATATGACAACCCTACAATCACGCGCCGCCTCTGCTTACGCAACCGTCAGTCTGGATAGCAGAGCCAGCGCTGCAGGTGGCGCAGACCTGGTCATTTTGTTGATCGAAGGCATTCGGGACCGCATCCGTTTGGCCAAGCTGGCCATGCAACAGCGTGATGTCCAAACCAAATTGAGGCACCTCAACAAGGCCTTGGAAATCATGACCGAGGGATTGCGGGCACACCTGAATATCAAGAGCGGCGGTGAGATCGCAGCCAATCTGGATGATTTATACGCCTATTGTTCGGTGCGTCTGTTGCACGCCAACCTGAGGAACGATGCGTCGGCTCTGGATGAGGTCAGTGAATTATTGGTTCCTCTGCTGGATGCATGGAACTCCCTGCGCAATGGGACGCCCAGCAGCTCGGCGGTGGAGGCACTGGTCGAAGTAACCCGGGCTCTGCGCAGCAGCGTGCCAAGCGTACCCAGCGTGCAGCGCATGTATGGCGCATCTGCCTATGCCGGTTATTCCTCATTGAGGGCTTGATCATGGAGCAGAGTTTGCTTTTCTATTATCAGGCCATCGAAGACAGCAGCCGCAAGATGCTGGAGGCTGCCAAGGCCGCCGACTGGGACGCCGTGGGACTCTGTGAAGCAGAGAGTGCGGTGTTGATCGAGCAGCTGCGTTATTGCGCCCGCCAGGAAAAGCTGGATGGCGATGCACGCAAGGCCAAGGGCGAAATCATGCGGCGCATTTTGCAAAACGACGCCCAAATCCGCTACCTGGCCGAGCCCTGGTTGGCCCATTGCGCGCAGGAAATGCAGCAAGGCCAGTTCCTGCATTAAGCGGAATTGAGACCGGCCAGCAGTTCGGCCAGCCGGTCTTCCAGATGATTCACAAAGCGCTGGGTGTCAAACAGCGCGCCGTTGCGCTTGACCTCGGCGAGTTTCTGGCGCAGGCCCAGGCACTGGTCCGGATCCTGCGCCAGGGCTACCGCTTTTTCCTCGTAATCGACCATGTTGTAGGTAATCAGTTCCGGCAGACCCGCGGCCGTCAGCAGGGCGCCGGCCATGCGGGCGGCAAAGCTGCGACCGCAGTAAGTGACGAGGGGCAAGCCCATCCAGAGCGCGTCATTGGCCGTGGTGCCTGCATTGAATGGGAAGGTGTCTAAAAACAGGTCGGCGCAGGCAAAGCGGGCCAGGTAGTTCTCGGGTGACACCCGGCCGCCAAAAATCAGGCGCGCAGGGACAATGCCGCGAGACTCGGCCTCGCTGCGCAGATTGGCCTCGGCCCACGCGTTGTCTGACAGCAGCCAAAGCACGCTGCCCGGCGTGCGCTGCAGAATGCGCATCCAACCATCGAATACTTCGGGCGTGAACTTGTAGTTGTTGTTTAGCGAGCAGTAAACAAAGGCCTTGTCCGGCAAACCGCATGCCGCCCGCTCAGGAACCGGGCCCGAGACACGCTTGCGGTCACTGACTTGGTAGATGTCGGGCATGTACAGCGGCTGTTCGGAGTACAGATGAGCAAACTCTTCCGGGATCAGAAAACGGTCGGCGATCACATAGTCTATGGACGGCAGGCCGGTGGTGGCCGGCAGGCCCAGATAGGTGATCTGAATCGGCGCGGGTCGGTAGGCCAGCATATTGGCTCTGGCGCCCGCAGTTTGCCCTTGCAGGTCGACCAGCACATCAATTTCGTGCGAGCGAATCAGTTGCGCAGCCTCCAGATCGCTCAATCCACCAATCTTGTGGAAATGGTCCATGGCAGAGATGACACGCTGGCGAAACGCCGAGCCATCTTCGGGGCTCCAGCAATAGCCGTAGACCTCGACTCGCTCACGGTTGTGCAACTCGAACAGTTCGGCCATCAGGATGGATACCGGATGCAGGCAGAAATCGGAGGATGCGTAGGCAATGCGCAGCTTCTTGTGCCCGTAGCCCTTGTGGGCAGAGAGTCGCGGCATGGCCTGACTCACCTTCTTGGCAACAAAGCGCCTGGCGGCGTCCAATTGCGCCTGCGGGTCGTCCGACACCGGCAGCATGGCCAGGGCCGAGGTGGCGTGTTGCATTTCCTCCAGGCTGACACCGGGCAGGGGTGCGTAGACCGGCCAGAGGCACTGTTTTTGCCGCAAATGCACCCAGTGGTGCAACACATCGGGCTGTTTGGGGTCGATCGCCAGGCTGCGCGTCAGGTAATCCGTGGCCTTGGCAAATTCCTTGCGCGATTCCAGCACCCGCCCCAGGTGGTTGAGCGCCATCACGACAAAGCCTGCGCTCTCGGCAGGGGCCACGCCGACATTCTGTTCCACCCATTGCCATTCCTGAATCGCTTGGTCGAGCAGTCCCTGGCGCTCATAGAGCATGCCCAGATTCAGGCGCGGCTGGACAAAGCCGGGGTGGATCTCTATGGCCTTGCGGTAGGCCGCTTCGGCACCACCCAACTCGCCGGCATTGGCCAGCGCCAGAGCACCGTTGAAATGGCCGGCATAGGCAAAGGGCGATGAATTGCGGGCCAGCCAGGTCTGATACAGGACCGCAGCCAGATGCACGTTGCCCTGGGCCTCCAGCCGCGTCGCGATATCGATCAAGGACGCAAATTCCAGTTTGCCATGCCAGGCCTGAGACACCGCAGTGCCAAAAATCTCCTCATTGCTCATCGTCTGACGTCCTGTAGTGCATGCGTTGCGCTGCATGGTAGCGCTTTGATGCCTGCATTGGAAACCGGGTGCCCGGCGACCTGAGTGTGAAAGTAAGCCCTGTTTTACTGCCAATTTCAGTGGATAGGTACCGGGGGTGGCGTCCTAAACTCAGCCCATGTGGAAAAAGCGCCTTGCCCTCCCTCTGATTTTGCTGCTGACTGCCTGTGCGCAGACCGCGGAATTTCAGCGCCCGGCATTGCCTGTGCCAGCTGCCTGGCCGACCGGCATGGATGCGGGTGGCACACAAGATATCAGCCAGACCCAGTGGCAAAATTATTTTGCCGATCCGCGACTGCGCGCCCTGATTGAAGCCGCCATTCAAAACAACCGGGACATGCGCATCGCGGTAGGGCGTGTGGAAGAGGCGCGTGCCCAATACCGAATCGCCCGCGCCGACAAGTTCCCGTCCATCAACCTGCTGGGCAGCGGCACCATAGGCCAAACACCTGCCGACCTGTCCGGTACCGGCACGGTCATCAACGGTGAGCGTTACGACCTGGCATTGAGCAATGTGTCGTATGAGGTCGATTTCTGGGGCCGTATTGCCAGCATGACGGAGTCTGCACGCAATAGCTTTCTGGCCAGCAATGAGGCGCGCCGCACCTTCAAGCTGTCGCTGGTGGCCGATGTGGCCAGCGCCTATTTCAATCTGGTACAACTCGATGGGCTGCTTGAACTGGCCCGTGATTCCCTGCGCTCGCGTGAGCTCAGCCTGGCGGTGATTGGCAAGGGGCGCGAGATTGGTGCCACCTATGACGTGGAATATGAGGTTGCCAATGGTGCGCTGGAAGCGCAGCGATCCGAACTGCGCTCCGTCGAGCAGCAGCGCAATGTGGCCTCCAGCCGCCTGAATTACCTGGTCGGCGAAACGCCTGCCGATTTGCCCCTGGGTCTGGACCTGGCTCATCAGGGACTGGAAGCCACGCTGGCGCCCGGGCTGCCAGGCGATGTGCTGCTGCAAAGGCCGGACGTGGTGGCGGCAGAGCTGCGCTTGCGGGCAGCACACGCCAATATTGACGCAGCCCGTGCCGCATTTTTGCCCAAGGTCGCGCTCACCGCCGGGCTTGGAGTGGCAAGCGTTGGTTTGGCATCCCTGTTCAATGGCGTTGCCTGGAATTTTCAGCCCTCCATTGGCCTTCCCTTGTTTGATGGTGGAAAGCTTTCCGCCGCCGTGGACGTGGCCGAGGCGCGCAAGGTGATTGCCGTGGCGGACTATGAAAAGACCATACAGCAGGCCTTTCGGGAGGTGGCGGACCTGTTGGCGTCCAGGGAATCATTGGCCCTGCAACAGCATTCCGCAGAATTGAATGAAAAGTCGCAGTTGCTGCGCCTGAAGATTGCCAGGGGCAGATACCAGGCCGGCATGACGAATATCTTGGAACTGCTGGACGCCGAGCGCAATCTGGTGTCGGCGCGGCAAAACACGGTGCAACTGCGCCGAGGTCAGCTCGATACAGCGGCTCAGCTGTACAAGGCGCTGGGCGGTGGCGCATGAATACGCCCTCAAAAAATCCGGCCCGAGACAAGCGGCTGTTTGCCGAGGCGCTGAAGTCGGCGCGTCTGGGCGTTCCGGATGCCCAATATGAGGTGGGTCTGATGTATGCCAATGGCATGGGCGTGCTGCAGGACATCGCACAGGCCGTGGACTGGATCACCCAGGCCGCCAATCGGGGACTGGCACGTGCGCAGTTCCTGTTGGCAACGCGCTATGAAACCGGCACCGGCGTGGAGCCTAGCGTCGCTCAAGCCATGCTGTGGTTTTCTAAAGCGGCCGAACAGGGCCATGCCAAATCGGTTTTTCGCCAGGGCAAGCTGCTGTCCAAGGCTCATCACCAGGGTGCTGCGGATCGCTTCCAAGTTGCAGCCCAATTAGGCCTGGCTGAGGGCCAATATGCATTGGCCAAGGTCTATGCAGAAGGCCTGGGCACGGAGCGCGATGAGGAAGCGGCAGCGCGCTGGTATCGGGCCGCTGCAGAGCAGGGGCTGGCTGCGGCGCAACATGCCATTGCCGAACTGCTGGTCAAGGGCCCGGGTCGCCAAGCCTATCTGGAAGAGGCCCTGGCCTGGTATCGCAAGGCGGCCGCACAAGACCATCTGGCGTCCAAGGTCGCCATCGAATTGCTGGAACGGGCCGGTGATGTGCCTACCCGTGGCAAGTCGCGTCCCAGAAGGAAATCCTCCGGACCCGAGCGTAGGCGTGACGAAGAGCAGTGGGTGCGTGCGGCCGAGATGGGCAATACGGATGCCAAATACCAGTTGGGCTTGATGTATGAGCTGGGTTTGGGGCTGGAGGCCGACCAGAGTCAGGCCCTGCGCTGGTACCGGGTCGCGGCCCAATCGGAGCATGCTCAGGCTCAGGCCAGTGTGGCCAAGCTGCTGGAGCGCCAAGGCAATGCGGACGCAGTGGACTGGTATCTGCGAGCCGCCCGGCAAGGTGATGCCCAGGCCCAGTTTGCCCTCGGACGCCTGTGCAGCAATGGCGAGTTGTTGTCACAAGACTATTTGCAAGGCCTGGATTGGTATGTGCGGGCTGCAGCGCAGGGCCATACGATGGCTTTGGTGACGCTGGGCAAACTTTGTAATGACGATATGCATCACCTGGCGGCGAGCAGCTTTGCCCGGGCGGCCGAAGCCGGCCATGTCCAGGCGCAGTATCTGCTGGGCCAGCAATATGCCCAGGGCAAGGGCGTGGCGCGCCATGTGGCAAAAGCGTTTTACTGGTACGAGAAGGCTGCTCAGAAAGGTCTGGCAGAGGCCGAGTCGGCACTGGGAGTTGCCTACCTGAATGGTCTGGGCGTCGAGGCCGATCTCAAGCAAGCGTTATTTTGGCTGCAAAAGGCTGCGGCCCAGGGCGATGCGCAAGCGCAGTGGAATCTGGGCGCTGTCTACGCCAGCGGTAGACCTGGGCTGGTCCGGGATTTGAAGCAGGCCTTTGCCTGGTGCCAAAGTGCCGCCGATCAGGGTTTTGTTGCGGCGCAAGCCAATCTGGGCGTACTCCACTCCATGCTGAAAGACCCGGTGCAGGCGGTTGCCTGGTGGCAAAAGGCAGCAGCCCAGGACGATCCGGAGGCGCTTTACAACCTGGCCATCGCCTACTTAAAGGGCCAGGGCGTCGCCCAGGATGTTCAAAAGGGCTTTGAGCTCCTGTTGCGGGCTGCTTCCAAGGGAATTACGGCCGCGCAAGCCAAGTTGGGGCTTTTGTATGCGACGGGCGAGGGCGTGGTGGTCGATCCGATTGAGGCACATAGATGGTTTGTGATCGCAGCGGGCCGCGGCGATGAAGCTGCGCGCACCAATTTGGCGCGTTCCGGGGCAATATGCAGTGCGGCACAGGTGGCCGAGGGCGTGCGCCGGGCGCGTCAATGGGAAGTAGAGCGGATAGAAAGTTAACCGTACTTAAGTTTTTCGAAAACCTGTCGATCTTAGGGAGAGGCGGTATTGCGCCGCGGGGCCGATGTCGCCATTTCTGTCAAAATGACCGTAGAGGTCTGCGTGACGGGATGTAAGTGGGGGAGGACGCGTTCTTGCGGGAGGGAGCGCGGTTTTGGGTATGGGTGTGAACGTTCAGTTCCAAAGGAAATAAAATGGCTAGCAATCTTGGTGGATTAAGTACAAAGCAGATCGCGTCCCTTACTACGGCGCAGGTGCAGGCATTCTCCACGGATGACATTGCAGCCTTCTCTACGGATCAGGTCGCGGCATTCACTACGGCGCAGATCAAGGCCTTTACCACCGCCAGTATCCAGGCGTTGTCAACCGCAGATGTGGTGGCGCTGACTACGGCCCAGATTGCCAATCTGACGACCAAGGATCTCGCTGCATTGCAGACTTCGCAGATGGTCGTGTTAGGCTCCGACCAGATTGGAGCCCTCACCACAAGTCAGGCGATTGGACTGACAACAAGCCAGATCGGGGCTTTGACCAGCAGCCAGATTCAGGCTGTGTCCACCGCCGATGTGGCAGCGTTGAAGACCAACCAAATACAGGCCATTTCCACGGCCGATATCGCTGCCCTGACAACCAGCCAGGTGATTGCGGTCACAACGGCGAGCATCACGGCACTGAAAACCAGTCAAGTGGTGGCTCTGACGACGGATCATGCGGTGGCGATCACTACCGCCCAGGCCCAGGCACTGACGACGGCCCAGATAGCAGCGTTGACGACGGATCAATCGGTTGCAATCACGACGGCCGACATTGCTGCCCTGAAGACCAACCAGATTGCTGCGATCACGACGGCGGATGTGGCAGCACTGGGAACGTCACAGGTTGTGGC